>NZ_JAMXWS010000001.1:0-648900 GCF_051043335.1 Leucobacter sp. gxy201
ACTTGACGGTCATCCAGGCGTCGGTCCACTGCTGGAAGTTGGTGCAGGTGACGTCGGTGCGGCCGTCGATGCACTGCTCGATCGGGGTGGTCCAGAACCATACCTTCGAGAAGTACTCTTCATCGGTCGCGTTGAAGGTGTCGCAGTGCTCGCGGGCCTCGTCGCTGGTCTCGCAGAATGCCGCGTTCGCGGGGGCCATGCCGAAGTTCATGGCGATCGCACCGTTCACCTCGGGCGACGAGGTGTAGTCCATCCACAGGTAGCCGCAGTTGGGGTTGTCGGATTCGGCTGCCAGCATCCAGGCATCCGACCAGCCGGTCGAGCCTTCTTCGGGCAGCGTGCCCTCGAGCGACGGGTTCTCCGACAGCTTCTTCAGCACCTCCCACGAGGTGCCGGCGACGACGTCGCCGCCGTTGAACGCGGTGATCTGCGCGGTCGGGTCCGACCAGTAGTCGCCGATGATCTCGTTCTGCTGCTTCAGCAGCTCGACTGCGGCATCGAGCTGATCCTGATCGAGCGCGTAGGGGTTGGTGATGCCGAGGTCGGGCTCGTGCTCCATGAGGTAGACGGCCGCGTCGGCGATGTAGATCGGCGCATCGTAGCCGATGATCTTGCCGGCGTAGGGGCTGTCCTTCTCCCAGGTGATGTCCCAGCTGGTGGGTGCTTCCTTCACGACATCGGTGTTGTACTGCAGGATGTTCGCCCCGCGGCCGATGGGCACGCCGTACGACTGGCCGTTGAGCGTGTCGTAGAGCTGGCCCTTCATGCCCTCCACGATGTCGTCGCCGAAGTTCGGGATGAGGTCGAGGTTGAGGGGCTGCACGTCGCCGCCGACGATGAGGCGCAGGCTCGCGTCGCCCGAAGCCGAGACGAGGTCGTAGTTGCCGGTGCGCATGAGCTGCACCATCTCGTCCGAGGTGCCGGCGATCTTGCGGTTGACCTTGCAGCCGGTCTCTTCTTCGAACTGCTGGGTCCATTCGGGCTCCACGAAGCCCGACCAGGCGACGATGTTGACTTCCTTCTCGGCATCGCCGAGCGACTCCATCATCGGGATATCGGGCACGTCGATCTTGAGTTCGCCCGAGCCGCCTGCGGTGTCGCCGCCGCCGGCGCAGCCGACGAGGGCGAGCCCGATCGCAGCGGTCATGGCGAGCGGTGCTGCCAGTTTCTTGAGTTTCATCATTACTCCTTCGTGTGATGTCCCGCTGTGCGAGAGAGTGCGGGCCGGGCCCGCGGTGGTGATGCTTCCGGGTAGTGGTGGGTGTACGGGGTCTGGGGGGGGTCAGGCGGCGGTCTGCTCGGCGCCCGTGCCATCGGCGCCGGGGATCGGCGTGGCGTGATCCCTGTGGAAGCGCACCGCGACCCGGTCGCCCCGCTGCGCCGAAGCGACAGTGGAGGGGGTCTGCGAGTTGTGCTTCTCGGCGATGATGCGCTCGCCGCCGTCGGTATCGATGAGGTAGCGGGTGTTGGGGCCGGCGTACACGGCCTCGGCGATGGTGCCGCCGAGGGTGACGGTGCCGAGCTCTTCGGGCGCCGTCGGGTCGACGAGGTGCACGCGCTCCGGGCGCAGGCTGTGGGTCTGCGCCGAGCCGAGCAGCTCGTGCGAGAGCTCGGCGGGGAGCAGGTTCGTGACGCCGAGGAACTTCGCGACGAACTCGGTCTGCGGGAATTCGTAGACCTCGCGGGGGCTGCCGACCTGCTCGATCTTGCCGTTGTTGAAGACGGCGACGCGGTCGGAGAGCGTGAGCGCCTCCTCCTGGTCGTGCGTGACGAAGATGAAGGTGATGCCGACTTCGCGCTGGATCTGCTTGAGCTCGACCTGCATCTGCTCGCGCAGCTGCTTGTCGAGGGCGCCGAGGGGCTCGTCGAGCAGCAGCACGCGGGGGCGCAGAATGAGGGCTCGGGCGAGGGCGATGCGCTGGCGCTGGCCGCCCGAGAGCTGCGAGGGGCGGCGGTCGGCCACGTGGGCGAGCTGCACCTGCTCGAGCGCTTCGGCGACGAGGCGGTCGCGCTCCGCCTTGGCGACCTTGCGCACCTTCAGGCCGTAGGCGACGTTCTCGGCGATGGTGAGGTGCGGGAAGAGCGCGTAGTCCTGGAAGACCGTGTTGACCTCGCGGTCGAAAGGGGCGTCGTTCGTGACGTCGTTGCCGTGCAGCTCGATCTTGCCCGCGGTGACGTTCTCGAAGCCGGCGATCATGCGCAGGACCGTGGTCTTGCCCGAGCCCGAGGGGCCGAGCATGGAGAAGAACTCGCCGTCGCGGATCTCGATGTCGAGATCCTTCACCGCCGTGAACGAGCCGAACTGCTTCGTGACACCTTGCACCGATACCGCGGTGGAGGCGGTGGGGAGCAGGTGGGTGTGCTCCTCGTGCTTGCGAGGCCGGGCGATGCCGTGGCCGAAATCCGCGCCGGTGTCGGCGGGTGAAGTGTGAGACATGTCTCGCTCCTCAACGTCGTTGTCGAATCGATGTTTGAAACCATAACATATGTTTTTATAGGTAATAATTGCAAACGGGCGCTCCCGAATCACGTTTTGGTTACGATCGATGCATCGGATTCAGTGGCTTCGAAGGCGGGACCTGCCAGAATCGAGGCGTGGCGCATGCCGCACGGAAAGGAGACTCCGATGAACACCATCGCCGCGCAGTCTCCGCCGAGCCGCCTGCGCACCGCGGCATTCGCCCCCATCGGCGAAGAGGGCCGCACCGCGCTCGTCGAATCGCGACTGGTGCAGGCGATCTCGGTCGGCGCGTTCACCGAGGGCGAGAAGCTGCCGAGCGAGAACGAGCTCTCGAGCCTCATGGGCGTGGCCGTCGTGACGGTGCGCGAGGCGCTCGGCACGCTGCGGCACCGCGGTCTCATCGAGACCAAGCGCGGCCGCAACGGCGGCAGCTTCGTGCGGCCGAGCCGCATGGCCGTCGAAGAGGTGAACGCGCGCGCCCTCATGGAGATCCCGCGCGTCGAGCTCTCGGATCTCGGGCTGCACTACGAGGTCGTCTCTGCCGCGTGCGCCGAATACGCTTGTCAGCGCGCGATGGAGGACGAGCTCGACATCGTCCGGGGCATCCTCGAGGCCGCGCGCGGTCTCGAAAGCGACGCCTGGCGCCGACGCATCACCGAGGTGCAGCTCGAGCTCGCCGCCCTCAGCCAGTCGGTGCGCCTCACGCGCGAGCATGTGCGCGTGCAGACGGAGTTCACGCCGCTGCTCGCGCTGCAGGATCTGGACGACGCGGCGCGCGGCGCCACCCACGAACTGCTCGCCGCCCAGATCGCCGCGACGCGCGCGGGGGATGTCGCCGCGGCCCGCGCTTCGGTGCGCGAGAGCGTGCGCGGGTCGATGCGCTGGCTCATCGGATTCCGCACCGAGCTCCTCGCCGCTCCGCAGGGGAGCGATCTTCATGACACACTTGAGGCACGTCGACAGCCGGAGGCGGCGGTCGAGAGCCGGTAGGGGGAGTTGATGACGCTGACGTGCCAGACCCGCGATGAAGCGCTGAGCGGGATGCTCTCGAAGGTCGACGTGTTCTTCGACGGGGTCTTCACGCCGCTCGAAGCGTGGCGCCCGCGGCTCGTCGACGAGCTGCGCGGCGCGGTGGCCTCCGGCCGCCTGACGGGCGCGCAGCTCGCAGCCCTCATCCGCCCCGGTGCCCACGAGGTGCTGTCGGTCACCGAACGGCCCATCTACGGCGCCGGCTACTGCGCGAGCGACGCGGTCGTGTCCGAGGGCAACCCGCTGGCCTGGTGGCAGGGCGAAGACCGCAGCCTGCTCGCCTCCTCGACGTTCGGGCCGGGCCAGGCCGCCATCGACCTCGTGCGCCTCGAGTGGTATCGGGTGCCGCAGGAGACGGGCGAGCGCCATGTCGCAGGCCCCTTCGTCGACTACCTCTGCTCGAACGAGATCACGCTGACCTCGGCGGTGCCGCTCGTCGTCGATGGCGCGTTCTGGGGCGTCGCGTGCGCCGACGTGCTGGTGTCGTCGCTCGAGCGCGCCATGCTCGCCGACCTCGCCGACGTGCCGAACGTCACCCTCGTGAACTCGGGCGGCCGCGTCGTCATCTCGACCGACCCCGACTTCGACACGGGGCAGCGCTACCCGGGCGCCGATGCCGCGGGCGGCGTCGGCGGCGACGGGGTGCGGGTCGCGCGCTCCGAGCGCTACCCGTTCTCGCTCGTCGTGCCCGAATAGGGGCGTTCGAGAGCAGGCGCGCGCCCGAATCTGGTCGGCCGGCTACAGCAGGTGGCGGCCGCCCGACCCCTTGATGCGGTTCACCAGGTTCTTCACGTCTTGAGCGCGGCTCTTCGAAGTGACGAGCAGCACGTCGGCCGTGTCGACGACGACCACGTCGTCCATGCCGACGAGCGCGACGAGCCGGTCGCTGTCCGAGACGACGATGCCGCTCGACGCGTCCGAGAGCACCTGCGCCCCGTCGCCGAGTACGGCGAGGTCGCTGCCTCGGCCGCGGGTGAGCAGGTTCGCGACCGACGCGAAGTCGCCCACGTCGTCCCAATCGAAGTGCGCGGCGACGCAGACCATATTGCCGGCCGCCGCCGCAGGCTCGGCGACCGTGTAGTCGATCGCGATCTTCGGCAGCGTCGGCCACAGGCGCTCGCGCACCGCCGCGGCATGCTTCGTGCCCCACGCGGCGGCGATCTCTCGCAGCGAGGCGACCATCTCGGGCTGCTGCTCGGCCATCTGATCGAGCAGCACGCTCGCCCGCGCGATGAACATGCCGGCGTTCCAGAGATAGCCGCCGTGATCGAGGTAGGCCTGCGCCTGCACGGCGTCGGGCTTCTCCACGAACTCGGTCACGTCGTAGAGGTCGAACGGCGCGATGTCGGTGCGGGCGCCGCCGCACGCGATGTAGCCGAAGCCGGTCGCAGGGTTCGACGGGTGGATGCCGATCGTCGCGATGTAGCCCTGGGCCGCGGCGCGGGCAGCTGCGGCGACGGCGCGCTGGAAGAGCACATCGCCGCGGATGACGTGGTCGGCCGCGAACGAGCCGAGGATCGCATCGGAGTCGCGCAGCTCGAGGATGGCCGCGGCGAGCCCGATCGCGGCCGACGAATCCTTCGGCTCGCTCTCGGTGATGAGGTTCTCGGGCAGCAGTTCGGGCAGCTGGTCGACGACCGAAGCGCGGTGCGCGTTGCCGGTCACGACGAGCACGCGCTCGGGCGGCGCGATCGGGGCGAGCCGCGACCACGTGTCGCTGAGCAGGGAGTCGCCCGAGCCCGTGAGGTCGAGCAGGAACTTCGGGGCGTTGGCGCGCGAGAGCGGCCAGAGCCTCGAGCCGACGCCGCCGGCAGGGATCACGCACGTGAGTCGATCCAACGCGCTGTCTCGCACAGGCATAGCTGAACACATGCCGACCAGACTATCGCGCGCAGGAGGGCGATCGGCTGGATGCGGACATCGGGCGGAACGATCGCGCCAGCGCCCGGGCGGCCGGCATCGGCCCGCCGGCATCGCAATCATCAGATGTTGCGGGGGTGCGGAGCGCAGCCGTGCCGTGCTGGAGCCGGGCGAGAATGGTGCCATAATGGGTCTGCAGCGGATTCTCAGTTACGGTTCGGCGCGCCTCGACGTGCCCGGGCCACGGAACCGCGGCGGCAGCGTCGGGCAGGCCCCGACTCGGCAGGACCAAGGAGGACGCACGTGACAGCCCAAACGGCAGAGGCCGCAGCCGCGCCGAAGCGGAAGAGCCGGCCCGGCGGCACGCTCTACCGCGGCAACGAAGGAATGTGGTCGTGGGTGCTGCACCGCATCACCGGTGTCGCGATCTTCTTCTTCCTCCTCGTGCACGTGCTCGACACCGCCCTCGTGCGGGTCAGCCCCGAGGCGTACAACGCCGTCATGAGCGTGTACAAGACCCCGATCATGGGCCTCGGCGAGGCCGTGCTCGTGGGAGCCGTCGTCTTCCACGCCTACAACGGCATCCGCATCATCCTCGTCGACTACTGGCGCAAGGGCGCGCACCACCAGCGCGCCATGTTCTGGATCGTTATCGCACTGTGGGTCATCACCATGGCCGGCTTCCTGCCGCGCCACCTGATGAACGTGTTCGGGTTCTGAGAGGGGAGACCAGGGATATGACATCGACCATCGAAGCTCCTCGTTCGCAGGCTCCGGCCAAGAAGCGCACCAACTGGGAGAAGTGGGGCTGGATCTACATGCGCGTATCGGGCGTTCTGCTCGTCGTGCTGGTCTTCGGCCACCTCTTCTCGAACCTCATCGCGACGCCCGGCGGCGTGCACGCGATCGACTTCGGCTTCGTCGGCGGCAAGCTGGCCAAGCCCTTCTGGCAGTGGTGGGATGTGCTGCTGCTCTGGCTCGCGCTCATCCACGGCGGCAACGGCATGCGCACCATCGTCAACGACTACGTGTCGCGCACGGGCGTCGCGAAGACCCTCAAGGTGCTGATCTTCCTCGCGGTGGCGCTGCTGATCGTGCTGGGCACCCTCGTGGTGTTCACCCTCGACCCCTGCCCTGCCGGAGCCGACCCCTCGCTCGTCGCCTCCTTCTGCCCGGCGAGCTGACCGGCATCCCGCTCACGGGCTGAGCGGCGCACGCAGTGAACACAGATTTCGAAGAATAGGAAGCACGTGACTACGAACACCCACGAGGGCGAAGAAGTTACCGTCAAGGACGGCGTCACCTACCACCAGTTCGACGTCGTCATCATCGGCGCCGGCGGTGCCGGGATGCGCGCGGCGATCGAGGCGGGGCCGAAGGCGAAGACGGCCGTCATCACGAAGCTCTACCCGACCCGCTCGCACACGGGTGCGGCGCAGGGCGGCATGGCCGCGGCGCTCGCCAACGTGGAAGAGGACAACTGGGAGTGGCACACCTTCGACACCGTCAAGGGCGGCGACTACCTCGTCGACCAGGACGCGGCCGAGATCCTCGCGAAGGAGGCCATCGACGCGGTCATCGACCTCGAGAACATGGGCCTGCCCTTCAACCGCACCCCCGAGGGCAAGATCGACCAGCGCCGTTTCGGCGGTCACACCCGTGACCACGGCAAGGCGGCGGTGCGCCGCGCCTGCTACGCCGCCGACCGCACCGGCCACATGATCCTGCAGACGCTGTACCAGAACTGCGTCAAGCTCGGCATCAACTTCTTCAACGAGTACTACGTGCTCGACCTCGTCATGACCGGCGAGGGCGCGGACCGCCGCCCCTCGGGCGTCGTCGCCTACGACCTCGCCTCCGGCGACCTGCACGTCTTCCAGGCGAAGTCGTTCGTCTTCGCGACCGGCGGCTTCGGCAAGATCTTCAAGACCACCTCGAACGCGCACACCCTCACGGGCGACGGGGTCGGCATCGTCTGGCGCAAGGGCCTGCCGCTCGAGGACATGGAGTTCTACCAGTTCCACCCGACGGGCCTCGCGGGTCTCGGCATCCTCCTCACCGAGGGCGCGCGCGGCGAAGGCGCGATCCTGCGCAACGCTTCGGGCGAGCGCTTCATGGAGCGCTACGCCCCGACCATCAAGGATCTCGCGCCGCGCGACATCGTGGCGCGTTCGATGGTGCAGGAGGTGCTCGACGGCCGCGGCGCCGGCCCGCACAAGGACTACGTCTTCCTCGACTGCACCCACCTGGGCGCCGAGGTGCTCGAGACGAAGCTCCCCGACATCACCGAGTTCGCCCGCACCTACCTGGGCGTCGACCCGGTGACCGAACCGGTGCCCGTCTTCCCGACCGCGCACTACGCGATGGGCGGTATCCCCACGAACGTGCAGGCCGAGGTGCTGCGCGACAACGAGACCGTCGTGCCCGGCCTCTACGCCGCCGGCGAGTGCGCCTGCGTCTCGGTGCACGGCTCGAACCGCCTCGGCACGAACTCGCTGCTCGACATCAACGTGTTCGGCAAGCGCGCGGGCAACGCCGCGGCCGACTACTCGCAGACCGCCGAGTTCACCCCGCTGCCCGAGGACCCGGCCCGCGAGGTGCGCGAGATGGTCGAGCAGCTGCGTACCGGAGGCGGCACCGAGCGCGTCGCCGATCTGCGCCGCGAGCTGCAGGAGAACATGGACCGCGGCGCCCAGGTGTTCCGCACCGACGAGTCGCTCACCCAGGTGCTCGGCACCATCCACGATCTGCGCGTGCGCTACATGAACGTCGGCGTGCAGGATCGCGGCAAGCGATTCAACACCGACCTGCTCGAGGCGATCGAGCTCGGCTTCCTGCTCGACCTCGCCGAGGTGCTCGCGTACACCGCGCGCAACCGCAAGGAGAGCCGCGGCGGCCACATGCGCGACGACTACCCGAAGCGCGACGACGAGAACTATATGAAGCACACCATGGCGTACCTCGTCGGCGACCCGCATTCACCGGACCCCGAGGATCACATCCGTCTGGACTGGAAACCGGTCACGTTCACGAAGAACGAGCAGGGCGAGTTGCGCTACCCGCCGCTGGAGAGGAAGTACTGAGCCATGAGTCACGCCACCGCACCCGCACCGAAGGCCGCTCCCGACGCGCCCCAGCCGTTCACCGTCACCTTCCTGGTCCGCCGCTACATCCCCGAATCGGGGCGCGAGGCGTACTGGGAGGACTTCGACGTCGAGATGTACCCGACGGACCGCGTGCTCGATGCGCTGCACCGCATCAAGTGGGAGGTCGACGGCTCGCTGTCGTTCCGCCGCTCGTGCGCGCACGGCATCTGCGGCTCCGACGCGATGCGCATCAATGGTAAGAACCGCCTCGCCTGCAAGACCCTGATCAAGGACCTCGACATCTCGAAGCCGATCTACGTCGAGGCGCTCAAGGGCCTGCCCCTCGAGAAGGACCTCATCGTCGACATGGAGCCGTTCTTCGACGCGTTCCGCGCCGTCAACCCGTTCCTGATGCCGAACTCGGCACCGGCGACGCCCGGTAAGGAGCGCCTCCAGTCGGCCGAGGATCGCGAGCGCTTCGATGACACCACCAAGTGCATCCTGTGCGCCGCGTGCACGACGAGCTGCCCGGTCTTCTGGACCGACGGCCAGTACTTCGGCCCGGCCGCCATCGTGAACGCGCACCGCTTCATCTTCGACTCGCGCGACGACAACGCGCAGGTGCGCCTCGACATCCTCAACGACAAAGAAGGCGTGTGGCGCTGCCGCACGACCTTCAACTGCACCGACGCCTGCCCGCGCGGCATCCAGGTCACCAAGGCGATCGCCGAGGTGAAGGCTGCGATCCGCACCGGCAAGACCGACTGAGTCAAGGCCCTCACGCCCGCTGCGGCGAGTGCGATAGGCTCTGCCCGTGATGACGCCCCCTGAAGCCCCCCGGCGAGATGCCGAGGCCGCTTCCGGGGCGTCGCTCGTCTCCGAGACCGTCGAACGCGGCAAGGGCTTCTGGGCGTGGGTGCAGCGCACCCGCGCCTGGCGCACCTTCTCGCGCTTCACCGACGTCGGCGGCAGCGTGCTCACCGGCGGCATGAGCTATCAGGCGCTCTTCGCGGTGTTCGCCGCGCTCTGGCTGGGCTTCGGCATCTTCGGCATCCTGCTGCGTTCGCACGACGAGCTCTTCGACACGCTCGTCACGCAGATCAACGGCTTCGTGCCGGGGCTGCTGTCCCTCGACGGCCAACCGGGCGCGGTCGACCCGGCCCTGCTGCTGCAGGCGCGCACGCTCGACTGGACGAGCGCCGTCGCCGGCGCCTCGCTGCTGTGGGTCGCCGTGAACTGGTTCACCGGCACACGGCGCTCGCTGCGGCTCATCTTCGGGCTCGAGGTGAAGCAGTACAGCAACGCGCTGCTGTTGAAGCTGCGCGATCTCGTGCTCGCGGTCGTCTTCTTCCTGCTGATCCTGACCTCGGCGGCGCTCACGGTGGCGAGCACGACGCTCATGTCGGTCATTCTCGACTGGCTCGGTGCGAGCCCCGACAACTGGCTGCTCGGCACGCTCGGCCGGCTCGTGCGCTATGCCGTCATGGTCGCCTTCGACACGCTGCTGCTCGCGATCATGCACCGCTACCTCGCCGAGATCGAGGTGCCGTGGCGGAGGCTGCTCATGGGATGCCTGGTCGGCGGGCTCGCCCTGCTCGGGCTCAAGCTCGGCGGCACGGCGCTGCTCGGCGGGGCGACGAGCAACCCCCTGCTCGCGACCTTCGCAGTGGTGGTCGGTCTGCTGATCTGGTTCAACCTGATCTGCCGCGCCCTGCTGCTCACCTCGTCGTGGATCGCGTGCGGCCTCGACCGCGCGCTCGGGGTGCGCGAGGCCGACCTCGGAACGTCCGATGCGTCCGCCCCGCTGCGGGAGGGCGTCGACGGCGCGAAACCCGACGGGGCGGAGCGGGACTGATCTCCGCTGCCGTTCCGGGGGCGCCGACGCTCCGGATCAGCAGTTCGGCGTCGCGCTGCCGGCGGTCTTGATCGTCTCCCAGGGGGAGACCGCGCCGCCCGGCGTGACGAGGCGGGCCTCGATGACGGCTGTCGCGTAGTCCGTGCCCACCGCGGCCGCGCCCCACTGATCGAGCGGTGCCAGCGCGGGGAGCTGCCAGTAGGTCAGCCAGCTCGGATCGGTCAGCGTCATGAAGCCGGTGGTGAACGCATTGCCCCGCGGGTCGATGTAGACGCCGTCCACGAACAGGGACGCGGGGCTCGCGGGGTCGAAGTCCGGGTGCACCAGTTCGACCGGTTCGCGGCCCGGCGATGTCGCGCGCATCTCGATCGCTCCATAGGCATTCGCGATGCCCCAGAACTCGAAATCCGTGCGGCAGACGAACCCGGTGGTGAGCATCGGATCGACCCAGGGGGTCGGCGGATCGACCGGCGGGACGACGACCGGCTGCTCGGTCTCCCCTGAGCCTTCGGAGTCCCCGGAGCCTCCGGAATCTTCGGGCGCCGGCGGCTCCGGGGGAGCGGCGGTCGACGGGTCGGCGGCGCCCGCCGCTGCGTCGACGACCGCCTTTCCGGGACCACCGGCGTCGCCCACGGGTGCGGCATCGGGTACGACGCGCGTCTCGCGCTCCTGCTCGGACCCGATATCCTGCTGGCCGTCTTCGTCGTCGGTATCGGAGGCGGCGCCGTTCGCGGGCTCGTCGGCGGAGGAGGCCGCGGGCGGCTGGGCGATTATCTCCGACGACGGCGGGCTGGACAGCCAGACCGACGCCGTGACTACCGCTGCGGCGACCGCGATCCCTGCCGCCACGAGCGAGATGCCGCCGAGCCCGATGCCCGCGCCGACGGTGCCCGCTGCGGTCGTGCCCGCTGCCGTCGCGCCCGCGGATACCGAGCCTGCTGAGGCCGTGCCGGCAGAACCCGCCGTTCCGGTCGAGCCAGCCGTGCCGGTCCCTGCGCCCGGGATCGCCGGCAGCGCGGCGGCCATCGCGGCCGTCGGCTGCAGCGTCTGCAGCAGCGCGGCGGCTCCTCCCATGCCGAGCACGATGCCCGCGAGCACGAGGCCGATGCGACGGTTCAGGGTGCCGAACTCGGCGGCGATCTGCGCGCACTGCTCGCAGTGCTCGAGGTGCGCGGCGACCTCGCGGCCCGCCCGCGCGGTGAGCGTGCCGCGCTGGTAGCGCTGCAGGCGTTCGATCGTCGTGCGGCACTCCGCGGCAGCGACCTCGCGGTTCGCGTGCGCCTCGACCCAGGCCGACTGCAGCGCCGACCGGGCTCGCGCCGCGAGCGCCGATGTGCTGTTCGCCGAGAGCCCGAGGTGCTTGGCAGCCTCACGGGGCGGCAGCTGCTCCACTTCGGTGTACCAGAGCGCCGCCTGCCAGCGCGGCGACAGCGTCTCCCAGGCCTCGGCGACGGCGTTGAGGTCGAACGCGTTGTCCTCCCACGGGCCCGCCTCGTGCAGCTCGGGCACGCTCTCGATGTCGGCGTGCATGCGCTCGGGCGAGCGCAGGCGGTCGGCGGCGACCGTCTTGATGACCTGGTACAGGTAAGGGCGGAACGCGCCCTGCGGCCCGCGGCCGTTGCGCACCAGCGTGAAGATCTTCAGATAGGCCTCCGAGACCACGTCCTCGGCCTCGAGGCCGGGGGCGAGACTGCGGGCGGCAACGATCCCTGCCCCGCGGTGCATCTCCCAGAGCTTGGAGAATGCGGCGGTATCGCCTTCGCGGCTGGCGCGGAGGAGCTCTTCATCGGCTCCGGACTCGCTGCGTTCCAAGATGGTCTCCCCGAGAAAAACGCACGCGCATCGTCCGAATGCGCATGCGCGTCGTGCGCGACTGATGCACCGCAACGGGCTGTTCCCGTCGAGTTCCCCCGCTCCAGTATGCGCAATTTTCCTGAAAGTTACACATCGACCGGAAATTTTTTTCAGATCTTGTCAACCGAGCGTCACGAAACGCGAATTCCGCCGTGTTAGAGAGTGCCCGGCTTCTGCCCTGAAGTTCCCCCCTGAACACATCGCGGGGTAGAAGCCGGGTCGGTGCAGCGCGATCTGGCGCTGCGGAGCAGACCTGGGGAAGAGGGTAGTGATGGAACTGCGGAACGAGTCGCCTCGCGGCGCGAGGTGGCGATTGAAGCTGAAGCGCGCGATCGCCGGAGTGGTCGGGTTCGCACTCGCGGCCACCGGAGCGGTCGCGACGTCGAGCGTCGCCTACGCCGCTGAGGGCGACGGCAACACGATCAACTCGATCACCCTCTCCACCGTCTACGACGGCGCCCAGGTGCCGAACGAGTTCGATGACGGCGCGAACAACGGCGTCGTCGCGAACAATGACGTCGTCGGGTTCCGCTGGGACCTGAACGCGACCGACCTCACCGGCGGCGTGTTCGAGCAGACTCTGCCCGAGGGCTGGAGCTGGGACCCGCAGTCGCTCGGCTCGCTCGACAGCTCGAGCAGCGCCTACCAGGCGAGCTACACGCTGTCGCCCGACGGCCGCACCCTCACCGCGACCGTGAGCATCGGGAGCGGCACGGGCAACCCGAGCGTCGTCGGCTTCGGCGTGCTCAAGGCGATTCCGTCGGGCGCGGTGCTGAACGGCAGCGTCTACGAGCCGGAGCTCACCGCATCGGTCGCGGAGACGCAGGTGACCGCGACGACCGGCCCGATCGAGGTGCGCGGCGCACCCCGCGCCGACATCGTGAAGACCCGCGCCGACAACAACAAGAAGTCGACCTTCGACTTCGGCGACGGCGCAGGCGCCGTGCCCGCCCGCTACATCGACTTCCCGATCACAGTGACGGACGCGGCCGGCAAGATCGGCGCGATCGACACCCAGCTCGCGCAGCCCTTCACCATCACCGACAGCTTCGCGCTCGAAGCCCCGAACGGTTTCGCCGACGCAGAGTTCGTCGCGCAGGTCGTGTCGGTCTCCGAGGCGAACGCGAGCGTCGGCATCGAGCAGTCGGGCAACAGCCTGACCCTGACCTACGACGGCTTCGCCCAGGCCCCGACGGCCTCGGCGACCGTGCGCTTCTGGGTGCGCGACGCCGAAGTGCCCGTCGACACCGTCGGCGCGATCAAGCTGAAGAACACCGTCGCCGCGGGCGACGGATGGACGAGCACGACCGGCGGGCCCGTCGCCGAGGAGCCCGCAGGCAACACCGCCGAGGGCACGGTGAACCGACCGCCGGCGCACGGCAACATCTCGCGCGACAAGTCCATCTGGCTCTACACCGACCAGCAGGGCGATTTCTCGATCACCGCCGACCCCTACCGCAAGGGCCAGCCGTTCCAGAACGTCAGCCAGAAAGAGATCTCGCTGGGCAGCGTCGTCGCCTCGCGCACCTCGCTGCGCCCCGCGGTCGACAACGCGACCGGCCAGGCGACGCCCGCGACGAACCTCGTCGCGTACGATTTCTGGAACCCGGCCGAGCAGCAGATCGTCGACGGCGCGAGCATCTACGTCGGCTCGAACAACGGAACCGCCCCGACGGATGCAGCGAACTACACGCTGCAGTACACCTCGGGCACCGACACCGCGAACCCCGAGAACAACACCTGGGTCGACTCGATCGCCGCAGCCGGCGGCGTCGCCGGCGTGAGCGGTGTGCGCATCGCCTACACCGCGGGCGCCTGGGTCGCGCAGAACGGCTACTTCACCGTCGCGGTGCCGCTGAAGATCGTGGCCCCGCTCGGCGCGAGCGTGCAGGATCACGCCCGCTGGTCGTTCACCGACTGGCAGGGCGCGACGCAGACCCCCGCCGTCACGCAGTACGTGAACATCGGCTCGTACCGTCTGGGCCTCGCGAAGAGCTCCGACCGCAGCTCGATCGTGAGCGGCTCGCAGCTCGCCTACACGCTCACGCCCACCGTGCAGCGCGCGCTCGGCGCGATCGAGGACGTCGAGGTGCGCCAGCTCCAAGTGGTCGACACGCTGCCGGCCGGCCTCGTGTCGGTCGACACGAGCTCGCTCCAGGCCCCGTGGCAGGTGACCCGCAGCGGCAGCGCCGAATCGGGCCTCGTACTGACCTTCACCTACGACGGCGTCGTGCGCACCGGCGACACGCTGCCCGAGATCACCTACACCGCCACCACCTCGGTGCAGGCGCCCGCCGACAGCCGCCTGGTGAACACGGCGGTCGTGAGCGCGGAGGGCACGCTGCAGCCCGAGCGGGCGCGCACCGCGACGAACACCGTCACGGTCTACCAGGCCGAGGTCATCACCGAGGAGAAGGTCGTCGTCGGCGAGGAGCAGATCGAGGTCGGCGACCCGCAGGTATCGTGGGAGGGCCGCTGGTTCAACTTCCAGACCGCCTCGCAGGGCGAGAGCCACTTCGTCGACGTGCTGCCCTACAACGGCGACGCGCGCGGCACGAGCTTCTCGGGCACCGCGAAACTCGCGTCGGCGGTCGTGACCGACGGCGCCGGCAACCCGGCGGCCGACGGCTACGGCACGCTGCAGTACACGACGGCCCCCGCGGCAGACGTGTATCAGGCAGCCGCGAACGATGACTCGATCGGCTGGGTCGACGCGACCGGCGTCGACCTCGCATCGATCGACGGCATCACCGCGCTGCGCGTGGTCGTGCACGACTTCGTGAGCGGCGCCGCCGGCACCGGCGGCCTGCTCGTCACGATGGATGTCGCCGGGCAGCGCTCGGGCGACCGCTACGTCAACACGATCAACGGCTGGCTCGGCCACAACGGCGAACTCGGCCGTTCGAACCCGGCCGAGGTGAGCGTAGTGGGCTCGTCGATCAGCGGCGTGGTCTGGGAAGACCTCAACGCCGACGGCGTGCGCGACGCGGGCGAGCCCCTCATCCCGGGCGGCACCGTCCAGCTGCTCGACGCCTCGGGCACCGTGATCGGCACGGCGCAGACCGCGGCCGACGGCTCGTACCTCTTCGACCAGCTGCACTCGGGCGAGTACCGCACCGTCGTCGACCCCGCATCGCTCGGGTTCGCCGCGAACATGGTCGTTGTCAACACGTACGACCTCGACGGCGATCTGAACAGCGACTCGGGGCCCATCGTGCTCGCGAAGGCCGAGCAGCGCACCCTCGTCGACTTCGGCTACATCACCCGCGTCTCGGATATCGATCTCGAGAAGACCGGGAAGCTCGCGGGCGAAGCGCGCGCGGGCGAGTGGGTCGACTGGTCGTTCACGATCACGAACTCGGGCGAGAACCCGCTGACGGCGGTCGAGCTGATCGACCACCTCGACGGGGTCGTCGACCTCGAGATCCAGTGGCCGGGCGCAGCCGGCGAGCTCGAAGCGGGCGCCAGCGCTCCCGCGACGGCCCGGTACCAGCTGACGCAGCAGGATATCGACCGCGGCTACGTGACCAACACGGCGACCGCGCAGGGCCTCGACCCCAACGAGACCCCCGTCGACGACCCCGCCGACGCCACGGTGACCCTGCCCGAGGGCGGTTCGCTGCAGCTGCTGAAGAGCGGCGAGCTGACGGGCGACGCCGCGGCGGGAGAGACGGTGCGCTGGAGCTTCACGCTCGTCAACACCGGCAATGTGACGCTCACGGGCATCGAGCTGCACGACGATCTCGCCGGCCTCGGCGAGATCGCGTGGGGCGAGTGGCCGGCCGAGCCGTTCGTGCTCGCTCCGGGCGAGCAGGTGCAGGCGACCGCCGACTCGGGCCTGACCCAGGCGCAGGTCGACGCGGGGTGCGCGGTGAACACCGCGAACGCCCAGGCGACCACCCCGGGCGACGCGACAGTGCCCTCGAACGAGGCGACTGCCGAAGCGTGCTTCAGCGCCGCGTCGTCGATCTCGCTGGTCAAGAAGACCAACGGGGTCGAGTACGACAAGGCGCCGGGCGCGCAGCTCACCGTGGGCGACAAGGTCGAGTGGAGCTACGTCGTGACGAACACCGGCGCGACGACGCTCACCGATGTGCGGGTCGATGACGACATGGAGGGCGCCATCGCACCCCCGGCCGGCTTCGACGGCGTGCTGCTGCCCGGCGAGTCGGTGACCTTCACCGCTCACGGAGTCGCGAAGCTCGGCCAGTACCACAACACGGCCGTGGCGACCGGCGAGACCCCGTCGCAGCAGGGCGTGACCGACGACGACGAGTCCTGGTACTCGGCGGCGGCACCGGTGCCCCTCGCGGTCACCGGTGGGCAGCTCGCGGGCCTCGCGGGCGGCGGTGCGTTGCTCATCGCAGCCGGTGCGGTGCTCTGGCTGATGCGCCGACGCCGCGCATAACCCGCAGCGGTCCCAGGGACCGCAGGGATCGACGGTGGCCCCCGGCGCTTGCGCGCCGGGGGCCACCGCTCGTCCGGGTGCATCGTCGCCGGGGCCGGGGCCGGGGCCGGGGCCGGGGCCGGGGCCGGGGCCGGGGCCTTGCCGATCCTTGCCGTGCCAGTTCGCGCACGGCCGCGAACGCTACGATGGTGCCCATCTGACCGTGTTCCGAAGGAGAACTACTGTGTGCGCACGCGTGACCTGTGAAAACTGCAGCAAGCCGACCTGGCAGGGGTGCGGCGAGCATATCGAAGACGCGCTCGCGGGCGTGCCCCAGGCCGACCGCTGCGCCTGCGCGCGCTGAATTCATCGGCGGGCTGATCGAGCCGGCTCGCTGAACTCATCGGCCGGCTGAACTCACCGGCCTGCTGGTCGAGACGGCCCGCTGAGCTCGCCTGCCCGCAGCCGCGCGAACGCCGCAGGCAGCGCATGCGCCGCATCGAGCGCCGTGATCGGTCGGCCCTCCGCCGCATCATCGATGCCGCCGCTCGCGATGCGGGCGGCGGCATCGTGCAGGTGGGCGGCCGCGGCGCCGAGCTCGGCGAGCAGCGCCGGGTCCTGCCGCACCGCATCGGCATGCGCGGCCACGAGCGCGCCCAGCGTTCCCGCGAGCACGTCGCCCGTGCCGGCCGTCGCGAGCCACGCGGTCGCAGGCCCCACGAGCACGGGGGCGGCGCCGGGAGCAGCAGTGATCGTCACCGATCCCTTCAGCAGCACCGTCGCACCGAGCGCCTCGGCGAGCCGGGCGACGCCCGCCGCCCGTGAGCGCTGCGACCCGGCATCGGGCGTCTCCCCGAGGCCTGCAGCGACCCAGAGCCCGGTGAACTCTCCGAAGTGCGGGGTGAGCACCGCGGGCGCGAGCGCCTCTCCCGAGCGCGCGATCTCGGCCGTGAGCCCCAGCGCCCCCGCGTCGACCACCACCGGTGCATCGCCCGTGAGCATCGCGCGCAGCTCGGACGTTTCGGCGTCCGGCCGCGTCGCCGCGTCGGTGCCCGAGCCGATCAGCCACGCGTCGCAGGGCCGCCCGCTCCCCTCACCGAAGACAGTCTCGGGGTGCGCGGCGAGTACGGCGGCGGCGGGGGAGGGCAGGCCGTGATCGGCCCGACGCACTTCGACCGGCGGCACGTAGCGCACCATGCCGATGCCGGCCCGCCAGGCCGCGGCGACGCCGAGTACGGCGGCCCCGGGGTATGCGGCAGAGCCGGTGCGGGCGCCGAGCACTCCGCGACGGTATTTGTGGTCATCGGCGCCGGGCACGCGCAACCAGGCGGCGGTACGCGTCTCATCCCAGCGGGCCGGCACGGTTACGCGTCTCCCTGCAGACCCTCGAACAGCGCCCGCACCGCAGCCTCTACGCGCGAAAGGGCCGCCTCGGCCGCGGCGCGCCGCTCGGCCGCCGTGCCCGTGTCGCTGAACGTGTCGAGATACACCTTCAGCTTCGGCTCGGTGCCGCTCGGCCGCATCATGATGCGCGAGCCGTCGACCAGGTCGAATCGCAGTACGTCGGCGGGCACCTCGGCAAGGCCCGGCTCGAGCAGATCACGCACCTGCTCGACCGCGACGCCCGCGAATGCGCTCGGCGGGCTCTGCCGCACCCGCTTCGACAGCGCGCTCGCCGCGGCCATCGACTCGAGGCGCAGCGTGACCTGCGTGCTCGCGAAGTGGCCGAATCGTTCGCTCGCCTCGTCGAGCAGGTCCCACAGCGTGCGGCCCGTCGCCTTGCACTCGCGCGCCATCGCGATGGCATCGGCGCTCGCCGAGATACCGTCTTTATCGCGTACGACCGCGGGGTGCGTGAGGTAGCCGATGGCCTCCTCGAACCCGAAGATGAGGTCGGGCACCCGCGACACCCATTTGAACCCCGAAAGCGTCTCGGCGTAATCGAGGCCGTAGGCGTCGGCGACGACGCGCAGCGCGGGCGACGAGACGATGGTGCAGGCGAGCGCGCCGCGCGGCTCGACGCCCGCGAGCTCGGCACGTACCCGTTCGCGTTCGGCGGCGCGCCAGCCGAGCAGCAGACCGAGTTCGTTGCCGCTCAGGCGGCGGTAGCCGCCGGCATCGCCGGGGCTCGTACCGGGCGCCGGAGCCGCGATCGCGAGCCGGTCGGCGTCGGGGTCGTGAGCGACGATGAGTTCGGCGCCGAGCGCCTCCGCGTCGCGGAACGCCAGATCGAGGGCGCCGTGCTCCTCCGGATTCGGGAACGCGACGGTCGGGAAAGCACTGTCGGGCCGATCTTGTTCGGCGACCGGATGCACCGCGGGCAGCCCGGTCGCGGTGAAGACGCGGCGGGCGATATCGGCGCCGACGCCGTGCATCGCGGTGTAGACGATCTCGAGGTCCTCGGTGAAGCCGATCGCGGTGCCGGGCGCTGCCGGCTCCTGCGGCAGGCCCGCCAGCACGGCCGCAGCGGTGAGCGCCACGTAGCGGTCGGCGACTTCGCCGCCCGCCGTGCGATAGGCGTTCGAGCGCGGCAGTTCGGCGACGGGCCCGGCCGCGGCGGCGCGCTCGATGCAGGCCGCGATCTCGGCATCGACCGGCGGCACGATCTGCGAGCCCGCGTCGGCGTCGCCCAGGTAGACCTTGTAGCCGTTGTCCTGCGGCGGGTTGTGGCTCGCGGTGACCATGATGCCGGCCGAGACGCCGAGCTCGCGCACGGCGAATGCGGTGAGCGGGGTCGGGCCGGCGACGGGCAGCAGCGTCACGGCGATGCCCGCGGCGGCCATGACCTCGGCGGCGTCGCGTGCGAAGACGTCGGAGTTGACGCGGCCGTCGTAGCCGATGACGACCGACGGCGGCGTCGCACAGGCTCCGGCTGCGGCACGATCGTGCAGGTAGGCGGCGAAGCCCGCGCTTGTCTGCGAGACGACGACTCGGTTCATGCGGCGGGGGCCCGGGCCGATCTTGCCGCGCAGACCGGCGGTGCCGAAGGCGAGGCGGCCCGAGAAGGCATCGCGCAGCTCGTCGATCGAGCTCTCGGAGCCGGTGCGGGCGAGCGCCACGAGGTTCAGCGCGGCGCTGCGGGTCTGCGGGTCGATGTCGAGCTCTGCCCAGGCCTCGGCCTGTGCGATCAGATCATCGAGCGCGGCGGGTGCAGCCATAGCCGGTTCCTCATCCCTCCCCGGGGACAGCCGGGTCGTTTCAAGCTATCACTTGAAGCCGCGCCCGCCTATCACGTGCGGCGCCGGTGTCGCGGCTCGGTCGTGTCACGGGTGCGCAGCGGCAGCCGCAGCGGCAGCCGCGCTGCTGCCGCGCTGCTGCTGCCGCCCGGTCGCAGCGGTCATGCCGCCCCTGCACCCGCGCGCTGCCGCCTGCCGAGTTCGAGCGCGTTGTCGGCCTCGAGCCTCGCCTGCAGCTCGGCGACGAGCAGCGCGAAGTGCTCGTTGCAGTCGGCGATCTCGGCTCCCAGCGCCCGTTCGGCCGCGTCGGAAGGCCGTGCCTCGAGCTCGAGCGCAGCATCGCGCACCCGGTCGAGCTGGAACGCGATGCGGGCGACGTGCTGCAGCACGTCTTCGTTGTCGCCGGTGGTGGTGAGAAATTCGGCCCAGCGGCTGAGCGCCTCCGAGAGCGCTCTGCGCTCGGTCGCGACGGTTTCGCGCAGGGCGTGCAGTTCGGCGGCGAGCTCGGGCGACGCCTGTCCGGCGACGGCCTCGGGGAGCCGCCGCGGCACGATCACCCCGTGCGCGATCTCGCTGCGGTCGTCGTCGGCGATGGCGTGCAGAAATTCGACGATCGCGATGCGGTTCACCGGCGCCCAGCGCTTCGCGGTCGCCCGCGCGACGAGCGAGCGGAGCACGAGCGTGGTGAGGAAGAACGACACGAAGCCCGCGGCGAGCCCCGAGAGGATGACGAGGTTCTGCCAGATGCCGGTCGCGACATCGATCCACACGATGACCACGATCATGAGCGCTCCGCCGACGAACGAGGCGATCTTGAGAATGCGCTGGCGATCCTCTTCGCGAATGCGGGTCACGGTCTGCTCCTTCTCGAACCGGCTGTGATTGCCGCCCACCATAGCGCGGAATCATGCCGCGCGGCGCGGCCTGCGGGGTGTCGCGTGCGGGTGCGGCTCCGTGCCCCCGGAACGTCTGCGGGACATCCCAGGCAGCGTGTGCCAGGATACCCGGTATGGGTATCGGAGTCAGGTTCGCGCCGCTGATCGTCGCCGCCGCGCTGCTGCTCTCGGGCTGCGCCGCCGGGACCGGAGGGGCAGCGGGTGCCGACGGCCCCGAAAGCTCTGACGGCCCTGCCGCGCCCGCGGGCGCGCTGCCGTCGCCGGCCGACGCGCTGCAGCAGCTCGGGCTTTCAGGCGATGACCCCCGAGGCATCGTCGACGCGCTCGACGCGCTACCCCTCGCCGAGCGCCCCGACGATCTCATCGTCTCGGTGCTGCCCAATGCACTGCGCGTGCAGCCCGACCAGCCCGACGAGCTCGTGCTGCCGCTCGAAGCGGGCGAGTTCTATCTCTCGATCGCTCCCTACAGGGATCAGACCCACCCCTGCACCTTCCACAGCCTGACGACGTGCGTCGGCGAGATGCGCTCGGCCGAGGTCGGGCTGCGCATCACCGACGCCGCGACCGGCGAGCTCATCGTCGACCGCCGGACCCGCACCGCCGACAACGGCTTCGTCGGCGTGTGGCTGCCGGCCGACCGCGAGCTCGAGGTCGAGATCACGGCCGAGTCGGCCGCCGGCACCGAGGCCGGGCGCACGACCGTGACGACGGGTGCCGGCGACCCGACCTGCCTCACGACGATCCGCCTGACCTGACCTGACCTGACCTGACCTGACCTGACACTGACGTCGCCGGCCCGGCCCTGACCTCGCCGGCCCGGCCCTGACCTCGCCGGCCGATCCCTGTCGACGCACCCGCGAATGCCCAAATATGTGCGTAATCCCGCCCGCATTCTGCACTCTTCCCCGCACTCGGCGCGGAAGCTCGGTGCGAAGGCTCGGCGCGGAAGCTCGGCGCGAAGGCACGGGCGGAGGGCCAACCGCGCGGCTACAAGGTCCCCGCTCACCCGGCGAGCGTCAGCCGCACCGACTCCAGCTGCTCGACCCGCGTTGGCGCGACGTGCACCGTGACGAGCTCGTCGGCGTCGGCGTGCGCGGCGAATTCCGCGAGCTCGGTGCGCACGCGCTCGGGCGACCCCATCGCCGTGAACCGCAGCATGCCGCGGATATCGCGGCCGGCGGGCGTATCGAACAGCGCCGAAGCCTCGTCGTCGGTGAGTTCGCGCTCACGGCCGCGCGACAGGAACGAGCGCACGCGGGCCAGCTCGCTGCGGGCGAAGAGGGCCTCGGCGGCGGCGTCGTCGGCGGCCGCGACGACGTTCACCCCGGCGCTCACGTAGGGCTCGGGGTGCGCCTCGCTCGGCACGTAGTGGCTGCGGTAATAGGCGACGGCCGAGGTGAGCTGCTGCGGCGCGAAGTGCGAGGCGAACGAGTAGGGCAGGCCGAGCTGGGCAGCGAGCGAGGCGCCGAAGAGGCTCGACCCGAGAATGGTGAGGGGCACGCGGGTGCCGTGCCCCGGGTAGGCGTTCACGGCAGTTCGGGGCAGATCGTCCGAGAGGTAGCGCTGCAGCTCGATGACGTCGCTCGGGAAGCTGTCGGCGGCCTCCATCGTGCGGCGCAGCGCGCGGAACGTCGCCCCGTCGGTGCCGGGCGCGCGCCCGAGTCCGAGGTGGATGCGGCCGGGGTGCAATTCGGCGAGCGTGCCGAACTGCTCGGCGATGACGAGCGGGGAGTGGTTCGGCAGCATGACGCCGCCGGCGCCGAGGCCGATCGTCTCGGTGTGCGCCGCGATATGGGCGATGAGCACCGAGGTCGCGCTCGACGCGATCGAGGGCATGTTGTGGTGCTCGGCGTACCAGATGCGCTCGTATCCGACCTGTTCGGCGAGACGGGCGACAGCGAGCGAGTGCGTGAAAGCGTCGCGTATGGTGCCGCCGGCCTCCACTGTCGCGAGATCGAGCAGGGACAGTTTCAGGGCAGCCATGCGAAGTGCAACCGGGGTCCGGTCCCGGGTATTCCGTTCGCCCCGAAAACGATCGACGCCCCTGCCCGGCGCGGGTGCTGCGCGGGCAGGGCATCTCGTCAGGGATCGCCCTGGGCGCGCCTCGGTTTCTTACTCCGGGTCGACGATGCTGAGCAGCACGTGCCCGTTCGGCACGGTCTGGCCGACCGGCGCGTCGATGGACTGCACGACGCCGCTGCGGTGCGCGTAGATGGACTGCTCCATCTTCATCGCCTCGAGCACGACGACGAGGTCGCCCTCGGCGACCGTGTCGCCCTCGGCGACGGCGAGCTTCACGACAGTCGCCTGCATCGGCGTGGTGACCGAGTCGCCGGCCGCGGCCGCGACGCCGGCGCCCTTCGCGCGCTTCGGGGCGGGGCCGCGGGTGACCTCCTGGTCGACGAGCGGCAGCAGCGTCGCGGGCATGACGACCTCGATGCGGCGGCCGTCGGCCTCGACGACGACGGTCTGACGCTTGGCGTCCTGCAAGAGCGGGGGCACCTCGCCCTCCCAGGCGTCGATGTCGTTCACGAACTCGCTTTCGATCCACAGGGTGTAGACGCCGAAGCGGCCTTCGGCGGCGACGAAGGCGGGATCCCTGACGATCTTGCGGTGGAAGGGCAGCACGGTGGGCAGCCCCTGGATCTCGAACTCGTCGAGGGCGCGGCGGGCGCGCTCGAGCGCCTCCTCGCGGGTGGCGCCCGTGACGATGAGCTTGCCGAGCATCGAATCGAATGCGCCCGAGACGACGTCGCCCGAGACGACGCCGGTGTCGACGCGCACGCCGGGGCCGAGCGAGGGGCGGAACACGGTGACGGGGCCGGGGGCCGGGAGGAACCCGTTGCCGGGGTCTTCGCCGTTGAGGCGGAACTCGAACGAGTGGCCGTGCGCGACGGGGTCGGCGTAATCGATGACGCCGCCCTCGGCGATGCGGAACTGCTCGCGCACCAGGTCGATGCCGGTGACCTCTTCGGAGACGCAGTGCTCGACCTGCAGGCGCGTGTTCACTTCGAGGAACGAAACGGTGCCGTCGCGGGCGACGAGGAACTCGCAGGTGCCGGCGCCGACGTAGCCGACCTCTTTCAGGATGGCCTTCGACGACGAGTAGAGGCGCTCGATCTGCTCGTCGGTGAGGAAGGGCGCAGGCGCCTCTTCGACGAGCTTCTGGTGGCGGCGCTGCAGCGAGCAGTCGCGCGTCGAGACGACGACGACGTTGCCGTGGGCGTCGGCGAGGCACTGCGTCTCGACGTGGCGGGGCTTGTCGAGGTACTTCTCGACGAAGCACTCGCCGCGGCCGAACGCCGCGACGGCCTCGCGGGTGGCCGACTCGAAGAGCTCGGCGACCTCGTCGCGCTCGTAGGCGACCTTGAGGCCGCGGCCGCCGCCGCCGAACGCCGCCTTGATGGCGATGGGCAGGCCGACCTCGTCGGCGAACGCGAGCACTTCGTCCGCGTTCTGCACGGGGTCGCTGGTGCCCGCGGCGAGCGGGGCGCCGACCTTCTCTGCGACGTGGCGCGCCGACACCTTGTCGCCGAGCTGCTCGATCGCCTCGGGCGAGGGGCCGATCCAGGTGAGACCCGCGGCGATGACGGCGCGGGCGAAGTCGGCGTTCTCGGCGAGGAAGCCGTAGCCCGGGTGCACTGCGTCGGCGCCCGAGCGGCGGGCGACGCCGAGGATCTTCTCGACGACGAGGTAGGTCTCGGCGCTCGTGGTGCCGTTCAGGGCGTACGCCTCGTCGGCCAGGCGGGCGTGCAGAGCATCCCGATCCTGGTCGGCGTAGACGGCGACCGAGGCGATACCGCTGTCTGCGGCGGCGCGGATGATGCGGACGGCGATCTCGCCACGGTTGGCGATGAGCACTTTACGAATACGCGACATGAGAACCAGCCTATTCCAGGTCGGGTCGCTCGCCTTGGATATACGTCACAAACCTTTCGAGAAATCGTTGCCGGAGTCCACTACGGAGCGTCGTTCGCGGCGCGACAGGGATCGCCGACCCATGAGGCCCTGCTGAGAGGTCTCGCTGCGACGCCACGCTGCGAGGCCCCGTGCGGCGCCCTCAGCACGGCCCCCGGGCGCGCCCCGTTAGACTGGATGCGTGGTGAATCCAGAGATCCAAGGCCGGGTATACCCGCCGACCGCCCCGTATCTTGTCGGCCGCGAGAAGGTGCGCGAGTTCGCGCGCGCCGTGCTCAGCGAGTCGCCGCTGCACCTCGACCCCGAGGCCGCGCGCGCCGCGGGCTTCGCCGACGTCATCGCTCCGCCGACCTTCGCGGTCACGGTGCAGGAGGCGACGCTGGCCCAGCTGCTCGCAGACCCCGAGGCCGACGTCGACTTCACCCGCGTCGTGCACGGCGACCAGCGCTTCACGTACACGCGCCCCATCGTCGCGGGCGACGAGCTCACCGCGACGCTCACGATCGCGGCGGTGAAGCAGCTCGGCGGCCACTCGATGGTGACCGCCTCGAGCGAGGTCGTCGACGCGTCGGGTGCGCACGTGGTGACCGCGATCTCGACCCTCGTGGTCCGCGGCGAGGAATAGGGATCGGGAGACAGACATGACTGCAGCACCGGATTTCGCAGCCCTGAGCGTCGGCGACGTCGTCGCCGAGCGCGAGCTCGTCTTCACCCGCGACCGCCTCGTGCGCTACGCGGGCGCCTCGGGCGACTTCAACCCCATCCACTACCGCGACGACGTCGCCCAGTCGGTCGGCCTGCCCGGCGTGCTCGCGCACGGCATGCTCACGATGGGCGCCGCCGGCTCGGTCGCGACCGACTGGCTCGGCGCCGCGGGCTGGGTCAAGGACTACCAGTCGCGCTTCACGCGCCCCGTGCCCGTCGACGCAGCCGACGGCGCAGCGGTCACGATCACGGCGACGGTCGGCGCGCTCGACGCCGATGCGCGCACGGCGCGCATCGATCTGAAGGCCGTCTTCGACGGCTCCACGGTACTCGGCAAGGCGCAGTTGGTGGCGGCGTTCGCGTGACCTCCGCAGACGCCTTCGACGCAGCGGCCGCCGGCGCCCTCGAGAGCACCGCGCGCCTCGCCGACCTCACGACGATGCGCGTAGGCGGCCCGGCCGATCGACTGCTCGTCGCCCGCACGCGCGATGAGCTGATCGCGCACGCGACCGAGCTGTGGCGCATCGACGAGCCGTGGCTGCTGCTCGGCGGCGGGTCGAACACGGTCGTCTCGGACGAGGGCTTCCCGGGCACGGTGCTGCTGGTGCGCACCTCGGGCATCGAGGCGGTCGACGACCCGGCGCTCTTGCCGGGCACGCTGCGGCTGCGCGTCCAGGCCGGGCACGACTGGGATGCGCTCGTCGCGGAGTGCGTCGAGCGCGGGCTCGTGGGCCTCGAAGCGCTCTCGGGCATTCCGGGGCTCGCGGGGGCGGCTCCGGTGCAGAACATCGGAGCGTACGGCGCCGAGCTGTCGGACGTGCTGCACTCGATCGAGTTTCTCGACGCCGGCACCGGCGAGGCGATCACGATGACGGCGGCCGAGCTCGAGCTCGGCTATCGCGATTCGGTCATCAAGCAGGGCCTCGAGGGCGTGGTGCTCTCGGTCGACCTGGTACTCGTCGACGGCGGCCAGGGTGCCCCGGGTGCTCCGGTCGGTCGCCGCCGCGGGCGCCACGGCGCCGACGAAGCAGGCGGCGCGGGCGCGGGCGCCGACCGCACCGGCGCCGAAGCCGGGGCGCTCTCGGCCCCGATCGCGTACGCGCAGCTCGCGAAGGCGCTCGGCGTCGAGCTGGGCGCGCGCGTGCCGGTCGCCGATGTGCGCCGCGAGGTGCTGCGCCTGCGCGCCTCGAAGGGCATGGTGCTCGACGCCGACGACCACGACACGTGGAGCTCGGGCTCGTTCTTCACGAACCCGATCGTGTCGTCGGGGTTCGCGCGCACGCTGCCCGAGGACGCCCCGCGCTTCCCGATCGACGATGTCGAACCGGCCGCTGCGGTCACCACCTTCGAGGAGCTCGCCGCGGGGCAGCCGCTGCGCGTGCCCGAAGCGGCGCGCGAGACGCGGGTGAAGCTGTCGGCGGCGTGGCTGATCGAGCGCGCGGGAGTGCCCCGCGGCTTCCGCCTGCCCGGCTCGGGCGCCGCTATCTCGTCCAAGCACACGCTCGCGCTCACGAACCGCGGCGGCGCGACGGCCGCGCAGGTGGCCGAGCTCGGCCGCTTCGTGGTGCAGCGCGTGCAGCAGGAGTTCGGCGTCGTGCTCGTGCCCGAACCGAACCTGTACGGCCTGGAGCTGTAGCCGGGGTCGGTCGGGGCATCGGCCGCGGCGCGCGTTCGCGGCCGGGCCATGCAGAAGCCAGGAGAAGCGCAGGTATGAGGGTACAGATCGTGGGCCGCGGCCGCATGGCGACCGCGCTCGAGGCGGCGCTTTCAGGGCGTTCGGGGGTCGACCTGCTGCCGCTCGCGGGTCGCGGCGCCGACGGCACGGTCGCAGGCCCGGGCGTCGGCGCGGTCTCGCCAGGGATCGCTGCGCGCACCGGCACCGAGCCTGTGCAGACCGAGACCGAGACCGAGACCGAGACCGGGACCGGGACCGGGACCGCTGGCTCCGCACGCGCCGACGTCGTCGATGTCGTGCTGCTCGCGGTGCCCGACGCCGAGATCGAGCGCGCCGCCCGTGCGATCGTGCCGGGCCCCCTCGTGGGGCACCTGTCGGGGGCGACGGGCATCGGCGCGCTCGCACCGCACGAGGCGTTCGCCGTGCATCCGCTCCTCACCGTCACGGGGCCGGGCACCTCGTTCGCCGGCGCCCACGCCGCGGTCGACGGCTCGACGGACCACGCGCTCGCCGCAGCCGAGGCGCTCGCACGGCTGCTCGGGCTCGAGACGTTCCGCATCGCCGACGCAGACCGCGCCGCCTATCACGCGGCCGCGTCGGTCGCCTCGAACTTCTTGCTCGCGGTCGAGCACTTCGCCGGCCAGCTCGCCGAGACGGCCGGGGTGCCGCGGGCGGCGCTCGTGCCGCTCGTGCGCGAGACCGTCGAGAACTGGGCCGAGCGCGGCGCCGCCGACGTGCTGACCGGGCCGATCGCCCGCGGCGACGAGTCGACGGTCGCGCGCCAGCGCGCGGCGGTCGCCGAGCGGATGCCCGACCGGCTCGCACTCTTCGATACGCTTGCCGAGGCGACGCGACAGCTCGCCCGAGAGGGAGCCCGATGAAGATCGTACGCACGGTCGCCGAGCTGCGAGCGACCATCCGCGAGCTGCGCGACGCATGCCGTCCGCACCACGGGGCACCCGGCGAGCCCGCGGGCGAGGCGCCGCAGGTCGGCCTCGTGCCGACGATGGGCGCGCTGCACGAGGGGCATCTCACGCTCATCCGCGCGGCGCGCGCCGAGAACGTCGTCGTCGTGGTGTCGATCTTCGTGAACCCGAAGCAGTTCGACGAGGCCGCAGACCTCGACGCGTACCCGCGTCAGGAGGCCGACGACGCCGCGCTCGCCGCGAGCGCCGGCGCCGACGTGATCTTCGCGCCGACCGCCGACGAGCTCTACCCGGCGGGCTTCGCGACGACCGTGAGCGTGCGCGGTACCGTCGCCGAGACGCTCGAGGGGGCGGCGCGCGGCGGCGCGCACTTCGACGGCGTCGCGACCGTCGTCTCGAAGCTGCTCATCGCGGCGCTGCCCGACCGGGCGTACTTCGGGCGCAAAGACGCCCAGCAGCTCGCCGTCGTCGAGCGCATGGCCGCCGACCTCGGGCTGCCCGTGACCATCGTGGGCTGCCCGACGTCGCGCGACGACGACGGGCTGGCCCGTTCGAGCCGCAACGTCCGCCTCGATCAGGCGGCGCGGCGGAAGGCGCTGGCGATCCCCGGCGCCCTCGATACCGCGGCCCGTCGGGTCGCGGGGGGCGAGCGCGACCTCGCGGCCCTCGGCGCCGAGCTCGAGGCCGGGCTCGCAGAGGCCGGGCTGGGCGTCGACTACGTCGCGTTCGTCGACCCGAAGAGTTTCGAGGCGGCTACCGCCCCCGACGGCCCCGTGCTGTGCGCGATCGCGGCGCGGGTCGGCGAAGTGCGCCTCATCGACAATCACATGCTGAACGTTGGAGACTGAAGCCATGGCGAAGATCACCATTCCGAATCTGATGCAGAAGAAGGCCGACCGCGAGCCCATCGCGATGGTCACCGCCTACGACTACCCGGGCGCGCGCATGGCCGAGCGCGCGGGCGTCGACATGGTGCTCGTCGGCGACTCGGGCGCGCAGGTCGTGCTCGGCTACTCGTCGACCGTCGAGGTCACCGTCGACGAGATGCTCGTGCTCGCGCGCGCCGTGCACCGCGGCATCGAGAGCGCCTTCATCGTGTGCGACGTGCCGTTCGGGTCGACCGAGCAGTCGGATGCCCAGGCCGTCGCGACCGCGATGCGCTTCGCGAAGGAGGCGGGGGCCGACAGCATCAAGATCGAGGGCGGCGGGGCGCCGCAGCTCAGCCGGATCCGCGCGATCGTCGCGGCCGGCATCCCGGTCGTCGGCCACGTCGGCCTCACGCCGCAGACCGCGACCGCGCTCGGCGGGCTGCGCGCCCAGGGCCGTACGGTCGCCAGCGCCGAACGCATCGTGCGCGAGGCGCTCGCGGTGCAGGAGGCGGGGGCGTTCTGCATCGTCGTCGAGGCCGTACCCGCCGAGATCACGGCGGTGCTGAGCGACGTGCTCGACATCCCGATCATCGGCATCGGCGCCGGCCCGACCGACGGCCAGGTGCTCGTGCTGCACGACCTCGTCGGTCTCACCGAGGGCAAGGGCGCGAAGTTCGTGAAGCGCTTCGGCACCGTCGGCGACGACATGACCGCCGCGATCGCCGCCTATGTCGCCGAGGTGCGTTCGGGCGCGTTCCCGGCCGATGCGCACCAGTACGCCGCGGCCGCCGACGCGGTCGAGGCGGCGCGCAGCATGGCGGCTCAGCTCGGCGAGGGCTGACCCCGGCGGGCAGCCCCATCGGTTCGGAACGGCCGGCCGTGCCGGCCGCCGAGCCCGGCTCAGGCGCCGAGCTCGGCGACCCGGTCGAGGCCCCAGCGCAGGTCGCGCATGAGGTCATCGGCCGATTCGAGCCCGATCGAGAGGCGCAAGAGGCCCGGCGTGATGCCGAGCTTCTCGTTGAGCTCGGGGCTGAACGAGGCGTGCGTCGACGTGCCGGGGTGCAGCACCATCGAGCGGGTGTCGCCGATCCCTGTCATGCGCGAGAAGATGCGCAGCCCGTTCACGAAGGCGCGCGCCCCGTCGATGCCGCCGCGCACGGTCACGCCGAACACCGAGCCGGTCTTGCCGTAGCCCGCGGCGTCGGCGCCGTAGTCGCGCACGGCGAGATCGTGGAGCGGGCTCGAGGGCAGGCCGGCGTAGTCGACCGATTCGACCTCGGGCTGCGTCTCGAGCCACGCGGCGATCGCGATCGACGAGGCGACGTGCCGCTCCACGCGCAGCGACAGCGTCTCCATGCCCTGGTGCAGCAGAAACCCGTTGAAGGGCGACAGCGACGGGCCGATGTCGTTCACGACCGACTCGCGCACGGCGCGGGCGTAGGCGGCGCGGCCGAAGCGTTCGAGCATCGGGGCGACGCCCGCGCGGCTCGACTGCGTGATGAGCGGGAACGAGCGCCCGGCCGCCTCGGCTGCGGCCCAGTCGAAGTTGCCGCCGTCGACGACGGCGCCGCCGACCGCAGCCCCGTGGCCGGTGAGGAACTTGGTCGTCGAGTGCACGACGATGTTGCAGCCGTGCTCGAACGGGCGGATCAGCGCCGGCGTGCCGACGGTGTTGTCGACGACGACCGGCAGGTGGTACCGCGCCGCGACCTCAGCGATGCGGCGCAGGTCGGTGATGTCGTTGCGGGGGTTCGGGATGGTCTCGGTGAAGATCGCCTTCGTGTTCGGGCGGATGGCCCGCTCCCATGCTTCGTCGTCATCGGCATCCCACACATAATCGGTCTCGATGCCGAAGCGGGCGAAGCTGCGGCCGAAGAGGATGCGGGTGCCGCCGTAGATCGAACCGGTCGAGACGATATGGTCGCCGCTGCGGGCGAGCGTGAAGAGCGCGGCAGAGATGGCGGCCTGCCCGCTCGAGACCGCGACCGAGACCTCGCCGCCCTCGAGCGAGGCGAGGCGGTCTTCGGCGACCCAGTTGGTGGGGTTGCCCTGGCGGGAGTAGATCGGCGATTTCTCGCTCGGCGAGAACGCTTCGGCGCCGTGCTCCTCGGCGAACCCGGCCTCCTCGGGCTGCCAGTGGATGCTGCCGTTGAAGCGGTTCACCTGATCGTCGAAGTCGTCGAAGAGGTAGCCCGCCGAGAGCGCGAGGGGCGGCACGCGCAGCCCGTGGTTCTTGTCGGGGTACTCGCCGGCGTGCACCTGGCGGGTGTCGAAGTCGAAGCCGTCCCAGTCGTAGATGGGATCGATGGCGTCCGCGGTCATGCCGGGTTCTCCTGCGAGTCGATGGTCGGTGGGACTGGGGAAACGGGGGTCGATGTCTGCGTCGATGCCGGCGGGGCCTGCGCCGGCGGGGCGCCCTCGGCGGCCCGCAGCACCGCGGCGACGCGGCGCACCGCCTCGCGCAGGGTCGCGGGCGCGCAGGCGAGGTTGACGCGTACGTGCCCGGCGCCCTCGCCGCCGAAATGCAGGCCGTCGCCGAACGCGACGCGGCCCTCGTCGAGGATGCGCTCGTACGCGCGCTCGCCGAGCGCCGTGCCGCGGAAGTCGAGCCAGGCGAGGTAGCCCGCCGCCGGCTTCGTGCGCCGCACGCCGGGCAGATGCTCGGCGACGAGCTCGCCGAGCAGGGCGTCGTTCCGCTCGATCTGCGCGATGGCGCGGTCGAGCCAGTCGCGGCCGTCGGCGAACGCCGAGACGTTCGCGTGCAGGCCGAGGATGCTCGCGCGGGTCACGGTCTCGGGCGGCAGCCGCTTCAGCCCCTCGTTCGCGCGCTCATCGGCGGCGACGATGACCGAGCACTTGCCGCCCGCGAGGTTCCACCCCTTGCTCGCCGACGTCACGGTCACCGAGAGCGCGCCTGCGGCGGCGGCGATGGGGGCGAACGGTACGAACGTCTCGCCCGCATGGGTGAGGGGTGCGTGGATCTCGTCGGAGACGACGAGCACGTCGTAGCGGGCGGCGAGGCGGGCGAGCTCGGCGAGTTCGTCGCGGGTGTGCACGGTGCCGTGCGGGTTGTGGGGGTTGCACAGGATCAGCGCGTCGATGCCGGCACCGGAGCCGGATCCGGAGCCGGTGCCGGAGGCGAGGCCGGTGCCGAGGCCGGAGCCCGCGAACTCGCGCTCGAGCGCGGCGAGGTCGAGTCGGGCCGGGGCGATGGCGCCCGCGGGGAGCCCCGCGGCGACCGCAGCAGGTCCGGCCCCCGCATCATTCCCCACCGCCGCATCCTCGCGCAGCGGCACCTCGACCACGTCGAACGGCACTTCTTCGAGCATCTCGAAGAATCCGGGGTAGGTCGGCACGGGCACCGCGATGCGGCCGCCCTCCGGCCGCAGCACGCGCAGCGCCTCGACGACGCCGGTGGCGACGTCGGTCGCGAGGTGCACATGGTCGTGCGGCACGGTCCACGCCCAGCGATCCCTGCAGAAATCGGCGAACGCCGCGGCGAGCGGGCCGGGGCCGTCGAGATAGCCGGTGTCCGAGGCCTCGATGCGCTCGACGAGCGTGCGCCTGATCACGGGGGCGACCGCGAAATCCATCTCGGCGACGAAGAGCGGCAGCACGTCGGCGGCGAAGCGCGTCCACTTGAGGCTCGTGCGCCGGGTGCGCAGCAGAGCCGGGTCGAGGTCGTCGAAGGGCACCCCGCTCGGGTCGAGACAGTCGTCGTGGTCGCTCATTCCCCCATGCTCTCGCGGGGCTGCCCGCTCCGCGAGCGGGGGAGTAAGACGGCGTCACACTTCGTTGAACACCTCAATCGTCGCCCGGCGAGGGCTCGCGCCGCCGCGGACCGGCCCGCGTCGGCAGTGAACGCGTCAGCCCTGCCCGCGATTGCGCCGGCGTACCCCGCGCGGGGGTTTGCCGCCCGCGAACGACGCCGCCGAATCGACGATGAAGCCCTGCCGCAAGAGCTCGCGCCCGATGAGCATGCGGAACACCATCTCGTCGCGATCGGTGAGCGTGAGCTCGGCGTGCACCTCGCGGCCCGCGAGCTGCACGTCGGCGAGCACCACCGGGCGCTCCTGCGCGTGCCCCGACGAGCTGCGCACGACGCGCCGATCGTGCACGGGCAGCTCGACGACCGTCGCGTCGGCCTCCGACTCCTGCCAGGGATGCACCGTGAATCGCACCCACGACGCGCCGTCGCGCTCGAACTCCGCGATGTCGGTCGCGTGCAGCGCAGAGGTCTGCGCACCCGTGTCGATCTTTGCCTTGATCCACGGCACGCCGAGACCCGGGAGACGCACCCATTCACGCCACCCCGTGAGAGTGCTTGAATGGTGTGACACAGTCATGCACCTATCTTGGCAGGTATCCCACGTGAAACTCGCGATTCTCTCGCGCGCCCCACAGGCGTACTCCACGCAGCGCCTCATGACGGCCGCCCTCGACCGCGGCCATAAGGCCCGCGTGCTCAACACCCTCCGCTTCTCGATCGACCTCGCGGGCGAGGAGCCCGATCTCGCCTACCGCGGCAAGCAGTTGAGCGATTACGACGCGATTCTGCCGCGCATCGGCAACTCCATCACCTACTTCGGCACGGCCGTGGTGCGCCAGTTCGAGCAGATGGACGTGTACACGCCGAACACGGCTAACGGCATCTCGAACGCCCGCGACAAGCTGCGCGCCATCCAGATCCTCTCGCGCCACAGCATCGACATGCCGGCGACCGCGTTCGTGCGCAACCGCGCCGACGTCAGGCCCGCGATCGAGAGCGTCGGCGGGGCGCCCGTCGTCATCAAGCTGCTCGAGGGCACGCAGGGCATCGGCGTCATCCTCGCGCCGCAGGTGAAGGTCGCCGAGGCGATCATCGAGACGCTGCACTCGACGCGGCAGAACGTGCTCATCCAGCGCTTCGTCGCCGAGAGCCGCGGGCGCGACGTGCGCGCGCTCGTCGTGGGCGACCGCGTGGTGGCGGCGATGCGGCGCATCGCGTCAGGCGACGAGTTCCGTTCGAACGTGCACCGCGGCGGCACCGTCGAGGCCGTGCAGCTCGACCCGGTGTACGAGCAGACCGCGGTGCGCGCGGCGCAGATCATGGGCCTGCGCGTCGCGGGCGTCGACATGCTCGAGGGCGACGAGGGCCCGCTCGTGATGGAGGTCAACTCGTCGCCCGGCCTGCAGGGCATCGAGGCGGCGACCGGGCTCGATGTCGCGGGCGCGATCATCGACTACATCTCGAACCAGGTGAACTTCCCCGAGATCGACGTGCGCCAGCGGCTATCGGTGTCGACCGGGTACGGCGTGGCCGAACTGACGATGCATGCGGGCTCCGAGCACGTCGGCAAGGCGCTCGGCGACCTGGGGCTGTGGGATCGCGACATCACCGTGCTCACGCTGCACCGCGGCGTGCAGGTCATCCCGAATCCGCGCAAGCACGTCGTGCTCGAGCCCGAAGACCGGCTGCTGTGCTTCGGCAAGCTCGAGGAGATGCGCGGCATGATTCCCGAGAAGCGGCGCAAGCGGGCGCGGGTGCGCAAGCTCCCGCGGGCGGCCCAGGAGCTCGCCGAGGGCTGAAGGGTTTCCTGCTTGCCGCCGGCCCGCCCGTCTTCGGGCCGACCGCGCCTTCCCCCGGCCCAATCCGCTCCGGTGCCCGATTAGGTGCGCAATCCGGCTCGGATTCAGCACAATTTCGTGCACACGGGGTGCACACGGGGTGCTCACCAGGGATCACCGCCGACCCGAATACGCCCGACCGTGGGGCTCGGGCGCTCGACGTCGGGGATGCACGACACGGCGTGCGAACGCTTCCAGGCCCGTCGGCCGGGTTTCCGGTGAGCGACGAGATCGTTCTGCGCTGAAGTGCTGGCCGGCGGTAACGGTGCAAGAGCGACCCTGCGCCCCGAAGCCGTTGGCGGCGTCCTCTACCACGGTCTCAAGGCCGATCGCATCACCCGCTCCATCCGAAGCTGCGGAACCGACTGAGCAACCGTTCACGCAGCTCAGCGCGCCGGATATAGAGCAGCTCGCTCGTCACGCGGAACACTTCCCACCCGTGCTCGCGGTAGTCGTGGTACTTCTCGATATCTCGATTCCACTGCCGCGCTTCGACCCGGTGATGATCGCCCTCGTACTCGATGGCGAAACGGTACTCGGGGTACGCGAACTCGCTGGCGCCCAGCAGGCGGCCGCTCGGGCTCGTCACGTCGTAGTCGAGCCGCGGTTCCGGCAGGCCCCAATCGAGCAGCAGGAGCCGTATGAGGCTTTCCGGCGGCGACGCCGAGTGCGGTGAGAGCAGGGCCAGCATCTGCCGCAGCGCGGGCCCGCCCGGGCGGCGAGGCATCGCGGCCAGGCGTTCGAGCTCCGCTATCTCGGCGTGCGGCGGCCGCTCGAGCCGTGCGGTGCCGGGGATGCGCGCTTCGCGAATGACGGCATCGCCGAGGGCGACCGCGTCGCCGCGACCGAGCTTCGGGGCGAGCATCGCCCAGGTCGACGCGGGGTCGGTCACGCGCAGTGCGCCGCGAGCGACGACGGTGACGTGCGCCGCCTGGACGACCTGCATCGCGAAGCCCCGCGAGTCGAGGCGCTTCGCGCGGGTATGGCAGCCGAGGTCGATGCCGCCGAGGGCGAGCGCGAGGTTCGCGACGACTGCGGGCTCGCGCCCGGCGGGCCCGGCCTGCGGTAGTGCACGGGGCGCCGGAACGGGGAGCCGATGGATCGCGGCCGCAGTGCGCCCGGCAAAGAACACTCCGCCCGGCAGTAAGGGCCCGATGAGCTTCGCGACTGCGCGCTGGTACTGGCGCCACCGTTCGGCCGGATGCCCGGTCGCGGCATCACCGGGCCAGAGCGGCAGCGGAGCGCGCGCATAGTAGCCGGGTGCGAGACGCACGACGTCGACCGCGTTCAGCCTCCGCGATCCGAGGCCGAGCGCCCGTGCCTCGGCGGCGGTGAATGCGGCCCCGAGCGTACGAGGCAGAGGGTCGAGATGCCGGGCCATGCGGCCAGCTTGGCCGGGCCGGCCGGCTCACGCACCCGGTACTCGAGCGAAATGAATAACTTCTGCGCTTTCGCCCTATTCGGCGGCCTGTGGAGGAAGGTCGCCAAGCGCGAATGCCCGATCTGATGCACAATTCGGCACCGATTCCGCACTATTTCCCGCACCCGCACCCGCACCCGCACCCGCAGCCGCAGCCGCACCCGCAGCCGCACCCGCAGCCGCACCCGAAGCCGCACCCGAAGCCGCACGGCCCCAAGCCCCACCCGCACCCGCACCCGCGGCCGAAGGCCCGACATGCCTACCGCGTCGCGGTCAGCTGAAACTCCACATACCCTGTCGGTTCGACCTTCACGAACCCGAGCGACGGCGCGTCGACCCCGAAGTCGGCGAACGCGACGGGGATGGTCCCCGCGATCTGCGCGGTCTTCCCGTCGCTGCGCACCGACACGTCGGCGGTGACCGAGTGCGTGACGCCGGCGATGGTGAGGTCGCCGGTGGCCTGTGCTTCGGCTGTCGCGCCCGAGGCGGGCAGCTCACCGAACGCGACGGGCGACGTCAGCACGAAGGTGGCGGTCGGGTACTCGTCGGCGCGCAGGGCGCGGTCGCGGAAGTAGGCGTCGCGCGACGAGCTGCCGGTCTCGATCGAGGCGACGTCGACGGTGAGCGCGGCTGCCTCGAGCGCGGTGCCGGTGGGGTTGATGGTGAGGGTGCCGGAGACATCGGGGGTGCGTCCGGTCACGGTGACGCCCGCGCCGTTGAGCACTTCGTCGACGCGGTACCCGGCCTCCGATCCGCTGCCGATGGTCCACGCACCGGCGAGCGCGGCGGCGTCGAGCGGCGCTCCCGAGGGCGACATCGCATCGGTGGAGTCGGGTGACTGCGGTGCCTCGCCGAGCAGGTCCGAGTTCGAGCCGAGCGTGGGGGCGTGCGCGGCGGGCGGGGCGATGAAGTCGCGGTAGACGATCGGGCCGATCGTGGCGGCGACGACGGTGACCGCGAGCACGCCGGTTCCGACGCCGATGAGAATCTTCTGCGATCTCTGCACTGCCTCCCCCTCTCCGGCCGTTTCGCATGAACTGTGCGCTCGTGAGGCGAACGCGCACGTTCACTCTCGCAGGGCAACCGATGAAGAAGCCCGGAGCCAGCCTGAAGCCCGCTGAGTTTCATAAGAACGGGCATCGCCAGGGATCGCCGAGCGCGCCCGCCAGAAGTTCGATAGGCCTGTAGCGCGCCGGCCCGGCTCAGAGCTCGGCGAGCAGCGTCTTCCAGTGCGCGCGCCAGGTCTCGATGAGGTCGCCGTCGGCGAGTTCGGTGTGGTTCACCGCGAGGATGGTGCGGTCGTCCCCTTTCGGGGTTGCCGAGATCTCGACGCGGCCCGCGCCGTCGAGGTCGAAGCGGCGGAAGCTGCGCTTCTCCGTGCGCGAGAACCGCGGTTCGCCCGAGGCGTGCCCGAGGTGTTCGGAGAGGGCGCCGTGGGCGGCGCCCCAGGCCTCGATCGCGGCGTCGCGGTCGAGGGGCAGGGTGCGGCTGACGCTCACGCGGAAGGTGCCGGTCGACGACTGGCCGGGCACCCGCATGCCGGCGTGGTGCTCGTAGGCGATGGCTGCGCCCTGCGCCCACCAGTCGGGGTTCTGCAGCGAGTCGGGCATCGCGGCCCGGGCGATGCGGGCGATCTCGGGGTGTTCGAGGGTCTTCGCGTTCGCGGCTTCGAAGAGGTCGACCCATTCGGCCCAGCTCTTGCCGCTCGCGCGCTCGAGGGCGGGGAGGTTGCTGGCGCGCGTGCGGTTGCCCGCGTCGGATGCTGCATTGCTCATGCTGGCAGTCTATGGCGGGCCTGCGACACGAGACAGTGCGAGACGCGAGCGGCGGCGCGGAGGGGTGGCGGCGCATCAATAGAGTAGAAGCATGAACGCAGGCAACGCGAGCACCGAAGCGAGCACCGAAGCGAGTACCGCGACTCCCACGCACCGCGAGACCCGCCGTTACGTCGAGCACGTCTCGTCGCAGCATCGTTCGGCGGGTCTCGACGGCAGCGCCGGCAGCGACGCCGCGGCGGGCATTGACGACGAGACGGGCCCGCACATCGACGCGGCCGAGATCGCGGGGGTGCGCGAGGCGCAGGAGTACCGGGTCGACCTCGAGCGCATCCGCTTCTCGTCGTTCTTCGCGAGGCTCTCCGATGTGACGCAGGTGGTGCCGCAGTCGGGCGTCGGCCCGGTGATGCACAACCGCCTCACTCACTCGCTCAAGGTGAGCGCGGTGGCGCGCGTCATCGCGGCGCAGCTGGCCGGCCGAGAGGCCCGGCACGAGGCCTTCGAACGCGGGCAGCGCGCCGAGGATGACGCGGTGGGCGCGGTCGTTGCGCGTCTCGGCGGGTGCGATACGGTCGTCGCGCAGGCGGCGGCGCACGCGCACGATCTGGGGCATCCGCCGTTCGGGCATCTGGGGGAGCGCGTGCTCGATCGGGTGGCGCGCGAGCGGCTCGGCCTCGCCGAGGGGTTCGAGGGCAACGCGCAGAGCTTCCGCATTCTGACGCAGCTCGACACGCTCGGCCGCGATTTCCCGGGCCTGAATCTGACGGCGGCGACGCGGGCCGCGACGCTGAAGTATCCGTGGACGCGCGCCGATTGGCTCGGCGAGGCGAGCGGGCGGGTGTCCGAGAGCGAGCGCCCGCGCGGGGTCGGTCGCGCCGAGGCCGAGGGTGCCGAGAAGTTCTCGGTGTACTCGCTCGATGTCGCCGAGATGGATCAGGCGCTCGCCGCTTTCCCGACGGTGGGCCGCGGTTTCCAGACCATCGAGTGCGCGGTCATGGATCTCGCCGATGACATCGCGTACGCCGTGCACGATCTCGACGATTTCGCGCGGGCCGGGGTGCTGCAGCAGGCGGCGATCTCGGCCGAGTTCCGGGCCTGGCTGAGGGATTCGGGCGAGCTCGCGGCCGAGCCGCTGGGTGAGCTCGCGGGGGCGTGGCGCCGGCCGGGCCGGTCGCTCGAGCTCTTGTGGCGGCGGCTGCAGCGCAAGGATGCGTGGATCGCCGACCGCGATGCCTTCCAGGAGGCGGTGCACCGGGTGAGCACCGACATCGACGAGTCGCTGCTCGCCGCACCGTACGACGGCGGTATCGAGAGCGAGCGGGCCGTGTCGACGTTCACCCGCAGCTGGATCGAGCACCTGCGCACGTCGATCGTGGTCGAGGAGCACCCGCACGTGCGCGGCGGCTACGTGCATCTCGACCGGCGGGCGTGGCACGAGGTGATGGTGCTGAAGTTCGTGCACGCGCATTTCGTGCTCGAGCGGCCCGAACTGGGGCAGTCGCAGCGCGGCATGGGGCGCGTGGTCGAGGAGCTCGTGCTCGGCTTCGACGAGTGGTTGAGCGATGCCGACGATGCCGGTCGGGCACCGCGGCGCTTGCTCGAGTGGGTCGACGAGGCGACCGATGCCGGTTTCGCGCTCTTCCGCAGCCGCCCCGAGATCATCATGGGCGACACGAGCGATGCGGGCCTGCGCCGTCAGGGGCGTGCGCGGGCGATTCTCGACTACGTGTCGTCGCTGAGCGACCAGCAAGCGGTCACCACGCATCGCGCCCTCACCAGCGTCGAGGGGTGAGCCCGGACCGCGCTGGCGCTACTCCGCCGCTGAGCGGCGCTCCCGCTCCTCCGCGAGGCGCCCGAGCGCGCTCGGGCCGAAGCCGTGCAGCGGCAGCAGTTCGGCGAGGTCGTCGGGCAGGGTGTCGAGCGTCGTGTATCCGGCGTCGATGAGCGCGCCCGTCGCGGGGCGGCCGATCTTCACGCCGTCGAATACGGGGCCGCGGTCGTCCATGCCCACGATGATAGCCGCCGGCGGCACCGGCAGACCCGGCAGACCCGACAGCGGCACCGTCTGCCGCTACGGCAGCACCTCGAATTCGCGCCCCGCATCCCACGGCACCGACCAGCCGAGCCGGTCGAACATGGTCGCGAGCAGTATGCCCGTGAAGCCCCACAGCACGCGGCCGCCGAAGCGTTCGTGCAGCGCGAAGGCAGGGCCGCGGTGGGTGTAGCCGCCGCGCCTGAGCACTGACGACCCGCGGCTGGCGGGGTCGAGCAGTTCGGCGACGGGGGTGCGGAAGACGTCGACCGATTCCGAGTGGTCGGCGGCGACCTCGCTGGGCGAGCGCCACCAGCCGACGACGGGGGTGACGAGGTTGTTGCTGACAGGGATCAGCACTTCCGGCAGCCTGCCGAGCACCTCGACGCCGTCGGGGTCGAGGCCGGTCTCCTCCTGCGCCTCGCGCAGCGCGGTGCGGTCGGGGGAGTCGTCTGCGGGTTCGGCGCCGCCGCCGGGGAAGGCGATCTGGCCGGGGTGGTGGCGCATGCCGTCGGCGCGGCGGGTGAGCAGCACGTCGAGTTCGGCGGGCACGGGGAGGTCGGGCGCCCGGGGCGCCGCGGATGCGGAGGTCGCCTCTGGATCCGCGAGCCGGCCCGAGGGCTGCGCGATCGTGCGGTCGAGCGCCCCGAAGAGGATGAGCACCGACGAGTGCCGGGCCGGTCGGTCGGCGAGCGGCCCCTGCGGTTCGATGTCGTAGGGGCGCGGGTCGCGCAGCAGCTCGCGCAGGTCTCGCTGCACGTCGTCGATGCTGCGGGTCATGCCCGCCAGCCTAGCGAATCCGACTGTCAGCCCTCGACGAGCAGTTCGTGAATGCCCTCGGGTACGCGCTGCGAGCGCGACCACGGTTCGCGGTCGCGGCGTGCGACGCGCTTGACGCGGTCGGTCTCCTCCGTGCGCACGCGGGTGAGCACGGCGATGACGGCGGCGCGCTCTTCGGGGCGCACCTGGCGGGTGACGAAGCGGATGTCGTCGCCGCTGAGCGCGGCGTCGGCGTCGCCCTGCTCCTCGCGCCGTGCGGCATCACGGGCCGCCGCGTCGGGCGGCAGTGGGGTGTCCATCGTCTCTGCCTCCTTACAGCGGGATGTTGCCGTGCTTCTTCGCCGGCAGCTCGTCGCGCTTGCCGCGCAGGCCGCGCAGGGCCTTGATCACGGCGAGGCGGGTGCCGGCGGGCTCGAGCACGTTGTCGAGCTCGCCGCGCTCGGCGGCCAGGAAGGGGGAGGTGACGTCGGCGGCGTACTTCGCGGTGAGCTCGGCGCGCAGCGCCTCGACGTCCTCGCCGCGCTCGGCGGCCGCGGCCAGCTCCTTGCGGTAGAGGATGTTGACGGCGCCCGAGCCGCCCATGACGGCGATCTCGGCGGTGGGCCATGCGATGTTGAAGTCGGCGCCCATCTGCTTCGAGCCCATCACGATGTACGCGCCGCCGTAGGCCTTGCGGGTGATGATGGTGACGAGCGGCACGGTCGCTTCGGCGTAGGCGAAGAGCAGCTTCGCGCCGCGGCGGATGACGCCCTGCAGCTCCTGGTCGGTGCCGGGCAGGTAGCCGGGCACATCGACGAGGGTGAGGATCGGGATCGAGAACGCGTCGCAGAAGCGCACGAAGCGTGCGGCCTTCTCGCTCGCATCGATGTTCAGGGTGCCCGCCATCTGCGCGGGCTGATTCGCGACGATGCCGACGGTGCGGCCCTCGACGCGGCCGAAGCCGATGAGGATGTTGGGGGCGAACAGGGGCTGCACTTCGAGGAAGTCGCCGCCGTCGAGAATCGCCTCGATGACCACCTGCATGTCGTAGGGCTGGTTCGGGCTGTCGGGGATGATGCTGTTGAGCGCGCGGTCGGCCGCGGTGATCTCGAGCGCCGTGTCGGTGTCGTAGATCGGGGCCTCTGCCAGATTGTTGTCGGGCAGGTAGCTGATGAGCGCGCGGGCGTAGTCGAGGGCGTCGTGCTCGTCGCTCGCGAGGTAGTGCGAGACGCCGCTCGTCTTGTTGTGGGTGAGCGCGCCGCCGAGCTCTTCGAAGCCGACGTCTTCGCCGGTGACGGTCTTGATGACGTCGGGGCCGGTGACGAACATGTGGCTCGTCTTGTCGACCATGATGACGAAGTCGGTGAGGGCGGGGGAGTACACGGCGCCGCCGGCCGACGGGCCCATGACGATCGAGATCTGGGGGATGACGCCCGAGCACGCCGTGTTGAGACGGAAGATGTTCGCGTACTTCGAGAGCGAGACGACGCCCTCCTGGATGCGCGCTCCGCCCGAGTCGAGGATGCCGATGCAGGGCGCGCCGGTCTTCAGCGCGAACTCCATCGCCTTGACGATCTTCTCGCCGGCGACCTCGCCGAGCGAACCGCCGAAGGTGGTGAAGTCCTGCGAGTAGACGACGACCTGCCGGCCGTGGATCATGCCGGCGCCGGTGACGACGGAGTCGCCGAAGGGGCGGCTGTTCTCCATGCCGAAGCCGTGGGTGCGGTGCTTCACGTACTTGTCGAACTCGACGAACGAGCCCGGGTCGAGCAGCTGGGCGATGCGCTCGCGTGCGGTCATCTTGCCGCGCGCGTGCTGCTTGGCCGCGGCGGCGGCATCGCGGTCGCCCACGGCCTCCTGGTACTTGCGGCGGTGGTCGGCGATACGGCTCGCAGTGGTTGCAAGCGGGGCGTTGTCTCCAGTCACGCAGCCAAGCCTAGCGCGGGCCGTATGCCTGACGCGCAACAACTTCTCCAACTGATCCCGAAATCCTTAGTCGAAAGCCTACGAAGGCGCTCCGTGGGCGATAACGTGTGGGCATGGAGTTGCCGCGTACCCGGGATGTGCTGCCGCAGGTGATCTGGCGCGAGAGCTCGCCTTCGACGAACGCCGAGCTGCGCGATCTCGCGCTCGATCGGGCGGGGGGCGCCGAGCCACTGCCGCACGGCACGCTGCTCGCGACGACCGAGCAGACGGCGGGCCGCGGCCGCCTCGGGCGCGGATGGGTGACGCCGCCCGACATGGCGGTCGCGGCATCGCTGCTCGTGCGCGGGTTCGGGCAGGGGCACGGTGCGGGCCAGGGATCGGGCCTCGGCCCCGGCTGGCTGCCGCTCATCGCGGGGGCCGCGATGACGGCTGCGCTGCAACCGTATTTCGGCGACGGGATGCGGGTCGGGCTGAAGTGGCCGAATGACGTGCACGTGCGCGATGAAGACGATGCGATGGCGGGGCGGCCGGGGTTGAAGCTCGTCGGCATCCTCTGCGAGATGCTGCCCGACGGGGCGATCGTCGTCGGCACCGGTGTCAACCTGCTGCTGCCCGAATGGGAGCTGCCGACCGAACGCGCCACGTCGCTGCTCGCGGCCGGCGCCGACGTCGACGGCGCCGAGTCGCTGCACGATGCGGCCGGGCAGCGCCTGCTCGACGACGTGCTCGCCGACTACGCGACCGATCTGCTGCGGCTCATCGAGCTCGCGGGCACGAACCCGGGCGCCGTGCGCTCGCGGGTCGCACGCACCTCGGTGACGCTCGGAGCCGAAGTGCGGGTGCACTTGCCGGCCGGCGAGGTCGTCGACGGGCGGGCGCGATCCCTCGCCCCAGACGGTTCGCTCGTGGTCGACCTGCCGACGGGCGGCGAGCTCACGGTCGCGGCGGGCGACGTCGAGCACCTGCGCTGACCGACCGGCGGGCGGCGCCCCGCTACTTGAAGATGATGGTGCGGTGACCGTCGGCGAGGATGCGGTTCTCGGCGAACCAGTTCACCGCGCGGCGCAGCACCCGCGCCTCCTCGTCCTGCCCCAGCTGCACGAGCTGGCGGGGCGAGTACGAGTGGTCGACGCGCACGACGTCCTGCTCGATGATCGGGCCCTCGTCGAGGTCGGTGGTGACGAAATGCGCCGTCGCGCCGATGAGCTTGACGCCGCGCTCGTGCGCCTGCTTGTAGGGGTTGGCGCCCTTGAAACCGGGCAGGAAGGAGTGGTGGATGTTGATGGCCCGGCCCTCGAGCGCCGCGCACAGCCCGGGCGAGAGGATCTGCATGTAGCGGGCGAGCACGACGAGCTCGATGTCGTGCTCGTCGATCGCCTCGAGCACGCGGGCCTCGAAGGCGGCCTTGTCGGCCGGCTCGGCGATGGCGCGGTGCTCGAACGGCACGTCGTAGAACGCGGCGAGGTCGCGCACGGTCTCGTGGTTCGACAGCACGAGCGGCACCTCGATCGGCAGTTGGCCGGCGCGCTGGCGGTAGAGCAGGTCGTTGACGCAGTGCGTGGCGGTCGAAGCGAGAATGAGGGTGCGCACCGGGCGGCCGACGCGGTCGAGGCGCCAGGTCATGCCGTAGCGTTCGGTGACCGGGGCGAGGGCGGCGGTGAAGCGCTCGTCGAAGGTGCCGATGTCGGTGAGCGCCTCGATCTGCAGGCGCATGAAGAAGCTCGCGGTGTCCTGGCTCGAGAACTGCTGGCTCTCGGCGATGTTGCCGCCGGCCTCGACGATCGCGCCGCTGATGGCGTGCACGATACCCGGCCCGTCGATGCATGAGAGGGTCAGAACCCATTGGGCGCAGGTGTTGGTCGTCTCGATCGTGCTCACGAGGCACAAGGCTAGTAGATCGCGGCGCGTCGGGTGAGACGCGGCCTCTGCGATTACAGTCGAACCATGGCGACACCTGCAGCACCGATGGCGGCCCCCGAATGGGCGCCGCCGCGAAAACGCGCGAAGAAGCCCAAGGCCAAGGGCGTCGGGGTGCTCTGGAGGTCGTGGCTGTGGGTGTCGTGGTTCATCTTCCCGGCCGCGTTCCTGTTCCGCTCATTCGCGGGCGTCGGCGGCTGGGAGTCGCTCTTCGCGGTACTCTTCTCGCCCCTGATCGTGCCGGGGGTCGGGCTGCTCGGCGCCGTGCCCCGCTTCGTGCTGAAGCATCGCGGGTTCCGCAGCATCCCGGTCTCCGTCGGCGTCACGATCGTCACGAGTTGCTGGGGCCTCGTGATGATCTGCCTCTCGATGCCCGGCGCTACGGACGCGGCGCCGATCGAATCGGTCGTGCGCGCGACGTTCGGCTTCGTGTCGCAGCGCGCCGAGGAGACGCTGCTCGGCATCTCGTTCATCGTGTGGGTGGGTGCCTACCTCGCGGCGCTCGTGCTGGTGTTCGTGCTGCGCCCCGCACCGCCGGCGCTGGCGGGCGCGGTAGAAGCGGCCGTACCGCAGCAGTTCGGCGCTGCAGGGATCGCTGCTCCCGACGCCGAGCCCGCGCCTGCGGCCGCGCATCGCGCTCGCCGCAGCAACATCGCAGCGCTCATCGCGGTGTGCGTCGTGCCCGCGATGCTGATCGGCGGGGCGGTCGCGGCCGATTACGTCTCGATGAACGGCGAGCGCGACTTCGGCGGTCAGAAGGAGATCGAGGTGGCGGGGCTTTCGCTCGACCAGCAGCGCGACCGACACGAGGCGCAATGGCGCGAGGCGCAGGAGGCGCTCGCGCCGCTGCGCACCGAGATCTCGCCCACCGGCTGGCGGGTGCTCGGCGGCGCCGGCATCGACTACGACGAGTACAGCTACTCCGACACCTTCAACTACCAGGTCGACGTCGTCTGGGGTCGGGCTCTGGCGGGCGACCCCGAGTCGGTCGCGAAGTCCGCGCGCAAGTCCGCCGAACAGCAGGGGTGGATGCTGCGCGAGATCGACGACGGCCCCACCTACACGGCGAGGCCCGGCGAGCCCGGCATCTTCTGGGAAGACGAGAACGGCGAGGTCGAGTCGGTGCGCTACGAGTTCGAGAACGAGCGGGGCTACCGCCTCTCGATGACGGCGGCGCGGCCCGATACTCCAGCGCCGGGCGACGAAACGGCAGACCCCGAGTTCGACCTCGACACCGACCAGCCCGCCATCCCTGAGGCGACCCTGGCGCTCTTCCTCTCGAGCGGCGACTACTGGCAGAGCCGCGGCGGCATCTTCGACTGGTTCGACGTCGAGCGCACCGGCGTGAGCCTGCCGAAGACCTATGCGAGCGACCAGTGGCCGACCCTCATGGAGCTGGCGTCTGAACCCTCGAGCTCCTGAGACTCGAAGCGAGACGCTGCGGGAGCGGGATCGAGGGCCCGAATGCGACGACGACCGGTTGCTGGCTATCGCCTCGGCGTTGTTGGTAGCTTCGAGGGGAGAGGTACGGGCCGCACCGTCGCGGCACGCGCCTCTCAAGGTGTGACCCGACTTCACCCGCCCGACGGAGGCCTCGCAGAGACGCGCGGCCAATGAGAGGAAGAACAGTTCTATGAGTCCCGTCATTCTCATGTTCATCGGTCTCGCGATCTTCGTGTTCGGATACCTCGTCTATTCGAAGTATCTGGCGAAACGCGTCTACCGGTTGGACGACGATTTCGAAACCCCGGCGCACGAGCTCAACGACGGCGTCGACTACGTACCTACCAACAAGTTCATCCTGTGGGGCCACCACTTCACCTCGGTCGCGGGAGCCGCACCGATCGTGGGCCCCGCGATCGCCGTCATCTGGGGCTGGCTGCCGGCCTTCCTCTGGGTGACGATCGGCACGGTGTTCTTCGCCGGCATGCACGACTTCGGCGCGCTCTGGGCCTCGGCCCGCAACAAGGGGCGCTCGATCGGCGCACTGTCCGAGCGGTACATCGGCAAGCGCGGCGCGAACCTGTTCCTCGTCGTGATCTTCCTGCTGCTGCTCATGGTGATCGCCGCGTTCGCGGTCGTCATCAAGAACCTGCTCATCAGCACCCCGACCGCGGTCATCCCGACCTGGGGCGCGATCATCGTCGCGCTGCTCGTCGGCGTGGCCGTGTACCGTCTGCGCTGGCCGCTCATCCCGGTCACCATCGTCGGCGTGACGGCGCTGTACGCGCTCATCGTGCTCGGCGACCAGGTGCCGGTCGTGCTGCCCGAGTCGGTGCTCGGCATGAGCCCGGCGACGTTCTGGATCGTCGCGCTGTTCGTCTACGGCGCGATCGCCTCGCTGCTGCCGGTGTGGGTGCTGCTGCAGCCGCGCGACTACATCAACGGCGTGCAGCTGTTCGTCGGTCTCGCACTGCTCTACGGCGCGGTGCTCATCGGCTCGCTGTTCGTGGGCAACTCGCACACCATCGTGGCGCCCATGATCAACAACGCGGTGCCCGACGGCACCCCGAGCATGGTGCCGCTGCTCTTCGTCACGATCGCGTGCGGCGCGATCTCGGGCTTCCACGGCATGGTGTCGTCGGGCACGAGCTCGAAGCAGCTCGATAAAGAGACCGATGCGCGTTTCGTCGGCTACTTCGGCGCCGTCGGCGAGGGCCTGCTCTCGCTCGGCACGATCCTCGCCGTCATCGCCGGCTTCCGCACCGTGGCCGAGTGGGACGAGGTCTACAACGCGTTCGGCGCGGGCGGCGTGAACGCCTTCGTCGAGGGCGGCGGCATGCTCATGCAAGACGGCATCGGCCTGCCCGCATCGCTCAGCGCGACCGTGCTCGCGACGATGGCGGTGCTGTTCGCGGCGACGACCATGGACACCGGCATGCGTCTGCTCCGCTTCGTGGTGCAGGAGATCGGCGAGACCATGAAGGTGCGCATCACGAAGGTGCCGGCCACCCTCATCGTCGTGATCGTCGGTCTCGGCCTCACCTTTTCCCAGGGCCTCGGCGGCGACGGCGGCCTGCGCATCTGGCCGCTGTTCGGCACGACGAACCAGCTCATGGCATCGCTCACGCTGTCGATCATCGCGGTGATCCTCATCCGCAAGCGCCGCAGCCCGCTGCCGGCGCTCGTGCCGCTCGTGTTCGTGTTCGTCACCTCGTTCTGGGCCGCGATCGACCAGCTCGCGTCGTTCGCGAACCCCGAGAACCCCGACTGGCTGCTCTTCGTGCTCGACGCCATCATCATCGTGGCGAGCATCTGGGTCGCCGTCGAGGCGGTGCTCGCGATGCGCCGCGCGGCGAACGAGCCGCCCGAGGCGTTCGACGCCGACGTGAAGCTCGAGGCCGTACGCGAAGAGGTCTGACGCATGGCAAGCGCACCGCGCCCGCCGCACCACGATGGCGGGCGCGGCACCCGGCGCCGGGGGAGCGAACTCTCCCGGCGCTGGGCCGCGCTGCGCGACGGCCTGCAGGAGTACTATGCGGGCCCCTACCGGCAGGCGATCGCGCGCGACAAGCGCGACGAGGACGACTTCTTCACCCTCGCCGTGCTCGGCGAGGCGCTCGGCGTGCCCGACCCGGCCGCGTACTACACGGTCGAGCTCATGCCGAGCCTCTACGACGACTTCCATCAGTGGCATCGCCGCATGGGCATGCCCCGAAGCCCTTTGGATCACGTGTCATGCTGCTAGACGCCACGCTCCTCGAGACCGTGCGCGCGCGCCGCGTGCTCTTCGTCGGCGGCAAGGGCGGGGTCGGCAAGACCTCGGTGTCGTCGGCGGTCGCGCTCGCCCGCGCCCGCGAGGGCTCCCGGGTGCTCGTCGTGTCGACCGACCCGGCGCACAATCTCGGCCACCTCTGGGGGTGTCGGGTCGGCGACTCGCCGGCGCGACTCGCGACCACGGAGGGCGGCGGCCGCGTCGACGGCATCGAGATCGACCCGCAGCGCACCGTCGACGCGCACCTGCGGGCGGTCGCCGAGACCATGCGCCGCATGCTGCCCGAGCGCATGCACGCGCACGCCGAACGCCACCTCGCGCTCGCCCGCGAAGCACCCGGCAGCCACGAGGCCGCCGTGCTCGAACGCGTCGCCGACGCGGTCGCGCTCGGGCTCGAGGGCTACGACCTTGTCGTGTTCGACACCGCCCCGTCGGGGCACACCCTCCGGCTCATGCGCCTGCCCGAACAGCTCACGGGATGGACGGAGACGCTCCTGTCGAATCGCGACCGCTCCGAGCGCTACGCCTCGGCAATGCGCGGTCTCGCGAGTAGCCGCCAGCGCACCCCCGACGAGAGCGCCGACGCCGAACTCAGGCGCGTGCTCATCGCGCGCCGCGAACGGTTCGCGAGACTGCGCACCACGATCGAGGACGCGTCGCTCACCGGCTTCGTCATCGTCAGCATCGCCGAACCCATGCCCGTCTCTGAGACCCTCGAACTCGCGGCCGCGCTCGACGGCATCGGCGTCGACCTCGCCGCCCTCGTCGTGAACCGCGTCTCGCCCGACGACGCCGGCCCCCTGCTCGCTGCTCGCCGCGCGCTCGAGAACGAGCAGCTCGATCGCCTCGCCCGCGAGCTGCCCCGCGCCCCGCGCGTACTCGTGCCGCTCATCGGCGGTGCTCTGGTGGGCGAGTCGGCGCTCGGGGCGCTCGCCGCCGAGTTCGGGGCCCCGGCCGAGGCCCGCTGACGGACGGTGCGGAGAAAATCCGTGCGCCTCGCAGGCGGGGCTTGCTAGGCTGGTGGGCGTCGTGACTGGCGTGCAGATGGGCGACCATCGGGGAGCGACGATTCGAACATAGGCCGCTCGCCTGGGCCGCAGGAACAGACCTGCGTGCGCAGGAGGAACGAGGAGTCCGTATGTCCCAGCAGTCCGCCTTCTTCAACGAGCCGCTCGCGGCCGTCGACCCCGAGATCGCCGCGGTGCTCGAGCAGGAGCTCGGCCGTCAGCGCAGCACGCTCGAGATGATCGCGAGCGAGAACTTCGTGCCGCGCGCGGTGCTCGAGGCCCAGGGCTCGGTGCTCACGAACAAGTATGCCGAGGGCTACCCGGGCCGCCGCTACTACGGCGGCTGCGAGTTCGTCGACATCGCCGAAGATCTCGCCAGGGATCGCGCCAAGGCGCTCTTCGGCGCGAAGTTCGCGAACGTGCAGCCCCACTCGGGCGCCTCGGCCAACGCGGCCGTGCTGTCGGCGATCGCCGAGCCCGGCGACACCATTCTCGGCCTCGAGCTCTCGCACGGCGGCCACCTCACTCACGGGATGAAGCTGAACTTCTCGGGCAAGCTCTACACCGTCGCCTCGTACGGCGTCGACCCTGAGACGATGCTCGTCGACATGGATGTCGTGCGCGCGAAGGCCCGCGAGCATCGGCCGAAGGTCATCATCGCCGGCTGGTCGGCGTACCCGCGCACGCTCGACTTCGCGGCGTTCCGCGAGATCGCCGACGAGGTCGGCGCGACCCTGTGGGTCGACATGGCGCACTTCGCGGGCCTCGTCGCGGCGGGCCTGCACCCGAACCCCGTGCCCTACGCCCACGTCGTCTCGTCGACCGTGCACAAGACCATCGGCGGCCCGCGCTCGGGCTTCATCCTCACGAACGAGGCCGAGATCTCGAAGAAGCTCAATTCGAACGTGTTCCCCGGCCAGCAGGGCGGCCCCCTCATGCACGTGATCGCCGCGAAGGCGACCGCGTTCAAGCTCGCCGCGACCGATGAGTTCACGGAGCGCCAGGTGCGCACCCTCTCGGGAGCGAAGCTGCTCGCCGCGGCGCTCACCTCCGATGCGTCGAAGGCCGCCGGCGTCGACGTGCTCACGGGCGGCACCGATGTGCATCTCGTGCTCGCCGATCTGCGTAACTCCGCGCTCGACGGTCAGCAGGCGGAAGACGCGCTGCACGCCGTCGGCATCACGGTGAACCGCAACTCGGTGCCGTTCGACCCGCGCCCGCCGATGGTCACCTCGGGCCTGCGCATCGGCACCCCGGCGCTCGCGACCCGCGGCTTCGGCGACGCCGAGTTCGCCGAGGTCTCGGACATCATCGCGCTGACGCTGCAGGGCGAGGCCGACTCGGACGCGCTGCGCGGCCGCGTCGAGGCGCTCGCCGAGGCGTTCCCGCTGTACCCCGGCCTCGAGAACTGGTGAACGGAGCACGCGAGATGACTGCGCAGAAACTCGACGGCCGCGCCGCCTCCGCGGCGATCAAGGCGGAACTGACCGAGCGTGTCGCAGCGCTCGCCGAGCGGGGCGTCGTGCCCGGCATCGCGACCGTGCTCGTGGGCGCCGACCCGGCCTCGCAGCTGTACGTCGGCATGAAGCACCGGCAGTCGCAGGCGATCGGTATGAACTCGATGCAGCGCGAGCTGCCGGCAGACGCCACGCAGGCCGACGTCGAGGCGCTCATCGACGAGCTGAACGCCGACCCCGAGTGCCACGGCTACATCGTGCAGCTGCCGTTGCCGAAGCATCTCGACACCGATGCGATTCTCGAGCGCATCGACCCGGCGAAGGATGCCGACGGGCTGCACCCGACGAATCTCGGCCGTCTCGTGCTGAACGTGAACGGCCCGATCGACACCCCGCTGCCGTGCACGCCGCGGGGCGTGATCGAGCTCTTGACCCGCAACGGCTACGATCTCGCAGGCAAGCACGTCGTGGTCGTCGGCCGCGGCGTGACGATCGGGCGCTCAATGGGGCTGCTGCTCACGCGCCGCGAGTTCAACGCGACCGTGACGCTGACGCATACGGGCACGGTTGATATGCCGTACTACCTGCGCCAGGCTGATGTCATCGTCGCGGCTGCGGGCGTGAAGCACATGATCCGCGCCGAAGACGTGAAGCCGGGCGCCGCGGTGCTCGACGTGGGCGTGAGCCGCGAAGAGGGTTCCGACGGCGGTCAGGATCGCGTGTTCGGCGATGTCGACCCGGCCGTCGCCGAGGTCGCGGGCTGGGTCTCGCCGAACCCCGGCGGGGTCGGCCCGATGACCGTGGCGCTGCTCATGACGAACGTCGTGGAGATGGCCGAGCGCCGGGCCGGTATCTAGCGGGGTGCCCGCCGGCCCGCGGCCAGCGGGTCGACGGGCGTCTCAGGGGCCGCCCTCGCGGAGATGGACCATCTCGTCGGTGAGGCGTGCGAAGCTCTCCGCGCTGATCTCGATCTCGAGGCCCGCGTCGTCGCCGATGAAGTACCAGACCCGATCTTCGCCGTCTCGCTGCCAACGGCCGAGGGTCAGGCTGCCTTCGTGGATGCGCTCGACGAGTCGGCCCTCGTGGAAATCGCGGTGGCGGAACACCGCAGGGATCGCGATGCCGGCGTCGCGATGGGCGCGGTCGTCGGGGTGATCGGCCTCGTCGTGGTCGATGACGCACCACTCGGGGCAGGGGCTGCTCTGCCAGCTTGTTCGGAACACGGGCCCTCCGTATACGATGACTGCGGCACGGCATTCACAGGCTAGGCCGGACCCCGGACATCCGGAGGCGCAGGGTCAGTCGTCGAAGAGACCGAGATCCGGCCACGGTTCCGGGAGCAGCTCGTCGAGTGTGCAGCCGAGCTGCTGCGCTACCGCCATGATGGTGCGCAGACTCGGGTTCGCGGGGGTGCCGGGAGCGGATTCGCCCTTCTCGAGCTTCTGGTACGTGTAGCGCGTGATCCCTGCGGATGCCGCGAGACGCTCCTGGCTCACACCGAGCTCGATGCGCCTGCGCTGCAATCGCGTGCCGATGTCGCGTGCGTACTCGACCCAATGCTCCCCCGGGATGTGCTTTGCCATGCCTCCAGATTGAAGGTTTCGCCTAACTCATGAGGCCTCTTTTATTTTGCTTTCCGTTTCATTATATGCATAATAAAAGAGGCCATTCGTCTTATGTGAGCTCTCAATTTCAACGCCCGAATGGTCGGGAATGCTCCGAAACCGGACCTTCCTCTATCCGTGTGAAGAATCGAGGAGACTGCATGAGTACCTTTGCGCTGCGAAAGGGGGACCACGACTCGAGGTCGAGACGCGTGCGCTTCGAAGGCGCCATACTCGCCTTCCTCGCGTTGGTGGCCACCCTCGTCGTCCTGCCGCAATCAGCTGCGCTCGCCGCTACCGCGGCGACCATCGACAGTGTGGATTTCGTGAACGACGAGTTCCCGGGCGGCAGCCGTCAGGAGATCAACGTCGCTTGGAGCGTGGCGGATAACCCGTCGACGCCGCTCACGGCCACGGTGGAGCTGCCGGAGGAACTGCGTGGGCACGCCGACCGGTTCCCCGCGATCGATTCCGACGGTGAAGTGGCAGGCGAATGCATTGTCTCAGCGCAGCAGGTGGTGTGCACGATCGATGATGACTACGTTGCGAGTCATCCGGTCGAGATCAGCGGCACCTTCACATTCCTCGTGAACGTGAACATCTACAACACCGAGGAGGTCGAGCGCACTTTCGACTTCGGCAATGTGACGGCACCTCCGGTGACGGTGACGCCGAACCCGGTCGTCTGCATCGAGGACTGCGACTACGAGGGCTCCTGGCAATGGAAGGGCGGCTGGTACGACAACCTCACTGACCAGATCGAATGGACGGTGGCGGTCGACGATAGCGTCAACGGCTCGGCGCGCGGGGACGGTATGCCGGTCGGTCTGAACGTCGAGGTCACCGACCTGCTCGACACCTCGGCGTTCGAGCTCATCGGTGATCCTGTGGTATATGAGGCGGGCAGCGTGCGGCGCAGCCCGCAGACCAACCGCGAAGACCTCGTGTGGCACAAGATTCCCGACGACCTCGTAACGGTCTCTGCCGACAAGCTGACCGTCTCGTTTACGACGCGCGAAGGCTTGCCCGATGACCAGCCGAACGCGGGCGACCGCGGCCTTACCGGTTCGGTCTACCATGTGGAGTGGCTTGTGAAGGTGCTCGACGAGGGCAAGGCGAAGACCTACCGGAACCAAGCGGAGTACACCGTCGAGGGGCAGAAGAAGCGTATCGTCGAGGGCAGCGCGACCCGCTACTCCGGTTCGGGCACCGTCGTCGGGAAGAACTTCGGCAAGTTCGCCGTCACCAAGGCGCTCGCCGGTGACGCCGCGTTCAACCCGACTCCCGAGTTCACCCTGAACTGGACGGCCTACGATACGACGGACGCGAACTACCCCGGCACGCCCGGTTCGACGAAGATTCGCGTAGGCGAGACCTTCTTCAGTGAGGAGTTCTTCAAGGACACCCGCCTCGTCATTACCGAGGTGCAGCCGACGGATCCCGCGAACGTGACCTGGGGCACGCCGAAGTTCATCGCGACCAACGCGAACGGCGAACCCCTCGAGGGTGCGGAACCGACCGACAGTATCGAGATCACCTTCTCCGCCGCCAACAAGAACTTGGCGAAGGTCTCGTACTTCACGCTCACCAACGAGGCCATGCTCGACAAGACGACTTTCCAGGCGAAGAAGACCGTCGAGAACCCCGACGGCGCGAACCTCGACGGCGTCGACGGCTACACCGTGAACTACAGCTACCCGGCTTCGAGCACCTGGGCCGCGGGCTCGGGTACCCTCACGCTGCCCGCAGACGGCACGCTCGTCACGAGCGGTGAACTGCCGGTGGGTGCGAAGCTCACCTTCTCCGAGGTCATGCCGAACGCGATTCCGGGCGCGACCTGGGATGCGCCGGTGATCAGCCCGCAGACCCTGACCGTCGGGGTCGACGCCGAAGCAGTGGTCGAGGTGACCAACCGGATCACGAAGGATCTGGGCGCGTTCAGCATCCAGAAAACCCTCTCCGGCGACGGCTCAGGGCTCGTGCCCGAGGGCACTGAATTCCGGGTCGCCTGGTCGCACCCGGCAGGCCCCGGCTACGAGGCCGACACCGGCACCGTGACCGTGGTCGCCGGCGGCGATCCCGTCATCGTAGAAGGCCTGCCCGCGGGCGTCGAGATCACGCTGACCGAGGCCGCACCGGATCCGGTGACCGGCGGCGAGTGGCTCGACCCGGTGTTCTCGCAGTCGACGTTCACGATCATCCAGAACCAGAGTGTGACGATCGACCTCGACAACCCGATCCTGCTCGGCAACGGCGACTTCCAGATCCGTAAGGTTCTCGAAGGCACGGGCGCGGAGCTGGTGGACCCGTCGACGACGTTCACCGTCGAGTACGGCTACCCGGCAGGCATCGGCTTCGAAGCCGGTTCCGGCACAGTGACGATCTCGGCGGACGGCGAGCCCGTCGCGAGCGGCCCCCTCCCGTACGGCGCCGAGGTGACGCTCGCCGAGATCGACCCGGCCCCGGTACCCGGCGGCACCTGGGAAGGCCACATCTTCGACCCGCAGACCTTCACCATCGGTGACGGCACCACGGCCGAAGTGACGCTGACCAACACGATCAGCCGCGATGTGGGCGCGTTCAGCCTCGCCAAGACGGTCACGGGCGACGCCCTCCACCTCGTACCCGACGGGCAGGAGTACACCTTCGAGTACGCCTACCCGGCCGGCGACACCTTCGACGCCGGCGAAGGCACCATCAATGTGACCGCGGGCAGCGACCCCGCGACCGTCAGTGACATCCCCGCCGGTGCGGTCGTCACCGTGACCGAGGTGGCGCCCGAGAAGGTCACAGGCGGTACCTGGCAGCCCGTCGAGCTCGACGGCCCGAGCACCTTCACCATCGAGAAGGATGTGACGGTCGAGCTGCTCGCGACGAACGAGCTCTCGCTCAACAGCGGCGGTTTCGCGGTCACGAAGCAGATCGCCGGGAGCGGTGCGAGCCTGGTGGCCGACGGTACCGAGTTCGAGGTGCGCTTCACCTACCCCGCTGGCGACGGCTTCGAAGCCGGTGTGGGTTCGCTCACGGTGGCCGCGTACGGCGAGACCATCAGTGTCGAGGGGCTGCCCTACGGCGCCGAGGTCACGTTGACCGAGGTCACACCCACGAAGATTGAAGGCGGGGCCTGGCAGCAGCCCGCGTTCAGCACCGACACGTTCACCATCGGCGACGGCACCGTCGTCGAGGTCGAACTCACGAACACCATCACCCGCGACCTGGCTCCGGCATCCCCCAAGAAGCCGAACCTCGTCGCCACCGGCGGCGCTCCCTTACTCCCCCTGGGGATCGCCGGTGCCCTGCTCCTCGCAGCAGCCGGCGGAGTGATGGCGCTATCCGCGCGGCGACGCAGTTTCAAGACTGAGTAAGTCGAACGGATAGCACCTCGGGCCCGCAGTCGGAGTATTCCCTACTTCCGGCTGCGGGCCCACCCCTTTTCGGGTGCGCCGTCCCGATGGAGCGCTTCGTCGTATTCAGGCCTGATCGGTGGGGAAGATGCGCTTGGTGATCGCCTGCACGTCGCGGTCGAGGTGGATGATCTGGGTGCGCACGTTTCCGATGTCTGCCGGTAACTCGGGTCGTACGTTCGGGATCTCGGCGTGCAGGTCAGTACGAATGCTCGTGCCTTCGATGCGCACGCTCGTGACAGCGGACGTCGGCCCGCAGCTCGTGCCCGAGCGACTTCGATTGCTGGAGCGTGGTCGCGAACTGTATGTACACCGTGCGGAGAATCACCGTGATGGTGCGGATCATGATCTCAATGACAGCACCGATCATGGTTCAGGTTTGCGGTTCGGTCATCGCGCACATCCCTTCGTTGCGCCGGTGAGTTCAACCACCATGCCCGGGGTTTCTCACTGGCCCGCCTGGTATCTTGACGGGGTGATGACCCCCCTTCTCGTGCCCGCACTGCTCGGCATCGACTGGCTCGACCCCGAGACCCTGCTGCAGGCCGGCGGCTGGTTCGCACTGATCCTCGCGTGCGTGTTCGTCTTTCTCGAGACCGGTGTCGTCGTGCTCGCGTTTCTGCCCGGCGACTCGCTGCTCTTCACGGTCGGGCTCTTCAGCGCGACGGGCCCGGGCGGGGTGCCCATCATCGATATCCCGATCTGGATCACCTGCGCGGTGCTGTTCGTGTTCGCCTTCGCGGGCGACCAGCTCGGATTCATGCTCGGCCGCAAGATCGGCCCGGCCATCTTCAACCGGCCGAAGAGCAAGCTCTTCAACCCCGAGAACGTCGAGCGCACGCACGCGTTCTTCGAGAAGCACGGCCCGAAGGCGATCATCATCGCGCGGTTCCTGCCCATCATCCGCGGCTTCGTGCCGGCGGCGGCCGGTATCGGCCACATGACCTATCGCCGCTTCGTCGTCTACAACGCGGTCGGCGCGCTGCTGTGGGCGGTCGGCGTGACGCTGCTCGGCTACTTCCTCGGGCAGATTCCGTTCGTGCAGAAGTACAGCGAGATCTTCATCATCGTGCTCGTACTGATTCCGGGGATCCCGATCCTGATCGAGATGTGGCGCGCGTTCTCTTCGTGGCGCGAGAAGCGCCGCAGCGTCGCCGAGTAACGGGCCGGGCTGTCCCGAGCGGTTTGCCGCTCGGGGGTTGACAACGGCTTTCGGCGGACGTAACGTACAACCAAATGGTTGCACAAATTGATCTTGACGACGACCGGGTAGATCGTATCTTCCGGGCCCTGGCCGACGCGACGCGGCGCGATATCGTGCGCCGCACGCTCGTCGGCGAGGCCTCGGTCTCCGAGCTCGCCCGCGACTACGACATGAGCTTCGCGGCTGTGCAGAAGCACGTCGCGGTGCTCGAGGCCGCAGACCTCGTCGCCAAAGTTCCGCGGGGGAGGGAGCGCATCGTGCGAGGCAACCCCGAGACCATTCGCCGGGCGCAAGCGCTTCTGGCTCATTTCGAACAGCTCTGGCGAGGCCGCATCGCCCAGCTCGATGCGCTGCTCGCCGAAGACGACGGGCAAGAGCGGCGCTCCGCAGTCGAGCGCCGCTGATCAACGAGGAGGAAAACATCATGCCGATCACCGCATTCACCACCGACCCCGAGGCGCTGACGACCACCATCGTCGCCGACTTCACCGCCCCGGTCGAGAGGCTCTGGGATGCCTACGTCGACCCGCGCCAGATCGAGCGCTTCTGGGGCCCGCCCGGGTACCCGGCGACCTTCGCGCGTCACGACGCTGCCGTCGGAGGCCTGAGCAACTACTACATGACCGGGCCCGAGGGCGACCGCTTCGGCGGCTACTGGAAGTGGGTGGCCGTCGACGCCGGCCGCTCGTTCGAAGTGCGCGACGGATTCGCCCTCGATGATGGTTCGCCCAACGAAGACCTGCCGAGCCTGCGCATGGTGTTCGAATTTCAGCAGACGGCGCTGGGTTCACGGGTGACGACGAAGACCTACTACGGTTCGCTCGACGAACTGGAGCAGCTGCGCGAGATGGGCATGGAAGAGGGCACCCGTCAGGCCATGGGGCAGATCGACGATGTGCTCGCAGATCTCGCATCGTTCGCCGCCGACCTGCCGACGAAACTGCAGCGCATCGGCGAGACGCAGGCGCGCACGAGCCGCGTCGTGCGCGGCGACGTCGAGCAGGTGTGGCGTGCCCACCATGACGCCGACCTGCTGCGTCGCTGGATGCTCGGCCCCGACGGGTGGGAGATGCCGGTGTGCGAAGTCGCGACCGAACCCGGCCAGCGCTTCCGCTACGAGTGGCAGAACGTCGAGAGCGGCGAGCGCTTCGGCTTCATCGGCGAGTTCCTCGAGGGGCAGCGGCCGGTGCGCGCCGTCACGACCGAGACGATGGTCTCGCCCGTCGACCCCGAAGGCGCGAACAGCGCGGTGACCCGCAACGAGCTCACGCTGACCGCCGTCGAAGGCGGCACACTCATCACGCTCCTGATCACGTACCCGGATGCCGAGACCCGCGAGATGATCCTCTCGACCGGCATGCTCGACGGCATGGAGGTCGGGTACGCCCGCCTCGAGGCTGAGGTGCTCGTGCATTGACCGCGGAGGCCCGCGGGCGCGCTCAGATGATCGTCACGAATCGGCTGAGCGCGTCTGCGAGCACCGGCATGAGACCGGTCTGCTGCTGCATCTCGTCGCGCAGTGCGAGCACCTCGTCGGGGTGGTCGCTGATGATGCCGTCGGTGCCCCGGCGCAGGTGCTCGCGCATGCCGTTCTCGTCGTTCACGGTCCAGGCCATGAACCCGTAGCCCGATGCGATCGCTGCCCGCTGCATCTTCTCGGTCGCGGTCCACTCCTCGACGACGATGAAGTCGGCGGGGGTGTCGGGCACGTCGACGGCGGCGAACGCCATGGTGTAGCCGACGGTCGTGTCGGGGCGCAGGTGCTTCAGTCGCTCGACGCTCGGGGCGTCGAGCGAGTGGTAGATGTTCTGGTCGAGCGCCCCCAGCGTCTCGAGTTCTGCGACGAGCCGGTCGACGTGGTCGGGTGTCTCGGCGCCGCTCAGCTTGATCTCGACGAGCAGCGGCATCTCGAGGGCGGCGGCCCGCTCGACGTACTCGGCGAACGACGGGATGCGGTCTTCGTGGCCGAAGCGGTCGTGCACCGTGATGGCGGTGAGCTCGTCGAGGGTCAGATCCTTGACGGCCACGTCCTTCCCGGCGAGGCGCGACAGGCTCGCATCGTGCATCGCGACGAACTCGCCGTCTTGGGTCTGCATGACGTCCATCTCGACGAGGTCGGCGCCGGCGGCATGGGCGGCCTCGAGCCCGCTGATGGTGTTCTCGACCCCGCCGTCGGTGAAGCCGCGGTGCGCGAGCACGAGAGTCTCGGGGCTGTTCGAGAGCTGCTGCATCGTGCCGATGCCGAGCGTGCCGGTCACCGCTGCGACGGCGACGAGCCCGATCGCGGTGAAGGCTCCCGAGCGGGAGCGCAGCGCACCGTAGCGAGGTTGCAACGGGGGCGATGCGGCAGGAAGCGCACCGTCGGGTGATCCGGCCGTGGAACCGGCGGACGAGGAGACGAGGGCGACGCCCGCGGGCAGTCGCTCGGCGCCCCGCAGCGCGAGGGTGATGAGCACTCCGGCGACGAGCGCCGTGACGATGCCGCTGAGCATGAAGCCTACGGCCTGGGCGATGCCGAGCGAGTAGGCGGCCACGACGTACGAGGCGTCGGGCGCGACGGCATCCGAGATCGCGGTCGGCACGACCGCGGCAACGGTGAGGAGGCCGCCCGCGAACCCGCCGGTCGCGACCACGGCGACGACGGCCAGCACCATCGGCATACTCGAGCGCAGGCCGCGCGTGAGGCGCCACGAGCTGCGCGCGAGCTTGCCGCCCGTCGTGAGCACGAACACGGGGACGGTGGGCGCCAGGCGAATGTTCAGCAGCGCGAGCAGCAGCAGAACCCCCGAGTAGACGATCGCGGTGACGGTGCTCTTCTCGAGCTCGCCCGACACGAACGAGGGGATGGCGATGCCGCGGGTGAACACCGAGGTGAACCCGAATCCGGTGAGCGGTACGAGCAGGAAGAGGTAGAAGACGAGCGGTGCCGCCCCGGGGTGCACGAGCTTGCGCGCGACCCGGCCGAGCTCGCGCAGGTATGCGCGGCCGCCGAGTTTCGGCCAGCGCAGCAGCACGACGAGCGCGGTGAACTGCAGGGCGATCAGCCAGAACGCGATCGTGATGATCGCGATGATGAGGGCGACGGTGAGAGGGAAGCCGCGGCCGAGCTGCAGCTGCCCCATGTCGAGGCCGTGCATGCCGACGGCGCGCAGCGCTTCGCGGAAGAGCCAGCCGATGACGGGCAGCGCGACGGCGACGATGATGAGCTGGCTCGCGAGCAGCAGGGCGAGCAGTTTCGCGCCGCCGGCGCGCACGAGTCGCATCGAGCCGGCGAGCAGCGCCCCGGTCTCGTGCCAGATGCCGGTGCGCGGTACGGCAGAGCTCGAAGTGCGGCGCTCGCTGGTCATGTTTCCCCCTGCACCCGGTCACCGACGACGAAGGGTGTACTGCATCCAACGTTATTGTGCCGATCATATGGCATGGCTGTGAGTTCACCGCGATCGGCCGGCGAACCCGCACCGCATACGGGGCACGGGCGCCGCAGTTCTCAAGCGAATTCACGGAGTGACCGGATACTCTGAACGATTGTGGTGAGTGAGCTGGAAACCTATTCGACGATCGCGCTCTATTCGGCGATGATCGTGTACGCGATCGCGTTCGTCTTCTACGTCGTCGACCTGGCGAACCGCAGCGGCGATGTCGCTCTGCGCCAAGCATCGGCCGCCTCGCAAGAGCGCGCCGAGGCCGCCGGCAGCGGCGGTGTCGCCACCCTCACCCGCACGGCGACCGAGGCCCCGGCGAAGCGTTCGCGCTCGCTGAAGATCGGCTTCTCGCTCACAGTGCTCGGCTTCGTGCTGCACCTCGCCGCGACCGCAATGCGCGGCATCGGCGCCGAGCGCGTGCCGTGGGCGAACATGTACGAGTTCGCGCTCACCGCGACCTGCGCGATCATGCTCATCTTCATCGTGACCCAGTTCATCGTCGACGTCCGCTTCCTCGGCGCCCTCGTCACCGGCCTGACGGTGCTGTTCCTCGGCATCACGAAGCTCAACTTCTACGTCGCGATCGTGCCGCTGCCGCCGGCTCTCGACTCGTACTGGCTCGTCATCCACATTCTCGTCGCGGTGCTCGCGGTCGGCTTCCTGACGCTCTCGTTCGGTCTGTCGATTCTGCAGCTGGTGCGCGCGAAGTGGGATGCGGCGAAGAGCGGCGAGAGCTCGCTGCGCTTCATCTCGACGCTGCCGACCGCGGTGCGGCTCGAAGACCTCGCCTACCGTCTTGCGATCATCGGCTTCGTGTTCTGGACGTTCACGCTCATCGCCGGTTCGATCTGGGCCGAGGCCGCATGGAGCCGCTACTGGGGCTGGGACGTCAAGGAGGTCTGGACCTTCGTGATCTGGGTGCTCTACGCCGGCTACATCCACGCGCGTGCGACGCGCGGCTGGCGCGGCACCCGGTCGGCGTGGCTGAACCTCATCGCGTACGGCGCGATCCTGTTCAACTACACGATCGTCAATGTCTTCTTCAAGGGCCTGCACGCCTACTCGGGCCTCTAGGCCGAGCCTTCGACGGGAGCATCATGACCTGGGAGATCGTTCCTGAAACATCGGGGCCGGCGCGCAAGTTTCCGTGGTGGATCCCGCTCGTCGTCGGCATCGTCGTGCTGGCGGCCGCGCTCGGCCTGCTGCTGTGGCCGTTCATCGCTGCGTCGTGGGTGCTCGTCGTGCTGTTCGGTTCGGCGATGGTCGCGAACGGGCTCGCGCTGCTCGTGCGGCGGCGTTCGTCGGGCGCGACGATCGGTGCCGGCATCGTGCTGATCGTTGTCGGTGTGCTCGCGATGCTGTTCTCGCAGTTCACCGTGAACGTGCTCGTCACCTTCGTCGGCGTCTCGGTGATTCTGATCGGCGCGCTCTGGCTGACGCTGGGCATACGCGCCGGCGGAGGCGCCGCAGCGCTCGGCCCCGCGATCGTCATCATGCTGGCGGGCGTCGTCGCCCTCATCTGGCCCGACGTCGCACTCGCGTTCGTCGCCGTCATCGGCGGGCTCATCATGGTGCTGCTCGGCGCCACAATGGTGTGGACCGCCCTCGCACTGCGACGCGCGCTGCAGAACTCGCGCGTCAGCGTGCGCTGATCAGGCGCGGCGCCGGGCCTTCGAATCGGGCGATCGCGATCTTGACCTCGGTGAGTTCACCGGCCATGGTGCTGGACCCATCCTCGAGTAGGCCGATACGACGGTCGACTTCGTCGAAACGCCGGTCGACTTCGTCGAAACGTCGGTCAACGACGTCGAATCGCCGATCTACTTCTTCGAAGCGTCGATCTACTTCTTCGAAGCGGCGATCTACGTCGTCGAAGCGTCGATCTACTTCCTCGAAGCGTCGATCGATGCCTGCGAAGTGCTGATTGAGACGCTTCTCCAAGTAGTGGAGCATGCCGAAAACACCGCCGAGTATTGCCGCGCCTATTGCGACAAGGCCAGCGAGAGTGCTGATCATCTCCGGGCTCACGTACATGCCTCCATTCTCGGCGTCGTGTGACGGAACTACAAGCGACGCTAGCGATACCGGGCACATTCAGCCTCGGCGGACGCCTCATTGTGGATAACTCGCTCGTGAACCGGGCAGTACTAGGCCTGTGGATGAAGGTACGGGAGCACTCGGCGACTACTGCAGCACCTCGACGAGCTCGAACGCTTCGATGAGGCGCCCCACGTACGCCGCAGCGCGGCGCTTGCCCGCATGGCGGCCGCCTGTCGTTTCGTCATCATTGAGTGCACCGATGAGTTCGGTGATCGAATCGGCCTCGCGCACGTCCGGGTACTCCAGCGGCCCCGATGGCCGCAGCGCGACCCACGACTGCGCCTCGTCGCCGAGCGGCGGCGCTTGCTCGTCGTCTTCGAGGTAGATGGTGCCCCAGGTGCGAATGAGCGAGCGCAGCAGCGTCGTGCGTCGCAGTTCGCGCAGCGACCACTGCACATCCTCGGCGGCCGATCCCTGCAGGCAGACCATGATGTCGGCGTCGGCGCGCATCCCGCTGACGTCGTACCAGCCGCGCACGGTGACGTCTTCGTCGCCGATGAGGCCGACGACGTCTTCGAGCTCTTGCACCGTCTCGGGCACATCGTGGCCGTCGAAGACGACTGGGTGCGACGAGCTCACGCGGAAGGTGGCGAACAGGGTGTAGGTGTTCTCGCTCATACCCTCATGGTCCCGCGCTACGGGTGAAGCCGCAAGAGGTTCGCACATGCTGGTCAGGCGGGCTCAACTACGATGAACTGCATGCGAGTATTGCTGACCGGGGGAGCCGGATACATCGGGAGCCACACGGCTCTGGCTCTGCTCGAGTCGGGCAACGAGGTCGTCGCGCTCGATGACCTCTCGAACTCGAGTCGAGAGTCGCTGCACCGCGTCGAAGAGCTGACGGGCAAGACGGTCGATTTCGTGGAGGCCGATCTCACCGACGCCGCGGCGACCCGCCAGAGCCTTGAAGGCGTCGAGTTCGACGCGGTCATCCACTTCGCCGGGCTCAAAGCGGTGGGGGAATCGGTCGCCCAGCCGACCCGGTACTACCGCACCAATATCGACTCGACGCTCACGCTGCTCGACCTCATGCGCGAGCGCGGCGTGACCCGTCTCGTATTCAGCTCCTCCGCCACCGTGTACGGCGACCCGCTGACCGACCGCATCGCTGAGACGCACCAGGTGGGCGTCGGGCTCACGAACCCGTACGGCTGGTCGAAGGCGATGATCGAGCAGATCATCGCCGATGCCGCGCACGCCTGGCCCGAGCTGGCCGCGGTGAATCTGCGCTACTTCAACCCGGTCGGGGCGCACCCGTCGGGCCGCATCGGTGAAGACCCCGACGGTATTCCGAACAACCTGATGCCGTTCGTGGCGCAGGTCGCGGTCGGTCGGCGCGAGCGGCTCAGCGTCTTCGGTGACGACTACCCGACCCCCGACGGCACGGGCGTGCGCGACTACATTCACGTCATGGATCTCGCGGAGGGCCACGTCGTCGCACTCGAGCACGCGAAGCCGGGAGTGCGGTCGGTGAATCTCGGTTCGGGCGAGGGGTCGAGCGTGCTCGAGGTGGTGCGCGCGTTCGAGCGCGCCTCGGGTCGCGAAGTGCCGTTCTCGATCGAGCCGCGCCGTGCGGGCGACGTGGCGAGCGTCATCGCCGACCCGTCGCTGGCGCTCAGCGAGTGGGGCTGGCGCACGACGCGCTCGCTCGACGACGCCTGCCGCGATGCCTGGGCCTGGCAGCAGAGCAACCCGCAGGGGTACGCGAACGCGTGAATGCTCGTCGAAGTGCGGGCCTCACGTCGACGCCGAGCGCGTTGATGAGGTATGGCGGCAGCACGAAGATGATTGTGAACTCTCCGATGGCGACCATCGTGGCCGTGATATTGCCTCACGAGAACGTCGAGAACGAGAATAGCCCGAGAACGATCAAAGCCGCGCGGCGTACTTTCTCCCGGTGCCGCTCTTGGATTACGAACTGGCCGAGTGAGATCGTCGCGACCGCCGATAGGTATAGGCTCCGCTGAAATCGCCGCGTGTCTTGAGCGCCCCGAGCGGCACGTTCACCAGGAAGATCCAGTGCGACGACGCCCACTGCGTCAGCGCGCCGCCCGCAGGCGAGCCCCCGAGATCGCGGGGCCGCACACTCCGTGCGCGGGCGCCCGGTGCGTGCCGCGGACCGTCGTGTTCACCGTCGGCAGAATCGGCGGCATCATGTACGCCGCCCGTTCGTTCTAAATGAGACCGGTCTCGCGTGCGAGGTGCGTCGCGCGCGATCGGCTGTCGACATCGAGCTTCGTGAAGATATGGGCGATGTGACTCTTCACCGTCGCCTCCGTGACGAACAGGGCGCGGGCGATATCCCTGTTCGCCGCGCCCGTCGCCATGAGTCGCAATACCTCGAGCTCCCGGTCGGTGAGGCGGGGCAGCGGGTTGCGCATGCCCTTGAGCACGCGATTCGCGAGCTCAGGGGCAAGCACCATGTCGCCGCGGGCCGCACGAAGAATGCCGTCGATGATCGTCTCGGGCGCGACATCCTTGAGCAGGTAGCCCGCGGCACCCGCCTCGAGCGCGCCGAGAATCTCGGCGTCGCGGTCGTAGGTGGTGAGCATCAGCACGGCGGGCGCGGGGTCGATGCGCCGCAGCGCGGCCGTGGTCTGGATGCCGTCGATCCCTGCCCCGAGACGCAGATCGCAGAGCACGACATCGGGATGCACGTGTTCTGCGAGGGCGATAGCCTCCTCGCCCGTCGCGGCCTCGCCCACGATCCGCACGGTGCCGCCGTCGAGCACGGCACGCAGCCCGCTGCGCACGACAGGATGGTCATCGACGAGCAGCACGGTCGTGGTCACGGCGTCTCCTCCGGAACGGTCTCGGAACCGGCGGTGCGCCCCGGCTCCCGATGGATCGGCAGGTGCACCGAGATCGCGGTGCCCTCGCCCGGGGCGCTCTCGATATCGAGGCCGCCGCCGAGCTCCCTGAGCCGTGCACGCATGAACCGCAGACCGTAGCTCGACGACCCCGAACCGGGCTCCGCCGCCCGCTCCCAGGCCGCCGCGTCGAAGCCGACACCGTCGTCGAAGACGTCGAGGCGCACCGTGCTGCCGGAGTCGATGAGGCTCATCACCACCCGGTTCGCCCCCGCGTGCAGGCGCGCATTCGCGAGGGCCGATTGGGCGGTGCGCAAGAGGGCGACTTCGATATCGCTGGGCAGGATCGGCAGGCCCGCGTCGACGTGCAGCTCGGTGCGCAGACCCGCCTCGTCGTGCGCGCGGTCGAGCATACGCCCCAGTGCCGCTGCGAGGGCATTGTCTTCGAGCTCGGCGGGTACGAGAGCGGCGACGATGCGGCGCACATCTGCGAGGCTGTCGCCCGCGAGCGCCTCGACCTGTCCGAGCGTGCGCGCCGCATCGGCATCACCGGTGCGCGCCGCGCCAGCGTGCGCGAGCAGACGGATCGAGGAGAGCGCCTGCGCGACCGTGTCGTGGATGTCGCGCGAGATGCGGGTGCGCTCGGCGACCGCGCCCGACTCGCGTTGTACGAGCGCGAGCTCGTCTTGCAGCCCCGCCATCTCGGCCTGCGCCCGCGTGAGCGAGGTCACGAGGCGCTCGCGCTCCGCCGCATCGCGCAGCAGCTGCAGGTAGCCGCGCGAGATGCCGAACGCGAAGACTCCGCCGATGAGCGGCCCGAATACGTTCGCGTAGCTCGTCGCACCGTGATGCAGAATCGGGGCGACCACTACCACCACGAGCACCAGAGCCGAGTACAGCAGCCCCCACGGTACAGGCAGCAGGTGGCCTGCGAGCAGCCACAGCAGAAACGCGACCCACACGAACTCGGCCGATACGGCGGTCGCAGCGACCCACACGAGTGCGAACCCGACGAGCCACCACACGGCCGGCTGCCGCGAACTCGTGCGCACCGGAAGAACGGTGCCGGCGGTGTGCCAGGCGAGGATCGCGACGCCTGCGATAACCGCAGCCACTGCCGAGGTGCCGTCGCCGATCGCGCGGATGACGCCGATCAGTGTGAGCACGACCGCGATGAGGTGCCGGCCGACCTCCATCGCCCGCACCGTGGCGCTCGCCGGGGCCGCCGAGCCGGTGCGCGCCAGAGGTGCGTTCACGAGATTCATGCGTCAAGTCTCTCGGAACGCGGCCGCCCTGGCCACCAGATGCGGTCACCGACGAGCGCGAAGATCGCGGGCACGATCACCGTGCGCACCACGAGCGTGTCGACGATCACTCCGACCCCGACGATCAGGCCGAGCTGCCCGAGCGTTACGAGCGGCAGCACGCCGAGCGCGGCGAACACCCCCGCGAGCACGATGCCCGCGCTCGTGATCACGCCGCCGGTGTGCGCGACCGCCTCGACGATGCCATATCGGGTGCCGTGCCGGGCTGCCTCGCTGCGGGCGCGGTGCACCAGGAAGATCGTATAGTCGATGCCGAGCGCGACGAGGAAGAGGAAGGCGAGCAACGGCACCTGCAGATCGAGCGCGTGCTGCCCGAACAGCACCCGGCTCAGCCAGGCGCCCGCCCCGATCGCGGCGACCGCGCTCGCGAGGTTCACCGCGAGCAGCAGCACCGGCGCGACGACCGACCGCAGCAGCACCAGCAGCACGAGGAAGCTGACCGCGAGCACCAGCGGTGCGATGAGCCAGAGGTCGTGCTGATTGCCCGCTCGGGCGTCGAGGTCGGTGGCGACCGCGCCGCCCACGACCGCGTCGGCGCCCGTCACTTCGTGCACGGCGCCCCGCAGCTCGGTGATCTGGTCGAGGCTCTCGGCGGTGCTCGGCGCGTAGTCGCTCGTCACCATGATCTTCGTGAGCGCACCGTCGTCGGTGGCACCGACCGGGTGCGCGCGCACGACGCCCTTGACGCTCGCCGCAGCCTCGATCACGGGGTCGGCTTCGGCGCTGTTCGCGACGACGAAGATCGGCTGTGCCTCGCCGGGCGGGAAGTGATCCGAGAGCACCTCGAGCCCTGCTGCCGACTCGGACTGCACCCGAAACTTCTCGAGCTGATCGAGCCCGACCGAGGTGCCGAAGAGTCCCGTCGCCATCACAGCGAGCAGGGCGAGGCCCGCGGCGAGGCTCAGTGCCGGGCGCCGAGTCACGCGGGAGGCGATCGCGCGCCAGACGCCGCCGTGCCGCTTCGCGTTGCGCTTCGTGTCGGTGTCAGGGCGCGGCACGAACGGCCAGAACACCCGGCGCCCGCACACCGCGAGGAGCGGCGGCAGCAGGAGGAGCACGGCGGCGAGAGCGATGACGAGCCCGATCGCCGAGGCGATGCCGAGGCCGTGCGTACCGGGGATGACCGCGAGCACGAGGGTGAGCAGCGCGAGCACGACCGTGACGTTCGAGGCGAGAATCGCGGGCGCGGTCTTGCGCCAGGCCGTGCTGAGCGCCCGGCGGTGGTCGTCGGTCAGGTGCAGCTCCTCCCGGTACCGCGAGATGAGCAGCAGGGCGTAGTTGGTGCCCGCTCCGAATACGAGCACGCTGATGATGCCCGCATCGAACTGCAGGTTCCACGCCGCGCCCGCCGCCGCGGTCATGCGGCCCGCGAGGCCGTCGGCGAGCCCGACCGCGGCGAGCGGCAGCAGCCACAGCACGGGGGAGCGGTAGGTGACGATGAGCAGCACTGCGACGATCAGAATCGTGACGAGCAGCAGCGTGAAGTCGGCGCCCGCGAACGCGCCTGCCACATCGGCGCCGAACGCGGGGCCGCCCGTCACCTGCAAAGTGAGGCCCACCGGCGCGTGGTCGACGATGTCGGCACGCAGCTCAGTGATGAGCGCCGCCGTGTCGGAGTTCGTCTCGCCCACGCGCATCGGGGTGATGAGCACCGCCGCCTCGCCGTCATCGCTCATGATCGGGCCGGTTGCGTCGGCGTCGGCGTGCTCGTCGAGCACCGGGAGCAGCCCCTCGAGCTCGGCCACGTCGGCGTGCGTGAGCTTCGCGCCGTCGCCCCGGGCCGCCACGACCATCACGGATTGGCGGTCGGCGTTCGGAAACTGCTGCAGCAGCTCGCTCGTGCGCGCCGATTCCGAATCAGCCGGCGCCTGATCGTTGCGCGCCGGAGCCTCGGCAGACCCGAATGCGCCGAAGAGTGCCACCATGACGAGGAGCACGAGGCCGAGCGATATCCATGCGCCACCGCGCGAGGTCAAACGGTCGGAAAGGGGGCTGCGTGAGCGAGAAACTGCCATGACATCAACTTCACCAAGCAACGCCTTTCTCGGCATCGCGAGCAGGGGTGAACTGCACCTACACCTTTTGGATGATGCCGGGTCGCCTTGCCTTTGGCGGCGCTGGTCGTCATTCGAGTGTCAAAGCGCAACCCGTCGGGGTCGCGTATGGACACTCGTGCCAAGAATGGGCAGCCAGATCCATGCGGCAAACGGCACAGCGAGTGGTCCGTCGGGGCATCCGAAGCGCGCTCGATGTTAAGAAATTGAAACATCGTGATGATGTTCGAAAAATGAGACATTGCCGGATGCACCTAGTGCTCCCGAGCGTCCATTATTGGGACGCGCATTTGGATGGCGTCCTCTTCTGTTTCGAGGGGCGGCGGGTTGGGCTGCAATTGCCATGCAGTGCTCGGTCAGGTGGAAGTGACCCTGGCGCACGCGGGCTGTTCTCGCTAACATGGGAGAAGCGTCGTCCTGTTATCGCTCACAATCATGTGAGTGGGCTGCGCCACCCGCGGCACCATCGGGGCACGAACCGGCCCACGACGGCATCGCCGCAACGCACTGTCGAAATCGCTGCCGCACGCACTTGTGGGAAACACTGTCGAAGGGGACACGGAGTGAAACAACGCAATTCGAGAGCCCGATTCTGGTCGAGGAGCTGCGCCGGGGCCACCGCGGCCGCCTGCCTGCTGATCGGGGCACCGCTGGGCTTCGCGCCCGACGCGGCGCAGGCCGCACCCGAGGCGCCCGAACCGGTCGCCTCATTCGATTTCGACGCCCCGGCAGTCGACGGGGCCTACGCGGGAGCCGGCGCCATCGCGACCGTCAACGGCACCGAGGTGCTCGAGCCGGGCGCCGACGGCCAAGGCACCGCCGCCCGCCTGGGCAAGAACTTCTGGCTCGATGTCACCAACGGTTCCGGCGCCTCGCCGCTCGCGGGGCTCGACGCTGCCACCATCTCGTACGACAGCCTGCCCGACACGTCGGGCAACACCGGTTGGGCGGTCTACGCCGCCCGCACCGCGGCGGCCCCGGTCTTCGGCAAGGAGACCTACCTCGGCACCCTCGACACCGCCGCGAAGCTCTCGGTCGAGCGCTACGCCAACACCGGGTCGCGCGACGCGACCGGCAATCTCAGCGCCACCCGCACCGCTGGCGCCTGGCAGCACGTCGACATCGTGCTCGACGGCAGCACCGCCCGTCTCTACGTCGACGCGCAGCTCGTCGACAAGAAGGAGCAGGGCCCGGCCCTCTCCGAGATTCTCGGCGACACCGGGGGAGTGCTGCAGCTCGGCAAGGCCAATTGGGGCGGCGGCGAATACTTCTCGGGCCTCATCGACAACGTGACCATCACACCGGCCGCGCTCACCGCGGCGCAGCTCGGCGCCCCCTCGCCCGAAGCGGTGGCCATCACCGGCACCGGTATCGAGCAGGGCGAGAGCGGCGCGACGCTCGCGGCCTGGGAAGGCGAGACCACTCGGCTCACCGCCACCGTCACCCCCGCCGGCGCCGAGAGCGACGTCGTCTGGGAATCGACGGATGCCGCCGTCGCAGAAGTCAGCGACACCGGGGCGCTGCTCGCCGTCGCCCCGGGCACCGCGACCATCACCGCGTCGGCCGCCGGAGACGCCGCCGTGCAGGCGTCGGTCGACGTGACCGTCGCCGCCGTCACTCCCGAGAGCTCGGCCGAACGCGACGCGCAGGCGCTCAGCGTGCCCGCCGAAGTGCGCGGCGACTTCTCGCTGCAGCGCGCCGGCGCCCAGGGATCGACCGTGACCTGGGAGCTGCTCGCCGGCGCCGAACAGGCGGTCATCGCCGACGGCGTGAGTGCCGAATCGTTCACCGTGCAGGTCGACCGGCCCGCCGCAGGCGATGCCGCGACCGAGCTGCTCCTGCGAGCGACCGTCGCGAACGGCGACGCGAGAGTCACCCGCGAGTTCGACACCCTCGTGCAGCCGTTGCCCGCCGAGGCCGGCGACGACGAGGCCTATGTCTGGGCCTTCTTCACCGGCGAAGGCGTCGGCGGCGAGAAGATCAGCCTCGCCGCCTCCAAGGGCAACGACGCGCTCGACTGGAACACGCTGAACGGCGGCGAACCGCTCTTCACCTCCACCCTCGGCGAACAGGGCCTGCGCGACCCGTTCATTCTGCGTTCGCCCGACGGCGACACCTTCTACATGATCGCCACCGACCTCAAGATCGACGGTCGCGCCGGCGGCTTCACGGGAGCCCAGACCCACGGCTCGCTCGCGATCGAGGTGTGGGAGTCGACCGACCTCGTGAACTGGTCTGACCAGCGCCACATCGAGGTCAGCACCGGTTACGCGGGCAACACCTGGGCGCCCGAGGCGTACTGGGACGACGAGCTCGGCCTCTACGTCGTCTACTGGGCGTCGAACCTCTATGACTCCGACGACCAGGCAGCGCACGGCACCACGCCGAACTACAACCGCATGATGGTCGCCACCACCCCCGACTTCGTCGAGTTCTCGGAGCCCGAGGTGTGGATCGATGTCGACCGCCGAGGCCAGGCCGGCGCCGGTTCGATCGACGTGACCGTCGCGAAGCACGGCGACGCCTACTATCGCGTCTACAAAGACGAGAAGTCGATGACGCTGCGACAGGAGCACTCGAACGACCTGCTCGCGACCGTCGCGGGCAGCTACCCGGCCACCACCGGCGCCGACGACGAGTGGGTCGAGGACGGCACGCAGATCGGCAACGGCCAGCCCAACGGCTACGGCGGCACCTTCTCGGCGGGCGAAGGCCCCTCGCTCTTCCCCGCGAACCCCGGCGACGTCAACGGCTACGAGTACTACCTCTTCGCCGACCAGCCGAACTACCACGGCGGCCCGAACCACTACGTGCCCATGGCGACGACCGACATCACCGACGCATCGCAGTGGCAGGTGATCGGCGACGAGCTGCCGGCAGCGCAGCTGCCCGTCAACTCCGACGGCGGCAAGCCGCGCCACGGCACCATCGTGCCCGTCACCCGTGCGCAGTACGAGGGCGTGCTCGCGGCCTTCGCACCGGACGTCGCGATCGTCTCGGCGGCCCCCGTCGAAGTCTCGACCGCGATCGGCGTCGCCCCGGTGCTGCCCGAAACCGTCGCCCTCACCACCGGCACCGACGAGACCGTCGACGCCGCTGTGGTCTGGGACGAGGTGCCGGCAGACGCCTATGCGGCCGCCGGAGTCTTCACCGTCTCGGGCGTCGCGCAAGACGACTCGCGCCACCCCGTCACCGCGACCGTCACCGTCGGCGACGCGTCGAACGAATCCGATGCGGAGGCCTCCGGCGAGGCCGATGCCGCGGGCGAGGACGCGGATGCCGAGGGCGGCACCGCCGGTGCCGACGGCGGGGCCGCCGACACCAGCGGCGGATCCGCCCATGCCGGTGCTGCCGATGGGAGTGGCAGCACCGCCGATACCCGCGGCGGTGAGGCCGCAGCCGACGGCGCGCAGGCGACCGCCTCGGGCGATGCGCATCACCTCGCGTCGACCGGCGGCTCGAGCCTCTGGCCGCTCGCCGGCGGCGCGGCGCTCGTCGTGCTCGTCGCCTTCGCGCTGCTGCTCGTCGCCCGCCGGCGCGCCGCCGCGCAGCGTGACGGCCAGACCCCCTCGGTCGACACGGCGGAGTAGCAGCCGCCGGTCACCCCGTCCTGCTGCGCAGCCCCGCAGGCTCGCAGCAGGACGGGGGCCGAAATCGTAATCACGACACACACCCGCGTGCGGGGAGGCATCACCGCCTCGCACGCCCCGGGCAAGGAGGCCCAGAAGATGATGGACACACGTACACCGGCGCTGCCCCGAGCGCGCCGCCGACCAGGGAAGGCCGCCGTCACGCGCGCCTTCGCGCTCGCCGCAGCGGGCGCGATCGCCCTCACGATCGCGCCGCCCGCGAGCCCCGCGTTCGCCGAAGCGCCCGGCCCGATCGCCGAGTACCTCTTCACTCAGACCGCGGGCAGCTCCGTGGCCGACCTCGCCGCCCCCGCCAGCGCCGGCGACACGACCGCCGCGACTGTCGAGAACGCCGACGACGCTCTCTGGACCGGCACCTCGCTGCGCTTCTCGGGCGGGGCGAAGAACGGCTCCGGCAACTGGGTGCGTCTGCCCGAGAACCTGCTCGCCGGCCAGACGTCTGCGACCGTCACCACCGAGGTGAAGATCGACGCCGCGATGAAGCGCGACTACAACTTCCTCTGGAACTTCGGCAACGACCAGAGCACACAGTACTTCTTCGCGACAGTGAAGGACGCCCCGCGCACCGCCATCACGGCCTCGTCGAACCCCGGCGAGACGAACGCCCGCGCCGCGACGAACCTCGACGCCGACCGCTGGTACTCGCTGACGAGCGTGCTCGACGGCGCCGCGGGCACCCTCTCGTTCTACGTCGACGGCGCCCTCGCCGGCACCACGAGCACCGCGCTCACGCCGGCGTCGATCGCCGATCAGTCGCTCAACACGATCGGCCGCTCGCCGTGGCCCGACCCGCTCTTCGCGGGCGAGGTCGCCGCGTTCCGCGTCTACGACCGCGCGCTCGATGCTTCGGAGGTCGAGGCGGCGAACCTCGCCGATGCGACCATCAACGAAACGCAGATCGCCGCCCGCGCCGAGGCCCTGCTCGATGGGCTCGAACTGCCCGCGGGCGATGTCGCGCGCGACCGCGTCGGCCTGCCCACCGCCGGCGGCACCGTCACCTGGGAGTCGAGCAACCCCGACGTCGTCGCCGTCGACGGCACCGTGACCCAGCCCGCCCGCGGCGAAGACCCGGTCGACGTCGAGCTCACTGCCACCGCGTCCATGCGCGGTATCACCGCGACCCGCACCACGACCGTGCACGTGCTGCCCTCCGAACTCACCGATCAGGAGCGCCTGCAGCAGATCGCCGACCGCTACGTCGTACCGCAGCTGCTCGCCGACGGCGCAGCCCTCCCCGCGGCCCCGGCGGGCCTCGCGCTCACCGTAACCGGCACGACCGGCGCCGAGTACACGGACGGCGTGCTGCGCCGTACCGACGGCAGCGATGCACCCGTGACCGTCACCGTGCAGCTCGCCGCCGAGAACGACGCGTCGCTCACGGTCGAGAAGAGCTTCACGATCGACCTGCGCCCCGTCGCCGAGACCTCCGAGCTGCTCGCGTACCATCGCACTCCGACCTCCGAGCAGACCGCGAACAATGCCGATATCGCGCTCAGCATGCATCTCGCGCTGAACGATGCCGAGACCGGGGCGTGGGCGCCGCTGAACGAGAACTACGGCGTCTTCTTCGCGAAGACCTCGGAGGAGGTGCCCGAGACCGGGCCCGACCACGCCATCATGCGCAGCCTGAAGGATCCGTCGGTGTTCCAGCTCGCCGACGGCAGCTACGCCGTCATCGCCACCCGCCTCGCTCGTGGCGGCGGAGCCGACGGCACCGAGACCACGAGCGCGCTCATCGCGACCACGAACGACCTGCGCGAGTACACCGAGGTCGGCCTGCTGCAGCTCGACGAGACCGACGGCGTCACCCGCCCCACGGCCGTCTACGACACCGCCGCCGAGACCTACCGCGTCTCGTGGACCACCGCCTCGGGCGCTGAGCGGCACCAGGACGTCGCCGACATCGTCGCCGCGGCCACCGCGGGGGTCGCCGACGGCGCCTCGGCCGCCGGCCGCACCACCGGCACCACCGTCATCGCGGTCGACGCCGAAGCCGGCATCGACGACTTCGCCGGCGGCACCCAGCTCACCGTCACGGCCGAGGCCGCCGCCGCGCTCGAGCAGCGCTACGGACGCCTCGTGAACACCGGCGTCGCCCCGTTCGACGACGTCGCCGTTGAAGCCGGCGAGACCGACGCCGCGACGCTGGCCGCGACGCTGCCCGCATCGGCCGAACTCGCCTACTCCGACGGTTCGACCCGATCGCTGCCGGTCAACGGCTGGAACCTCGACGGCGTCGATCTCACGACCCCCGGCACGTACGAGGCCACCAGCACCATCAAGCAGACCTCGTACGCGACCCCGTTCGCCGATGAGCGCGCCGACCCCTCGGTCTACCGCTTCGACTACAACGGCGAGGACCGCTACCTGATGATCGCCACCAACGACATCTACGGCGACAACATCCACCAGCAGGGCGCGGCGTTCATGCCGATCCGCATCGCCGATACCATCGCAGGGCTCTCGGACGAGGCGGGCGGCGCAGAGATCCACCTGCTCGACCGCGGCGACGCCGACGCCAACGGCAACATCATGACCGGGTGCTTCTGGGCGCCCGAGTTCCATGAGATCGACGGCAAGCTCTCGATCCTCTTCATGCCCTGCTACGGCAACGGCCCCGACATGATGACCGGCCGTGCGTCGATCATGCAGCTCGGCCAGACCGAGACCGGCGAGCATCTCGACCCGGCAGACCCCGTCAACTGGTCGCTGCCCGAGCCCGTGGTGCGCGCCGACGGCTCCGCTCTCAACGCCGTGTCGGGCATCTCGCTCGACATGACGTACTTCACCGACGCCGCAGGCCAGGCCTACTACGCCTGGCAGCAGGTGTGCGTGACGTTCATCGCGAAGGTCGACCCCGCGCAGCCCGCAGTGCTCACCAGCGAACCCGTGCGCATCATCGCGCCCGAGTACGGGTGGGACAACACCTGCGCCGAGGGGCCGAACGTGCACGAGCGCGACGGCAAGCTCTACATGATCTACTCGGGCTCGAGCGTCGGCGACACCTACACGACGGGCCTCGCGATCGCCGATGCGAGCGGCAGCGATCTCACCGACCCGGCCTCGTGGCAGAAGCTCAACGCTCCGCTGCAGAAGTCGGGCCTGTTCGAGGGGGAGTGGCAGCTCGGCACCGGCCACGGCATGTGGTCGGAAGATGAAGACGGCAACCTCATCTACGTCTTCCACGCCCGCACCGACCACAACGGCCTCTCGGGGCGCGACATGTTCGTGCGCCGCGTGCACTTCGACATCGAAGGCATGCCCGTGCTCGACATGGAGGCGGCCGAAGAGGTCGCGAACCCGGCGGTGACGCTGCGCGTCGTCGTGGGCGAGGCGGGGGCCGGCGATTCGGGCGCCAACGGTGCCGGTGCCGGGGCTGATGGCGCCTCGGCCGATGCCGGTGCCGGTGGTTCTGGAGCCGATGGCGCCGGTGCGAACGGTGCCGCGGCTTCGGGGAGTTCGGGTGCCGATGGCGCCGGATCCGGAGCGAACGGCGCCGGTGCCGCCGGTGCTGCCGATGGCCAGTCGCCGACCGGTGGCGACCTCGCGCGCACCGGTCAGAACGGCATCGGATGGGCCTTCGGCGCAGCGCTCGCGCTCGCCCTCGCAGGGGCGGCAGTGCTCACGCGCCGGCGCCGTGCGGCCCAGGGCCAGTAGTGGATTGCGCTATCGTCTGATGGCATAGGCCGGGTACGCCCGGCCCCCAATGGAGGGGTCGGAGCGTGCCCGGCGAACGGAAGGTGGTGGAGATGACCTACCCGGCGACAACCGGCGCTGGCCGCGCCAACATCTACGATGTGGCGAAGCTCGCGGGAGTCTCGCACATGACCGTGTCGCGGGTGCTCAACGGGCACCCGAACATTCGGGACACGACGCGCAAGAAGGTCGACGACGCGATCGCCGAGCTCGGCTACCAGCGCAGCGCGACCGCACGGGCGCTCGCCATGCGCCGCGCGATGCGACTCGGCGTGCTCGTCGACAACCCCGTCGAGTTCGGCCCGAACAGCATGCTGCACGCCTTCGAGGCGGCCGCCCACGACGCCGGCTACACCGTCGGCTCGTTCACCACGAGCGACGAGGGCAGCCTCAGCATGGAGGCCGCGCTGCAGGGCCTCCTCTCGCAAGACATCGACGGCCTGTGCGTCATCGCACCGCGGGAGTCGTCGCTCGAGACGCTGCGCGCCCAGCAGGTCTCCGTGCCGAAGATCATGCTCATGCCGGCGGCCGTGCCCGACGCGGTGACAGCGTCCGTCGACCAGTACGCGGGCGCGGTGCTCGCCGTCTCGCACTTGATCGAGCTCGGGCACACGCGCATCGCGCACCTCGGCGGCCCCTCAGACTGGTTCGATGCGCGCGAGCGCGACCGGGCCTGGCGCGAGACCCTCGCGGCCGCCGGCCACGCTCCCGAGGTCTACGGCGAGGGCGACTGGACGGCCGACTACGGCTACCGCTTCGCCCAGGAGCTCGACGTCGACAGCTGCACCGCGATCTTCGTCGCGAACGACCAGATGGCGCTCGGCGTCATCCACGGGCTCGCCGACCGCGGCGTCTCGGTGCCGGGGGAGATGAGCATCGTCGGCTTCGACGACGTGCCCGACTCGAGCCACTACCTGCCGCCGCTCACCACGATCAGGCAGGACTTCGTCGCGCTCGGGCAGCTCGCCGTGCAGCTGCTCGTCGAGGCGATCGACGGCGGCACGAACGCGACCAGCACGCACATCAGCCCGCAGCTCGTGGTGCGCCGATCGGCGACCGCTCCCCGCGCCTGACGCTGCCCATGAACTGAACTCTGCCGCGCCCATATTTCGGCTCTCACCCATATCTCGGATGAAAACCCCGGTTCTGCTCCGAACGACGGGTGAGAGCCGAAATTCGGGTGCGCGGGGGTCGCAGGGCTCGGGGATTCCAGTCTGATCCGGGCCGAATCGAGGCGCTCGCGCACCGGGCTCAATGTTCGCGGTAACAGATTGGTAACGAAAGGTAGCAGGCCTTGTCAATCCCAATTGTGAGCGCGCACAATTGGTGAGAACGGCCGAACTATAGGGGAGCGGCCCGTGAACGGCGGAGTCGCCGGGACACCCCACCGAATCTCGAAGAGGAGAAACACATGGCACTGAAGAAGCGCATGCTCGGCATGGCCGGCATGATCATGGCGGGCGCGATGACGTTCGGCCTCGCAGCCTGCTCGGGCGGCGGGGACTCGGCATCGGGCGACTCGGGCGCGAGCGGCGAGACCGTTACCGTCGGCTTCGTCGCGGTCGGCCCCGAGGGCGGCTGGCGCGAGGCGAACGAGAAGAACATCCGCGACACCTTCACCGAGGAGGAGGGCTTCAACCTCAAGTACGCGCCCGCCACGAACCTCGACCAGAAGTCGCAGATCGATGCGTTCACCTCGTTCGTCGATGAGGGCGTCGACGTCATCCTGCTGTCGGCCACCGAGGCCACCGGCTGGGAGGATCCGCTCGAGCGCGCGCAGGAGGCCGAGATCCCCGTGCTGCTGCTCGACCGCGGCATCGAGCCCGACAACACCGACCTCTACGTCACCCGCATCGCCCCCGACAACGCGACCGTCGCCGAGGCCGTCGGCGACTGGGCCGTCGCCGAGTTTCCCGAGGGCGCCAACTACATCGTGCTCGAGGGCCCCGCAGGCGTCGGCGTCGTGAACGAGCGCAACAAGGGCTGGGACGCGGCCGTCGAGGGGTCGAGCCTGAACAAGGTCGCCGCGCAGACCGCGAACTGGTCGACCAGCGAGGGCAAGAGCGTCACCGAGACCCTGCTGAAGTCGAACAACAACGACGTGCAGCTCATCTTCGCGCAGAACGACGAGATGGGTCTCGGCGCCGTGCAGGCCGTCGAAGAGGCCGGCCTCACGCCGGGCGAGGACGTGAAGATCGCGACCATCGACGGCACCAAGCCCGCGCTCGAGGCGCTCGCCGCCGGCAAGCTCAGCTTCGTGCACGAGTACAACCCGCTGTTCGGCGAGACCGCCATCGACGCCGTGCGCAAGACGCTCGACGGCGAGAAGGTCGACTCGTACATCATGGTGCCGAGCGAGGCGTTCGACTCGCCCGAGGCCGCCCAGGCCGTGCTGGCCGACCGCCAGTACTGAGCCCCGGCCCACCGCCGCTCCCCGGGGCGGGCGCCCCGCGCCCCCCCCACCGGGTCGACCTTCCGCCCCGGCCCCACTCTCGCTCTCTCACGCTGAAGGGGTGCATCTGCAATGCCCGCACTCGACACGCCCACCGTTCACATGCACGGCATCACGGTGGAGTTTCCCGGAGTCAAAGCCCTCGACGAGGTCTCGCTGAGACTCTTCCCGGGCGAAGTCCACGCCCTCATGGGCGAGAACGGCGCCGGCAAGTCGACGCTCATCAAAGCGCTCACGGGCGTCTACAAGATCACCTCCGGCACCATCGAGGTCGAGGGGCGCGAGCAGCGCTTCGACGGCACCGCCGATGCGCAGAGCGCCGGCATCGCGACCGTCTACCAGGAGGTCAACCTCGTCACGAACCTCAGCATCGGCGAGAACGTGATGCTCGGGCACGAGGTGCGCGGCCCCTTCGGCATCAACTGGAAGGCCACCCACGCGGCCGCCCGCCAGAAGCTCGAACGGTTCGGTCTCGGCCACCTCGACACCCGCAAGCAGCTCTCCACCCTCTCGATCGCGCTGCAGCAGCTCGTCGCTATCTGCCGCGCCATGGTCATCGACGCCCGCGTGCTCATCCTCGACGAGCCCACCTCGAGCCTCGACGCCAACGAGGTCGAACAGCTCTTCGCCGTCATGCGGCAGCTGCGAGAATCGGGCGTCGCCATCCTCTTCGTCTCGCACTTCCTCGACCAGATCTACGAGATCAGCGACCGTATGACCGTGCTGCGCAACGGCGAGTTCGTGGGCGAGCACCTCACGAGCGAGCTCGACCGGCACGCCCTCATCGCCGAGATGATCGGCAAAGACCTGAACGCGCTCGCCGAGCTCGGCGGCAACCGCCGCAGCGCCGCGCGCGACCATGCGAGCGAAGCGCCGCTCGTGCAGGCGAAGGGGCTCGGCCGCCGCGGCGCGCTCGCCCCCACCGACCTCGACATCTACCCGGGCGAGGTCGTCGGCGTCGCCGGCCTCCTCGGCTCGGGCCGCACCGAGCTCGCGCGCCTGCTCTACGGCGCCGACCGCCCCGACGCCGGCACCCTCGAGAAGCAGGGCAAGAAGGTCGACCTGCGCACCCCGGCGGCAGGGCTCGCGAAGCGCATCGCCTACTCGACCGAGAACCGCCGCGACGAGGGCATCGTCGGCGAGCTCACGGTGCGCGAGAACCTCATCCTCGGCCTCCAGGCCCGGCGCGGCTGGGCCCGGCCCATCCGCCGCAAGGAGCAGGACGAGCTCGTCGCCAAGTACATCGAGCAGCTGGGCGTGCGCCCGGCCGACCCCGAGCGCCTCATCAAGAACCTGTCGGGCGGCAACCAGCAGAAGGTGCTGCTCGGCCGCTGGCTCGCCACCGACCCCGAGCTGCTCATCCTCGACGAGCCCACCCGCGGCATCGACGTCGGTGCGAAGGCCGAGATCCAGGAGGCCGTCGCCGAGCTCGCCGAGGGCGGCGTCTCGGTCGTCTTCATCTCGTCCGAGCTCACCGAGGTCGTGCGTCTGAGCGAACGCATCGTCGTGCTGAAAGACCACGCGAAGGTCGGCGAGCTCGCCGGCGGCGCAGGCGTCACCCCGCAGCACATCGTCGACATCATCGCGTCGGAGTCGGTCGACCCCGATGCGCACCCCGAACTCGAAACCGCCGGGGTCACCGGCGACGCCACCGAAACGCGAGAGGAGACGCGATGACCAGCCGCACCGCGAACGACGGTCTCATGAAGCGCCTCGTGCGCTCCCCGCTCTTCTGGGGGGCCGCGGCCATCGTGCTGCTGCTCGCCCTCAACCTGCTGAAAGACCCGGCCTACCTCGCCATCTCGGTCAACCCGACGAACGGGCACCTCGTCGGCAACCTCATCGACATCCTGCGCGCGAGCGCACCCATCCTCATGATCTCGATCGGCATGGCCCTCGTCATCGCGACCGCCGGCATCGACCTCTCCGTCGGCTCGGTCATGGCCGTCGCGGGCGCCGTCTCGATGGAGTTCCTGAAGAGCGCGGGCCCCACCCCCGGAGCCGCCTTCACCGCCATCGTGCTCACCCTCGCGATCAGCGCCGCGATGGGCGCGATCAACGGCATCCTCGTCTCGGTCATCGGGCTGCAGCCGTTCATCAGCACCCTGATCCTCATGCTCGCGGGCCGCGGCCTCGCCAAGGTCATCACCGGCGGCCAGAACACGACCGCCACCAACGACACCTTCAAATGGATGGCCAACGGCTACGTCTTCGGCATCCCCGTCGTCTTCATCCTCGCGATCCTCATCGTCGTCGCCGTCGGCCTCATCGTGCGCCGCAGCGCCCTCGGCCTGATGGTCGAATCGATCGGCATCAACCCGAAGGCGAGCCGCATGGCGGGCGTGCGCCCCCGCGGCATCCTCATGACGGTCTACATCGCGAGCGGCCTGCTCGCCGGCATCGCCGGCATGTTCTCCGTCGCGACCGTGATGACCGTCGACGTGTCGCGCACCGGCTACCAGCTCGAGATGGACGCGATCCTCGCAGTCGTCATCGGCGGCACCTCGCTCATGGGCGGCAAGTTCTCGCTCACCGGCGCCACTGTCGGTGCACTGCTCATCGCGACGCTCAACAAGACCATCCTCTTCCTCGGCGTCTCGTCGTCGGCGACGCCCGCCTTCAAAGCCGTCGTCATCCTCGTGCTGTGCCTGCTGCAGTCGGAGCGCGTGCGCACCTGGTTCATTCGCAGACGCACAGGCGGCGCTCCGCCGACGAAGCTGCCGCAGACGGCCATGATCAAGCTCGACGCCGAGCGCAAGGGAGCAATGGTATGACTCTCACCCGAACCGCCGAACGCCCGCAGGGCGACGCGCAGCCCCAGACCCCCGGCACGATCGTGCAGCTGTGGCAGAAGCTCACCCGGGCCGCCACCACCAACCTCGCGATCTTCCCGACCATCGCCGCCATCGTGCTGTGCCTCGCGCTGCTCATCTTCGGCGAGGTCGCCTACGGCCGCATCTTCCAGTTCAGTACGCTGTCGAACCTGCTCATCAACAACGCCCACCTCATCATCCTCGCGGTCGCCCTCACCTTCGTGATCATCACCGGCGGCATCGATCTCTCGGTCGGCGCGATCGTGGCGCTGTCGAGCGTCGCCGGCGTCATGCTCGCGAAGGCCGGCTGGCCGCCCCTCGTCGTCATCGTCGTGATGATCGGCATCGGCAGCCTGCTCGGCCTCGTCTCGGGCATCCTCATCCGCTACTTCAACGTGCAGCCGTTCATCGCGACTCTCGCGATGATGTTCCTCGGCCGCGGCCTCGCGTCGCTCCTGAGCACCGAGCCCGAGCGGGTGCCCGACTCGGCGACCGCGCTCACCTGGCTCAACACGCAGTGGAAGGTGATCGACGGCCCCAAGGTCAACGACCTCGTCATCACCCCCGGCGTCGTCATCGCGCTGCTCATCGTCGCCGTCGCCTGGTTCGTGCTGCACCGCACCCGCACCGGCCGCACCGTGTACGCCATCGGCGGGTCGGCCCCGTCGGCGAAGCTCATGGGCCTGCCCGTCGAGCGCATCACGCTGCTCGTCTACGTCATCAGCGGCACCCTCGCCGGCGTCGCCGCCCTCGTCTACACGGCCCGCCTCGGCACCGCGCAGAACATCACCGGCATCGGCTGGGAGCTCGACGCGATCGCGGCCGCGGTCATCGGCGGCACGCTGCTCACCGGCGGCTTCGGCTACGTGCTCGGATCGGTCGTCGGAGCCCTCGTGCTCGGCCTCATGACCGTGCTCATCACCCGCGACGGCGGCATCCGCCCCGAGATGACCACCATCATCACCGGCGGCATCCTGCTCGCCTTCGTGCTGCTGCAGCGCCTCGTCACCCGATCCAAGGAGTAGCCCTGTGACCAGCCCCCAGAGCACCGCAGCCCCTGCCGCCTCCGCCTTCGCCCCCGAGATCGAGGCCGCCATCGCGGCCGCGCGCGAAGACGTCGCGCGCCTGCACGGCGAGCTCACGCGCAACGGCCTCGTCGTGTGGACGGGCGGCAACGTGTCGGGCCGCGTGCCCGGCGCCGACCTCTTCGTCATCAAACCCTCGGGCGTCTCGTACGACGACCTCGCCCCCGAGAACATGATCCTCTGCACCCTCGACGGCGAGCCCGTACCCGGGGCCCCCGGCTCCGAGCGCAGCCCCTCGAGCGACACCGCCGCGCACGCATACGTCTACCGGCATATGCCCGAGGTCGGCGGAGTCGTGCACACCCACTCGACCTACGCCGTCGGCTGGGCGGCGCGCGGCGAGGAGATCCCGTGCGTCATCACGGCCATGGCCGACGAGTTCGGCGGGCCCATTCCGATCGGCCCCTTCGCCATCATCGGCGACGACTCGATCGGCCGCGGCATCGTCGAGACCCTCACCGGCCACCGCTCGCGCGCCGTGCTCATGCAGAACCACGGCCCCTTCACCATCGGGGTCTCGGCCGCAGACGCCGTCAAGGCCGCCGTGATGGTCGAGGACGTCGCCCGCACCGTGCACCACGCGCGCCTCGCCGGCCCCCTCGTGCCCATCGAACAGCAGTACATCGACCGCCTCTACGACCGCTACCAGAACGTGTACGGCCAGTCGGGCGACGAGCGGCGATGACGGGCATGTCTCACCAGGGATCATCGAGCGAGCCCGCCGCCGACTCGGCCGCGTCGGTGATCTCGGCCGGCCGCGCCGCGCTCGGCATCGAGCTCGGTTCGACCCGCATCAAGGCCTGCCTCATCGACCCCGCGACCCACGCGGTGCTCGCCACCGGCGCGCACGACTGGGAGAACCGCCTCGAAGACGGGCTGTGGACGTACGCGCTGGAGGACGTCTGGGGCGGCGTCGCCGACGCCTACGCGAGCCTCGCTCGGGCCGTGCAGACGGAGCACGGCATCGCCCTCGCACGCGTCGCCTCGTTCGGCGTCAGCGCCATGATGCACGGCTACCTCGCCTTCGACGCCGCCGGCGAGCCGCTCGTGCCGTTCCGCACCTGGCGCAACACCAATACGGGGCCCGCAGCCTCGCGGCTCACCGAACTGCTCGACCGCAACATCCCGCTGCGCTGGTCGGTCGCCCACCTCGGCCAGGCCATGCTCGACCGCGAACCCCACACCGCCGACGTGAGCTTCCTCACGACCCTCGCGGGCTACGTGCACTGGCAGCTCACCGGCGAGCGCGTGCTCGGTATCGGCGACGCCGCAGGCATGTTCCCGATCGACTCGGCCGCCCGCGACTGGGATGCGCCGCGCCTCGCCGCGTTCGCCGAGTTCGCGGCCGAGACCGGCCACCCGCACCTCGCGGGCCTCGGCGCCCACATGCCGCGCGTGCTCGCCGCGGGCGCCGACGCCGGCACGCTCACCGAAGCCGGCAGCCTGCTGCTCGACCCGACCGGCGGCCTCGCCGCCGGCGCGCCCGCCGCACCGCCCGAGGGCGACGCCGGCACCGGCATGGTCGCGACGAACGCCGTCGCCCGCCGCAGCGGCAACATCAGCGTCGGCACGAGCGTCTTCGCGATGGTCGTGCTCGAGCACGAGCTCGAAGCGATTCACCCCGACATCGACCTCGTCACCACCCCCGCGGGCGACGCCGTGGCCATGGTGCACTGCAACAACGGTGCGAGCGAGCTCTCGGCGTGGGCGCGGCTCTTCGCCCAGTTCGCCGACGCGCTCGGCGTCGAAGCGGACGGCGGCACGGGTGCCGGCGTCGACAGCGACCGCGTCTTCGCCGCGCTGCTCGGCGCCGCCGAGACCGGCCCCGCCGACGCCGGGGGAGTGCTCGCCTACAACCAGCTCTCGGGCGAACCCATCGCCGGCCTCGATACCGGTGCGCCGCTCGTCACCCGCGCGCCCGATGCCGACTTCACGCTCGCCTCGTTCATGCGCGCGCAGGTCTACAGCGTTTTCGGCACCCTCAGCCTCGGCATGCGCGCCCTCGAGGCCGAGCGCGTCGAGATCGACCGCATGGTCGCCCACGGCGGCGTCTTCAAGACGGCGGGCGTGGTGCAGCAGCTGCTCGCCGATGCGCTCGGCACCTCCGTGACCGTCGCCGGCACCGCCTCGGAGGGCGGCGCCTGGGGCATGGCGGTGCTCGCCGCCTACCGCGCTCACGCCGATGCCGATGCCCCCGCGGTGATGGCGCTCGCCGACTACCTCGAGGCCCGCGTCTTCGCAGGGCTCCCGCAGACGACGCTCGACCCCGACCCCGTGGGCGCTGCGGGCTACCGCGACTTCCTCGCGCGCTACGAGGCGGGGCTCGCCGCCCCGCGCGCCGCCGAGGCCGCACGGCGCACCGCCGCTTCACCCGAACCACCCGAATCACCCACCGCGCCACCGCACGCCCCCGACGCCGGGAAGACCCTCGGCGCTGGCCCCCGAAAGGATGCAGCATGAACCGCACCTCGCCCACGACCCCGCTCACCACCTCGTTCGATGCCCGCGAGGTGTGGTTCGTCACCGGCAGCCAGCTGCTCTACGGCGAGGAGACGCTGCGCCAGGTCGCCGAGCAGTCGCAGCAGGTCGTCGACGGCCTCTCGGGGCTGCCCGTGCAGGTCGTGTGGAAGCCGGTGCTCACCGATCGCGACGCGATCCTGAGCCTCATGCTCGAGGCCAACGCCGATGACCGCGTCGTCGGCGTCATCGCCTGGATGCACACTTTCAGCCCCGCCAAGATGTGGATCCGCGGGCTCGACGCCCTGCAGAAACCGCTGCTGCACCTGCACACCCAGGCGAACGTCGAGCTGCCGTGGAGCGACATCGACTTCGACTTCATGAACCTCAACCAGGCCGCGCACGGCGACCGCGAGTTCGGGTACATCCAGACCCGCCTCGGCGTGCCCCGCACCACCGTCTCGGGCCACGTCAGCGACGAACGCGTGCTCGCCCGCGTCGAGACCTGGCAGCGCGCCGCCGCCGGCCTCGCCGAGGCCCGCTCGCTGAAGCTCGCACGCTTCGGCGACAACATGCGCGGCGTCGCCGTGACCGAGGGCGACAAGACCGAGGCCGAGCGCATCTTCGGCGTGCAGGTGAACACCTGGGGCGTGAACGAGCTCGCCGCGGCCGTCGCCGCAGCCTCCGACGCCGAGATCGACGCCCTCGTCGCCGAATACGTCGAGCTCTACGACGTCGCCGACGAGCTGAAGCCGGGCGCCGAACGCCACCAGTCGCTGCGCGACGCCGCCGCCATCGAGGTCGGCCTGCGCGGCTTCCTCGAGGCGGGCGGCTTCGGCGCCTTCACCACCAACTTCGAAGACCTCGGCGACCTCAAGCAGCTGCCCGGCCTCGCCGTGCAGCGGCTGCAGGCCGAGGGCTACGGCTTCGGCGCCGAGGGCGACTGGAAGACCGCGCTGCTCACCCGTGTCGGCAATGTGATGAGCGCCGGTCTTCCCGGCGGCGTGAGCCTCATGGAGGATTACACCTACGACCTCACCCCCGGCAACGAGCTCATCCTCGGCGCCCACATGCTCGAGGTGTCGCCGAGCCTCACCACGGCGAAGCCGCGTCTCGAGATCCATCCGCTCGGCATCGGCGGCAAGGACGACCCGGTGCGCCTCGTCTTCACCGCCGACCCCGGCCCCGCCGTCGTCGTGTCGCTCGCCGACGTGCGCGACCGCTTCAGGCTCGTCGCGAACGTCGTCGAGAACGTGACCTCGCCCGACCTGCCGAAGCTGCCCGTCGGCCGTGCCGTCTGGCGGCCCGCGCCCGACTTCGCGACCTCGTCGGAGTGCTGGCTCGCCGCCGGCGGCGCGCACCACACCGCTATGCTCACCGCCGTCGGTATCGAAGCGGTCGCCGAGTTCGCACGCCTCGCCGAGGTCGAGCTGCTCGTCATCGACGGCGAGACGACGACCCGCGGATTCGAGCGCGAACTGCGCTGGAACCAGGCCTACCACAAGCTCGCCCAGGGCTTCTGACCCGCCGGCGCCCCGATCCGCCGACCGTTCGCACCGCCGACCGCTTGACCTGCTGACCGCCACACCCGAAAGGCCTCGACGATGAGCCCACGTCATTCGACCCTGCCCCGAGCGCGCGGGCGCGCCTTCGGGCTGACCCTCGCCTGCGCCCTCGCACTGCCGTTCGGCGTCGTGGCGGCCCCGGCGGCCTTCGCCGCCGACGCGCCGCAACCGACCGCGCACTACGACATGTCGGTCGCGGGCGGCGCGCTCGTCGACGTGTCCGGCAACGGCCGCGATGCGGCGCTCTCGGGCATCGACGAGACGAGCGTCATCGCCGCGGGCGACGATGCGGTGCTGCGCATGCGGGGCGACGGCTACGCGACCCTCCCGTCGGGTGCCATCACCGGCGACGACAACGAGTTCACCGTCGAGATGACGGTGTCGGGCACCGCCGCCCAGAACCAGTTCGGCTGGGTCATCGGCGACGGCGTCGGCCCGTGGAACACGACGCGTCTCGGCAATCACGTCTTCGTGAACCCCGTCAGTTCGCAAGGCGGCTACAACGGCGAGGCGCTCGCCGGCATCCGCGTCAAGACCGGCGACGGCAACGGCGAGACCCGCCTGCCCGCGGGCGGCGGCCCCGCCGCGGGCTTCAGCACCCTCACCCTCGTCGGCTCGGGCGACACGCTCACCCTCTACCGCGATGGCGAACAGATCTCGACCGTGCAGCACGGCGCGAGCCTCGCCCAGATCATCCCGAGCGGCGACGTGCTCGGCTACCTCGGCCGCTCCCTCTACGAGGGCGACGCGCTGCTGCGCTCCGACGTCACCGACCTCAAGCTGTGGGATGCGGCGCTCACTCCCGACGAGGTCGTCGCCGCCCAGCCGACCGCCGCCGAGAAAGCCGCCGGCTCCGAGGCGCTCATGCGCCACGACCTCGCGACCCTCGTGCTCGGTCAGAACCCGTCGCTCGACCGCGTCACCACCGACCTGACGCTCCCCGCCCAGGTCAACGGCGTCCCGCTCACGTGGAGCACCTCGCACCCCGACATCGTCTCGAACACGGGCGCGGTCGAACGCTCGGCGATCCTCACGGACACCGTCGTCACCCTCACCGCGGCCCCCGAGAGCGGAGCGCCCGTCGCCCTCGATGCGACCGTGCTCGCGCCGCGCGTCACCAGCGACCTCGACGCCATCGCGCTGCAGCCCCGCACCGGCGAGCACCTGCCGCTCGCCACCGTGGGCGCTGTCGAGGGCGCCACCATCACCTGGGAGTCGTCGGACCCGGCGCTCGTCACCCCCACCGACCCCGACTACGCGGCGCCCGCCGTGGGCTCGGCAGACCCCTACGCGGGCGGCGGCATCGTCACCCGGCCCGCATACGGGGCGGGGGATCGCGAGGTCGTGCTCACCGCCACCGCCGTGCTCGGCGCGCAGACCGACACCCGCAGCTACACCGTGACCATCGCCGAGCTCGGGCGCACCGCCCCCGACGCCGGCTACGCGAGCGCCTACTTCAAGTCGGACAGCGACGAGCGCATCTACGCGGCCGCCACGGCCGGCAACGACTTCTTCACCTTCACCGAGGTGAACGACGGGCAGCCCGTCGTCGACAACTCCGCCGACACCACCGGGCACCGCGACCCCTACATTCTGCGCTCGCACGACGGCGACAAGTACTACATGATCGCCACCGACCTCTGCATCGGCTGCGGCACCGGCTGGGGCCCCGCCCAGAGCGAGGGCAGCCTCAAGATGAACGTGTGGGAGTCGACCGACCTCGTCACCTGGACCCGCACCAACGGCGACGAGAACGGCGGCATCGTCGTCAACCAGCCGAAGGCCGGCATGACCTGGGCGCCCGAAGCGTACTGGGACGACGAACTGCAGTCGTACGTCGTGTTCTTCGCGTCGCGCCTCTACGACGACGAGGCCCACACCGGCGGTCAGCTGCACGCGCGCATGTTCACCGTGCTCACCCGCGACTTCGTCACCTTCACCGAACCGGAGGAATGGCAGAACACCGGCTACGCCCGCATCGACTCGACCGTGCAGAAGATCGGCGACACCTACTATCGCTTCACCAAGAACGAAGACGGCGGCGGGGCCGACGGCCTCGAGCGCGGCAAGGACATCTTCCTCGAGAAGTCGCAGGTGCTCACCGCGCCCACGACGGCATCAGACTGGAACGGCGACCCCGCCTCGACCTGGCAGCTCACCGACACCGCCATGACCACCCCGATCACCGGGCACGCCGGCGAAGGCCCCGAGATCATCCGTCTCAACGCGGGCGACCCGAGCAACCCGTCGGGCGACGGCTACGTCTTCCTCGTCGATAACTACAGCGCCGGCGGCTACCGCGCCTTCGTCACCACCGGAGACGCGATCGCCTCGAGCACCGAGACCGACCGCGTCTCGCAGCGCGCCGACTGGGTCGCCCACGACGGCGGCCTGCCGAAGAGCCCCCGCCACGGCGCCTTCGTGAGCGTCACGCAGCAGGTGCTCGACGCCATGCACGGGTGGCGCGCGGTCGAGGCCGTCGCGTCGACCGCGACGAGCGCCGTCGACGGTCGCACCGTCACCACGACGGTCACCGCCGCGGACGGGGGAGACGTGGCCGGCACCGTGACGTTCACGGCGGCCGGTGCCGGGGCCGGTGCTGGTGCTGGTGCTGCGCTCGCCGCCGATGGCGCGTGGAGCGAGACCGTCGTGCTCACGGGCGGCGCCGCCTCGGTCGAAGCGCCCGCGGGCATCACCGAGGTCGTCGCGAGCTACGACGGCTATCGCGACGGTCTCGTCGCGCCGTCGACCGCCGATGCCGTGCAGCTCGACGGCGACGGAGGGACTGCCGGAGCCGGTGCAGGGGGCGCCGGTTCCGGTGGGGCCGGGGGAGCAGCCGGTGCCGCGGGTGCGCATGCCGATGCCGGTGCCGCGGGTGGCGGCGCCGACACGGGCGCGACCGGTGCTGCAGGCGCCTCGGACGCCTCGGGCACTGCGGGCACTGCGGGTACTGCGGCCGGGCACGAGCCCGGGCTCGCGAGCACCGGGTCCGGGGCGCTCGGCGCGCTGCTCGGCCTCGGCGGGCTGCTCGTCGCTGCGGGCGCCGTGCTCGCGGCCCGCACGCGGCGGCGGCGCCGCGCGTAGCGGGCGCTGAATGCACGTGACGCACTGACCCGGGCCGAGATCCCATCGAGGGGCGAGAGATTGCGCTGATCCCTGTCGGATCGCCCGATCTCTCGCCCCTCGAGGCGCATTCTCGGCGGGCATGGCGCCAGATCGTGCACGCTGCGACTGAAATGCGCAAAGAAACCCGAACGGCGTCCAAGTTTCGTAGGGTCTCCCTGGAGCATTCACAGAACTTCTTGGGGGAGATGCAATGAAGCAACCGGGAGCGCGCGTGCGCCCGCAACCGAAACGAGTACTGGTGTCGGGTGCGGCATCGCTGACGGTCGGGGCGCTCCTGTGCCTCGGCGCGGCACTGCCGGCGACTGCCATGCCGGGCGAGACGGCGTCGGCATCGGCCGCATTCGTGTCGGTGAGCGGCGTCGAGCTCGGCGGGGCAGAGTTCGCGGCGGCGCGAGCCGCAGCCCCGGGTACGCCGAGCGACCAGGCGCAGTTCGACCACGCGGCGTTCGCGGCGCTGACCGACCGGGTCGCGCTGCACGAGGGGTCGTGGGGCGGCGTGCCGCTGGTCTACGACGCATCGACCGGGCACGGGCTGCTCGACATCGGGCAGAACAGCATCTCAGGGATCGCCGAGGCTTCGGAGCACGACCCGGCTATCGCGCTCAGCGGCGCCGTCGGGGGCGACCCCGACGCGACCGGCGGCGGCACGACCATCGTGAACCTCGCGTCGGCCTTCGACTCGCTCGGCGTCACCCCGGTGACCCGCCACCTGCTCAGCCAGATCGACCTGCAGATCGGCGAGCTCTCGAGCCTCGCCGCGAAAGACGCGTATGCAGCGGCGAGCAGCGCCTACGGCATCGACGGCATGACCCTCGAACTCACGAGCCCGGCGCTCACCGGTCTGCCGGTGCTCGTCGACGGATCGATGCAGGCCGCGAGCGCGCTCGTCGCCGAGGCGATCGAGCTCGTCGCGCCCGGCGGCGTCGTGAACCTGCCGGCGGGTACGATCCCGAACATCCCCGTGCAGAGCGTCGGCACCGTCGAGCCGGGCGCCGCATCCCTGCAGGTGACCGCGCCGAACTTCGACACCGTCGTCGCCGACGTCATGGCCGCGACCGGCGGGGTCGTCGCCAGCGATGACGGGCTCGCCGCCGTCGACATCGCGACCGGCGAGATCTCGCTCGACCTGAGCGTGCTCTTCGGCGGCAGCCTCGAAGGCCTCGCCCCGAACACCGTCGTCTTCACCGAGGCGAACATGGCCGCGATCTCGGCCGCGGTCGCGAACGCGCTCGGCAAGACGACGCCGATGTTCGCCGACGGGGTGGTCGCCGCGATCCACGCGACGCCGATCGCGCTGAGCGCCGATATCGCGCTGCGCGCGGATACTCCGCTGACGCCCGCGCTCAACGGCAACATCGTCGCAGCGGGCACGCTGACCGGCTCGGGAAGCCTGGACGCCTTCGCCGACGGCACGAGTGCGTTCGCATCGAATGTTGCGACGGTGCCCGGCGCCTGCAGCGGCTTCAACTGCATCATCGTCAGCGGCCTGGTCTACAGTCTGAACGCCGCCGTGCCGACCGTGCTGCCGCCGCTCGTGCAGGGCGTGGTCGCGCCGCTCATGGAGCAGCTCGTCGACGTCGAAGCGCAGATCATCGCCGAGGTCGATGCGGTCGTCGCCGAGCTCTACCTCGACATCACGAGCGCCTTCGACGGGCTCATGCCGAGCATCGCATCGGTCGTCATCAACGAGCAGACGGAGCCGGCCGGCCCGGGCGACTCGTTCACGGTGCGCGCCGTCGGCATCACGATGCTGCCGACCTTCCACCACTCGACCCTGACGCACATCGGGCTCGCCTCGTCTGCGGTGCGCATGGTGCCGTCGCCGACCGTCGCGATCGCCGAACCCGCAGTCGACCCGAGCGGCACCGTCGCCATTTCGGGCAGCGGGTGGAACCCGGCCGGCTCGCCGGTCGCGCTGACCTTCACCGATGCCGACGGCGTCACGGTCGGCGCCCCCTTCGAGACGCTCGTCGACGCGGACGGCAACATCGCCGCGACCTGGACGGTGCCCGAGGGCATCGCCGATGCGGAGCTCACGCTGACGGCGGGGCAGGACGGCCTCGAGCGCGTCGCCGCCGTCACGGTGCGCGCGGCGGTCGTGCCGCCGAAGCCTGTCGACCCGACGAAGCCCGACGGCAAGACGCCGGGCAAGACGCCCGCCTCGAAGTCGGCGCTGCCGCAGACCGGCAGCGCGACCCTCGCGCCGATCGGCGTCGGAGCAGCGCTGCTTATCGCGGCGGGCGCCGTGCTCGCGGCCCGTACGCTGCGCCGCCGCGTGTAGCGGGTGCCGAGCGCCCGGGCCGCACTGGCCCGGGCGCGACCCCGTCGAGGGGCGAGAGATCGAGCTGATCCCTGTCGGATCGCCCGATCTCTCGCCCCTCGAGGCCTTTCAGCACACTTCGATGTCGGGGCCCCGGCACTGAGAGGTCGCAGCTCAGCGGGCGCCGGCGCGCCAGAACCCCTCGACCCATGCGCCCCCTCGCATGTGGCCGCGCACCCAGACTGCGCCGGCCTGCGGCGCGTTCGAGCCTTCGGCCGGTGCAGCAACCGATCTGCTCGGGGCCGCTATCGAGATGGTCGTCGACGGACCGCCGCCGCTAAGCATCGTGATCTCGCGCAATGCGTGCTCCTGCTGCTCGGGCGAAAACGCGCGAGCCATGTGGGTGATCTCGGAGTCGGGAATGCCTGCGGCGCGCGCGACCTCAGGCCAGCTGCGCACCGCGTCGAGCACCTCGCCGAGGGCGCGACCGGCATCGCTCGCGGAGAGCGAATAGACGCTTCGCGACTCGGTGAGGTGCCTGATATCCCGTCGCCGCGGGTCGTCCTTCGGCGAGATCGCGCGAGACGTGACCGCCCCGACGCTGCGCGACGGGTTGATGTCGAACGCCGGGCTCAACCCCCAGCGACCCCGGTCGCGCAAGAAGCCATGGTTTTTCCAATGGTCATCGACGCTGTTGATGAGCACGGTCAGGGCGATCCGCTTGAAGAGATCGCGCAGCTGCCGTCGGTCGCCGCCCGAGAGATGGTCGACGGTGTCGGCAAGATCCTCATAAGTGGTGCTGTCGTGACCGTGCTCGGCGAGGCCCATCGCGGTGCGAGCGGAGATGAAACCGATGCGGCCGCCGTTCTCCCGGCGATCGAACCTGTCCACGACGAGAGTCGAGCTGCCCCCGCTGCTGCGCAGGAGCCTCCCCGATTGCACCGAGATCCCGGCTCGCCGAGCGAGTTCGATGGCCGCGAATTCCCAGGCCTCGCCGTCGCGGCCGCGGTCGCGCTCCGACGGAAGCTTGAGCATCTTGAGCTTCCCGTCGACCATCGCTGCGACCTTCGGACGTGCACCACCGGCCGAAGTGCCCGGGGCGCCGAGAAGTTCGAGATCCGCCTCATCGGCCTCGTGCTCCTCGAAACGGGCCGCCGCGTTCGTAAACGCGTCGAGTCCGTGATCTTCGAGCCGCGGCACCGGTACGTCGGCCACCCACTCTCCGCCTCCGGCGGGTTGGAAGCGTATCGCCCCCAGTCGTGCCGCATCGCCGGAGAGCGACAGGTAGTCGAATTCGCCGATCGTACTCGGTGCTCCGAGACCCGCAGCACGGTCGTTCGACAGCTTCGCGTCGATGACCGTACGGCCCCAGTCATCGGGGGTCAGGTCTTGGAACGCGAGGAACAGGCTGCGGTCGGCGCCGGTGCGAATCGTGCCCTGCGCGAACTCGAGATCGGGGGAGAGCGGGTACGCATCGACGGAGTCGACATAGCCCTGCTCGTATCGGAACCAGCTGCCGCCGACCTGCCGCCCGCCGAGAAACGAGGCGCCGAGCTCGCCCGCTCGCATCGTGCGACCGTCGAGCTCGACGTACACGGAGAGCGAATCGTGGAGCTTCATCTCGCGCCTGCTTGCTCCAGCGCGAGCGCGCGCCCGGCATCGGTGCTGAGCGGGTCGGCCGCCGCAACGAGCGTGTCGATGATTCCGAGGGCCGACGCCACTGCCAGCACGGAGTCGAGCTGCGTCGTACCCGACCCCTGCTCGATCGCCCGCAGCGTATCGCGGGAGACGTGCGCCCGCCTCGCGAGCTCTGACGCGCTGAGCCCGTGGAGCTTGCGCCAATCATGCAGATGCCTGCCGAATGCCTCGAGCGACCGCTTTCGGGCCGGGGAAGTGCGTTGAACCACGATCGACCTCCGAACACCTGACTGCTACAAGTGTCAGTTTACCATCGAATTGACATGTGCAGAGGTCAGGTGTTCATCACCGCACGAGGCGCGCGATCGCGTCAGACGCCTCCTTGAGCTTCGCCGCCGCCACCTCGCCGCCCTCGCCCGCGGCCTCGGCGACGCAGTGCCGCAGGTGGTCGTCGAGCAGCTCGAGGGCCGCCCGCTCCAGCGCCTTCGTCGCCGCGGAGACCTGCGTGATGATGTCGATGCAGTACGCATCCTCTTCGATCATGCGGTGCACGCCGCGCACCTGGCCCTCGGCGCGACGCAGCCGCTTGAGCAGCTGATCCTTGTGCTCGATGTAGCCGTGCTCGTGAGCGTGAGCCTCGGGGGTCCCGGCAGCATCGAGGTGCTCGCCGGCGGGAGTCGCGTCGTCCATGCGATGCACTCTACCCCGCCCGGCCGCCGCGCGAACGCAGCAGCTGCACCGCGCCCCCGGCGGTGATCACGAGCACCGCGAGCCAGATCGCCCCGTACATCACGAACTCGCCCGCCGAGATGCGCTCGCCGTTGAGCAGCGACGCCACCATGAGCAGCGCCGGCTCGAGATAGCTGAGCAGCCCGAAGAGGCTGAGCGACAGCAGCTTGGACGCCGTGAGGTAGAGGATGAGCGCCAGACCGGTCGTGAGGCCGTACAGCGGGCCGAGCCACCACAGCAGCGGGTTCTCGCTCAGCGCGGGCGTCGCCACGATCTCGCGTACGACGAAGAAGAGCAGCGCCGGCAGCACGATCACGAGGTCCCAGAACATGCCGCCCAGATGCCCCGTGCCGAGCTGGCGCCGCAGCACGAAGTAGATCGGGTACCCGACGCACACCACGAGCGTCTCCCACGAGACCCCGCCGACGCGGAACAGCTCGAAGACCACGCCCACGGCCGCGATGCCGGCGGCGGCCCACTGCCACCACGTGAGGCGATCCCTGTAGAGCAGCCGCCCCACGACGATGAGCGTGAGCGGCAGCAGGAAGTAGCCCAGCGCCACTTGCAGGCCGCGGCCGTGCAGGGGCGCCCAGCCGAAGATCCACAGCTGCAGCGCCAGAAGCAGCGCCGACGCGACCAACGGGAGGATGATGAGCGGCCGCGCCAGAATGCGATGCCAGATGCCGACGATGAGTTCGCGCTGCCGCCCCGCGAGCAGCACGAGCAGCACGAGCGGAATCGTGAGCAGGCACCGGATCGCCCACAGGCCCTCCGCGCTCGTCGGGACGAGCATCGGGGTGATGAAGAAGACGCCGGCGAAGATGACCGACGAGCCGACCGCTGCGAGGACTCCTCGCGCGCCGGCCGCGAGCGAGCCCTGCACTCCTTAGAGGTCGATCGCGCCGATGATCTCGCCGTACGGTGTCTCGCCCGACGGCTTGAATCCCATGTGCAGGAAGAACTCCTCGGGGCCCTCTTCGCCGCGCTCCCACAGCACCGTCAGGCGGCCGACACCGCGGCGGCGGGCCTCTTCGATGAGCGCGTTCACCGCGAAGGTGCCGACGCCCATGCCCTGGGCCTCGGCGTCGACGTTGATGCGCCAGAGCGCCGCGCGGAACTCCTCCTGCGGAGCGTCGGGGTCGAAGTTGCCGTGCACGAACGCGACCACGCGGTCGTCGTTCAGCACCACGCGCTGCCAGGCCGAGTGCGCCGGAGTCACCGCTGCGGCCGCTGCGTACGACACCGGGGTGATGAACTGCTCCTGGCCCGGCTTCAGACCCAGCTGATTCACTGCGACGATCGTCGCGGCCGACAGTTCTTCGAGACGCAGAGTATTCATAGAGCAAGGCTATCGGGTGGGGTCGGATGTGCAAGTGCGATGTCGTGGCATGACGGCATCTCACAGGTGACCGGCCGGTTGCGGGGGCGGCGCGGGTCGGTGCTCGATGCCGCGCCGACCCGCCTGATCGACGGTGAAGCGCAGGCCCGGTTGCTGCCGCGGGCGGTGCAGCCGGCGCCGAAGCGGAGCACCCCGCCCGGTCCGGCGATTCGGAGCGCGCCGCGTCTAGTGCAGGGCGGAGAGCGCGGCGCCGACCGCGGCGGCGGGCGAGCCCTCGGGCAGCACCTTCACGCGCTCGTCGAGTCCGAGCTCGCCGATGAACGGAGACTCGTCGGCCCAACGCCGCAGGTGACCGCGGATGCCGCCGATGAGCGGCCCGCCGAGCAGCCGCAGCCCGCCGCCGATCACCACGGAATCCGGGTCGAAGGTGAGCGCCAGCAGACGCACGGCGCTCGCCGCACCCTCGACGAGATACCCGAACTCGCGCTGCGCCGTCTCATCGCCCCGCCCGATCGCCGCGAGCAGCGCCGGGCCCGGGTCGTCGCCGCCGACCGGCCAGAACCGCTTCAGCGCCGCCCCGCTCGTCTGCGTCTCGAGGCACCCCGTCTGCCCGCACGGGCACGACCGGTCGAGCCGCGAGATCGGCAGATGCCCGATCTCGCCCGATACCCCGTGCGCCCCGCGCACCGGAGCGCCCGCGACCACCGCCCCCGAAGCGAGGCCCGTGCCGAGATTCAGATACGCCACATCGCCCGGCAGCCCCATCAGGTGCACCGCACCGATCGTGGCCGCCGTGACATCGTTGTCGATCTGCGTGTCGATGCCGGTGCGCTCGGCGAGCAGCGGGCCGATCGCGAGCCGTTCGATGCCCATGTTGTAGGCGTTGCGGATCTCGCCCGACGCACGATCGAGCTGGCCCGGCAGGCCGATGCCGATCGCCGCGTAGTCGTCGCGGCCCGTCCGCTCGCGCAGCTCGCGCACCGCGCGCTCCGCCGTGCCGAGCACCGCCTCGGGCCCCGGCACCGTCGCGAGGCGCACCGTGGCCTCGATGCGCGAATCGCGGTCGAGCGCGACCGCCTCGGTCTTCGTGCCGCCGATATCGATGCCGATGAGGGGGCGCGGGCTCATGACCGGGCTCCTTCGTCGGCGCGCGCCGCCGTCTCGAACAGCTCGATGAGCGCCGTGCCGACGAGCCGGGTCGACCCGTAGCTCGCGAGATCGGCGTAGCCGCTGCGCGCATCGGGCCACCCCGTCTCGACGCAGAGCACGGGCACCCCGAGCTCGCGCAGCTCGTCGATGCGCGCCCGCGCGAACTCGTGCCGGTGCAGATCGCGACCGATCGCGATCGCCCCGCCGCGGCGCAGTTCGTCGATCGGCCAGATCGGTGCGCTCGCCGCATCGACGATGAGCTGCGACCGGCGTGCGAACGCCGCGACGTCGGCCTCGCTGCCGGGCAGCGGCGCGGCGGCCGCCGCGAACGGCCCCCACGGCGCGCACCCGACCGCCATGTTGGCGTCGGTGTCGAAGCGCAGCACCCAGGCTTCCGGGTGGCTCGCGACCCACGCCCGCGCCTCCCCGGCGCCCGCGAAGCTCTCGGCGACGCGCGCGATCTCGGCGGCGGAGGGCAGGCCGCTCGGTGCTGCGTTGATCGACGCGGCGCTGCTCGGCACCGCGCGGCTCAGCGCCCGCACCCGCTCGGCGGCCTCGTGCACCCGCGCGCGGTCGAGGCGCCCGTCGTGCACTGCGGACGCAACATGCGCCTCGAGCTCGGCGACCGATTCACCGGTCGCGCCGACGCCGAGGCAGAGCAGGTCGCAGCCGGCCGCGAGGGCGCGCACCGCGGCCTCGGGGATGCCGATCTCGCCGCTCGCGCCGGCCATGTCGAGGGCATCCGACACGATGACGCCGGTGAAACCGAGCTGCTCGCGCAGGAGCCCCTGCAGAATCGGGCGGCTGAGCGTCGCGGGTGCGATCGGGTCGAGCTGCGGCAGCAGGATGTGCGACGTCATGATCGTCTGGGCGCCCGCCCCGATGGCGGCCCGGAACGGCGGCAGGTCGCGCGCCTTGAGCGTCTCGATCGGCGCATCGACGACGGGCAGCGCGAGATGCGAATCCTGCGCCGTGTCGCCGTGCCCCGGGAAGTGCTTCGGGCACGCCACGGCGCCCGTCGATTGCAGGCCCGCGATCCATGCCGCCGTGTGCCGCGCCGCCGTCTCGGCGTCGGCCGCGAAGCTGCGCGTGCCGATCACGGGGTTCTCGGGGTTGCTGTTCACATCGGCGTCGGGCGCGAGCGCCAGGTTGAACCCGGCCGCGAGAATATCGGCGCCGACGCGACGCCCGATCTCGGCCGTGTAGTCGAGGTCGTCGATGCGCCCGAGCACCGCGGCGCCCGGGTAGCGCGATCCCTCGAGATAATCGAGCCGTGTGACCTCGCCGCCCTCCTCATCGATCGCGAGCAGCGACTGCGGCGCCGCGTCGCGCAGCTGCCGGCCGAGGGCCTCGAGCTGGGCGCGATCCCTGATATTGGTGCCGTACACGCAGGCCGAGAGCAGCCCGTCGCCGAGCAGCCCGAGCAGCCAGGCCGGGGCCGTGAAGCCTTCGAAGCCCGGCATGAGCGTCGCGCGGATGTCGGCGGTGAGCGCCGCGTCGGCGGCATCCGCACAGCCGATCCCTGCCGCGCTCATCCCTTCACCGCCCCGCTCACGAGACCGCTCGTCATGCGGCCCTGCACGATCATGAAGAAGATGATGACCGGCACGGCGACGAGCGTCGACGCCGCCATGACCTCGCCCCAGTCGATCGCGCGCGACGCCGACTGCTGGATGAAGCCGCGCAGCCACAGCGGCAGCGTCTGCACCGCGGAATCCTGCAGAATCACGAGGGCGACGGTGAACTCGTTCCACGCCTGGAGGAAGGCGAAGACCCCGCTCGCGATGAGCCCCGGGGCCAGCAGCGGGAAGGTGATGCGCATGAACGCCTGCGTGCGGCTCAGCCCGTCGACCATCGCGGCCTCCTCGAGCTCGGCCGGCACGCCCGCGACGAAGCCGCGCAGCATCCAGATCGTGAACGGCACGACCGCGGCGATGTAGATGATGCTCACGCCGAGGATCGAGTTCAAGAGGCCGATCGACCCCATCAGCTTGTACTGGGCGATGAACATGCCCTCGGCGGGCAGCATCTGGATGAACAGCACCGCGAGTACGAAGCTGCGGCGGCCCGTGAAGCGGAAGCGGCTGATGGCGAGCGCCGCGAGGAACGCGAACAGCAGGCAGCAGGTCACCGCGATGCCCGCGACGGCGAGGCTCACGCCGAGCGCGGGGAGGAAGGTGCCGCTCTCGAAGATCGCGGCGAAGTTCTTGAACGAGCCGCCGATGGGCAGGAGCGTCGGCGTCGACTTCTCGAGCACCACGTTCGGCAGCAGCGACGAGTTCAGCATCCAGTAGACGGGGAACACCCAGATCAGGGCGACGACGACGCCGATGATGCCGAACACGAATCGGGAGACGCGCTTGGGGGTGGCGCGCCCGCGACGGGCGACCACCTCGAGCGGGGCGGTGTATGGGGCCGGCCTGGTCATGATTCCTCATCCTCTTTCAGCAGGTTGCGCACGTACGCCCAGCTCAGCGCGATGGTGAGCAGCAGCACGAAGATCGACATGGCGCTCGCCATGGCGAAGTCGCTCGAGCCGACGCCGAGCTGATAGATGTACGTGCCGAGCACGTCGGTCTGGCTGGCGATCGATCCGCGATCCTGCAGCAGCTTCACCTGGGTGAACACCCGCAGGTTCCAGATGATCTGCAGCAGCATCACGATGCCGAGCACCGGCTTGATGAGCGGCAGCGTGATGCCGCGCAGCCGCTGCCAGCCCGTGGCTCCGTCGACCTGGGCGGCCTCGAGCACCTCGCCCGGCACCTGCGTCAGCGCCGCGTAGATCGAGAACGCCACGAAGGGCACGCTCATCCACACCACGATGATGAGGGCGACGCCGAAGAAGCTCAGCGGATCCTGCAGCCAGTTGTGGCCCTGCACCGGCAGCCCGAGATTCACGAGCACCCAGTTCACGAGGCCGCGGCGCCAGTCGAAGATCCAGTTCCAGATCGTCATCGCGGCGACCACCGGGGTCGCCCAGGCGAGCAGCAGCGCGATCTGCATGATGATGCGCACCGTCTTCGACACCGCCTGCATGAGCAGCGCGAGGCCGACGCCGATGACCATCGTGACGCCCGCGGTGATGAGGCAGAAGAGCACCGACCTGAGCACGACGAGCCACGTCTGCGGCTGCGAGAACAGCTCGATGTAGTTCGCGAACCACACCCACTCGGGCGGCTGGCCGAACTGCTGCGAGAGGCCGAAGTGCTGCATCGAGGTGATGAGCTGCCACACGATCGGGTAGCCGAGCGCGAGCAGCACGATCAGCGTCGCGGGCAGCAGCAGGGCGTAGGGCGTGATGCGGAATCTGCGTCGCCTCGGGGCGACGGGTTCGGCTTGCGCGGTGCGGGTGCTCATCGCCGGCCTTTCGAGATCTGGGGTGGTGGGTGAAGCGGAGAGGGATCGGGCCCCGACCCCGCACGCACTGCGGCGGTCGGGGCCCAAACGCCGCCTACTTCTGGTTGAGGATGGGGTCGAGCTTGGCGTTCGTATCCTTCGCCAGCTGCTCGAGGTCATCCGCGTCGCGGATCTGCGAGAAGAACTCCTCCATGATGTTCTTCGCCTCGACCGCGGCCCAGCCGGGTGCGGCCGGGGTCAGCTTCGAGTTCGACGCCGACTCGATGAGCGCCTGCGCGAACTGGTCGTCGCCGAGCGACGACGCGTACTTCTGGTTCGCGGGGCCGAGGCCGTTCTCGCCGAGCATCGTCTGGTACTCCTCCGAGTAGATGATGCGCAGCAGATCCTTCGCGAGCTCGGGGTGCTCGGACTTCGCCGAGATGCCGAGGTTCGAACCGCCCGCGAAGACCGGGGCCGGCTTGCCGTCGTTGCCCGGCAGCGCGAAGGTGCCGAACACATCGTCGTTCCACTCGCGCGCGGGCTCGCCGTCCTCGCCCTCGACGAGGTCGCCGATCGACCAGTGGGCCCAGCCCGGCGCCATGATGGTCGCCGCAGCCAGCGAGATGTCTTCGGTGACGGCGCCCTCTTCGTCCTTGACCTGATCGGAGTCGTTCAGGAACTGGTACTGGTTCGCATCCTTCGCATCGTTCGGCGCGTTGGAGGCGGTGCGGTAGATCTGCTGCAGCTGCTCGAGGCCCTTCAGCGCCTCGGGCGAATCGAGGGTCGCGACCCACTCGCCATCCTGCAGCTCGGCGATCTCGCCGCCGTTCGCGAAGATCCACGAGATGCCGTCGCGCCAATCCTGGCCGCCCAGGTAGAAGCCCGAGAAGTTCGCGATGCCCTTCGGGTTCGCCTCGGTGATCGCGGTGACGGCGGTGTTGAACTCGTCGAGCGTCGTCGGCTGGGCCACGCCCGCCGCGTCCCACACGTCCTTGCGGATGAACATGTACCGCGAGCCGAAGTAGTAGGGGAGGGCGTACTGCTTGCCGTCGACCTCGCCGACCTCGACGAACGAGGGCAGCAGATCGTCGCCGCCGAGCTCGTCGTACATGTCGCTGACGTCGAGGAAAGCGCCGACGTTGGTGAAGGTCGGCGACTGGGTGTTGCCGATCTCGGTCACGTCGGGGGTGTTCTTCGGGTCGGGCAGCGCGGTCGTGAGCTTGGTGACGAGGTCGCCCCAGCCCTGCTCTTCGATCTTGAGCGTCGCGCCCGTCTGCTCCTGGAACTCGGTCTTCAGGTAGTCGCGCAGCTCATCGGGGGTGTCGCTGCCGGCGAGCCACAGCGTGATCGAGTCGCCGCCGGCATCGCCGCCCTGCGATCCTCCGGCGCTGCAACCGGTCAGCAGCAGAGCAGATGCCATTGCCGCTGCGGCGAGGCCCTGGAACTTTCTCTTCATGGTGGGTTTCCTTTCGATGTGCGTTCCGGCGTCTGCCGGGCGGCGCTGGGGTGGAAGACGGAGTCTGCGGATCCGCCCGCCGATGGGACCGGGAGTCTTAGGCGACTCCCAGCTGTTCTTGGAGCACGATCGCGAGCGCGCCGCGCAGTACGAGCGAGTCGTAGGGGCTCGTGCGCAGCACGAGGTCGTCGTGCGTGTCGGGCATGGTGCGGCGGCCGAGGATGCCGAGCGTCGCCTCGGCGAGCGGCCCCTCGACGAGCTCGGGCGGGCCGGCGAGCACGATCTCGGCGAGGTTGAGCACGCCGACGACGGGGGTGAGGGCGACGCCGAGGCGGCTGCCCGCCTCGCGCAGCACCCGGTCGCGCGCCTCGGCGGCGTCGGGGCCCGCCTGCGCGGTGGCGGCTGCGAGCGCGGCGTTCAGCTGCGGGGCCGAGAGCCAGTGCTCGAGCACCTGCTCGCGCGAGTAGGTGGCGTCGATGCCGAGATCGGTGCCGACCATGACCTGGCCGATCTCGCCCGCGGCGAAGCGGTGGCCGGCGACGAGGCCGCCCGCGATGATGAGGCCCGAGCCGACGCCGTGGCCGATGGTGATGAGGATGAAGTCGTCGCTCGACTCGCCCGAGGCGTACTCGGCGAGGGCCGAGATGTTCGCGTCGTTGCCGACCGAGGTGGGCAGCCCGGTCAGGTCTTCGACGATGCTACCGAGGGGCAGGTTCTGCCAACCGAGGTTCGGGGCGACGCGCACGACGCCCTCGTCGTCGACGAGGCCGGGGGTACCGATGCCGATGCCGAGCAGCGGCAGCTCGGAGAGCCCCTGCAGCGAGCGCGCGAGGGTAGTGGCGAGCTCGAGCGCGGCGTCGCCGACGGCCTCGTTCAGCGGCGCCTCGCGACGCACCAGCACCTCGCCGTCGAGGCGCAGCACGGCGCCGCGGAAGACGCGGTGGTCGCTGAGGTCGAGGCAGACGACGGCGTAGGCCTCGCGGGCGAGGTCGACGAGGATGGCGGGCTTGCCGGGGCGCTGGGTCTCTTGCTGGCCGAGCTCGCGGGCGAGGCCGGCGTCGATGAGCTCGGCGACGAGGCCCGAGATGGTGACCTTCGTGAGGCCGGTGCTGCGCGCGATGTCGGCGCGGCTCAGCGGGCCGGTGCGGAAGAGGGTCTGCAGCACGAGCGTGCGGTTGTGCAGCTTCGAGTCGCCGAGCGTTGCGCGCAGGCCGACGCGCAGGGGGCTCGTGCGCCGGGTCTTCGGCTTGCGAGCGGCTGCACCGGATGCGCCCTGAGGACGCGGCTTTGCGACGTTCATGAAAGTTAGTAAAACTTACGAACTAAATATTCGCAACCCGATTGCATGATTCTCCGGCGTTGTGATGCAATCGTGACACGGCGTGTTACGCTAACCGGCGCAGCGCGGCACCGCCTCGCGGCGGCCGGGGGAGCACCGTACCGCGCGCCTGCCGACCCGCCCGCGACCACCCGCGACTTTGGAGATAAACTAGGCGTTCCTATGAGAGTTGTGATCACCGATACCTCAGCCCACGTCGCGCAGTTCGCTGCCGGCATCATCGCCGACGAGATCGCGCAGCGCCGTGCGGAGGGCCGTGCCGCAGTGCTCGGCGTCGCCACCGGGTCGTCGCCCCTCGGCACCTATGCCGAGCTCGCCGCGCTCGTCGAATCGGGCGAGCTCGACACGACCGGCGTTTCGGCCTTCGCGCTCGACGAGTACGTCGGTATCGCCCTCGACCACCCCGAGAGCTACCACACGGTCATCGACACGACCGTCACGAAGCCCCTCGCCCTCGACCCCGCCCGCGTGCACGTGCCCGACGGGCTCGCCGACGACCTGGCCGCAGCATGCGAGGCGTACGACCGAGCCATCGTCGACGCCGGTGGCATCGACCTGCAGCTGCTCGGCATCGGTGCGAACGGTCACATCGGCTTCAACGAGCCGACCTCGTCGCTCTCGTCGCGCACCCGCATCAAGACGCTCGACCCGCGCACCCGCGAGGCCAACGCGCGCTTCTTCGCCTCGGCCGACGAGGTGCCCGTGCACTGCGTCACGCAGGGACTCGGCACCATCCTCGACTCGCGCAGGGCGCTGCTCGTCGCCCAGGGCGCGGGCAAGGCCGACGCCGTCGCGCACATGATCGAGGGCCCCCTCGCCGCGATCTGCCCCGCCAGCGCGCTGCAGCTGCACCGCGACGCCATCGTCGTGCTCGACCGCGCGGCGGCCTCGAAGCTCGAGCTCGCCGACTACTACGAGTACATCGAAGCGAATCAGCCGACGCAGGCGGGCTGACCCGTGCTCGTCACCGCGGCACGCGTCGTGACCTCCGCCCGGGTGCTCTCGCCCGGGTGGATCGAGATCGCGGGCGACCGCATCGTCGCCGTCGGCGAGGGCGAACCCGCCCCGGTGCCGGCGGGCGCGGGGTCGGACGCGAGCCTCAGGCGCGACCTCGGCGATGTCGTGCTCGTACCCGGGTTCGTCGACATCCACGTGCACGGCGGCGGGGGCGGCGGGTACACCGACGGGCTCCGCGCCTCGGCGCTCACCGCGCGCGCCGCCCACCTCGCGCACGGCACGACGACGTCGATGGCGAGCCTCGTCACCGCCTCGCCCGAGGGTCTCCTGCGGGGCGTGGGCATGCTCGCCGAGCTCGCCCCCGAGCACATCCGCGGCATCCACCTCGAAGGGCCGTGGCTGAGCCCTGCCCGCGCCGGCGCCCACGACACGACCCAGCTGCGCGCGCCCGAGGCCGCCGAGATCGACCGCGTGATCGAGGCCGCCGGGGGAGCGCTCGCCATGGTCACGCTCGCCCCCGAGCTGCCCGGCGCGCTCGACGCCGTGCGCCGCTTCGTCGCGGCCGGGGTGCGCGTCGCCGTCGGCCACACCGACGCCGACTACGACACGACCCGTCGCGCGATCGACGCCGGCGCGACCGTCGCCACCCACCTCTGCAACGCCATGCGTCCGCTGCACCACCGCGAGCCCGGGCCGTCGCTCGCGCTGCTCGAAGACCCCCGGGTCTTCCTCGAAGTCATCGCCGACGGTACCCACCTGCACCCGGCGCTCACGACCGGCATCGAGGCCGCTGCCGGCCCCGAGCGCACGCTCTACGTCACCGACGCCATGGACGCCGCAGCGTGCGCCGACGGCGAGTACCGGCTCGGCGCGCTCGACGTGACCGTCGCGAACGGCGTCGCCCGCCTCACGGGCAAGGATACGATCGCCGGCAGTACCGCGACGATGGACGCGCTCTTCCGCGGCCGCGCGCTGCGGGGGGCAGAGGGACCAGGCGCCGCGCCCGACCCCGCCGCGCTCGTCGCCGCCGCACGCCTGACCGCGACGGCGCCCGCACGCGCCATGGGCTGGGACGGGGTCGGCGACCTCGCGCCCGGCCTCATCGCCGACGCGGTCGTGCTCGGCGGCGCGCCCGGTCGTGCCGCCGGTGAGCTCGCAGTGCTCGACGTGCTGCACCGCGGCCGCTGGCTGCCGGAGTCGCAGGCGGAGGGGTAAGTCGAGGGGGAGGCCAGGCCGCTGCGCCCGCGCCTCGGCGCCAGAGGCAGCAGAGGCAGCAGAGGCACCAGAAGCACCAGAGGCAGCAGAGGCACCAGAGGTGCCCTTGCGCTCGAGAGGTGCCCGTATGAGCCGTGTCCAAGGGCACCGCTCGTGCACAAGGGCACCGCTCACGCAGGAGGAAGCCGCGGACATCGTTGCCCAGGCCCCGCTGGCAGGCGCGGGGGCGGGCCTCGACCGCTACGCCCGCGCGGTGCTCGCGCGGAACCGGAAGCGGTCGCCCCGGAACGCCGAGCGCGTGTACTCGACCGGCCGGCCGTCGCTAGCGCGCGCCGTGCGGTGCACCACGAGCAGCGGCTGACCGATCTCGATGTCGAGCAGGGCGGCCTCGCTCGGGTTCGCGAGCTCGGTGCCGATCTCGTCGTCGACCGAGGCGAGCGAGATGCCGTACGCCTCGCGCAGCGTGCGGTAGAGCGAGCCGCGCTCGGTGAGTTCGGCGGTGATGCCGCGGTACGTGCCGGGCAGGTGCGCAGTCTCGCGAGCGAGCGGGGCGCCGTCGCGTCGTCGCACCCGGTCGACCTGGGTGACGGCGTCGCCGACCTCGACGCCGAGCGCCTCGGCGACCTCGGCCGTGGCGGGCTCCTCGCCGATGTCGAGCACGTCGCTGTCGAGGCGCGATCCGTCGAGATCTTCGCTGAACGAGGTGAGCTGGCGCACCGTGATGATGGGAGGGGCGGCGACGAAGGTGCCCCGGCCCTGCGTGCGCTCGATGCGGCCCTCCATGACGAGCTCGGTGAGCGCCTGGCGTATCGTCGTGCGCGAGGTGCCGAAGCGCTCGGCGAGCTCGCGCTCGGTCGGCAGCGGGTCGCCGACGTGCGCGTGCTCGATGAGCTCGAGAATGCGGAGCTTCTGCGTGTAGTACTTCGGTGTGCTGGCCATGGAGTCCCCCTTCGGTTGCAATCTCGCACTTCCTGTTCCCCGAGAACTGCCGACGGGTGGATACTGCGGGGGAGGTCGGTATGCAAACTGCTTGACATGAAGATTGGTCTATGCCTATCTTAGGCACATCGAATTGGTCTAGTCCTATAGGGGTCGGGCCCGGCTCAGAAGATCTGCACATGACGAAAGGTGCCAGCGTGGGCATTCTGCACGACCTCAAGAACTCGTCGCGGGGAGCGATCCTCGTGGCCATCGCCGCTGCGGCGGTCGGCATCATCTACGGGTACGACTCGTCGAACATCGGTGGTGCGCTCGACTTCATCTCGGCCGATTTCGGCATCACCTCCGAGGCGGAGAAGGGCCTCCTCACCTCGTACGTGATCTTCGGCGAGATCCTCGGCGCGATCATCGGCGGAACGCTGGCGAACCACTACGGCCGCAAGCGCATGATGGTGCTCGTCGCCGGCACCTTCACCCTCTTCTCGCTCTTCTCGGGCCTGGCGTGGGATGTGCCGTCGCTCGCCGTGGCCCGTGTGCTGCTCGGCCTCTCGATCGGCATCTCCATCGTCGTCGTGCCGATGTACGTCGCCGAATCGTCGCCGACCAGGATCCGCGGCGCGCTGCTCGTGATGTACCAGGTCGCGACCGTGTTCGGCATCATCCTCGGGTACCTGCTCGCCTGGGCGCTCGCCCCGAGCGGCAACTGGCGCGTCATGCTCGGTGCCGCCGCAGTGCCCGGCATCATCATCACCCTCATGCTGCTGCGCTCGCCCGATACGCCGCGCTGGTACATGATGCAGGGCCGCCGCGACGATGCCGTGCGCGTGCTCGGCCAGATCGACCCCGAGGCCGACGCCCACACCGAGCTCGCCGCCCTCGAGGCCGAGCTCGCCGACGGCCGCGGGCGCCCCTCGGCCCTGCAGGGCCTCAAGGAGATGGCGCGCATGCCGTACCTGCGCGCCACCTTCTTCGTCGTGCTGCTCGGCTTCTTCGTGCAGATCACCGGCATCAACGCGATCGTCTACTACAGCCCGCAGATCATCAAGGCGATGGGCTTCTCGCCCGACGACCACATGGCCATCTTCGGTCTGCCCGCCCTCGTGCAGTTCATCGGCCTCATCGCCGTGTTCGTGTCGATGAGCCTCGTCGACCGTATGGGTCGCCGCCCGGTGCTGCTCATCGGCATCGGCATCATGGTCACCGCGGGCGCCGTCATGGTCATCACCTTCCTCTTCGGCGCGAGCGGGCAGGATCCCACCGACGTGCGCCTCGACGGAGGCTTCGTCGCCCTCGGCTTCCTCGGCCTCGTGCTCTTCAACGTCGGCTTCACCTTCGGCTTCGGCGCCCTCGTATGGGTCTACGCCGGCGAGACCTTCCCGTCGCACCTGCGCGGCCTCGGCTCGAGCACCATGCTCACGAGCGACCTCGTCGCGAACTTCATCGTCGGCGTGGCGTTCCTGCCGCTGCTCAAGGCGACCGGCGGCGCGGGCGTCTTCGCCATCCTCGGCGGCTTCGCCATCCTCGCCTTCCTCTTCGTGCTGAAGTTCGCGCCCGAGACCAAGGGCCGCCCGCTTGACGACATCTCGATGTACTGGGAGAACGGCGGCAAGTGGCCGGCCGAGCCCGCGGGCACCGGTGCGGGGGCGCAGTCGTGACATCGCCGCGCCTCGTGCTCGGCCTCGACGTCGGGGGTTCGAAGACCCACGCGGTGCTCTCGGACGGCGAGCACACCGTCGCCGAGGTGCTCGCGGGCAGCGCGAACCCGGCCTCGGTCGGACTCGAGGAGGCGGCGAAGCAGCTGCGCAGCGTCTTCGCGCAGATCGGCCAGACGCCCATCGCGGCGATCGTGGCGGGCGTCGCGGGCGCCGATTCGCCTCCCGCGGCCCAGCGCTTCCGCGAACTCGTGGCGATCAACCGCCCGGGCGTGCCCGTCGAGGTCGTGCACGACTCCGAGCTGCTGCTCGCGACCGCGGGGCTCGAGTCGGGCGTCGCCGTCATCTCGGGCACCGGGTCGGCGGCCTGGGCGCGCGACGAGCGCGGTGGCAACGCCCGCGCGGGCGGCTGGGGCTATCTGCTCGGCGACGAGGGCAGCGGGTACTGGGTGACTCGCATGGCCATGCGCCACGCGCTCGAACGCATCGACCTCGGCAAGCCCGCCGACCACCTCTCGCAGCAGCTCGCCGCCGACTGCGGCCTGCAGGGCCCCGAAGGTCTCCTCGACCACTTCACGCTGAACCCCGAGCGCCGCTTCTGGGCCGCGCGCGCCCGCGTCGTGTTCGAGCTCGCCCACGACGGCGACCCGGCGGCGCTGGCGATCGTGTCGGGTGCCGCCGACCATCTCGTGTTCTTCATCACGAGCGCCGGCGGCCGCCTCGGCATCACCGGCCCGGTCGTGCTCGCGGGCGGCCAGCTCGTGCACCAGCCGCAGCTGCAGCGGGCGGTGCGCGAGCGGCTCGAGGCGCGGGGCTTCAACGACATCCGCGTGCTCGACCGCGACCCCGTGCACGGCGCCGTCGCCCTCGCGCTGAAGCTCGCGGCGTAGCGGGCACGGCGTAGCGGGCACGCGGGCACGGGGCCGCGGGCCGTGCGCTCAGCCCGCGAGCAGCTCCCGTACCCGGGGCATCACCTCGGTCGCGTAGAGCTCGATGCTCTGCATGAGCTGCGCGTGCGGCATCGCGCCGTTCGCGTACTTGAGGTCGAAGCGGTCGGCTCCGAGCATGCGCACGGTGCGCGCGATCTTCTGCGCGACCGTCTCGGGCGACCCGACGTAGAGCGAGCCGGAGTCGGCCTCGCGGTCGAATTCGTGGCGCGAGGTCGCGGGCCAGCCGCGCTCGGCGCCGATGCGATTGCGGTTCTCGGCGAAGTGCGGCCACAGCTGCTCGCGGGCCTCGTCGTCGGTCGCGGCGACGTGGCCGGGGGAGTGCACGCCGAGCGGCATCGGCGCGACGCCGAGCTTCTGCTGCGACTCGCGGTACAGCTGCGCGAACGGCGCGAAGCGTGCGGGGTCGCCGCCGATGATCGCGAGCATCATCGGAATGCCCGTGCGCACGGAGCGCAGCACCGACTGCGGGCTGCCGCCGACGCCGACCCATGCGCTGACGCCATTCGGCTGCTCGGTCTTCGGGTACACGTGCTGGCCGGTGAGCGGGGTGCGGTGCGTGCCCGACCAGGTCACCGCGCCCTCCTTCTTGAGCTCGGCGAACAGCGCGAGCTTCTCCGAGAAGAGTTCTTCGTAGTCGTTCAGGTCGTATCCGAAGAGCGGAAACGATTCGGTGAACGAGCCGCGGCCGAGGATGACCTCGGCGCGGCCGTTCGAGACGGCGTCGAGGGTGGCGAAGCGCTCGTAGACGCGCACGGGGTCGTCGCTCGAGAGCACGGTGACGCCGGTCCCGAGCAGGATGCGCTCGGTGCGGCCGGCGATCGCCGCGAGCGCGATCTCGGGCGAGCTGAGCGCGAAGTCGTCGCGGTGGTGCTCGCCGAGCGTGATGGCGTCGACGCCGAGCCGGTCGGCGAGGGCGGCCTGCTCGACGACGTCGCGCAGGGTCTGGGCGTGGCTGATGCGTTCGCCCGATGCCGTGCTGCCGACGTCGCCGAAGGTGTCGAGGCCGAGGAGGAGCTGATCGGGCGCGGCGCCGGCGATCGCCTGGGGAATGTTCATGCCCCGTGCAACCGCGGGGACGCCGGGCGTATTCCGGGGGGCGCCGAGCGCCCGCAGGGGTCAGTGAGTGCGGGTCGAGACGATGTAGCCGATCGCGGCGCCCGCGGCGCCGAAGAGCGCGGGCCAGACCCAGAGCAGACCGAAGTCGAGCAGGGCGGCGACCGCGGCTGCGAGCAGCAGCAGTTCGATGAGCGCCTGGCCGAAGCGGTCGGTGGGCAGCACCGGTCGGGGCGAGAGGAAGAGCGCCCACACGACGACCGAGAGCACGAGGAACCCGAGTCCGGTCAGCACGCCCGGGAAGGGGAACGACCAGGCGAGTGCGCCCCAGGCGGTCACGCTGGCGACGGCGACGAGGTGGAACAGGCCGCGCACGGTCTGCAGAACGACGGTCGAACGCGCGGCGGGGGCGGTCTCAGCGGAGGTAGTCACCCCGGCATTCTACCCGGGGTGCGGGCGCCGAGGCTCCGTCGGGCCTCAGGGAAGGTGGTTCAGCGTCCCGCTCCAGAAGTGGTCCATTGGTTTCGGGCGAGTTAACCTGAAGCTCTAGACCAGTACGCGGTGCTGGGACGGGTCTCGAACCGAGACCGCACAGGGAGGCGGGGCGCGCATGGCGACGGGAACAGCGGAGCGATCGGGGGCGATCGCGCGCGCCCGCGTGCTCGATGCGCAGGGCGGCTTCGGGGCCCCGCAGCGGCTGAGCTGGGCCGACGGCCTGTTCGAGGCCGGCACGGGCGCTGATTCCGATCGCCAGGGATCGCCCCTCTGGGTCACCCCCGGTTTCGTCGACGCGCACGCGCACCTCGCCTGGCACGCGTTCGATGAGGCCGACCGCGCGCGGCTCGGCGAGGCCGAGACCCGCGACGAGACCGCAGCGGCGCTCGCCCGCAACCTCGCCGCGGGCTTCACCTCGGTGCGCGACGCCGGCGGCCTCGTGCCCGGCGACGTGCGCGGCACCGATTGCGGCACGCTGCCGCGCGTGCAGTGCTCCGTGCGCATGCTGGGCCGCGCCGAGGCCGACGCCGCGGGCGGGCTCCACCGCGCCGTCGAGCAGGTGCTCGCCGAAGGCGCGCAGTGGGTGAAGCTCGTCGCCACCGCCTCGGTCGCCTCGCCCGCCGGCGCCGGCCTCGAACCGGTCTTCGCGCCCGACGAGGTGCGGGGCGCCGTGCGCCTGGCCACGGCCTCGGGCGCCGGGGTCATGGTGCACGCCTGGGGCGGCGCCGCGATCGACGACGCCATCGAGGCGGGCGCCGCGAGCATCGAGCACGGCATCTTCCTCACCGATGCGCAGGCCCGGCGCGCGGCCGACCGCGGCCTCGTGCTCGTGCCGACGCTGCGCATCTACCGGCAGGTGCAGCAGATGATTCGACAGGGATCGCTGCCCGAGGCCTTCCGCCGCCGCGTCGACGAGGCCGTCGCCCAGCACCCCCGCGCCGTGCTGCGCGCCCGCGATGCCGGGCTCGCGCTCGCCGTCGGCACCGACTCCGGAACCCCCGAGCAGCACGGCTCGGGCGCGCACGAGATCGCAGCGCTGATCGGCGCGGGCCTCACCCCCGCCGAAGCGCTCCTCGCTGCGACCCGGGGCGGCGCCGAGCTGCTCGCCCGCGTCGAACACGGGGGCTCGGAAGCGGGCTCGGCGATCCCTGGAGCCGCCGCCCCGCCCGCCGGAGCCCCCGGAACCATCGCCCCGGGCGCCGTCGCCGATGCCGTCGTCTTCGACCGCGACCCCCGCGAACCGGGCGTGCTCACCGACCCCGACCGCATCGTCGCCGTCGTGCTCGACGGCCGCACCATCGCCTTCGACCAGACCGACCCCACCCGAAAGGATCAGCGATGATCACCCGACCCACCACCCGGCGCTTCGCGTTCGCGGCCGCCGCGCTCTCGGCAGCGCTCGTGCTCAGCGCATGCTCGGGCGGCACCGCCGCAGAGCCCGCCCCGACCGGTGACCCCGTCAGCGGCGGCACCCTCGTCTTCGGGCGCACCGCCGCGGTGAACGACCTCGACCTCAACCAGCAGATCACCGCGAACAACGCCTTCGCGATCGACAAGATCTTCGAACCGCTCGTCGCGTTCGACGAGAACGGCGAGATCGGCCCCTGGCTCGCCGACGTCACCGAGAACGAGGCGGGCACCGTGTACGTGTTCACGCTGCGCGACGGCCTGAAATTCTCGAACGGCGCCGATGTCACCCCCGCCGACGTCGTCTTCTCGCTGAACCGCCACCTCGAGGTCGGCGGCCCGCTCGCCTTCTCGGCCCCTATCGCCTCGGTCGCCCAGACCGGCGAGCGCGAGGTCACCATCGTGCTCGACTCGCCCTACACGCCGTTCCTGTCGGAGCTGTCGAGCTTCTCGAACGGCATCTTCCCCGCCGACTTCGGCGGCGCGAGCGAAGAGGAGTTCTTCCAGAACCCCGTCGGCACCGGCCCCTTCGTCGTGTCGGAGTGGGACAAGACCGGCGACCTGACCTTCGTGAAGAACGAGCACTACTGGCAGGAGGGCAAGCCCTACATCGACGAGCTCGTCTACAAGTTCGTCGCCGACGACACCCAGCTGCGCCAGCAGCTCGGCGCCGGGCAGCTCGACGCCATCGACGCCGTGCCCGCCGCCAACGCCGCCGAAGTCGACTCCGACGACGCCACCGTGCTCTCGCAGACCCCCGGCTGGTCGACCGACCAGATCTTCTTCAACACCCAGCGCCCCGAGTTCGCCGACGAGCACGTGCGCCGCGCCATCGCTCACGCCGTCGACCGCGAGGGCATCACCGCCGCGACGTCGTTCGGCACCGCCGAGGTCGCGAACGCGCTCATCCCCTCGAACGTCGAGTACTCCGCCGACGACGAGGGCTACGCCCTCGACTACAGCATCGACTCGGCCAAGAAGGAGCTCGCGCAGTCGGGCTACGCCGACGGCTTCGACGTGACCCTCATGATTCCGAGCGGCAACTCGCAGCGCGCCCAGATCGCCGAGATCGTGCAGGAGTCGCTGTCGCAGATCGGCATCACCGTGCAGATCGAAGAGCTCGACATCGCGGCCTTCCGCGAACGCTTCAAGGCCTACGACTACGACTTCATGGTCAACAACGGCCAGCTCGATGCGCCCGACCCCAACGGCTTCATCACCTTCCAGGCCGACCCCGAGGGCTTCAGCAAATCGTACTGGACGCACTACACGAACGACCGCGTGACCGAGCTCATGAACGAGGGCCAGACGACGCCCGAGGGCGACGACCGCCAGGCCATCTACTTCGAGATCCAGAAGATCCTCGCCGAGCAGGTGCCCTACATCCCCCTCCAGTTCCCCGCGAACCTGAAGGCCACCACGGCCGAAGTGCAGGGCTTCACGGTGCTGCCGAACGGTTCGGTACGATTCCAGGATGCGTGGCTGGCCTCGAAGTAGCGCCCTGAGCACCGTGCTGCGGGCACTGCGTGCGACCGGGCTGCTGCTCGCGCGCGTAGTGCCCGTCATGGTCGGGGTCGTCGTCGCCGTCTTCTTCCTGCTGCGGCTCGTGCCCGGCGACCCGGCGGTCATGATCCTCGGCGAACGCGCCGACCCCGCCTCGATCGCGAAACTGCGGGGCGAGCTCGGCCTCGACGACCCGCTCTGGCAGCAGTTCGCCGCCTTCGCGACGCGCATCGTCACGCACTTCGACACCGGCGACTCGCTCGTCACGGGCGACTCGACCCGCGACATGATCTTCGCGAAGGCGCCCATCAGCCTCGGCATCGTCGTCTTCGCCGTGCTGCTCGCCGTCGCCATCGCGCTGCCGCTCGCGCTCGCCGCCGCCCGCGGCAAAGACGGCTGGGTCGACCACGTCGTGCGCGTGCTGCCCACCATCGGCATGGGGATGCCCCTCTTCTGGATCGGCCTGCTGCTCATCATCGTGTTCGCGGTGCAGCTCGGCTGGTTCCCCGTCGGCGATATCGGCACCGGCCCCGGCGAACCCGTGTACAGCCTCTTCCTGCCCGCCCTCTCGGTCGCGCTCGGCATGTCGCCGCCGCTCATCCGCTCGCTGCGCACCCAGCTCATCGAGGTGCTCGGCGCCGACTTCGTGACCACGCTGCGCGCCGCCCGCATCCCCGAGCGCCGCATCGTGCTCGGCCACGTGCTGCGCGGCGCCGCCCTGCCCACCCTCACCCTGCTCAGCGTCAACACCGCCTACCTCATCGGCGGCACCCTCGTGGTCGAGAAGGTGTTCGCCATCAACGGCATCGGCACACTGCTGTTCATCTCGATCTCGAACCGCGACTTCCCGGTCGTGCAGGGCATCGCGCTCACCTGCGCGGTCGCCGTCGTGCTCGTGACGACGCTCGCCGGCGTGCTGTCGGCGCTGCTCGACCCCCGACTGCGGGTGGCCCGGTGATGCGCCGCATCCCGCGCCGCCGCATCCTGCCCGGTCGCGTCTCGCCCACGCTCATCGCGGGGGCCGTGCTCACCGCGCTCATCCTGCTCGCGGCCGTCTGCGCGCCCCTCATCGCGCCCGCCGGGCCCACGGCGCAGTCGCTCGTCGACGGGCTCCAGCCGCCGTCGTTCGCGCACCTCTTCGGCACCGACCAGCTCGGTCGCGACATCTTCTCGCGTGTGCTCTACGCCGCCCGCACCGACCTGCGCATCGCCTGGGTCTCTGCCGTGACCCCCTTCGTCGTCGGCGTGACCGTCGGTCTCGTCTCCGGCTACTTCGGCACCCGCCTGCGCGGCGCGGTCGGCTGGGGCTTCGCGCGCATCACCGACACCTGCATCGCCTTCCCGTTCTACGTGCTGATCATCGCGATCGTGTTCGCGGTCGGCGCCGGCGAGACCGGTATCGTGTTCGCCTTCGCCCTCATCGGCTGGGTCGGCTACGCCCGCGTGCTCGGCGCCATGACCGCCGCGCTGCGCGACGCCGAATGGGTGCGGGCCGCGCGCGGCAGCGGGCTCTCGCATGCGCGGGTGCTCGTGCGGCACGTGCTGCCGAACATCCTGCCGCAGGCGATCGTGCTGCTCGCGACCGAGATCGTGCTCATCATGGTCGCGATCGTCACCCTGGGCTACCTCGGCCTCGGCGTGCCCCGCCCCACTCCCGACTGGGGCACCATGATCGCCGACGGCCAGCTCTTCATCGAGACGCACTGGTGGATCTCGGCGATGCCCGGCCTCGCCGTCGTCATCACCGGTATCGCGTTCTCGATGCTCGGCGACGGGGTCGGCGACGCGCTGCGCATCGGGGGCGGCTCGCGGGGCGGTGCCGGTCGCGAGTACGGGCGGTCTCGGCTCGGGCTCCGGGCCAGGGATCGCGCCGCAGCGCCCGCCGCGGCGACGAGCGCTTCCGAGTCGGCGGGCACCGCCGAGCTCGAGCCGGGCGAGGTGCGCGTGGCCGGGCTGCGCATCGATGCTGCTGCCGCCCCTGCGGGGGAGCCCGCGCCACCGCTCGTCGCGGGCATCGATCTCGCGGCGCGGCCGGGGGAGGCCCTCGGCATCGTCGGCGAATCGGGCTCGGGCAAGAGCCTCACGCTGCGGGCGCTGCTCGGCATGATGCCGAACGGCACCCGCATCGCCGGCGGCGCGGCCCGTGCCGGAGGCCGCGTCGGTATGGTCTTCCAGGACCCCCTCACCGCTCTCGACCCGCTGACCCGCGTCGGCAGCCAAGTGCGCGAGGCGCTGCGCGCCGGCGGGCGGGTCGGGCAGAGCGGATCGCGCGGGCACGCCGAAGTATTGGCGCTGCTGCACGATGTCGGCCTCGGGGCGGCCGGTAGCGGGGCGGCCGACGCCGGGTCGGCCGACTCCGGGGAGGCCGAGCGCATCGCCCGCGCGTACCCGCACCAGCTCTCGGGCGGTCAGCGGCAGCGCATCGTGATCGCGATGGCGCTCGCCGGCGACCCCGACGTGCTGCTGTGCGACGAGCCGACCACAGCGCTCGACGTGACGGTGCAGCGCCAGGTGCTCGCGCTGCTCGCCCGGCTGCGGCGCGAGCGCGGCCTCACGCTCGTGTTCGTGTCGCACGACATCGCGGTCGTCGCCGAGGTGTGCGAGCGCATCGCCGTGATGCGCGGCGGCCGCATCGTCGAGACCGGCACGGCCGCCCAGATCGTGCAGCGCCCCGCCGAGGCGTACACGCAGGGCCTGCTCGCGGCGCTGCCGACGCTGCCGGTGATCCCTGCCGCTGCCGGTCATGAGACCGAGGCGCCGGTGGCGACCTCCTCGCCGCCGGCCTCCTCGCCGCCCGAACCACCGGTGCTCGCAGTCGCCGGGCTCGAGGTGCGCTACGGGCGATCGGTCGCCGCCACCGGCGTCTCGTTCGCGCTCGCCCGCGGCGCGGCGCTCGGCATCGTGGGCGAGTCGGGCTCGGGCAAGACCACCATCGCGCGTGCCGTCGTGGGCCAGCTGCGCCCCGCCGCAGGCCTCATCGCCCTCGACGGCGCCGAACTGCCCCACCGCCGGGGCGCCGCGCTCAGACGCGCCGTGCAGCTCGTGCCGCAAGACCCGTACTCCTCGCTCGACCCGCGCATGACCATCGGGCGCAGCATCGCCGAAGCGATCGAGCGCGACCCCGCCCGACGCGCCGGGCGCCGCCGGCCGGGCGCCGCCGAGACCCGCGCCCGCGTCGCCGAACTGCTCGCGCTCGTGCGCCTCGACCCCGAACACGCCGCCCGGTACCCGCACGAGCTCTCGGGCGGCCAGCGCCAGCGCGTCGCGATCGCCCGCGCGCTCGCCGCATCGCCGCGCGTGCTCGTCGCCGACGAACCCACCAGCGCCCTCGACGTGTCGGTGCAGGCCGAGGTCGTCGACCTGCTGCAGTCCCTGCGCCGCGACCTCGGCCTCGCGCTCGTGTTCGTGTCGCACGACCTCGCCCTCGTGCACGAGCTCTGCGACCGCGTGCTCGTCATGCGCGGCGGCTCGCCCGTCGAGCTCGGCGGGCCCGAGCTCTTCGCCAGCCCGCGCGATCCCTACACGCGCGAGCTGCTCGCCGCCGTGCCGAGGCTCGCGCCGCCGACGGCATAGCCCCTGCACAGCCGGCGCCCTCGTGCGGGGCGGGGAACGGGGTTACTAGACTGGAGGCCACGCGGGTTCGACAACGGATGCGGCCCCGGCGACCCGAGGAGGCCCGGCATGCACGACATGGCGAACTGGATCGAGCGCCTGCTCGACGGCTCGCTCGTCGCGGGCGGCATCTTCCTCATCATCGGCGTCGCCGGCGCGGTGCTGCTGCTCATCTCGCTGCTGCTCGACGGCATCTTCGACGCCCTCGACTTCGGAGACGGCCCGCTCAGTCTCACCACCATCGCCGCATTCACCGCCATCTTCGGCTTCGCCGCCTTCGCCTGCGTCGGCGCGGGCCTGAGCACCCCCGTCGCCTCGGTGCTCGGCGCCGTCGCCGGCCTGCTCGGCGGGGCCGGCGCGTGGTGGCTGTCCCGGCTGATCCGCGGCGCCGAATCGAACAGCGCAGTGAGCGGCGACGACCTCATCGGCTCGACCGGCTCGGTCGTGCTCGCCATCCCCGAGACCGGCCTCGGCGAGGTCGCGGTCGTGCGCAACGGCGAGCGCATCTCGCTCGCGGCATACGCCGACGGTCCGATCGCTCGCGGAACTGCCGTGCGCGTCGTGCAGACCGTCACCTCGACCTCGGTGCGGGTCGAACCGCTCGACTCCTGAACCCCTCCCACCGACCCCACCCCTCGAACGGAGCATCCATGTTTCTCGTAACGCCGGCCCTCGTCGGCACCTTCGGCGCCGTCATCGCGCTCGTGCTGATCGCGCTCGTGATCATCAAGCGCTACCGCATCGCGAAGCCCGACGAGGCCATCATCGTGACGGGCGGCAAAGGCAAGGAAGTGCGGTCGGCCGACGGCAAGGTCTCGCGCGATCTCTCAGGCCAGAAGGTCGTCACCGGCGGTGGCGTGTTCGTCGTGCCGTTCGTGCAGAAGTCGTTCACGATCTCGCTGCGCTCGCGCCGCCTCGCCATCACGACCGAGGCGCAGACGACCGACGGCATCACCATCCAGGCGCAGGCCGTCGCGGTCGTGAAGGTCGGCGGTACGCAGGAGATGATCCGCGCGGCCGCTCAGCGCTTCCTCTCGAACTCCGACGAGATCGACGAGTCGACGCAGGAGGTGCTGTCGGGTTCGCTGCGTTCGATCATCGGCGGCCTGACGGTGCTGCAGATCATCCGCGACCGCGCCGTCGTCGCCCAGAGCGTGCTCGAGGCCGCCGAAGAAGCGCTCACGAAGCAGGGCCTCGTCGTCGATACGCTGCAGATCCAGGAGATCCGCGACGGCGCCGACTACATCGCCAACATCGGCCGCCCGGAGGCCGCGAAGGTGCGCCAGGCCGCCGACATCGCCGAGACCGAGGCCTACCAGGCATCGCAGGAGGCGAAGATCGCCGCCGAGCAGGTGCTCGTCGACCGCAACCGCGAGCTGAAGCTGCGCCAGGCCGCCGTGCAGGTCGAGACCGACAAGGCGACGGCGCAGGCGTCGGCCGCCGAGCCGCTCGAGCAGGCGATCCAGCAGCAGGCCATCGTCGAACAGCAGCAGATCACCGCGCAGAAGGAGGTCGCGCTGCGCACCGAGAAGCTGAACGCCGACGTGCGCGCCGTCGCCGAGGCCGAGGCCTACCGGGTCGAGGCGCTCGCGAAGGCCGACGCGGCCGCCGCGATCTCCGCCGCCGAGGGCCGCTCGCAGGCGATCGAGCGCGAGGGCGTTGCGAACCGCGCCGCGCGTATCGCGGCTTCCGAGGCGGTCGCCGCCGAGGGGCGCGCCGAGGGCGCCGCGATCGAGGCGAAGGGCACGGCAGAAGCGGCGGCGATCGATGCCCGCGCCCGCGCGCTCGAGACGCAGTCGCAGGCGGTGCTGGCGCAGGAGCTCATCCACCTGCTGCCCTCGATCGCGAACGAGTACGCGCAGGCGATCGGCGCGATCGACAACATGACGGTCGTCTCGGCAGACGGCACCTCGAAGGTCGCCGGCGACGCGATGGGCAACATCAAGGGGCTGCTCGAGATGGCGAAGGATACGGTCGGCATCGACCTCGTCGGCATGCTCAACGGCGCAGTCACCGGCGGTGCGGCGGGGGCGGCCGCGGGCCGCGCTTCGCAGCGCGCGGCCGACACGACGGCGCAGGCGCGCTCGGTCGTCGCGGCAGAGGCGTCCGAGACGCCCGGCGCCGACGAAGCCGCCGAGGCCGCACCCGCCGTCGCTGCCGCACCCGCAGACGAGTCGCAGCCGGGCGCGGCAGAATAGGGGTCATGCCGCACCGCTCAGACTTCGACGCCCTGCTCGGGAGCGCGGCGACCACCGCGCTCCCCGGCACGGTGACCGGCGCGCTTCCGGGTTCGGCGACGGGGGCGACGCCGCGGCACCCGGGGGCGGCGCCCTTCGAACCGCTGGAGCCCGAATCGGTCGTGCTGCGCATACGCCGCCACGGCCGCGTGCTCGTGCTGCCCGTGGTCGCGCTCATCGCGATCGCGGGTGCCGCCGGCTACTGGGTCGGTTCGTTCGCCGAGGGGTGGAAGAACCTCGCGGCCGCCGGCGGCGCGGTCGCGCTCGCCCTCGTCCTCGGCATCGCGCCCGTGCTCGCCTGGTCGACGCGGCGCATCACGGTCACGAACCGCCGCGTCATCTTTCGCCATGGAGTCTTCGTGCGGCACCGCGCAGAGCTGCCGTTCTCGCGGGTGCGCGAGGTGCGCACCCGCCGGGGCCCCGTGCAGCGCGTGTTCGGCTCGGGCCACATCGATCTCTACGTCGGCTCCGAGCGCACCACGATGCACGACGTGCCGGGCGCGGCCCTCGTGAACGACGCGCTGCAAGAGCTCGTCGAGCGCGGCTACGAGCACTCGACCGGCATGTTCGTGAACGGTCAGGTCGTGCGGTCGATGAGCACGTCGATGAGCTGAGACGCCAGGTTCACGAGGCGCTCGATCTCGGACTCGTCGCGGTCGACCCAGGTGAACTGCGGGTCGCCGACCGGAACGAAGTTCTCGTGCCGCTCCCACACCATGAGCGTGCGCTCGGCCCCGAGCACGTACTGCTGCCACCAGACCTGCCGCAGGTAGTGGCGGGGGATGGTGCGCCACTCCTTGTTCGTCGTCTTGATCTCGGCGAGCTCGACGCGGCCGTCGCCGCGCAGCACCACCCCGTCGGGGGTCGCGAGATGCCGGCGGTCGAGCTCGGCGTGGAAGAGCGCCTGGCTCGGGTCGATGCCGTGCTCCTGCTGCACCCACGCCGCGATGACCGGTTCGCGGGCCTTGCCGTGCTCGGTGTAGGCGTTGCCCGTGAACCGGCTGCCGTACAGCTTCGCCTGCGCCGCGGCCTCGATCGAGCGGGGGGTCGAGAGCTTGGCGACGTCGGTCGCGGTGATGCCGCGCGAACGGGCGGTGAACCATGCATTGCGATCGCTGCCGTCGGTCACCATTCGGCTCAGATGGGCGGGAACGGTCGTGTGCACCTCTCCAGTCTCGCACGCCGGCGCGGAGCGGCCGGTGCCGCAGACCACGTTTCGCGGTTTCGAGCCAATCTTTACCAGTACCGCGTTGTCTATGGACAGCGCAACAGCCGTAGGTTACGGTTCGCTCTCGTTTTTCTTACGCCTGTAAAACTGAGAGCTCGCACAGTAATGCCGGTCGCGGTCCGCAAATTCCCGGAATCCGCACTGCATGCGCGAGTATGGTGAAGTAGCGACCATTAATGATTTGGTTGGCCGTTATCGAGTCCAATCGATAGATCGCACTGGTGAAGCGGAAATGTTTCACCTGCAATGACAGTGGGGGCCTACATGAGGGAGCAAGAAATGGTGCGAGGAGACCAGGAGCGGGGGCGTGCGCTCATCGTCGATGATGAGGAGTCGATCACCCAGCTCGTCTCCATGGCCCTCCTCTACGAGGGCTGGAGCGTCGAGACCGCATCGAGCGGGGCCGAGGCCCTCGAGCGCATCCGCGAAGACGCGCCCGACGTCGCCGTGTTCGACATCATGCTCCCCGACATGGACGGCATGCAGCTGCTGTCGCGCGTGCGCAGCGAAGGCGCGGTCTTCCCCGTGCTGTTCCTGACCGCACTCGATTCGGTCGAGGACCGGGTCAAGGGGCTGACCGCCGGCGGCGACGACTACGTCGTGAAGCCCTTCAGCCTCGAAGAGCTGACTGCGCGCCTGCGCGGCCTCGTGCGCCGTTCGCGCATGACGGCGGCGCTGCAGCCCGACCCGGTGCTGCGCGTCGGCGGCCTCACTCTCAACGAGGACAGCTACGAGGTCGAGCGCGACGGCGAGCAGATCACCGTGACGAACACCGAGTACGAACTGCTGCGCTACCTCATGCGCAACCCGGGGCGCGTGCTCTCGAAGGCGCAGATCCTCGACCGCGTATGGGCCTACGACTTCTCGGGCAAATCGACCGTCGTCGAGCTCTACGTGTCCTACCTGCGCAAGAAGATCGACGTCGACCGCGAGCCGATGCTCCACACGGTGAGGGGCGCGGGCTACATGCTCAAGCCCGTGGCTTGAGGGTCGCGGAAGCATCGCTTCCGCGCAGCCCGCGGTGCCGCCCACGGCGGCAGCCCAGGGAGCATGGAGCGAAGCGACGTGCCGGGTGGCGGGCTACATGCTCAAGCCTGTGGCTTGAGGATCGCGGAAGCATCGCTTCCGCGCAGCCCGCGGTGCCGCCCACGGCGGCAGCCCAGGGAGCATGGAGCGAAGCGACGTGCTGGGTGGCGGGCTACATGCTCAAGCCCGTGGCTTGAGGTATCGCACCCGCGCTTGAACGCTCCGGGGTTCCTGTGGTACAGTTATCGACGGCCCAAGACCGCCGGTAGGGTCCGCAAGGATCCCGGAACGTTCGTCGCAGTGGAAGCGCTTCGACGAAGACCAGCGCAGGTACGAATTTCCTTGAGTGCGGATTCCGATCCCTATCTCGAACGAAGCTCCGTGCGTGCGCGCCGGAGCTTTTCTCGTTTTCGAGACTCGCTCCGAGCGGCACGGCCCCCGAGCGGCATCCGTCGCGCGGGTACGACAACATAGGGAGCGCCATGGCTACGAAGGACGCTACGGTTGCCGATCTTCAGAAGAAGTTTGAAGAGTCGAGCGCCGTTCTGCTGACTGAGTACCGCGGTCTCACGGTTGCTCAGCTGCGGGATCTCCGCAACAGCATCCGCGAGCACGCGACGTACGCTGTGGCGAAGAACACGCTGACCAAGATTGCGGCCAACAACGCCGGGATCACCGCATTCGATGACGAGCTCGCCGGCCCTTCGGCTCTCGCCTTCGTGCACGGTGACACCGTCGCGGTCGCCAAGGCTCTGCGTGACTTCGCCAAGGCAAACCCTCTTCTGGTGGTGAAGGCGGGCTACTTCGATGGCAACGCCCTGACCGCTGCAGAGGTAGGCAAGCTTGCCGATCTCGAGAGCCGCGAGGTGCTGCTGGCCAAGGCCGCAGGCGCAATGCAGGCTGCTCTGGTCGGCGCTGCACAGCTGTTCGCCGCCCTGCCCGCCAAGGCCGCTCGCGGCTTCGGCGCGCTGCAGGAGAAGCAGGACGCGTAAGGCTCGGCTTTCGCCGATCCGCACACAATAGGACCCGCCTGACGGCCGCTGGCCGACAGGCATACATCAAGGAGATACATCATGGCTAAGCTTTCGACTGAAGAGCTGCTCGAGCAGTTCAAGGAGCTCACCCTCATCGAGCTCTCGGAGTTCGTCAAGGCATTCGAGGAGACCTTCGACGTCTCGGCTGCTGCTCCCGTCGCAGTTGCTGCTGCTCCGGCTGCCGGCGGCGAGGCCGCTGCTGCCGAGGAGAAGGACGAGTTCGACGTCGTCCTCGACACCGTCGGCGACAAGAAGATCCAGGTCATCAAGGCTGTGCGCGAGCTGACCGGTCTCGGCCTGGGCGAGGCGAAGGCTCTCGTCGAGGAAGCCCCCAAGAACGTGCTCGAGGGCGCGAACAAGGACGACGCTGAGGCCGCCAAGGCCAAGCTCGAAGAGGCGGGCGCGGGCGTCAAGCTCGTCTAAGTTCTCTTCGCGTTTCGCGAATTCTCAGGGGCGGGGTCACCTTCGGGTGGCTCCGCCCCTGGTGTTCTCCGGGGTCGTCGACTCGGGGCTCGCGCAGGCCCGCCCGATCTGCTACAGTTTTCCGGCTTGAGGAAAGGAGCCCGCGTGGCCCTCATCACTTTGACTCTGCGGCATGCGCGCCGCTACCCCGGCTACATCGCCGCGGTGATCGTACTGCAGCTGCTCGCGACCATCGCCGCGTTGACGCTGCCCAGCATGAACGCCGACATCATCGACAAGGGCATCGCGCTCGGTGACACCGGCTTCATCTGGCGCACGGGCGGCTTCATGCTGCTCGTCTCGCTCGGCCAGGTCGTCTCGGCCGTGCTCGCCGTGTACTGCGGTGCCCGTGCATCGATGGGCATCGGCAGGGATCTGCGCCGAGAGGTCTACCGCAAGGTCGACTCGCTCTCGACGCTCGAGGCGACCAAGTTCGGCGCCGGCACGCTCATCACCCGCGGCACGAACGACGTGCAGCAGATCCAGATGCTCGTGCTCATGACCTTCAACTTCATGATCTCGGCCCCGATCATGGCGATCGGCGGCATCATCATGGCGCTGCAGGAGGACGCGGGCATGTCATGGCTCGTGTGGGTCTCGGTCGCAGTGCTCGCTGTGATCGTGAGCTTCCTCGTCTGGCTGCTGCTGCCCCTGTTCCGCGTCATGCAGAGCAAGGTCGACGCCATCAACGGGGTGCTCCGCGAGCAGATCATGGGCATCCGCGTCGTGCGCGCATTCGTGCGCGAGCGCTTCGAAGCCGAACGCTACGGTCTCGCGAACCGCGAGATCACCGACGTATCGGTGAAGGTCGGCAACATCTTCGTGCTCATGTTCCCCGTCATCATGATGGTGCTGCACATCGCAACGGCCGCCGTGCTGTGGTTCGGCGGGCACCGCGTCGAGGCAGGGCAGATCGAGGTCGGCTCGCTGACCGCCTTCCTGCAGTACCTGCTGCAGATCCTCATGGCGGTCATGATGGGCGTCTTCATGACGATGATGATCCCGCGTGCCGTCGTGTGCGCCGAGCGCATCCGCGAGCTGCTCGACACCGAGTCGTCGCAGCAGTTCCCCGCGCAGCCGGTCGTCGCGACCCCCGAGGCGGGCCGCGTCGAGTTCGACGGCGTCACCTTCGGGTTCCCGGGCGCCGAGGAGCCCGTGATCAAGAACGTGAGCTTCGTCGCCGAGCCCGGCAAGACGACCGCGATCATCGGTTCGACCGGCGCCGGCAAGACCGTGCTGCTCGGCCTGCTGCTGCGGCTCTACGACCCGCAGCAGGGCGGCATCACCATCGACGGCTCGCCGGTGTCGCAGCTGACCCGCGAGCAGCTCGCGGCGACCGCGAACCTCGTGCCGCAGCAGCCGTACCTGTTCTCGGGCACCATCGCTTCGAACCTGCGCTTCGGCCGCAGCGACGCGAGCGACGAGGAGCTGTGGGAGGCGCTGCGCGTCGCCCAGGGCGCCGACTTCGTGCGCGAGAAGGAGCTGCAGCTCGAGGCGCCGGTGTCGCAGGGCGGCACGAGCGTCTCGGGCGGTCAGCGCCAGCGGCTCTCGATCGCGCGCACGCTCGTCGCGCGGCCGCGGGTCTACCTCTTCGACGACTCGTTCTCGGCGCTCGACGTCGCGACCGACGCCCGCCTGCGCGAGGCGCTGCCCGATGCGACCGCCGGCGCCACGACCATTATCGTCGCGCAGCGCGTCTCGACCATTACCGCGGCCGACCAGATCCTCGTCGTCGAGGGCGGCGAGATCGTCGCCCGCGGCACCCACCAAGAGCTGCTCGAGAGCAGCGAAGTCTACGGCGAGATCGTGCGCTCGCAGCTCGAAGAGGCAGGTGCAGCCTGATGGCCCGTAAGAAAAACGCGAAGAACTCGGCTCCGACCGAGGAGTTCGAGCTGCCCGACGACTACCAGCCCGACGGCGACGACATGTTCGGCGGCGCGCCCGCGAAGAAGGCCAAGCACTTCTGGCCGTCGGCGAAGCGCCTTGTCGGCCTGCTCGCGCCCGAGAAATGGTTGTTCGCCTTCGTCGTGGTGCTGGTGGTGGCCTCGGTCGTACTGACCGTGATCGCCCCGAAGGTGCTCGGTCAGGCGATGGACGTCATCTTCGACGGCATCATCGGCAAGAATCTGCCGAAGGGCGTGCCGATCGAGCAGATCATCGAGGGCGCCCGCGCCGAGGGCAAGGGCCAGTTCGCCGACATGCTCTCGGGCGCGAACGTCGTGCCCGGCGAGGGCATCGACTTCGAGACCCTCGCGCGCCTCATCCTGATCGTGCTCGCGCTCTACCTGGTCGCCTCGTTCCTGATGTGGTGGAACGGGTACATCCTCAACAAGCTCGTCATGCGCGTCGTCTACCGTCTGCGCGCCGACATCGAGGCCAAGATCAACCGGTTGCCGCTCAGCTACTTCGACAGCCGCCAGCGCGGCGACGTGCTCTCGCGCGTGACCAACGACGTCGACAACATCCAGCAGGCGCTGCAGCAGGCGCTCTCGCAGCTCGTGCAGTCGGCGCTCACCGTCATCGGCATCGCGATCATGATGTTCGCCGTGTCGTGGCAGCTCGCGTTGATCGCGCTCATCGCGCTGCCGCTGTCGGGCATCATCGCCGGAGTCGTCGGCGTGCGCGCGCAGAAGCTCTTCGTGGCGCAGTGGAAGCACACCGGCGACCTGAACGGCCACATCGAGGAGTCGTTCACCGGTCACGAGCTGGTGCGCATCTTCAACCGCGATGCCGAGATGACCGAGGAGTTCGACCGCCGTAACGAGGAGCTCTTCCAGGCGACCTTCAAAGCGCAGGCGCTGTCGGGCACCATCATGCCGGCGATGCAGTTCGTGCAGTACCTGAGCTACGTGCTCATCGCCGTCGTCGGCGCCCTGAGGGTGACCGCCGGGCAGATGACGCTGGGCGATGTCACCGCGTTCATCCAGTACTCGCGCGAGTTCTCGCAGCCGATCGGCCAGATGGCGGGCATGGCGAACATGCTGCAGTCGGGCGTCGCCTCGGCCGAGCGTTCGTTCGAACTGCTCGATGCCGAGGAGCAGGAGCCCGACACGGCGAACGCCTCGCTGCCCGAGCGCACGGAGGGCCGGGTCGAGTTCGAGAACGTGCACTTCAGCTACGACCCGGAGACCACGCTCATCGAGGACCTGTCGCTCGAGGCCGACCCGGGGCACACCGTCGCGATCGTCGGCCCGACGGGCGCCGGCAAGACGACGCTCGTGAACCTCATCATGCGGTTCTACGAGCTGAACCGTGGTCGCATCCTGCTCGACGGCGTCGATATCACGCAGCTGTCGCGCGCCGAGCTGCGCGGCCACGTCGGCATGGTGCTGCAGGATGCGTGGCTGTTCGACGGGACCATCCGCGAGAACATCCGCTACGGTCGGCTCGACGCGAGCGATGATGAGATCGTCGCGGCGGCGCAGGCGACGATGGTCGACCGCTTCGTGCGTCAGCTGCCCGACGGCTACGACACCGTCATCGAGGAGAACGCCTCGTCGCTGTCGGCCGGCGAACGCCAGCTGCTCACCATCGCCCGCGCGTTCATCGCGAACCCGTCGCTGCTCATCCTCGATGAGGCGACCTCGTCGGTCGATACGCGCACCGAGGTGCTCGTGCAGCAGGCGATGCGCGCGTTGCGCGCCGACCGCACGTCGTTCGTGATCGCGCACCGTCTCTCGACGATCCGCGATGCCGACATGATCCTCATGATGGAGAGCGGGCGCATCGTCGAGCAGGGGTCGCACGACGAGCTGCTGGCACGTAAGGGCGCGTACTTCGCCCTTTACCAGGCGCAGTTCGCGGGCGAAGACGCTGAAGAAACCGCAGAGGCGCAGTTCGCGGAGGCCGCGGCGGCGACGGGCGCGGTCCCGGTTGTCGGGGAGGCGCCCGAACCGCCCGCCGGCGCCCCCGGTTCGGAGTAATCGCGCTCATCGGCTAAGCTGGTACGGCTCCCCACGTGGCGCTATCTCAGGGAACTCCCCCAGGTCGGAAACGAAGCAAGGGTACCTGTGCTCTAGCGGGTACGTGGGGAGTCTTGCATTTGCAGCGCAAATGCGGGACTCCCCACCGCTGTACACCTGCTCGCCACCCGCCCCGCATCTGCTGAACGAGCGTAGAGCTCGCGAACGAGCGTGCACCTGAAGCACGGTATCTCGTCTATACGCTGGTGCGTCAGCTATACGCCGGTACCGATGACGCCTGTTTCGGTCGAGGCTGCCGCCGCCGGCAGGTCGACGCGGAACGTCGCGCCGCCACCAGGCGTCTCGTGCACGCTGACCGTGCCGTGGTGGGCATCGACGATCGACTTCACGATGGCGAGGCCGAGGCCCGACCCGCCCGTCTCGCGGTTGCGCGAGTTGTCGGCGCGCCAGAAGCGGTTGAAGATCTTCTCGCGGATCTGCTCGGGCACGCCCTCGCCGTGGTCGACGATCTCGAAGCGCGCCATCGGAGGGGCGGGGGCCGTCGCTTCCGGGTCGGCCGGGTCGGCGGGCACGGACGACACGGCGATCTCGATCGGCGAGCCCTCCTCGGTGTGCCGCATGGCATTGCCGATGAGGTTGGTCATGAGCTGGCGCACCTTGTGCTCGTCGCCGAGCACGGCGGGCGACGCGTCATCGAGCGACACCGCGACCTCGCGTCCCGGCGCCTGCGCGCGGGCGTCGAGCGCCGCGTCCTGCGCGAGCCGGTTCAGATCGAGGGCGGTGCGTTCGAGGGCGCGGCCCTCGTCGAGGCGGGCGAGCGCGAGCAGATCCTCGACGAGCGAGGTCATGCGGATCGCCTCCTTCTCGATGCGCTCCATGGCCTGGCCGATGTGTTCGTCGTCTTGCAGCGCGCCCATGCGGTACAGCTCGGCGTAGCCGCGCACCGACACGAGGGGAGTGCGCAGCTCGTGGCTCGCGTCGCCGATGAAGCGGCGCATCTGCTCGATGGTGCGCGCCCGGTCTTCGAGCGACCCGTCGAGCCGGTCGAGCATGACGTTGAGCGATTCGCCGAGGTGCCCGACCTCGGTGTGTGTGCTCGGCACCATGATGCGCTTCGAGTAGTCGCCGCGGGAGATCTCGAGGGCCGTCTTCTCGACCTCGGCGAGCGGCAGCAGCGTCGTCGTGATGAGCAGGCGCGTGAGGGCCGCGCCGAGCAGGATGACGGCGATGCCGAAGCCCGTGAACACGGTGACGTAGTTCGCGATGATCTGGTTGATGCCCGCGGTCGATTCGGCGATGAGCAGGGTGCCGCTCGGCTGGCCGTCGGGGCCTGCGATGGGCCTGACGACGGCGCGCCACTCGACGCCCTGCGCGCTGTGCAGGGCGAAGACGGCGTCGTCGAGACTGAGCACCCGGTCCATCGAGAGGCCCTGCACCTGGGGCACCGCAGCGTCGCTGCCGAGCGTGTTGTCGTACTGCAGATCGCCGTCGGTGTTCAACAGGCCGACGTAGTACTGCTGGTTCGCGTAGAGCACGTCGGCGCGCTCGAGCGCGTTCGTGTTCGCACCGCGGGCGAGTGCGTTCGTCGGGTCGGTGCGCAGCTGCACGAGGCGGTTCGCCTGGTTGGCGCTCAGCATCGGGTGCAGCACCGACAGCGTGCCGACGCCCGCGACGATCAGCCCGAGGAAGAGGATGAAGACGGTGACGCCGGTGATCTTCGCGCGCAGCGAGATGTCGTTCCAGCGGTCGCTCCAGTTGCGCGCGCGCTGATGCCTGCGGGGCGGGGCGGGCGAGGGGGTCGTCGGCGATCCCTGGCCGGATGCCGGCCCGGCCCCCTGCTGCCCCGCAGCCGATGCCCCTGCCCGAGACACCCTACTTCGATTCGGTCTTGAGCATGTAGCCGAAGCCGCGCTTCGTCTGGATCAGCGACTCTTCGGTCAGCGGATCGAGCTTGCGGCGCAGGTACGAGATGTACGACTCGACGATGCCGGCGTCGCCGTTGAAGTCGTACTCCCAGACGTGGTCGAGGATCTGCGCCTTCGACAGCACGCGGTTCGCGTTCTGCATGAGGTAGCGCAGCAGCTTGAACTCGGTGGGGGAGAGCTCGACCGCGGCGCCCGAGACGGACACCTCGTGCGTGTCCTGATCCATGGTGATGGGACCGATGCTGAGCACCGAATCCTCGTCCTCCTGGATGGTGCGGCGCAGCACCGCTTTGATGCGGGCGATGATCTCATCGAGGCTGAACGGCTTCGTGACGTAGTCGTCGCCGCCGACGGTGAGGCCCTCGACCTTGTCCTCGGTCTCGTCCTTCGCGGTGAGGAAGATGATGGGGGCCGTGTAGCCGGCCGACCGGAGGCGCTTGGTGACGCTGAACCCGTTCATGTCGGGCAGCATCACGTCGAGAACGATGAGGTCGGGTTCTTCTTCGAGAACGGCCGAGATCGTCTGCGCGCCGTTGGCGACGGCCCGCACGCCGAATCCAGCAAATCGGAGGCTCGTGCTGAGCAGCTCGCGGATGCTGGGCTCGTCGTCGACGATGAGAATCCGGGGTCCCTTGTGCTGAGTAGTCATGACTCCAGTCTCTGAATATTTGCTATGAAGTCGCTGACAGTGGATGCGGTCGTGCGCGATGGCGCGATCGCTCAGGCGCCGTGCTCGCGCGAGCGCGCGAACCAGCTGCGCAGCTCCTCGCGATTGCCGATCGCGAGCTTCGCGTAGACGTGGGCGAGGTGGGTCTCGACCGTGCGCGGCGACAGGTGCAGGCGCTCGGCGACCTGCTTCGACGGGTAGCCGAGGGCCGTGAACAGCGCGATCTCGCGCTCGCGGCTCGTCAGCGACCCCGCGGGCGGCAGCGGCAGCCAGACCCCGAGCTCCGAGAGCAGGCGCTCCTCGGGAATGAGGTCGTTCGAGCTGCTGCCCACGAGCGTGCGGATGTGGGTGAGCAGCACCTCGCCGATGGGCTGGTCGATGCGCGCGGCGAGCGCTTCGGCGCGCGCCAGGTAGCGCTGCGCCGCCGGGCCCGCCTCGTGCGCGAAGATGTCGATCGCCTCGAGCTCGATGAGCGGCAGGTCCTGCTCCGCGGCCCAATCGGTGAGCGCGGTCGCGTGGCTCCTGATGGACGGGTCGCGCAGCCAGTGCCGGGCACGCAGCGAGAGGATGCCGACGAAGCCGAACAGTGTGCGCGAGAGACCGGGCGCCGGGGTGGCGGCGAGGCGCAGCGATCGCTGCGCCTTCTGATGCTCGCCGAGCGTCGCATACGTGAGCGCCGCGATCGCGTGCGCGAGCGATGCGAGACGCATCGGGTCGTCGGTCTCCAGCTGCTCGAGGATGGGGCCGATGAGCTCTGCGGCCTCGACCCACCGGCCCTCCTGCGCGGCGAAGAGCGTGATCGACAGCTCGACGGTGCGCGTGAGCGTTCGCAGGGCGCGCACGTCATCGCGGGGTGTCGCGTACTCGCGCAGCGCGAGGTCGGTCGACTGCATCGTGCCCCGCGCCCAGTGGGCGAGGAAGTACGCGAAGCTCTCGACGTCGCCCGACGTACTGGGCTCGGGGTCGTTCAGCAGCATGATCTGGCGCGCGTTCTCGGCGAGCGCGATCGCGGAGCGGAACTCGCCGCGCTGCACGCGCAGCAGGGCTTCGAACGCATGGGCCGAGATGGCGTGCCGGTCGCTGCCGAGGGTGTGGTCGCCAGGGGTCGGCGCGCAGAGTTCGAACGCCTCGCGCAGCCTGCCGGCGAAGGTGAGCGAGCGGATCTTGGCCGACTGGACGACGTACTGCGGGTCGAAGCCCTGCGCACGCCACCGCTCCGCCCACATGTCGTAGTGCTCGGCTGCAGCGGCGGGATCGCTCTGGTACGTCGGGTGGCAGCGCACCGACATGACGATGAGCCCGGCCTGCGTATCGAACGGGACCTGCGAGAAGCGGTCGTCATCGGCGATGAAGGCGTTGAGCGCCTCGACCGCGTCGACGAGGGCGTCTCGGTCGCCGAGGAAGTAGGCGAGGTTCGTCGCCCGCATGATGGCCTCGGCCGACGGTCGCGCCTCGGGATGCGTCATCGCGGCGAGCGCCAGCGTGAGCGTGAAGGGCAGGTCGCCGTGCCGCGCCGACTGCCGCAGCGCATGCCACAGCAGGTCGACGGGCAGCGGGCGGCCGCTGTCGGTGCCGAACTTCACGAGACGCAGATAGGTGCCGTCGGCGAACGGCGCGGCCGCCGGGTCTTGATTCAGAGCCTCGAAGCATTGGGAGGCGATCGCGACGCGCTGTAGCGGCGACAGTCCCGCGCGCAGGGCGTTGCCCACGATCGGGATCTCGGTCCGCAGCGATGTCTGTCCGGCCGCGTCGCTGTGCACCGTGAGGATGTGGCGGGAGAGCAGTGCGTTGACCGTCGCCGAGTCGAGCAGCCGGAAGAGCGCCGGTTCGTGCACCGGGCTCGCATACGCCACGAAGTCGAGGGTCTCGCGCTCGATCGGGGTGAGCGCGCCGAGCTGGTCGATGAAATCGGTCGGGGCGATGTCGTCCTCCGGCCGCACCCAGGCCGTGCGCCGTGCCCGCTGCACCGCACCGCGGCGCTCAGCCGAGACGGCGAGCGTGATGAGGGCGTGCTGGTTGCCGTTCGTCGCCGCGTGCCAGCGGCGCAGGAGGTCGGGGGCGATCGCATGGACCTCGAAGATCTGCATGAGCAGCGCCCGCGACTCCTTGAGCGTGAGCGGGGCGACTGCCTGCTGGATCACCTCGGGGTTGCGCGCCAGCCGGTCGGCGGCGCCGGCGATGCGCCGCGCCGTGCAGATGAGCCTGACCCGTCGTGCGCGTGCGAGCCCCTCGAGCAGCACCGTGCTCTCGTAGTCGTACTGGTCGATGTTGAGGGCGATCGCGAGCATGCCGGTCTCGCCGGTCGGGTGCTCGAACCGCTCGAGCAGTGCTTCGAGTTCGTCGTGCACCCCCGTGAAGCCGGCTCCGCCGGGTCGGATGGGATCTTCGGTCGCGCCGATGAGCACGTACTCGAGACGGGTGCTGATCGCCTTCTCGAAGTGCTGGGCGGCGGCCTGGGCGATGTACGCCTTGCCGCTGCCGGGCGCGCCGACGAGTACGACGCAGACGCCCTCCGGGGCGAGCAGGTCGGCGATGTGGCTGATGCGAGCCTCGAGCGGGCCGTTCGGCAGCTCGGATGTCAGGGGCGACGTCGTTGCAGGCAGCCGAGAGCTCGCGCTGTTCGGTGCTTCCGACGGTTGCTCGATAGGCACAAGACCCCCTCAGTCCCGCTCCCCCCTATGCTGCGAATGGCTGCCCAGTTAAGCACAGAAATCTCCGAAGAGGGCCCGGTGGCGCGCACGTGCGTCTTCGCGGGCGTATTGGTCGCGCATTGGTTGCACTGAGGCGTTCGCTATTCGAATCCTGTCAAGATACGTATTTCTCCCGGATCCCGAAAGCTGTGAGTTTCTTTAGCGTTCGTATGCATACACGGATGCGTCTCCCCGGTGCGGGAGGGCACCCTCGAATTCGTTGGGGGCGAGGACGTAATGGGGCGTCGACTGGTGAACTCAGAGCAGGGATCGGCGCGCCGTCGTGCGCACAGTGCGAGGCGGTGGTCGCGCTCGAAGCCGCTGGCGGCGATCGCGGGCGTCGCGGTCGCGTCGCTCGCGGTGATGGGTATCGCCAGCCCGTCGCTGGCCGAGGAAACCGCTCCGGCGGAGGCGCCGGTCGTCGAACAGTCCGTCGCCGCCGAGGCTCCGGTCGTCGAGGCCCCCGTGGTCGAAGCGCCCGTGGTCGAGGCTCCGGTCGTGGAAGCGCCGGCTGCGGATACGCCGGTGGTCGAGCCTCCCGCCGTCGCAGAGCCCGCCGCAGACCCTGCGATCGTTCCAGCCCCTGAGACGCTGCCTGCCGGGCCCCCCGCGGCCGGCAGCGCTCAGGCCACCGACCCGGCCGATCCCGCAGCGGCCGTCGACGCTCCGCCGTACCTGCGATTCGCCGTCATCGATGCGGCGGGTACACCGCTCCCCGGAACGACAGTGCAGATGCAGGGCGTGAAGAACCTCTCCGTCGCCGACGACGGCGCCGACAGCCAGTGGGCAGGGGCGCTCACGCTCACCGCTCTCGACAACATCGGACAGGCCGGATACGCGGGGCTCGACCTCGACCCCGCTCCTGGCGCGATGCTCGTGAAGCAGCTCGTCGACGACTCCGACCCTGGGGCCGTGCACGACGTCGCCGCGGGCGAGACGTACCGGGTGCGCGCTGTCGCGGCCCCCGAGGGGCTCGCGGTCGGCGATGACGCCGCGTGGACCGAGATCGCTTCGGCCGCCGATGCGGGTGAAACCGGCCAGCTGGTGCTCGCACCGGCAGCGGAAGAGACGCCCGAGCCGGCCGCCGAACCGCCGGCCGCCGAGACGCCGGCGGAGCCCGCCGGCCCCGCGGCACGGACCGCTGCGCCCGAGGCGAATCTGCTCGCGGCCCCTCCGGGTACGCTGGCGAAGGGTTCGTACGGTCGATCGGATGACGCGGATCCGACGAGCACTTGGACTACCGGTGGCCCGCCTTCTCCGCAGGCCGAGATCAACAATTTCACCAGCAGTGTCGACCCGGACGGTGCGGATTGGCGATATACCGCGAGCTGGAGTCGAACGGGCGTGAACGGTGAGTTCGGCTGGGTAGTCGAATATACGGTTGCCGGAGAATCCTGGGGGCCCGCCGATGTGCCAGCTGCGGACCAGGTGCCGCGCCCGGACCGGAGCCTGGGCGGCACGGCAATCCGGGTGAACAGTAAAGGGCAAGATACTCGGGCCATCATCTGCACGTATACCTCTCAAGCGGACTACCCGACCAGCTGGTCCGGGAGCAACTGCGTCACCATACTGAACGCAGCGACGTACGGCCCGAACACGGTATCCCTCGATTTCCTGCTTCCGAGCGAGCTCTTCGGCACCCCGGGGTGCCCACCGACGTTCGGTTCGACTGCATATGTTCGCGCCTGGACCGGCGGCCTGCAATTGCAGACCTGGGCGGCACCGCAGCCGTTCACCCCGCCGTCGACCTGCGGCTCGCTCTCGATCGTGAAGGCGTTCGACGCCACGGTCCCTGCGGGCGCAGCCTCCGGTGTGACCTTCACCGGTGCTTATGCCTGCGTGGTGAACAGCCAGACCGTGGCCTCGGGAACCTGGTCGCGCACCGGCACCGGCGCCGCGACGCTGACCCCGGCGACGGGAAGCCCGGCACCGACGGCCATTCCGCCGGGGGCGACATGCTCCGCTACAGAGAATGCACCGATCGGAGGGCTGCCGAACGGCAGTTGGGCGTGGGACAGCCCCACGATCACCGGGCCGGTGACCATCGTCGAGCAGACACCGAGCTCGATCACGGTGACGAACCAGATGAAGCGCCTGTACGGCGGCTTCCAGGTGACCAAGGTCGTGCCCGAGGGCAGCACCGCCGACGCGGATGCCGCGTATGCGGGCGGCTGGGCCTGCGCGTTCGAGGGCGAGCAGACCGCCACCGGTACCTGGGGTCCGATCAAGGCCGGCGAGACCTGGACGATGAACGAATCGAACACGGTGCTGCTCGGCTCGACCTGCTCGGTGACATCCGAGACCCGCGCCGACTGGCCGGTCGTGACCGACCACTCCTATCAGTGGGACGGGGCGCCGGGCCTCGGCGACTCGGTCATCGCGACGAGCGGCGGCCTCGCCACCATCACCGTGACGAACCGGACCGAGCGCGTACTCGGCTCGGTGGCGTGGTCGAAGGTCGACGGCGGCGGTGCGGCGCTCGCCGGCTCCGAATGGGAGCTGACCGGCCCGACCGGCTTCTCCACGATGCAGTTGTCGGCTGAGACCTGCACCGGCAGCGCCGTACCGACGACCGAGCCGACCTGCACCTATACCGACGTCGGGAAGTTCTCCGTCGACAACCTCCTCTGGGGCGACTACACGCTGAGAGAGACGAAGGCGCCCGCGGGCTACATCCCGGACACCACGGCGCACCCCTTCACGATCGGCGAAGGCTCGCTCGAAGGCGTGATCGCCGGGCTCGATGGCAACGCCGTGGTGAACCTCCCGATCCCTGGCCCCGCACTGCCCATGAGCGGCGGTCTCGGCAGCGACTTCTACGCGCTCGCGGGAGGCGGAGTGATGCTCGCGGGCCTCGCCACCGCAGGCGTGCTCATGCTGCGCCGTCGACGCGAGGAGGTCGTCTAGATTTCCCCCGCGAACCGCGGCCGGTCGAGACCCGAGGCGAGTATCGCTCGCTCTCCCGGCCGCCCGAGACGACCCGTACCCGTACCGCTCGGTTCCAGCGACGGAGCCAGAGAACGAATCCAGAAGAGAGTGAACGACATGAGTAGGAAGAGTGCAGTGCTCCACCGCACGGCTGCAGGGATCGGGGCCCTCGCCCTGGTCTTCGCCGGGGCAGTGGCGATGGGAACCGCGGCGAACGCCGTCACCGGGCCGGCGCCCGACCAGCCGGGCGCGCCGACGGCCGGTACCCTCACGATCAACAAGTACTCGGGTGCGCATACCCCGACGCCCGACCCCGCCGACCTGCTCGACGGCGTGGAGTTCACCGTCACCCAGGTCGGTCATACGGTCGGGGGAGCCTGCGTCGCGCTCGACCTCACGGATGCCGACAACTGGGACGGGCTGCCCGAGCTGTTCGACAGCGCGCCGACCGCGCCCGCCGATCCCCTCTGCTTGACCGGCACCCAGCAGGTCGAGTCGACGGTCGACGGGCAGGCGATTTTCGACCTGGGCGTCGGCGTCTACTACGTCGTGGAGACCGGCTCCGGTGACCACCCGATCGTGTCGCCGGTGCCGAACTTCTACGTCTCGATCCCGACGTCGAACGGCGCATCCGGCGACGGTTGGAACTACGACGTCGTCGCCGACCCGAAGAACCAGCTCTCCGAGGCTCCGAGCAAAGTCATCTCCGACCGGCCCGACGCACTGGTCATCGGCAGCAACGTGACCTGGACGCTGACCGTGCCGATCCCGACGTTCAACAACGACGAGACGTTCACGACCGCTTCGATGACCGACACGCTGCCCGCGGGCCTGGCCTACACGAGCTCGACCATCGAGGTGGGCGGTGAGACGCTCACCGAGGGCGACGACTACACCGTGACCGGGGCCACGACCTGGAGCTTCGGTGCGACCGGCCTCGCCGCGCTCGACGCGAACCAGGGCGGCGACATCACCATCACGCTCGTCACCCAGGTGACGACGGTATCGGAGTCGGGCCACATCGTGAACGATGATTACGAGAGCAGCTTCAACGGGACCGTCGTTCCCGGCGAAGACTTCCCCCACACCTACTGGGGGCAGCTGAACATCCAGAAGAACGACAACTCGACCCCGGCTCGCGGGCTCGAGGGGGCCGAGTTCCAGGTCTTCGAGATGGGGGCGAGCTGCCCGGCAGAAGCTCCGGGCAGCGGCGCAGTCGCCACCGGCGTCTCCGATGACAACGGCGTCGTGCAGTGGACGGGCGTGACCCCGGCCTCGCCGCTCGGCCTGTGGGTCGCGAACTCGAACGCCGGCGAACTCACCGACCCGTCCAAGGACTACTGCGTATATGAGACCGTGATTCCCGCGGGCCACACCGTCGGTACGTCCATCACGAACCCCGTCTCGATCGAGCCGGGCACCGTCAACGTGGCGAACTTCACCGTCGTGAACAACAAGAAGCCGGGCCCGGCGCTGCCGCTCACCGGTTCGACCGGCACCCTCGCCATGACGATCGGCGGCATCGCGATCATCGCGCTCGGCGCCGGAACGCTGCTGGTGTCGCGTCGACACTGCAAGGGGTCGCTCTGATCGGGTAGCGGCGGTGTGAGCCGTCGCATCCGGCCCGGGTGCCGCTCACCCCGCTGAACTCGGGTGGCGAATCGGAGGATTCGCCACCCGAGACCGTTCCCGCACAGGCGCACGAGGTAGCCGAGAGGAGCAGCAGATGAGTCTTTCGACACTGGCTCCGCGCGAACATCATGACGCGCGGCCACCGCAGCAGTCGGCCGGCACCTGGCGGTTCCCCTGGCTGCAGGCCATCACCGGGCTCGTGATGCTCGTCGGGTTCTGCGTCTTCCTCTACCCGTCGACCGCCGCCTGGTTCTCCCAGCTCGACCAGTCGCGCATCATCGAGATCTCGCAGGCCGAGCTCGACCTGCCGCCGAACAACGGCGCGCAGTTCCGGGCCGACCAGCTCGCCCGGGCGCACGAGTACAACGACTCGCTCGCCAGCGGCGCACTGTTCGCGGCGCACTCGCGCGTGCCCGTCGGCGACGGCGATCAGCCGATGGGCGAAGACGCCTACGACGAACTGCTGAACAGCTCGGGCACCGGCTTCATGGGGCGGCTCAGCTACGACTCCCTCGACATCGATCTGCCGATCTACCACGGCACGAGCGACGACACCCTCGGCACGGGCGTCGGCCACCTCGAGGGCACCTCGCTCCCGGTCGGCGGCATCGGTACCCGGTCGGTGCTCACGGCGCACCGGGGGCTGCCCTCTGCGAGGCTCTTCACCGACCTGAACCACGCGAAGGCCGGCGACACCTTCACCGTGTCGGTGCTCGATCAGGTGCTCACCTACCGAGTCATCGAGACACGGGTCATCGAGCCCGAAGACACCGAATCGATCCGGGCGCAGGCCGACCGGGACCTGGTGACGCTCGTCACCTGCACCCCGCTCGGCCTGAACACGCAGCGCATCATCGTCACAGGGGAGCGCGTGACCCCGACGCCGGCCGCCGATATCGAGCGCGCCCAGCACCGGCCCGGCATCCCGGGGTTCCCGTGGTGGGCCGTCGGGGCCCTGGCGGCGGTCGCCCTGCTGTCGGCCTACGTCTGGCAGGCGGGCCGGCCGCGCGCTGCACGACCCGAGCCCGGCACCGCAGCATCCGCGAAGGGCGGCATCATCATGGACGGATGATTCGAGGCTTCGGGCGCGCTTCGTCACGCCCGATCGAACCCGGCCGGCTCAGGCCCCCATTTTCCTCAGCCGCGCCGCGGAAGAGAGCACACGGATGCACGGTCGTCGCGCGGTTTCCCCAAGTGCCGCGCCGCCGAAAGGGCGATCCGGTCAGTGCTCCGTTCACCGCCGGGCCGCGACCTGCAGGGTCTCAGGCCCGGCGGTGAACCCTGTTACAGATCATCGGTGTCGAGGATCGTGTACGCATACCCCTGCTCGGCGAGGAACCGCTGACGGTTCTGCGCGAAATCCTGGTCGACCGTGTCGCGCGCGATGAGCGTGTAGAACGAGGCCGTCACATCGGTCGACTTCGGGCGCAGCAGCCTCCCGAGGCGCTGCGCCTCCTCCTGGCGCGAGCCGAACGACCCCGAGATCTGAATCGCGACCGACGCATCTGGCAGGTCGACCGAGAAGTTCGCGACCTTCGAGACGACGAGAATGCGCTCCTCACCGGTGCGGAACGCCTGGAAGAGGCGCTCGCGCTCGTCGACCGGGGTCTGCCCCGTGATGAGCGGGGCGCCGAGCGCCTCCGACATCGCCTCGAGCTGGTCGATGTACTGGCCGATGACGAGCACCTGCTCGCCCGGATGCTTCGCGATGATGCGCTGGGCGACCTGCTGCTTCACCGTCGTCGACGACGCGATACGGTAGCGATCCTGGTCTTCGGCGACCGCATAATCCATGCGTTCGCTCTCGGGAAGGTCGACGCGCACCTCGAAGCAGGCGGCGGGCGCGATGAAGCCCTGCGCCTCGATGTCCTTCCACGCCGCGTCGTAGCGCTTCGGGCCGATGAGGCTGAAGACATCGCCCTCGCGGCCGTCTTCGCGCACGAGCGTCGCGGTGAGACCGAGACGGCGGCGGGCCTGCAGGTCGGCGGTCAGCTTGAAGATCGGGGCGGGCAGCAGGTGCACCTCGTCGTAGACGATGACGCCCCAATCCTCGGCGTTCAAGAGCGACAGGTGCGCGTATTCGCCCTTCCGGCGGCTGGTGAGGATCTGGTAGGTCGCGATCGTGACCGGTTTCACCTCTTTCACCTGGCCCGAATACTCGCCGATCTCGTCTTCGGTGAGGCTCGTGCGGCGCAGCAGCTCGTCGCGCCACTGCCGGGCCGAGACCGCGTTCGTCACGAGGATGAGCGATTTCGCGCCGAGCGCCGCCATCGATGCCGCGCCGACGATCGTCTTGCCCGCTCCGCACGGCAGCACGACGACGCCCGATCCGCCGCGCTGAAACGCCTCGACGGCCTTCGCCTGGTAGTCGCGCAGATGCCACTCGTCGGTCTCGACGAGCTCGATGCCGTAGGGCTCGCCGGGTGTGTAGCCCGCGAGATCCTCCGCAGGCCAGCCGCGCGCCACGAGCTGCTGCTTGAGCTCGCCGCGCGCCCACGCCTCGACCGGGAAGGTGCGGTCGTCGAGCCTGTTGCCCAGCAGCGGGGCGATCTTCTTCGCGCTCGACACCTCGCGCAGAATGGCGGGCTCGTCGCTGCGGAGCACGAGCGCGCCCTCGTGCTCGCCGCCGAACTCGTCGGCGCCGGCCCGCTCGATGGTGAGACGGCCGTAGCGGCGCATGGTGTCGGCGATCTCGCTCGCGACGCCGCTCGGCACCGGGAACTTCGCGTAGCGGTTCAGGGTGTCGAGGATGTCCTCTGCCGTGTGGCCCGCGGCGCGCGCGTTCCAGAGACCGAGGCGCGTGACGCGGTAGGTGTGGATGTGCTCGGGTGCGCGCTCGAGCTCGGCGAAGACCGCGAGCTCGTGGCGTGCCTCTTCGGCATCCGGGTGCGCGACCTCCAGCAGGAGCGTGTGGTCGCTTTGGACGATGAGGGGCCCGAGAGTCATAGCGATCCAGTCTACCCGCTCGCGCGCTCGCGGCGCCGGCGCAGCTCGGCTGCGCCGGCCGTTGTCAGCGAATGCCGACGTAGAAGCGCGACTCGCCGCTGCGGTGCAGAGCGTGATAGCGCTCGAACGGCACTCCCTGCTCGTCCCAGACGACCGACTCGATCGAGAGTACGGGCTCATTCGGCTGCAGCTGCAGCAGTGTGGCGTCGTCTTGGCTCGGCAGTACGGCACCGATCCAGCGGTCGGCGCCGCTGGGTCGCACGCCCATATGGCGGCGCAGGTGCTCGTAGAGTGAGCGGTTCTCGAGGTTCGAGCGTTTGAGTCCGGGAAAGCGCGCTTGCGGTAGCACCGTGTCGACCAACAGCCAGGGGGTCGAGTCGACCGAGCGCAGGCGGCGAAGCCGCCATACCGGACTGCCGGCTTCGAGCTTCAGCTCCTCGGCTTCGACCGCATCCGCAGTCGAAGCGCGGAACTCGATGACGTTCGTCGTGATCAGCCTCCCGGTAGCTGCGAGGTCGGCCGACGAACCCATGAGGGAGCCGATGAACTTGAGGTCTGGGCGCTGGGGCGAGACGAATGAACCGCGAGCGCGCACCTTGTAAATGAGGCCGGCACGAACGAGGTCGGCAAGCGCTTCGCGCACGACGGTACGAGAGACGCCGTAGCGATCGATGAGTTCGGCCTCGGAGGGGAGCGCCTGGTCCGGTTGCAAGTTGCCGGACTTGATGGTCTCGCGCAGCACGACCGAGAGCTGATGCCAGAGCGGTGTGGCTGCGGAGCGATCGAGCGCTGCCGCTGTCGGAGTGTTCGGCACGTGGCTCCTTCGTTCAATGACTGGCCAGGGCGGCAACCCAACTCGAGCGTACATTGCGGAATCGTTATCTTCGCAAAGTTGACAGCCGGGTGCGCCGCCCATAATCTGATCACTACCAACTCGTCATGACAAGTTGGTAACTATAAGGATCTTAAGGCTGCGTGCGCTTCAAAGTCGAGTGACGCGGTTCGTGGAAGATCTGACCCAGACCGCGAAGGCGCGAGCCCAGGAGGCAAAACAATGAAGTTCACATTCACCCGACGGGTGCTCAGCGGCGTGGCGGCGCTCACGACTGCAGCATTGCTCATGACAGGTTGTGCAGGTGGCTCGGGCGATGGTTCCGAGACTGCCGACGGCGAGCCGGAAGGACTCAAGATCGCCCTGTCCAACGGCTTCGTCAACGGATGGCGCCTCACTCTCATCGACAAGTTCGAGAAGACCGCTGAACAGCTCAAGAAAGACGGCGTCGTCTCGGAGTTCTCGGTCGTCAACGCGCCCGGCGAGAACAGCGCGACCGAGCAGGCGTCGCAGATCCGCAGTCTCATGCTGCAGAACCCGGATGTATTGATGGTCATTCCGGCTTCTTCGACGGCGCTGATCCCCGTGGTCGAAGAAGCATGCACTGCAGGTATCAATGTCGTCATCCTGGACGCCGACATGGATACGAGCTGCGGCACGGTCGTTCGCAATGATTACTCGCAGTGGGGCGCAGATTCGCTCCAGCCCGCCCTCGATGCCATCGACGGAAAGGGCAATATCATCCTCAACCGCGGCGTGATCGGTTCTCAGCCGGACGAGGCCTTCTACGCCCGTCAGCAGGAGATCCTTGCGGATTACCCCGACGTGAAGGTGGTCGCCGAAGTCAATGGTTTCTGCGATTCGCCGACCGCGCAGAAGGAGATCGTCGCAATCCTCGGTTCGATGCCCGAGATCGCGGCCGTCCCCGGCTGCATCGGCGGCATGGGCGTCGTCCAGGCCTTCGAGTCGGCAGGTCGCGACATCCCCGTCGTCGTCTTCGACACCGATGGCAAGTCGCTCAGCTTCTGGAAGGAACGCGGCATCGACAACGGCTCGTTCGCAGCACTGACCGACCCCGGACAGGTAGTCGCGGCAATCTACGTCGCTTTGGCGAAGGAGCGCGGCGATAAGGTACCCGATCAGGTCGTACTGCCTCTCGTGCAGGTGACCCAGGACAACCTCGACTACTGGGTCGATGCGCTGAGCGTCGACGAGTACGCCGCGAACGCATGGGATGAGGCGACGACCGATGCCGCCATCGCCGCTCTGCTCAAGGGCGAAGACGTCCAGGTTCCTGCACTCCCGTAACCGCCGCATGACCGACCAGTCCGAGAGAAAGAACATTTCGATGACGAGTTCGATGCTGGGGCGCGAGCCCGAAACGAACCACGGCAGGCGCACCTTACTCGAAGCGCGAGGCGTCTCCAAGCGCTATGGCAGCACAGTCGCCCTGGCGGGCGGCGATATCGCCGTCGTCTCCGGAGAGATTCTCGGGCTGGTCGGCCACAACGGCGCAGGCAAGAGCACGCTCATGCGCTTGCTCGCAGGTCGGGAGGCCGCCGACACCGGCACCATCGCGTGGCATTCCGGCGGTGCCTGGAATCAGAATGCGGCCGAGACGGCCGGCGTGCGCATGATCTATCAGGAGCTCGCGCTCTGCCCCGACCTCACGGTCGCCGAGAACATTGCGCTCTCGACCCCCGCTTCGACCGGATGGAGCTGGCGTCGCCGAGCCGAGCACGAGATCGTTGAGACGCTCGATCGCGTTTTCCCGGGACACGGCATCGACATCATGAAGCGTACGAGCGACCTTCCGATGCCGCAGCGGCAGATGGTCGAGATCGCGCGCGCAATGTGCACGCCGAACCTGTCGATGCTGATTCTCGACGAGCCTACGGAATCTCTCAGCCTGCAGGCGATGCAGCAGATGTACGAAGCGCTGCACGTGCTCGCAGCCCAGGGCATCGGAATGGTGCTGATCTCGCACCGTATGCAAGAGGTGCTCGCCAATGCCGACCGCATCGCCGTGCTGAAGGATGGACGTATCGTCGAAGTCTCCGACGCATCCGACACCTCCGAAGAACGCCTGCTCGTGGCGATGGGCGGAGACGTGCACGCCGACACCGCCATCATGCGGAGCATCGAAGAGGTCGAGGAAAGCCTCGAGCACTCGAACGAAGGCACCATCGCCACGGTACCGGGCAACGCAATGCCGTTCTCGGTGCGTGCGGGCGAGATCGTCGGCCTCGCTGGTCTCGCCGGGCACGGCCAGGAAGAGCTCTTGAAGCGGCTCTGGAACGGCGGCCGCGGAGTCGAAGCGGCCAAGCGTCGCACCTATGTGCCTGGGGACCGGCAGACAAGCGGGATCTTCCCTCTCTGGACGGTAGCCGATAACCTCACCGTTTCGGCCACACGTCAGTTGGCGACAATCGGCATCATTTCGGTGCCCAGACAGCGGGACCTTGCGGCGGACTGGGTCGACCGCCTGAAAGTGAAAGGCGGGGCGAAAGCCCCCATCACCTCGCTGTCCGGCGGCAATCAGCAGAAGGTGCTCATCGCACGGGCCTTCGCGACTGATGCGCCTCTCGTGCTCCTCGACGATCCGTTCCGGGGCGTCGATGTGAAGACCAAGAACGAGCTCTATGCGTTGATGCGCATCGAAGCCTCGCGAGGCCGCTCGATCGTCTGGTACTCCACCGATAACGGAGAGATGGCGCACTGCGACCGCGTCTACGTATTCCGCTCCGGAGAGGCCGTGAGCGAGCTGCGCGGCGGCGAGATCACTGAAGACCGAATCATCGCCGACTCGTTCGGCGCCGAACACCACACCGATGTGCAGCGGGCCCTCGGCCAGCACGATTCGAAGGAGAACCGATGAGCACCGCGACTGCATCCCTACCCTCATCGGCCCAGCGCTTCCGGGCCGGCGCACTCAATGGTTCGCCGGCGCTCCTCGCGCTTGTCGCGCTGATCGCGATCTTCGTCATCACCGCGATCCTGCAGCCGGGTATTCTCAGCGTGTCGGGCCTGACACTCATGCTCATGTCATCAGTGCCGCTCGTACTCGCATCGCAGGCCCAGATGATCATCATGGCGGTCGGCGACATCGATCTGAGCGTCGGATACCTCGTCGGGCTCGTAACCGTGATCGTCGCCAAGCTGCTCATCGATACCCCGCTGATCGCGGCTGGGCTCATCATCGGAATCATCGCAGTCTATGCGGTCATCGCATACGCAGTGCAGCGGCGCGGAGTTCCCTCGATCATCGTCACGCTCGGGCTGTCCTTCGTCTGGCTCGGCGTCGGCCTGCAGATCAGCCCGACGCCCGGCGGTGAAACGCCCCAGTGGCTGTCGGCGCTGTCGACTTGGCGTCCGAGCTGGATTCCCGCCCCTCTCGTGTTCATCGCAGTCGCGACCGTGCTCGGCTGGTACGTCACACGCCGCGCGAAGTCCGGCGCGCGGATCAGAGCGCTCGGATCGCAGGCCGCGACGCTCGAGAAGACCGGGGCCTCGCTCGTCGGCACTCGCGTGCTCGCCTACTCGGTCGCGGCCGTGTTCATGGTGCTCGCCGGGCTCATCCTCGCTTCGCAGACCTGGTCGGGCGATATCAATGCGGCGACGGAATACACGCTCATGACGATCGCAGCAGTGATCCTCGGCGGCGGTACCTTCTCGGGCGGTCGGGCGCTGCCGATCGGCACGACCCTCGGAGCCATCACGCTCGGCCTCATCACGGTGCTGCTGAGCCTCATCAATCTGTCTTCCAGCCTGCAGTCGGCGGCTCAGGGCGCGATCGTGCTCGCCGTACTCGCCGGCCGCATCATCACCGAGAGGTTCGCACGATGAACGCACAAGCCGCAGCGCCCTCCCCGCGAAGCCGCGGGTTCGTCTGGCCGGCCTGGGGATGGTCTCTCCTCGGAGTGATCGCCGTATGGGGCATCATCATCTCCGTGCGCCCCGGCGCTCCCTTCGACCCGCTCGTGCAAGCCCTCTCGCTCGCACCGTTCCTCGTGCTCGTCGCCCTCGGACAGATGCTCGTTATCACGCTCGGCCCCGGCAATATCGATGTCTCGGTCGGCACCGTCATATCGATGGCTTCATACGTCTCCGTCGCGGTAGGCATGAACGCCGGCCCGATCATCGGGCTGCTCGCCGCGATCATTTCTGGCTGCATCGCCGGCCTCGTGAGCGTCGCCGCGATTTTGCTGCTGCGAGTTCCTCCCATCATCGCGACCCTCGCCACGAGCCTGATCGTCACGAGCGGCACCCTGCTCCTCGCCGACTCAGCACGCGGAGGAGCAGCGCCCTCCCTCCGCGCCTTCGTCAACGCCAAAGTGCTCGGCGTCCCTGTCACCGCATTGCTCGTGGCGGCCATCACAGCCATCATCTGGTTCGTGCTGCGCCGTACGCGCTTCGGCATCTCGGTGATAGCCGTTGGCCAGAGCGCACCGGCCGCGGAGCGCGCCGGGATCTCGGTGAAGTTGGTCACGGCGATCACCTACCTGATCTGCGCAGGCTTCGCCGGGCTCGTCGGCGGTCTGCTCGCAGCCTTCATCTCGCCCAGCACCGTTCTCGGAACTTCGTACATGCTCGACTCGATCGCAGTGGTCGTCATCGGAGGCACGCTGATCGCAGGCGGCCGACCGATCGCCATCGGCACCTGGACCGGTGCCATGTTCTTCGTGCTGCTCTCGGGCCTGCTGAATCTCGTCGGCTGGTCGGTCGGTGCTCAGAACGTGCTCAAGGGCGTGCTGGTCGTGCTCGTCGTGGTCGTCGCTGCGGCTTCCACGGGAACCGGCCGGCGCACGCTGCGCAGATTCCGTCGCTCGTTCGCGCCGGGGCCCGGCGACTCCGACGATACCGACGACCCCGGTGCTGCCGGGACCTCAGAGAACTCGCACCACGCACAACAGAAGGAGAAAACACATGGCTGATCTCGACGACCTCCGTGAAGGCACCGATTACTCGGGCGCCCCTGCCGAACGGAACGATTTCCATTTGAAGGGACTATCGGGGCAGGACTGGGGCATGCGCGCGCGCCTGTCACGAGTGTTCGACCCGAAGGACGGCAAGACCGTCATGCTCGCATTCGATCATGGGTACTTCCAGGGGCCGACCTCGGGCCTCGAGCGACTCGACCGCTCGATCCTGCCGCTGGTGCCTCAGGCCGACGCGCTGATGTGCACACGGGGGGCGCTGCGCACCACGGTTCCGGCCGACAACGGGAAAGGCATCGTGCTGCGGGCCTCGGGCGGACCGAGCGTCTTGGGAGACCTCTCGAAGGAGGAGATCGCTGTCTCGATCGATGATGCAGTGCGCCTTGACGCAGCTGCGCTCGCCGTGCAGGTCTTCATCGGGAGCGAGAACGAGACCAAGTCAGTGCACAACCTGACCACGCTGGTTGACCAAGGGCAAGCGGCAGGCATCCCGGTGCTCGGCGTCACTGCGGTCGGGAAGGACATGGTGCGCGATGCGCGCTACTTCCGTCTCGCGACCCGCATCATGGCGGAGCTCGGCGCAGGCTTCGTGAAGACCTACTTCGTGGAGGACGGGTTCGAGACCGTCACGAGCGCATGCCCCGTTCCGATCGTCATCGCCGGTGGCAAGAAGGTCGAGGAGCGCGAGGCGCTGCGCGTCGCGTATCGTGCGATCGACCAGGGCGCTGCAGGCGTCGACATGGGCCGCAATGTCTTCCAGTCTGAGCACCCGGCCGAGATGCTCACCGCCGTCCGAGCAGTCGTGCACGATGGGCTGACCGACGCCGAGGCATACGAGCTCTTCCAGACCCTCACCCACTGATCCCGTCCGGCGAGCGCCTGCGAACGGGCGCTCGCCGGCCCGAAAGGCGATCCATGTCAACGCTCAGCACCTACGCCGAACCCAGCACGGCCGATGTCGTCGTCATCGGCGCCGGGATCAACGGCCTCGCCATCACACGTGAGGCGGCACGACGCGGCCTGCGCGTCGTGATGATCGATCGCGACGATATCGCGGCGCGCACATCGGCGATCTCGACCCGCCTCATCCACGGCGGACTCAAGTACCTCGAGCGGTTCGAAGTCCCGCTCGTTCTCGAGTCGATCCGCGAGCGCGACGTGCTGCTGCGTTCCGCTCCGCACCTGGTGCGGCCGTATCCGATGCTCATTCCGTTCTCACGCGGCGCATCTCGGCCCGGTTGGATGCTGTCGTGCGGGTTGATGCTGCACGATATTCTTGCATTCCGTAAGAAGCTGCCGTGGAACCGCATCGTCTTCTCGAAGCAGCTGCAACGCAACTGGCCTGCCGTCGCCGAAGGCGGAGTGAAATGGGGCGGCGTCTTCCAGGACGCGCACGTTCCCGTGACCGAGCGCTTCGCTATGGAACTTGCGATCGACTCCGCTCGGCACGGGGCCCAGATCCTGACGCATACCCCCGTCGTCACGATGCTGCACAACGGAAGCGGCATCGCCGGCGTCGTGTACCGCGACCGTGAAACCGGTGACGAGCGCGAGCTCCGCGCCCGTGTCGTCGTCAACTCGGCGGGACCCTGGGTCGATGAGGTCCTCGAGCTCGACGGTGCGCACGATCGCCGTATCGGCCCGACCAAGGGCAGCCATCTCATCGTCGACGCATTCTCCGGGGCCCCGCGCACCTGCATATTCTTCGAATCGCCTGATGACCAGCGCCCGATGTTCGTGCTGCCCTGGCACGACGGCAAGTACATGATCGGAACCACGGATCTGCCCTACGACGAGTCGATCGATGAGATCGTCATCAATGATGACGAAATCGCGTATCTGCTGCGCGCGGTGAACAGGTTGCTGCCTTCGGCCGGATTGACGGCCGATGACGTGCTCTGGTCGTACTCCGGAGTGCGCCCGCTGCCCTATGTCGCGGACCTCTCGGATCCGTCGTCGGTGACCCGCGACAGCGACATCGTCGAGCACACCGGCACAGCACGGGGCCTGATGAGCGTCATCGGCGGCAAGTACACGACCCATCGAGCCCTCGGCGAGGAGGCCCTGCGTCACATCGAGACGGCCCTCGGCATGAGCCATCGCCGGTCGGGAACGCGAACGGCCATGTTCCCGGGCGCACCGCCCGCAGGCGTGCGGGAGTTCCGTCAGCAATTCGCTGCCACCAGCGTTCTGACCGATCGGTCTGCCCTGCGTCTCGCCTCGGTATATGGAACGTTCGCGTGGCGTATCGAAGCGATCGCCGAGCAGCACGCCGAACTGCGCGAGGTCGTCGATGAAGAAAGCGGAGCGATCGCCGCCGAGCTCGTCTACGCGGTGCGCGAAGAAGGAGCAGTGACGCTCGAGGACGTACTGCTGCGGCGCACGACCATCGCGCTGGGTAGCGATGTCGCACTCGCCTGCGCTCCGCGGGCAGTCGAGATCCTGGTCGCGCATGCCGGATGGTCACGGGAGTACGCTAGCGAGGAGCTCGCGCGCTATCGGTCCGCGGTCCGTCGTTTCGCTCCCCGTGCACTCGCTGGAGATGCCAGTGGCACAGAGCCGAGGCGGTCTCGGCGGACGGAAACCGGAACTCACGTGGAGCAGGGGGAACGATGAAAACCTGCTTCGTCGGGATCGATGTCGGCTCGACATCAGCGAAAGCGGCGGCGTTCGATGCGAGCGGTTCCGAGATCGCGACGGTCGCGGCACCGAATCCGCGTGTCGCGGTCGCCCGAGACCGTCAGGAGATCGATATGGCGGCACTGTGGGATGTCGTCTGCGGAGTGCTGCGAGAGTTGACCGATGGTCTCGCGCGTGATGGCTGGAGCATCGCCTCGCTCGGGTGCACGGGGCATGGCAACGGGCTGTACCTCGTCGACGAAGAGTTGCGACCAGTGCGCACCGCATTCGCCTCTACGGATAGCCGTGCGGAGGAGATCGTCGGCGCCCTCGAGGCAGTTCAAGTCGAGCGCACTCGTTCGCTCACCGGATCGATGCCCTGGGCAGCGCAGCCCGCGGTGCTGCTGCGCTGGCTGCACGAACACGAGCCGGAGACGCTGCAGCGCTCCTATCGCGCCTTGACCTGCAAGGACTGGTTGACGACCTGCCTCACCGGTGCTCCGAGCGCTGACCTCTCCGATTCTTCGGGCTGCGGGCTCGTGAACCTTCGCACCCGGGAGTACGAACCGGCGGTGTTCGAAATGCTCGGGCTGCCCGCCGACCTGATGCGGCTGCTCCCGGATCTGCACGATTCGGACGCGATCGTCGGACGGGTGACTGCGGCGACGGCGCAGCTCACGGGGCTGCCGGAAGACGTACCCGTGGTCGCCGGCTGTATGGATTGCGTGGCGAGTCCGCTCGGAGCAGGCGCTGCCGAGCTCGGCGATGTCACCGTGATCATGGGCACCTGGGCGATCAACGCCGTGGTTGTGCCCGCCGACGACGAACCGCCTCGGGTGACCATCAACGCGCTGTTGCCGAATCGCGACCTCATGCTCGCGATGGAGGTCGCGCCGACCTCGGCAGTGAGCATCGAATGGGCGGCGAGGCTGCTGGGAGCCAGGTCGGAGCGGCCCCTCACCCCCAAGGATCTGCTCGAAGCCGCGCAGGAGATTCCGCCGCTGGCCGACGGACTCATCTTCCTGCCCTTCATACACGGAGCCCCGGAGCATCTCGGGGCATCCGGGGCGCTGCTCGGCGCGATGGGGAGTCACGGTTTCCCGCATGTCGCGCGGGCGGTAGCGGAAGGTATCACGCAGTATCATCGCGTGCAGCTCGAGAAGGTCATGGCTTCTGGAGCTGAGGTGTCCGACGCGCCGTGGACGCTCGCCGGCGGCGGCGCGAAGAATCCGCAGTGGGCGCAGATGTTCGCCGATATCGTCGGGCACCCGATCCGGCGCCAGCTCGGCACGGAGCTCGGAGCGCGCGGTGTCGCGTCGCTCGCCGCCGCAGGTATCGGTGTCGATATGTCGGCCTGGAAGGTGGTGCCCGACCCCGAACTGGTGGTCGAGCCCGGCCCGGATCGGGCAAGATATCGAGAACAGGCGGAGCGCTTCGACCGCATCATCACGTCCATGTCAGCAGTCTGGGAGGAATACGCATGACGACTCAGCAGGAGCGCGATCTCGCGCAGATCGTACGCGTCAGTCGCGAGATCGGTTCAGACCCATCGTTCGTGCTGCACGGCGGAGGCAACACCTCGATCAAGAGCACAGGCGTCGATATCACCGGTGACGAAGTCGATCTCGTGCTCGTGAAGGGGAGCGGTTGGGACCTGGCCACGATCGAAGCGCCCGGATTCGCGCCGCTGCGACGGGATCGCCTTGCCGCCCTGCTCGAACTGTCATCGCTCGACGACGAGGACGTGGTCAACGAACTGCGCCAGGCATCGCTCGATTCTCGGGCGCCGACTGCGTCGATCGAGGCGCTGCTCCACTCGTACCTTCCGGCGAAGGTCGTGCTCCATTCGCACGCCGACGCTATCGTCGCGCTCACGAACAGCGGCCTAAGCGACACCGAGATCGTCGAAGTGCTGGGCGAACGCGTCCTCGTGCTGCCCTATGTCATGCCGGGCTTCGGCCTTGCGAGACTGCTCGCCGGGACCGATGTCGGCGGGGTCGACGCGATAGTACTGCGCAACCATGGGTTGTTCACCTTCGACGACGACGCCGACGCGGCGCTCAATCGGCACCGCGAGCTCGTCGGCGTTGCGGCGTCCGTGCTCAGCGCGGAACACTGGGGAAATCCCGGTACTGACGCCGCCAGGACGGGGGCGCTGATCGACCTCGCTGACCTGCGCCTGGTGATCTCGCGCATCGCCGGTCGTCCGCAGTTCGTCCGTCAGTCGACCTCGGCGCGTGCGCTCGAGTTCGCCCAGCGCGAGGGATTGGACGATCTGACCTCGCGAGGCACCGCAACTCCTGAACACGTCATCTACACGAAGCGCTCGCCGATGATCGGGAGAGATGCGATTGCATTCGCTGCGGAGTACCGGGCGTACGTGGACCGGCAGCGCTCACGTGCCGCCGGTCCGATCACCGAACTGCCGGCCTCTCCTCGAGTGGTGCTTGACGCGGAGTACGGCATGCTGGTCACGGGCGGCACTCCGCGCGACCTGCGCATCACCCACGACATCGCTCTGCACACAATGGATGTCATCGATGCCGCCGAGCGCATCGGCCGCTACAACTCGCTCGACGAGAGCAGTACCTTCGACATCGAATATTGGTCGCTCGAACAGGCGAAGCTCGCGGGGCGCACTGCGAAGCCGCTCGTCGGAGAAGTTGCTATCGTGACCGGTGCCGCATCGGGCATCGGCCGCTCGGTCGCGGAGCAGCTGCTTGCCCAGGGCGCCGCGGTCGTGGGTATCGATCTCAGCCCGGGCGTCGAGAGTGCCTTTGCCGCTGAAGAGTGGCGGGGCATCACCGGAGATGTCGCTTCGAGCGAGGCGATCGAAGCCGCGATCGACACTGCGGTACGCGATTTCGGTGGGGTCGACATGCTGGTTGTCGCGGCCGGTATCTTCCCGCCGAGCGAAGCGATCGCAGATCTCGACGACGAGGTCTGGGACCGGGCTTTCCGAGTCAATACCACGGCTGTGGCACGAATCTTCCGCGCGACGCACCCGTTGCTTGCACGTTCGCCCCGCGGAGGCCGTGTGGTGCTCATCTCGACGAAGAATGTCGCGGCCCCTGGGCCCGGTGCCGCCGCCTATTCGGCGAGCAAGACCGCTGCGGCGCAGCTCGCACGAGTCGCGGCGCTCGAATGGGCGGCGGATGGCATTCGCGTCAACCAGGTGGAACCCGACGCTGTGTTCGATACGGCGATCTGGACCGACGAGCTGCTGCGCGAGCGAGCCGCGAACTACGGCCTGAGCGTCGACGAGTACCGCACCCGGAATCTGCTTCGCACGGAGGTTCGTAGCGCGACCGTGGCTGACGCCGTCGTTGCTTTCTGCGAACGTTTCCCGGCGACGACAGGCGCCCACCTGAGCGTCGACGGGGGTAACGACCGGGTGATCTGACCGCCGCCCCTCTATTCGACGGCCGTGATGGTGCTCACCGGCAGGGTGCGCTCGACACCCGCCCCAGGGTCGGTAGCGCGCAAACGGCCGGCATCGAGCGAGGTCGGCAGCAGCGTGAAGATGTGGGTGCGGCCCTGCGCCGAGGCCGTGACGCGCACGGTGCTGCGATCCTTGATCGCGAGTTCGAGGCGCCGAGTGAAACCGCTCGCATCGGGCTCTGCCGCGGCCGCGGCGTGCACCCGGTCGACGAGCCCGACGAGGTCGGCAGGCAGGCCTGCGCGGGGCTCGGCGGGCACGGCGAGTCGCGGCGCGGCACGGCCCGGAAGGTCGGCGTACGACGCGGTGTACCGCGCATCGACGAGCGCGGCGACGACGTGCTCGGCGCGCAGCTTCGAGTAGAGCGCATCGCCGCCCGCCGACGGCGCGAGCTGCAGGTGGTGCAGCGCGCGGTCGACGAGCAGCGTATCGCGCAGCTCGGCACGCGAGACCTCGAGGCGGGTGCGCCCCTCGTCGCCATCGTGCTCGTGCACGACGATGCTGCGGATGCGCTCGCCGAGCGAGGCGAGCATGTATTCGAGCGGCTGGGGAATGCCGGTGAGCGACAGCCGTTCGAGCATGGCGCGCGCCTCGCCGACGCCGAGCCCCTGCTCGAACGCCTCGGCCAGAGCCGCCTCGGTGATGCGCCGCGTCGAGGCGATGCCGGTCTGCTCGGGGCGGCTGAACGTGACGAGCGCGGTTTCGTCGGCGGGGGAGAGCGGACCGGGCACGATGACGCTCAGATCGGGCTGGATGTATACGCCCGGCGCGGGGGCCGGCATGTCGCGCCGCGCGATCGCGAGCGCCCCATCGGCATCGTCGACGGACTGCGTGACCAGGCTTCGCCCGGCCTCGCTCAGCGTGCCGCCGACCGCGAGGCCGAGGTGCGCCGCGAGCTCGGCGAAGCGGTCGACCGCGGCGACCGTCGAAGCAGCGAGCAGCGGATAGCGTTGCGGCAGCGCGCGGAGTACGGCGGCGAGGTCGATGCCGGCCGCGAGACCATCAGCATCAGCAGTATCGGTCGCACCGCTCGCCTCGCGCAGCAGTGCGCGCAGGGGGGCCGGGGTGCCCGCGGCGACGGCGCCGGCGAGCCGCGCCCACCGTTCGGGCGAGGGGAGCTCGAGCCACTCGGCGGCGCCCGAGGTCCAGGCGAGCAGCGCATCGTGCGGCATCGGGGCGACGAGGCCGCCGGCGATCAGCGCGTCGAGCGCGCAGGAGATCTCGTGCGCCGGGATCCCTGTGGAGTCTGCGAGCGCCTTCACCGTCGCGACCGCCACCGAACCGCTGCGGTTCAAACTGCCCGGGCGGGTGCGCAGCGCCCGCAGCGTCTCGGCCGCGATAGCGACCGAGGCGAGCGCCGGCACGTACCAGGAGGCGGTGTCGGCGGGCTGCGGCGGCCCGGCGTCGACCGGGTCGATCAGCTCGTCGACCGTGAGTCCGACGCGGTCGAGGCTCGCGGCGAGTGCCGCACCCGCTTCGGGGAGCGCGACGGGGCGGCCCTCGTCGACGCCGAGCAGTCCGAGTGCGGTCAGGAGCGACAGCTGCTCCACGCTCGCGTGCTCGGGCGAGACGATCGCGGCGAGCGAGCCGCGATCGAGGGGACGCAGGGCGCGCTCGATCGAGTCGGCCCGCAGCAGCTCGACGGCGAGGCCGATGGGGTCGACGATGCCTGAGACGGCTTGCGGCCGTCGGCGCACCACCAGTTCGGCGAGGGCATCGCGGCTCATAGCCGCAATGGCCGACGAGAGCGCGAGAGTGCCGCTCATGGTCAGTTCTTGTGCGCGTTCCGCTTGAAATCGGCGCGACGGCGCGCCTGGCTCAGGATGAGCAGCGTGATGAGCAGCACGAACCCGATCGGCAGGCCGATCAGCGAGAATCCGTAGACGAACGGCCAGAACCCGGCCGCGAGCGCCGCCCCGTCGATCATGCCGACGATGAGAGTGGCGAAGAACGAGAGCAGTGCCGCCGCGATGATCGCGATCGTGGCGTAGGCGAGGGCCCGCTCGATCGCCGAAGGCTCCTGCGGGGTGCTGCGTTCTTTGGACATCCCTCCTATTTTAGCCGATGTCGGGGCGGGAACGCTTGGAGTCGGGATCGGGGCGTTCATCGGTAGGATTGGCAGAGCGAGCGGCCACGGCCGCGGAAGACTTCGGGCGGCGGCAGGCGCAGCCCAGGATCAGGCGATCGGGGTGGTGCGAGCCTCCCGCATCGATCGAGCAGGAGAGGAACGAGGCATGCCGAACGGCAAGGTCAGGTTCTACGACGAAGACAAGGGCTTCGGGTTCATCCACGGCGATGACGGGCAGCAGGTGTACCTGCACGCGTCCGTGCTGCCCGAGGGCACCGATGTGCAGGCGGGCACCCGCCTCGAGTACAGCGTCGCCGACGGCCGCCGCGGGCCGCAGGCGCTCTCGGTGCGCGTGCTCGAGACGCCGCGTCTCGCGAAGCGGTCGCGCAAGTCGGCCGACGACATGGCGGTCATCATCGAGGATCTGGTGAAGCTGCTCGACGGTATGGGCGGGCGCCTGAAGGCCGGGCAGTACCCGGAGCGCCAGCAGGCGCGCAAGGTCGCGACGATGCTGCGGCGCGTGGCGGATGATTTCGATGTCTGAGCCGGTCGGGAAGGACGGGGCAGTGGAGAACGCTGAAGCCGTGGAGAACGTGGACGCAGCGGAGAGCGCTGAAGCCGAGCAAGCCGCCCAGGCTGCCGAGACCGTCGCCGATCCGGTGCTGCTCGCCGCCAGGGATCAGGCCCGCGCCGCCCTCGCCGAGATCACCGACCCCGCGTCGATCGGGGCCGACGCAGGCCACGAGGTGCAGGAAGAGCACGTGCTCACGCTGTTCTTCGAGTGCCGGCTGCCCGGCTACCCGGGCTGGCGCTGGGCGGCCGCCGTCGCGCGCGTCGATGAGGAATCGCCGGTGAACGTGCTCGAGGTCGAGCTGCTGCCCGGCCCCGGCTCGGTCGTCGCCCCCGACTGGGTGCCGTGGTCGGTGCGCCTGGCCCAGTACCGCGAGGCGCAGGCCCGCCAGGCCGCCGAGGAGGCCGCCGATGCCGAGGCCGCCGCGGCCGAGCTCGCGGATGAGGACGACAGCGAAGACGACCTCATGGAGAACGACTTCAGCGACTACGACGACGAGCTCGACGGCGTCGACCTCGAGGGCGAGGGCGGCGAGTTCGCCGACGATGACGCTGATGACGAGGATGACGCCTCCGACGAGGACGAAGATCTCGACGAGCCCGACGAGCTCGACCTCACCGAAGACGTCGAAGGCGAAGAGAACGACGACGACACCGACGACGAAGAGGAGTAGCGCCCCCAGGCGCACGGAGATCCTGCGGTCGCGCAGCGGCTCGCAGGACTCCTCGGTGTCAGAGGCGCTCGAGCACGTAGTCGATGCAGCTCGTGAGCGCGAGCGCATCGGCCGGGTCGATCGCCGTGAACGTCGCGACGCGCAGCTGGTTGCGGCCGAGCTTGCGGTACGGCTCCGTGTCGACGATGCCGTTCGCACGCAGCGCCTTCGAGATCGCCGATGCGTCGACGCTGTCGTCGAAGTCGATCGTGACGACGACCTGCGAGCGGTGCTCGGCCTTCGCGACGAACGGGGTCGCGACCTCGCTGCGCTCGGCCCAGTCGTAGAGCAGCTGCGACGATTCGCGGGTGCGGGCGTCGGCCCAGGCGAGGCCGCCCTCGCCGTTGATCCACCGCACCTGCTCGTCCATGAGCGCGAGCGTCGCGAGCGCCGGAGTATTGAGGGTCTGGTTCTTGCGCGAGTTCTCGACCGCGCCCGCGAGGTTCAGCGTCGATGGGATGTAGCGGTCGCACGCGGTGACCCGCTCGATGCGCTCGAGCGCGGCGGGCGATACGAGCGCGAACCAGAGGCCGCCGTCCGAGGCGAAGTTCTTCTGCGGCGAGAAGTAGTAGACGTCGGCCTGCGAAGCATCGAAATCGATGCCGCCTGCGGCGCTCGTCGCGTCGACGACGGTCAGCGATCCCTCATCGCCCGAGACCCTCTGCACCGGGGCCATTACGCCCGTCGAGGTCTCGTTCTGCGGGTACGCGTACACGTCGATGCCTTCGAGCGCCGCCGCCTCCGAGCGCGAACCGGCCTCGGCGTTACGGATATCGGGCTCTTCGAGGAAGGGGGCCGCGCCAGCCGCCGAAGCGAACTTCGCGCCGAACTCGCCGAAGGTCAGGTGCTGGCTGCGGCGCGCGATGAGTGAGTGCACCGCCGAATCCCAGAACGTGGTCGCGCCGCCGTTGGCGAGCAGGATCTCGTAGCCCTCGGGGGCCCGGAACAGTTCGAGCAGGCCTTCGCGCACGCTCCCGACCAGATCCTTCACCGGCGCCTGGCGGTGCGAGGTGCCGAGCACGCGCGGCTGCAGCGAGGCGAGGCGGTCCAACTGCTCGCCTCGCACCTTCGACGGGCCGCAGCCGAAGCGGCCGTCTTCGGGGAGGAGTGCCTGGGGGATGGAGATATCTGCCATGGCACTCCACTCTACCGGCTCGATGCACCGCCCCGAGCAGCCGCCCAGCCGGGTTCCTCTAAGATGAAACGCGAGAGCCGAGGAACAGAGGTGCAGATGGTCGACCTGATCGATACCACCGAAATGTACCTGCGCACCATTCTCGAACTCGAGGAAGAGGGCATCGTGCCCCTGCGAGCGCGCATCTCGGAGCGCCTCAGCCACTCGGGCCCGACGGTGTCGCAGACGGTCGCCCGCATGCAGCGCGACGGGCTCGTCGTCGTCACCGACGACCGTCGGCTGGAACTCACAGAGGCGGGTCGCGCCAAGGCCGTGCAGGTGATGCGCAAGCACAGGCTCGCCGAACGGCTGCTCTCGGACGTGATCGGCCTCGAGTGGGCGTACGTCCACGAGGAGGCGTGCCGGTGGGAGCACGTCATGAGCGAGCGCGTCGAGCGCAAGATCCTCGGCATCCTCGACCACCCCGTCGAGTCGCCGTACGGCAACCCGATCCCGGGGCTCGACGAGCTCGGCATCACCCGCGTCGGCTCGTTCCAGACGGGCGTCACGGGCGTCCTCGACCTGCTGCACGAGCACGGAGCCACGGTCACGGCCCGCATCAAGCGCCTCGCCGAGCCGCTGCAGGTCGACCCCGCGCTGCTCGAGCAGTTCAGCACCGCCGGCATCATGCCCGGTTCCACAGCCTCCTTCACCCGGCGCGACGACATCGTGCACGTCGAGGTCGAAGGATCGCGTGAGGCGCTCGATGTCCCCATCGAGACGGCCGCACACATCTTCGTTGCGTCGTAGGGCCGAACCTACGCCGCCCCCCTGCCCGGGGTAGTCGCGAAACCACATCGATCTGGAGTTGATAGACCAAGGAGTCCCCCATTGTCCCTGCCTACCCCCGAAGCCCATCTGCGCGCCGTAGCCGAAACCGTCAGCCAGCGCAGCGTCGGTGAATCCGAGTTCCTGCAGGCCGTGCACGAGGTGCTCGACACGCTCACGCCGGTGTTCGCGGAGCACCCCGAATACATCGAGGCAGGCATCCTCGACCGTCTCGTCGAGCCCGAGCGCCAGCTCGTCTTCCGCGTTCCCTGGACCGACGATTCGAACCACGTGCGCGTCAACCGCGGCTTCCGTGTGCAGTTCAACTCGGCGCTCGGCCCGTACAAGGGCGGTCTGCGCTTCCACCCGAGCGTCAACCTCTCGGTCATCAAGTTCCTCGGCTTCGAGCAGATCTTCAAGAACGCGCTCACCTCGCAGCGCATCGGCGGCGGCAAGGGCGGTGCCGACTTCAACCCGGCCGGCAAGAGCGACGCCGAGGTCATGCGCTTCTGCCAGAGCTTCATGATGGAGCTCGTGCACCACATCGGCGAGGACACCGATATCCCCGCCGGCGATATCGGCGTGGGCGCTCGCGAGATCGGCTACCTCTTCGGCCAGTACCGCCGCATCACGCAGCGCTACGAATCGGGCGTGCTCACCGGCAAGGGCGTCAGCTGGGGCGGCTCCGAAGTGCGCACCGAGGCGACCGGTTACGGCGCGGTCTTCTTCGCGGAGGAGATGCTGCTGCGCGCCGGCGAGGGCATCGAGGGGCGCCGCGCGATCGTGTCGGGCTCGGGCAACGTCGCGACCTACGCGATCGAGAAGATCGAGCAGCTCGGCGGCAAGGCGATCACGGCATCCGACTCGAGCGGATACATCGTCGACGAGCAGGGCATCGACCTCGAACTGCTGAAGCAGATCAAGGAGGTCGAGCGCGCCCGCATCCACGTCTACGCCGAGCGGCGCCCGGGCGCCCGCTTCATCAAGGGCGGCTCGGTGTGGGATGTGCGGGGAGACCTCGCCTTCCCGTGCGCGACGCAGAACGAGCTCGGCGCCGATGCGGCCCGCGCGCTCATCGCCAACGGCGTGCGCGCCGTGTCCGAGGGCGCGAACATGCCGACGACCCCCGAGGCCGTCGAGCTCTTCCAGGACGCCGGGGTGCTCTTCGCGCCGGGCAAGGCCGCGAACGCGGGCGGCGTAGCGACCTCCGCGCTCGAAATGAGCCAGAACGCCTCGCGCGCCCAGTGGGGCCGCGACAAGAGCGAGAACCGTCTGCACGACATCATGCGCGATGTGCACGCGCAGACGTACGCCGCCTCGGAGCGGTACGGCCGCCCGGGCGACTACGTGCTCGGCGCCAACTCGGCCGCGTTCGTCACGGTCGCGCAGGCGATGCTCGAGCAGGGCGTCATCTGATCACGATGATCGTCGACTGATCGCTCATGCGGCGGCGATTCCCGGGGTGCTGCGCTCTCCAGGGATCGCCGCCGCCCTGCGGCCGTTCCCGTCCGCGATGCGCGGTCCGCACGAATCGGCTCCCGGGGTCGCGAGATCGTTCGGCGTCGAGATATCGCACCGTCCGAAAACCTGGAGATCACGCCAAGTTTCAACCTAGGTCGAGACTTTCGTGACCTCAGCGTGACATTCCCGTTATCTTCGGTTACCCTTGAACGGTCGCGGCTTCCGATGGGTCGCAACCACTGAAACGAAGCTCGTTCAACGTAAGGCAGATGAAACTCGTGGCTCAGACCCCCAGCACCGCACTAGCGCTCACCAGCGAGGCGCCCAAGGCAACCTCCTCGACCGGCAAGCGTATCGCGCAGATGGCGGGCGCAGCGGCCCTCAGCTTCGGCATGATGGGCACGTTCGCGCTTCCCGCATACGCGACGGCACCGGAGGGCGACGCTTCGCTCATCGACGGCTACTCCGCTCCCGCGCAGTCGCTGCAGACCGCCGACGTCGCAGTCGCAGAGGTTCCGACGATCGCCCTCGAAGGCGTCGAAGACGCCGCGATCCTCGCCGCCGAGGCCAAGCTGGCCGAAGAAGAGGCGAAGGCCGAAGAGGCGAAGAAGCAGGCTGCTGCATCGACCGAGAACAAGGCCTACTCGGGCGTCGACATCCCCGCGGGCGCAGGCGCCTCGGGCATCGTCTCGGCCGCCCTCGCGCAGCTCGGCGTGATGCAGGATTGCACCGCTCTCGTCGAGAACTCGCTGCGCGCCATCGGCATCCCCGCCGGTGACCTCGGCACTCAGATCGGCGAGTACACCGCCCTCGGCGGCACGCTCGTCTCGAGCGGCGACTACGCCCCGGGCGACGTGCTCATCTGGCCGGGCCGCCACGTGGCGGTCTACATCGGCAACGGCCAGGCCGTGCACGGCGGCTACGGCGGCAATCAGACCGTCGTCGCGGGCGCGTTCATCGACGGCGCCCCCGGCGGTGTCGTGCGCTTCTGAGTCGCAGACTCTTCGAACGGGCGGGGCTTCGGCCCCGCCCGTTTTTCGTTACCCGCGTGAGCGCGCCGAGGCCCGGCGCTGCTAGAATCGACTCTTGGTGCGTGCGCGCTCCAGGCCTCTGTAGCTCAGTGGATAGAGCACTTCTCTCCTAAAGAAGGTGTCGTAGGTTCGATTCCTATCAGGGGCACTGTTCTTCCGGAGCATCGCTTCGGAAGAACAGTGCCGTCGCGCCGCAGCGCGACCTCGGCGGTTCCCGACCGAGATATGTCCGCACCGCGTGCGGAACCGAAGCTTCGCTTCGTTGATCCGTGCTGTCGTAACATCCGCCCGTTGCCCGCGCTGCCGTGCGAGGATGGGGACGTGCCGCCCATCGACCTGGTTTCCCTGCCCGCGGGCGAAGTGGAGCTGCACGATGCCCGGCGGAAGCGCCGATGGACCGTGCGGCTGGAACCGTTCGAGATCGCGCGGGTGCCGGTCACCCTCGAGCAGCACGCGCAGTTGACCGCGCGGCCGGTACCGAGCGCCGAGATCGACCCGCAGGTGCCGCTCGCAGACCTCTCGTGGCGCGATGCGATCGCGCTCTGCAACGCCGCATCCGCCGTCGAAGGGCTTGCGCCCGCGTATGCTCTCGACGGTGACGACGTGAGCTGGCGGGTCGGCGCCGACGGCTACCGGCTGCCCACCGAGGCCGAGTGGGAGTACGCCTGCCGGGCCGGCACGAGCGGCCCCCACTACGCGCCGCTCGAGACCGTGGCCTGGACGTCGCGCGACGGCGTCGATGCGCCGCACCCCGTCGGCGCGAAGCGCCCGAACGGCTTCGGCCTCTTCGACGCCCTCGGCAACGTGTGGGAGTGGTGCTGGGATCTGCTCGACCCCGCCCGGTACGGCGACTACCGCGTCTTCCGCGGTGGCGGATTCGCCGACGAGGCCTGGAGCGTGCGCGCGTCGACGCGCCGCGGCGGCGCTCCCGGCATGAGCCACCCGGATGTCGGGCTGCGTCTCGCGCGCGGGGCGTTCGCGCCGGGCCCCGTCGTGCAGGGCTGGTCGGCCGAAGCCGATCGCGAGCGCGCCGCGATCGGCGGCCCGCTGCCATCGGGCTGGACGCCGCGCGGCGCCCGACCGTGACGGCCGCCGCCGGGCCTACCCGCCCGAGAGGCGCAGGTCGCGCCGCGAGAAGAGCGGCAGGCCTGCGACGGTGAGCGCGACGGCCGCGACGGCGAGCCAGACCGGCTGCCACCAGGCGATGCCATGCACGAGGGGCGGCCCGGCCAGATAGGCGCGCATCGGCGACCACCACGCCGCATCCCCGTGGCCCGATGCGAGCAGCAGCGTGTACCCGAAGTACGACGCCACCGCGGCACCGGCCGTCGCCCAGACGGCGAGCGGAGCGCGCCCCGTCGCGGCGGTCACGAGCAGCGCCAGCCCGCCGAAGCACCAGCCGGTGAGCGTCAGCAATGCGCAGACGCCGGCGAGGTGCGCGATCGAGACGTCGATGCCGGCGATCGCGATGCCCGCCCAGCTGCCGAGGAAGAGCGCGACGGCGACGACGAGCACTGCGACCGCCGTGGCGGCCGCGACGGTGCCGTAGACGCGTGAGCGCGAGATCGGCTGCGCGAGCAGCAGCGACATGCGTCGCGCGCGCTCCTCGCCGCCGATGCCCGACGACGCGGCGACCGTCGCGACGAGGATCACCGCAGCAGGCGCGACCATGCCGAAGATCTCGAGGTGCAGAAACCCGGCGGCCGTGCCGAGGTTGCCGCCGCCGAAGAGATCGGCGAGAGTCTGCGGGAATGTCGCCGCGAAGTCGCCCATGAGGCGGCTCAGCGAGCGATAGAGCAGGGGCATCGAGACCCCCATGAGCAGCCCGACGACGAACACGACGTAGGCGAGCAGCATCTGCTCGGCGGCGAGACGCAGTCCGAAGAACGACGAGCCCCGCCCGGTCGGGGCGAGCACCCTGCCGACCCGAGGCATGGCGCGCAGCCGTTCCAGCAGCGACGGGGTGCCGGCGGTGAGGCGCAGGTCGCGCGCGCGGAAGGCGAGCGCGCCGAGGGCGAGCAGCACGAGGGTTCCGCCCAGCAGCAGTGCGAGACGCGCGCCGTCGACACCGTTCACGAGCGGCGTCGCGCCGTTGAACCAAGACCACGGGATCCAGTCGGCCGCCCCCTCGCGCCACATCGGCAGCAGCCCGGCGCCGAGCCAACCGAGCACCATGACGGCCGCGGCCACCCCGCCCGCGGCGGCCCTGCGGCCCGTCGCCGCCCCGACCGCGAACGCGAGCGACGCGTGGAAGACGGCGGCGGCCGTGAGGTGCGCCACGAGGGCGAAGAGGTGCGCGTCGCCAGTTTCGGCGCCGAGCACCCGCGGTGCGATCTCGGCGACCGCCCACAGCAGCGCCCCGCCGGCGACGATCAGGGCGATCATCGCCGCGCCCCGTCCGGCGACGTAGCCCGTGCGCGAGATCGGCCGGGCGAGCGCGAGGTGCAGCGTGCGCGCCTCCTCCTCGCCGGCGACGGCCCGCGCGCCGATCGAGATGGCGACCCCGACGAAGGCGAGTGCGCCGATCGAGGCGAGCATCTCGTTGTAGGCGATGAGCGACGCGTCGGCGTGCGCGGGGATGCCGGCGAGTGCGCGTACCGCCTCGGGCAGCCGCTCGTAGAGGGTCAGATCGATGTCGCGGTAGACAGCGAGGCCGAGCGCGAGCATCGCGGCGACCGCGGCAGTCGCGATGAGCAGCCCTTTCCAACCCGAGGCGAGGCCCCGGCGCAGCACCGCGGCCCGGGCCGCCGCGGCGGTCATGACACCTCCTGGTAGTAGGTGAGGAAGATGTCCTCGAGCTCCGCCTCCTGCGTGCGGATGTCGCGCAGCCGGGCCCGAGCGGTCACGGCCTCGAGCAGCCGCGCCATGTCGCCGTCGAAGTGCAGCTCGACGTGGTCGGACAGCACCTCGAGATCGCGCACCCCCGCGACGCTGGCGAGATCGTCGGCGGCGAGCGCCCCGTCGAACTCGATCTCGATGCGGCGCATCCGTTTGCGGCGCATCGCCGCGACCTCTTCGACGGCGATGAGGGAGCCGCGCCTGATGATGCCTACGCGGTCGGCGACGCGTTCGACCTCGGCGAGCGTGTGGCTCGACAGGAACACGGTGCGGCCGTCGGCGGCGGCCTCGCGCATCATCGCCCAGAACTCGTGCTGCACGAGCGGGTCGAGCCCGGCGTTCGGCTCGTCGAGGATGAGCAGTTCGGGGTCGTGCATGAACGCGGCGATGAGGCCGATCTTCTGACGGTTGCCGGTCGAGAGTTCGCCGACGCGCTTGTCGAGGTTCGCGTCGAGGCGCTCGGCGAGGCCGTCGATGCGGCGCCGGTCGACACCGCCGTGCAGCTCCGCGAAGAACCGCAGCGTCTCGCGGCCGGTCATCGCTGGCCACAGCGCGAGGTCGGCGGGGAGGTAGCCGAGGCGCCTGCGGTGCGCGACGTCGCGCGGCGGAGCGCCGAGCACCGCGGCGGTGCCGGCGGTCGGTCGCAGTTCGCCCATGAGCAACCGGATCGTCGTCGATTTGCCCGCGCCGTTCGGCCCGAGGAAGCCGAAGACCTCGCCCGCGCGTACTTCGAGGTCGAGGTCGTTCAGCGCTGTGAACGCGCCGTACCGCTTGGCGAGTCCTGCGGTCTCGATCGGATTCATGGTTCCTCCTGCAGTCCATCGAGCGCGGCGCCGTACCGGGCCGCGGCGTCGGGGGTCGCGACGCCGGCGAAGATCTCCATCTGCGTGCGCAGGTAGCGCGCGAAGCCGGGCTGGGCGGTGAGGTCGGCGGCGCGCAGGTCGACGCCCATGAGGCGCTTCAGGTGGCGGTGCAGCGACAGGGATCCGAGCGCGAACACCGTGAGCACTGCCGCGCGGGCCCGCTCGTCAGCGGTCGGAGCGAAGATGCCGAGCTCGGTGCCCTCGGCCATATAGGCCGAAGCATCGTCGACGATGAGGTCGACCAGGTGGTCGATGAGCGGGCTGTCGTCGGCGACGCGGGCCGAGAGATACCCCATGAGGTGCGGGTCGCCGCTCGCACGGATCGCCGTGAGCGCATCGAACCCGGGGGCTTCGCGGATCGCGCTCTCCTTGATTCGCCTGATCGCCGCGGCCACATGGTCGTCGCAAGCGGTCAGCAGCGCTGCCATCGACCCGAAGTGGTGTCTGATGAGCCCGGCCGAGAGCCCGGCGCGCTCGGCGACGCCGCGGGCGGTGAGATCGCGCGAGTGCCCCTCGGCGACGATCTCGATCGCCGCGTCGCGCAGCTTCGCTCTGGCCGTTCGATCATCCGTCATGACACGAACGTATAACTCCTTATACGTTTGTGCAATCAGGAAAGGTTACGGAGAGGAGGCGGCGCCGCCCGCGGTCTCGGCGAGCGCCCGGTAGAGCGCGGATTTCGAGCCGAAGCCGAACGTCTGCGCGAGCGTCGTCGCATCGATCTCGACGTTCTCGCGCCGCATCCGCGTCGCAGCGGCGCCGCGCAACCCGCGTACGTGCCGCTGCACCGTCGTGCCGTGCCGCTGGAACTCGAGCTGCAGGCTGCGCGCCGAGACCCCGAGCCTCGGGGCCAGGGTGTCGGCGCTGAGCTTCGAGTTGCTGATGTCGAGCAGGATCGCTTCGGTCGCCCGATCGAAGAGCGGCTGCGACAACGGCGACCCCTGCCGCATCAGATGCACGATGGAGCGCGTCATCTCGGCGACCGCGTGCCTGAGGGGCGGGCCGGTGGGCTCCCGGCGCGCCGACTGCGCGAGGGCCGTGAGCATGCGGAACGCGCCGTCGACGACTCCGGCGTCGATCGGCTCGCCGTCGGTCGTCGAGGGGAGCGGGATATCGGCGATGAGGCTCGCGGACATGCCGATGAAGACGAGCTCGTTGCTCGACTGCTCGAGAGCGAACTCCACCTCGGAGATGCCCGGCGGGATGAGAGCGATGCCGGGGGAGCGGGTGAGCACCCCCGCGCCCGACACCGAGACGTCGCCGTTCGGGCTGAGCACGAGCGCCGCTCGGTGCCGCGAGATCTCATCTCGCGGCCAGAGGGCGGTGCCCGATGGTGCGTGCGCGTGCGCGATCGTGATGTCGGCGAGCTGCGCCACCTGCATACGGGTCGCCTGCGTCCCGCTGAAGCCCGTGACCTGGAAGTTCGCGGCAGCGAGGTACTCGCTCACCGGGCTGCCCGGTGCGAGGTCGCCTGCGCCGTGCAGCTTGAACGAGCGATGCCAGTACTCGCGGTTCTGAAAGTAGCGGAAATGCGCGTTCCGCCGACTCTTCTGTATCTCTCCCATGCGTGCGATGTTCCCCTCCTATGCGTAATCTCACCATGGTGCGCGAGCGGGGCTCCGATGCGTGCGCAGAATGAGTCATTCTTGCGCAATCAGGGACTGTTCTGGCGATTTCCGCAGCGCCCTCCCGATATGCGCAGAACCGTTCGGGGGCCTGCGCCGAGAATCTACTCTCGGTGCAGGCAGGGCCCGTCGGCAGCGCTGCTTCCCCCCGAATCAGCGCTTCCGGCGGGTGCTGCCGCTCTTCCCCTCCGAGCTCAGTCGGTGAACTCCGGCGCCACGAGCAGCGACACCCGTTCGCGCAGATACGCGCGCAGCGACGGCGCCCCCTCGAGCGGAGCGCCCGCGCGCCACCGCACCCGCACGACGGCTGCGGCGCCATCTCCGGCACCGGTCGGGGCGACGCCGATCGGGTCGGCGGAGGCGAGACCGGAGACCCCGGCCGGGGTGAGCGGCAGCTCCCGGGCATCGTAATTGACCGGTGCGCCGGCCGCATAGCCGCCGCGCAGCGCCGCGGCCGCGATCTCGCGCCGCTCCTCGCGCGAGACCGACTGGTAGTTGGGGCGCCCCCGCTCCGCCGCCCGCGTCGCGCGGCCCAGCGCGTAGAGGCGCGCATCGGTGCCGAGCAGCAGTGACCCCAACCGCCAGACTTCGCCGAGCGGCACCATTCGAGCGGGGCGCGAAATGAGCAGCACCCGCCGCGTCTCGACATACTCGGCGAGCGCCTCGGGGGCGACCGCTGCAGCGCTCAGGGCCGCGGCCGCCTCGCGGCACGCGTCGCCCGCCTCGGCCGCCGCCGCCTCGAGATCCGCCTCCTGCTGCACCACGCCAGTGTAGCTCCGGGTGCGCCGTAGAATCGGTGGCATGAACGAGCGCCCGACGGAGTCCATCGAGATCGAACGCAAGTACGAGGTACCGACCGCGCTCGCACTGCCCGACGCCGCCGCGCTCGCCGCCACTGGCTTCGCCGCCGCCGAGCCGCGCACCTTCGCACTGCGCGCCGTCTACTACGACACCGAGCACGGCGACCTCGCGCAGCACCGGCTCGCGCTGCGCCGCCGCGAAGGCGGTCCCGATGCCGGCTGGCATCTGAAGCACAAGAACCGGACCGGGGCCCACGAATTCCAGTGGCCCGAATCCGACGAGATGCCGGCCGGTCTGCGCGACGAGGTCGCTCGGCGCATCGGCGCCGAGCCCGAGCTGACACCGCTCGCCGAGCTGCGCACCGAGCGCACTGTCGTGCTGCTGCACAGTGCTCCTAGTACTCCCAGTGCTCCCAGAATTCCCGATGTTCCGCCGCGCGGCGGAGCCGAGACCGCCGTAATCGAGCTCGTCGACGACCGGGTGCGCACGCATGACCTGCGCACCGGAGCGCACCGCGCCTGGCGGGAATGGGAAGCCGAGCTCGTGCCCGGTGCAGATACCGCACTGCTCGACGTGCTCGAAGCGCTGCTCTGCGAGGCTGGAGCTTCGGCGTCGCCCAGCCCCGCGAAGATCGCCCGGGCGACGGGCCGCCTGGTGCCCTGGGCGCTGGCCGCGGGCGCCGACGACGCGACGCTCGCTCGTCTGCGCGCGATGGAGGCCGACGACCTCGCAGCCGGCCTCGCCGCCGACGCGCAGAACGACCCAGCGCCCCGCTAGGCTGGAGCCATGAGCACGAACCGCAAGGGCGGGCGCGATGCCCGGGGCGGCGACAAGGTCGACCCGAAGGCCCGGCGCAAGCAGATCATCGTCGGCCTCGTCATGGGCGCCGTCGTCGGTCTCGTGCTCAGCCTGCTGACCGAATTCTGGCTGTGGCTGCCCGCGGGCGTCGCGATGGGGCTCGCCACGGGCGCCATCATGAAACCGCCGCCGGGCCGCTGACCCGAACCGCCGCCGACCACCGTGCAGGTGTCGCGGGAACGAACCGACAGATCTGAGGAGATCGCTGTGAGTGCACTGCTGCCCGAGGGGCGCAACGATGTCGTACGAGGTATCGCGGCCGAGGTCGCGCTCGACGCCGTACCCGCTGCCGACGTGGTGTCGGGCGAGCCCCGCCAGGGCACGCTCGAGCTCGGCGGCATCGCCGGTGCCGCGCTCGGTATCTGGGAGCTGCGCGGCGGCGTCGTGACCGACACCGAGGTCGACGAGTTCTTCGTCGTGCTCTCGGGCGGGGCGACGATCGAGCTGCTCGGCGGCCCCGAGATCGATAACGGCACGGTCGCCGCGGGCACCGCGATCGAGGTCGGCCCGGGCGACACGATGCGCCTCGTCGCGGGCACGCAGACGCGATGGACGGTCGAGGATCACATCCGCAAGGTGTACATCGCCGAGGCGTGACCTTCGAACTCCCCGAGTCTCGCGACGAAACTCCGGGCGAGTTGCGCTGAATCCCGGCCATTGCGCATATGGTGGCCGTGTGTGGAGCGTAGATCGGCGACGGCAGAACAATGCCAATGGTCGCGACAAGGGAATGCCGGATCAGACGGCGACCGAGGCTGAGCAGCCTCGGAACGAGGGCGCCCTCGCGACCGCACCCGATCCATCGCCGAAAGCGGCGCCTCCCGAAGACCTCACGGCGCACCTCACCGGCCCCGTCTCGCTCGTCGACTCCTACGCCGACGAGCACTCGAAGTGGCGGCGCGAGCTCGCCGGCATCGGCGGGCGCAACCCGCTCCTGCACTTCGACGATCGGCCCGCGAACCGCATCGAGCTCTCGACCACGCACCCCGGAGGGCTGCCCCAGTTCATCACCGGCAACAAGATCCTGCTGTCGGCCCTCATCCGCGACGACCTGGCGCTGCGCCACGCGCGCGCCGCAGCCGGGCGGGTCACCGACAAGGCGATCGAAATGCGCACCGTGCGCGGGCTCGAGACCGTCAACCTCGGCGTGGGCATCGCGAAGTGGTCGTACGAGGGCGAAGACTTCTGCGCGCCGGTGCTGCTGCGCCCGCTCGCGATCCGCCGCTACGGCCGCGACTACGAACTCAAGCTGAAGCAGTTCCCGGTCGTCAACTCCGAACTGATCCGCGCCCTGCGCGAGCAGTTCGGCATCACGCTCGATGCACGATCGCTGATCGAGCTGTCGCAGTCCGAGGGAGTCTTCAAGCCGCAGCCCGTGATCGACCGCCTGCGCCAGATGGTCGCCGGCGTCCCCGATTTCATGGTGCAGCCGAGGCTCGTGGTCTCGTCGTTCCACAACGTGTCTCAGGGCATGGTCGCCGACGCCCGGGATCTCGACCAGCCGATCCTCGAAGCCGTGTGCGGCAACGAGCCCGCGAAGCAGCGCCTCGCCGAGGCGTACCGCCCGGCCAGCCCGCTGCCCGCCGACGAGCGCGCGCCCGACACCGATCGCTGCCTCTACGACGCCGACGCCGAACAGGACGACGTGCTCGCGCAGATCGACGCCGGCCACTCGATCGCGGTGCGCACGCTCCCCGGCACCGGCGGCACCCAGACCGTCGTGAACGCTATCGGCAACCTCGTGCGCGCGGGTAAGCGCGTGCTCGTCGTCTCGCCGCGCCGTGCGACGCTCGATGGCATCACGCACCGGCTCACCCGGGCGGGCCTGCCCGGACTGGCGGTCACTCCGAGCCGCCTGCGCCGCAACCTCGTCGAGTCGATCAGCCGCAACGAGAACGCCGCCCCCGAGCAGATGCGCGAGGTCGACGAGGCGCTCGTGCGCCTGCGCGGCGTGCTGCTCGACTACCAGACCGCGCTCGAGACCCCCGACGAGCGCTTCGGCGCGTCGCCGCTCGACGCGCTGCGCCGCCTCACGACGCTTTCGCTCGGCGAACAGCCGCCTGCGACCACCGTGCGCCTCGACGACGAAGCGCTCAGCCGGCTCACCCTCGACCGCAGCTCGGTCGCCGAGTCGCTGACCGAGGTCGCGCGTCTCGGCCAGTTCCAGTACGGCCCCGAGGATTCGCCGTGGTACGGCGTCGACTTCGCGAGCACCGACGAGGCCCGCACGGCGTACCGCCTCGCGGTCGACCTCGGCGAGTCGCAGCTGCCCCGTCTCATCTCGATGGCGAACGAGGTCATCGGCCAGACCCCGATGCGTCCCTACGCCACCATCGCCGAGCTCGGCATCTACCTGCGCCTGCTCATGGGCGTGCGCGACACCCTCGACCGCTTCACGCACGAGGTGTACGACCGATCCCTCACCGAAGTCATCGCCGCCCACGCCCCGCGCGGCAACGAAGAGATGACCTCGGCCAACAAGCGCCGCCTGAAGAAGCTCGCGCGCGAGTACGTGCGCCCCGGTGTCACCGTCGGCGACATGTATTCGCGTCTCGTGCAGATCCAGCAGCAGCGCGTGCTCTGGCAGCGCTACTCGGCCATCGCCGGCGCCCGCCCCGAGGTGCCGCTCGGCATCTCCGACGTCGTCGTCGCCTTCCAGGCCGCCTACCAGGATCTCGACGAGCTCGACCGGGTGCTCGGCACCGCGCACGAATCCGAGCGCATGAAGAACCTCTCGCTCGGCGCGCTCGCGAACCGCATCGCCGACCTCTCGCGCGAATCCGAGGTGCTCCAGAACATCCAGGAGCGCACCGCGATCGTCGAGCGGTTGCGCGCCCAGGGCCTCGAACCGCTGCTCGACGACCTGTCGTCGCGCCACATCCCCGCCGAAGACGTTGCCGCCGAGCTCGAGCTCGCCTGGTGGCAGTCGGCGCTCGAACGCATGCTGCAGACCAACCAGGCCCTGCTCAGCGCGAACACGAGCGTGCTCGAACGGCTCGAAGCCGACTTCCGCCTCGTCGACGACGCCCATGCCGGCGCGAACGGCGCGGGCCTCGCCGCGACCCTCGCCGACGCCTGGCGCGTCGCCGTGCTCGACTACCGTCAGGAAGCCCTCGCCCTGCGCGAGGTGCTGCGCGGCGGCTACGCCTCGATCGGCTCCCTCGCCCAGCGCGCCCCGAACCTGCTCGGCTCGCTCGCGCCCGTGTGGATGATGTCGCCCTACGAGGTGCCGCAGCTGCCCGATTCGCTGCGCTTCGACACCGCGCTCATCGTCGACGCCGGCGCCACGACCCTCGTCGAGAACCTCGGCGCGCTGCGTCGCGCATCGCAGGTCGTCGCGTTCGGCGACACGGTGACGCAGAGCCCCGCGCCCTTCGCGGTCTCGGTCGGCGACACCGGCCCGAGCGAGAACGAAGACGTCGAAGCGATGCACGCAGCGTCGACCTTCGCGCAGCTCGAGGCCGTGCTGCCGACGCTCTCGCTCACCCGCAGCTACCGCGCCGGCGGCGAAGACCTCACCGATCTCGTCAATACCCGCTTCTACGACGGCGCCATCCAGTCGCTGCCGTGGGCCGGCAGCTTCCTCGGCCACTCGAGCCTCACCTACGAGTTCGTGCCGGGCGGTCAGGGCCTGCCCGACCAGCAGTCGGGCGCGGTCGAGAGCACCGACGCCGAGGTCGACCGCGTCGTGCAGCTCGTGCTCGAGCACGCGAGCGAGCGCGCTGGCGAGTCGCTCATGGTCATCACTGCGAGCGCGCGCCACTCCGTGCGCGTCTACCAGGCCGTGCTGCAGGCGTTCTCGAAGTTCCCGCAGTACCGCGACTTCCTGCTCGGCGCCCGCGCCGAACCGTTCGCGGTGCTCACCCTCGAGCAGGCGACCGCGCAGAGTCGCGACCGCGTCATCTTCTCGATCGGCTACGGCCGCACCCCGCACGGCCGTGTGCTCTCGAACTTCGGTGCGCTGGGCCGGCCCGGCGGTGAGCGCCTGCTCGCAGTCGCCATCACCCGCGCCCGCCGCGCCATGACCATCGTCAGCTGCTTCAAGCCCGAAGACCTCGACGCGAACCGCATCAAGCACGGCGTCATCGAGCTCGCCGAGCTGCTCGCCTTCGAGCACCCGGAACCCGAGCCCCTGTCGCTGCCGGCGGAGCGCGACCCGATGATCGGCGAGCTCGCCGACCGGCTCGAGCACCTCGGCCTGGAGGTCACGCTCGACTATCGCGGAGTGATCCCGCTCGCGGCGTCGTTCGGCGAGCGCGCCATCGCCGTCGAGATCGACCTCGGCGAGGGCGACAGCCTGCGCGACTCGCTGCGGCTGCGACCGGCGGTGTTGCGCCGTCTCGGCTGGCACTACTACCGCGTGCACAGCTTCGATCTGTTCGCCGACCCCGACGAGGTCGCCCATCGTATCGCGCGCATCATCGGGTGCGAACCCGAGGTCGTGACCGCGGGTGAGTGAAGCGGGGTCAGCGCCCGAGCCCCAGCCTGCCGCGCAAACCGAGGAGCGGTCTGCGCGGCGCCGCGGGTCTCATCGCCGTGCGACGAGGCCCGCCGCTGCGGGTGTCGACCCGTCGCCGTCGCGGCATCCGTTGAACTCGCGCGCGGCAGAAGACGCCCCCGAGGGCTGGGGCGAGCCGTCGGCGCAGCGCGCGGCCGGCGAGAACGAGGCGCGGCTCAAGCGCGACCGCCCGCCGCACTGGGGGTAGCGGCGGGCGCGGCGATCCCTGACGGCGCGAGTGTGCAGGTGCAGTGCGAGCGTGCACCCGGAATGCCGTGATCGCGCTGCACGCTCGCTCTGGAGGTATACACTCGCGCGGGGAATGGCGCGGGGAAGTGGCACGGGCGGAGTGGCGCCGGGGAAGCAGCTCGCTAGGAGGCTGAGCTCGACGGGCCCGAGGAAGCGGAGCTCGACGATGACGAGCCCGAAGACGAGCCCGACGATGAGCTCGATGATCCCTGGCCGGATGCGCTCGAGGACGACGAGCCCGAACCACCGGAGCCCGACCCCGACCCGGAGCCCGACCCCGACCCGGCCCGCGAATCGGTGCGGTAGAAGCCCGACCCGTTGAAGGTGACGCCGAGCGAGCCGAACACCTTGCGCAGCGTGCCGCCGCACTCGGGGCAGATCGTCAGCGCGTCGTCCGAGAACGACTGGTAGATGTCGAAGGCATGGTCGCAATCGGCGCAGCGATAGGCATAGGTAGGCACGATCTCAGATCTTACCCCCGCGGGGCGAAGCGGATGACCCGGCTCGGGGTGACCGCGCCGTCGACGGGAGAATCGTGGGGCTCCGCAGGGATCTCGGGCAGCACCTCGTCGTCGTGCACGATCGCGAATATCGGGGGCCGCCGCTCGAGCGACGCGATGCAGCGGTCGTAGTAGCCGAGGCCCCACCCCATGCGCATGCCGCGCAGATCGACCGCCGAGGCCGGGATGAGCATGAGGTCGACAGCGCCGACCGCCGTGCCCGGCAGCAGTTCGCCGATCGGTTCGCTGATGCCGTGGGCGCCGACGACGGTGCCGCGGCCGTCGGGCCTGATCCAGCCGAGCCGGTGGCCCTCGAGCGACTTCGGCAGCAGTACATCGAGGCCCGTGCCCGTCGCCCATTCGAGGAACGCGGCGGTGTCGGGCTCGCCCGGCATCGCGAGATAGCACGACAGCGACCGCGCCCCCGTCTCGCGCACGAGCCGCGCGAGGTGCTCCGCGAGCCCGGCGGCCGCCGCGAGCCGCTGCTCGGGCGACAGGGATCGCCGGCGCCGTCGCACCTCGCCGCGGATGCGGCGCTTCTCGGCGACGAACGACGGTTCGGGCGGTGCGGCGGGTTCCGGTGCCTCCATATGCCTCAGGATAGGCCGCCGGGCAGTCCGTTCGCGAGCCATGTCATTCCTATGGAATATGGTGTGGGTATCAGCCCGCGAGATTCCGGAGGTTACATGTCTCAGAATGCAGCATCGACGAATGTCACGAAGGCCGTCATCCCGGCCGCTGGTCTCGGCACGCGCTTCCTGCCCGCGACGAAGGCGATGCCGAAGGAGATGCTGCCGATCGTCGACAAGCCGGCGATCCAGTACGTCGTCGAGGAGGCCGTTTCGGCGGGCCTGCGCGACGTGCTCGTCATCACCGGGCGCAACAAGGGCAACCTCTCGAACCACTTCGACAGCGTGCCCGAGCTCGAATCGACGCTCGCGAACAAGGGCGACGAGGCGAAGCTCAACAAGGTGCACGAGGCGAGCGAGCTCGCCGACGTGCACTTCCTGCGCCAGGGGCAGCCGCTCGGCCTCGGCCACGCGGTCGGGCGCGCACGGCAGCACGTCGGCGACGAGTCGTTCGCGGTGCTGCTCGGTGACGATCTCATCGACGCCCGCGACCCGCTGATCGACCGGATGATCGCCGAGCACGATGCGCGCGGCGCGACCGTGATCGCGCTCATGGAGGTGCCGCAGAGCGCCATCCACCTCTACGGCTGCGCCGCGGTCGAGAGGACCGACGACCCCGACGTGGTGCGGGTGACCGGCCTCGTCGAGAAGCCGGCCGCGGCCGACGCGCCCTCGAACCTCGCGGTGATCGGCCGCTACGTGCTGCGCCCCGAGATCTTCGACATCCTCGACGACCTCGGGCCGGGGCGTGGCGGCGAGATCCAGCTCACCGACGCGCTCAACCACCTCGCCGAGGGCAAGGGCGATGGCCCCGTCTACGGCGTCGTCTTCCGCGGCCGACGCTACGACACGGGCGACCGTGCCGACTGGATCAAGGCGAACGTGCTGCTCGGCGTCGATCATCCCGAGATCGGCGACGAGGTCGGCGATTGGGTGCTCGATTTCGCCGAACGCCTGCGCGCCCGCCGCGCGGCCGAGGCCCCGGAGCCGCAGCACCGATCGTGACGCCCCCGCGCCCGCTCGAACCGCCCCCGCCGATGCGCGAGGGCCGTATCGGCCTGCGCCTCATCCGGGTCTCGGATGCGGCCGCGCTCGAACGACTGCTGCGCGAGAACCGCGAGTGGCTCGTGCGGTGGGAGGCGACGCACCCGTCGGGCCGCGGCATCGAGCCCGGCTCGGTGTCGATGCGCCCCACCATCCGTGCCATGCGCAAGCAGCTGCGCACCGGCCGCGGCGTACCGCTCGTCATGACGTACGACGACGCGGTCGTCGGGCAGCTGAGCATCTCTGAGATCAGCGGCGGGGCGCTGTGCTCGGCGCAGATCGGCTACTGGGTGGCGCAGAGCGTCGCGGGGCGGGGCATCACGCCCACGGCTGTCGCGCTCGCCATCGACTACGCGTTCTCGCACCTCGGCCTGCACCGCATCGAAATCTGCCTGAGGCCCGAGAACGACGCCTCGCGCCGGGTCGTCGAGAAGCTCGGGCTGCGCTACGAGGGGCGGCGCCACGCCTACATCCACATCGACGGCGCATGGCGCGATCACGACTGCTTCGCGGTGACCCGCGACGAGGCGGACGGCGGGATGCTCGGGAGGCTCGCGCACCGATCTTGACCGCTTCGCGGCGCGCCGGGGAACACGGCGCGCGCGGGGGCCGTACAGTTTACGGCATGAGTGGCGGCGGATTGGGTGGTGGCGTGATCTTCGTGGTGGCGGCGCTGCTCTGGGCCGCCGTACTGGTGCCGGCATGGCTCAGACGCCGCGAGTTCAAGGCCGCCGAACGCAACGCGCTCCGGCTGCAGCGCACGCTGCGAGTGCTCGCCGAGACCTCGGAGGTGCCGCAGGAGGTGCGCGTCGAAGCGACCGCCCGCGAAGCGCTCGCCCAGGAGAAACTGCTGCGCACGGCGCAGCGCAGGCAGGATGCGGAGCGCGAGGCGCAGCTCGCATCGGAGCGCGCCGAGCAGGTGCGCGCCGAGATTCTCGCCCAGCAGTCGCAGCGCAAGCATCAGGCGATGCAGCGGGCCGCGAAGCTGCGCCGCCCCGTCGTGCGCCGCGCGCGCGCCATCGCCGCGCTCGCGACGGTGCTCGGCATCGCCGGCGTGTGCGTCGGCGCAGGGCTCGCGCTCGCGGGCAGCGGCACGCTGCTGCTGCTCGGCGCCTCGCTGCTCGGTGCAATCGGTGCCGGCGTGCTCGTGCTGCTCGCACCGGGCCGCGCCAAGGTGCATCCGATCGCCGCCGAGAACGTCGAGCCCCCCGTCGCGGCAGCGGAGCCGATCGCGGAGCCGGCGGAGCCCGAAACGGTGAGCGAGGATGCCGCGGCAGCGGCGCACGCCGCCGCCCAGCAGGTCGCCGCCGCCCGCATCTCGCGGGCCCGCGCCCTCGCCCGAGCACGTGCCGGGCAGACGAATGTGCCGATGGAGAACCAGACCGACTCGATCCTGCTGCGCGAGGCCCGCGCGCAGGTCGAGCGCGCCCGCGGTGCCGTCGCCGCGGGCGGAACGACGGGGCCGCTGGCGCAGGATGCCGAGCGCCTGGCCGCCGAAGCCCGCCGCACGGCGGAGGCCGCGGCGCAGGCCGATCAGCGCCGCGCCGACGAGGCCGCGCTCGAGGCGACCGTGCAGCGCCGCGCCGAATCGAACGCCCGGGCCGCGCGCCTGCAGGCGATGGGCGTCATCGGCGACACGAGCGAGGGCAGCCTCGATCTCGACGCGGTGTTCCGCCGACGCCGCAACGCGGGCTGACACCGCCGCGCGACGGGCCGCACCGTGTTCGAAGCGGGCGCTCGGATCTGCTAAAGTGATCCGGTCAGGGTCTTTAGCTCAGTTGGTAGAGCGCGTCGTTCGCAATGACGAGGTCAGGGGTTCAATTCCCCTAAGATCCACGGAAAGCCGCCCCGGGACGACCCGAAGGGCGAACGCCCGTGCCGGGGACGGCCCCGCAGAACGGTGAGATCCCCGTGCTCCGCGCAGTCCTCACTCCCTCCGCTCTCATGCGCCTCGCCCTGGCCTGGGGCTCGTGCCTCGTACTCGCTCTCGTGCGCCCGGTGCTGCACGACGCGCCGTCCGCCGTCGTGCTCTGGGGCGCGCTCGCCGCGATCATCGCGGTCATCGTCGCCAGCGCCTTCGGCGTCGTCGGCGAGGCCGAGCACCTCGCGAAACGGCTCGGCGACCCGTACGGCACGCTCGTGCTGACGCTCTCGATCGTCATGATCGAGGTGATCCTCATCTCGGCCGTGATGCTCGGCCCCGGCGATCACACGACGATCGCGCGCGATTCGATCATGGCGGTCTCGATGATCATCATGAACCTCGTCGTCGGCGTCGCGCTGCTCGTCGCAGGGCTCAGTCGCCGGCTGCGTGCGCGCGGGGCGGAGCTGCGGCCCAACAACGCCGGCGTCACCGCTTATCTCGCCATCCTCGTCGTGCTCATCGCGGTCGCGTTCGCGCTCCCCGGCACCGTCGGTGCGAAAGGCGCCTACTCGCCGGCGCAGACCGTGCCGATCGTAGTGGTGACCTTCGGCTTCTACGCATTCTTCCTCGTGCGGCAGATGGGGGCGCAGAAGGCCGATTTCCAGGAGGTCGAGGGCCCTCTGTCGGTGCCCGGGCCTGCCACCGACGCGGTGCCCTCGGCCGAAGAGCCCCGATTCGGGCTGCGCGCCGAGGCGACCGCCCGCACCGCCCTGCTCGTCGCGCTCATGCTGCCGATCGTGCTGCTCTCGCACGACCTCGCGACGCTGCTCGACGACGGACTCGACCGCGTCGGCGCACCGGTCGCGCTCACCGGCCTGCTCATCGCGATGATCGTCTTCCTTCCCGAGACCATCACGACGGTGCGCGCGGCGGCCGGCGGCGAGATGCAGCGCGTGAGCAACCTCTGCCACGGCGCCCTCGTCTCGACGGTCGGGCTCACCGTGCCCGCGGTGCTCGTGATCGGCCTCCTCACCGACCAGCACGTGCTGCTCTTCGAGAGCCCCACGAACCTCGTGCTGCTCGGCGCGACGCTGCTGCTCACCGCCGTGAGCTTCATGGGCCGCCGGGTGACCGCGATCCACGGGGCCGCCCATCTCGCGATCTTCCTGATCTACGGACTGACTGTTTTCCAGTAGCCGTCGGGCGTCCCGGGCGGGTTCCGGACGATCGGTCGGGGTTCGTGGACGTGCGGTCGGGCGGCCCGACCGCTCGGCCGAAATGATGGATCCATGACCGCAACAGCCTCCATTCCACTCGTGCCCGCAGAGAACTCCCCGGGCGCCGCGTCCGCGGGCCGCCGTGCGCGGCGACCCGGCTCGCAGGGCCGCATGAACTACGGCGCGCTGATCACGATGATGCTCATGAGCTTCTTCCTCGTCACCGCCGAGTTCCTGCCGAGCGGCATGCTCACCCGCATCGCCGACGGCCTCGGCGTGAGTTCGGGCCAGGCCGGCCAGATGGTCGCCGTGACCGCGCTCGGCGGGCTGATCGCCGCGCCGACGGTCGGCCTGCTGTTTCCGCGCCTGAACCGGCGATCGCTGCTCGTCTGGCTGTCGATCGCGGCCGCCGTGTCGAATCTCGTGGTCGCGTTCGCGCCGGGCCTCGTGCTCGTGCTCGCTTCGCGCTTCCTGCTCGGCGCCGCCATCTCCGGCTTCTGGGCGATGTCGATCTCGGTCGCCGCTGCGATCGCCGGCCCCGAACGTCTCGGCCGCGCCGTCATGTTCAACTCGGCGGGGGTATCGCTCGCCACCGTCGCCGGGGTGCCCCTCGGTGTGATGCTCGGCGACGCGATCGGCTGGCGCGGCGTCTTCGTGGTCGCGGCCGCGCTCAGCGCGGTGCTCGCCTTCGGACTGCGCTGGCTGCTGCCCTCGGTGCCCGCAGAACGGGCCGCGTCGATCGCCGTGCTGATCGGTGCGCTGCGCCGGCCCGGCATCGCGCTCGGCGTCGTCGCGAACGTCTTCGTCGTCACCGGCCACTTCCTCGCCTACACGTACGTGCGCCTCGCCCTCGAACGCGTCGAGGCGGGCGGCGGCACCGTCGGGCCCGACACGATCGTCGTGCTGCTCGCGCTCTTCGGCGTCGGCGGCCTCATCGGCAACCTCGTCTTCGGCGCCTTCGTCGACCGCGCGTACCGCGTGCTCGCGGTGCTCACCCCGATGACCATCGCGGCCTTCCTGCTGCTCGTCATCGCCAGCGCCGGTTCGCTCGGGGCGACGGGCGCCGCAGTGTTCGTGTGGGGCTTTTTCTTCGCCTCGTGGCTGCTCGTCGCCAACACGTGGGTGGGAGGCCGCATGCCCGACCTGCTCGAAGCGGGCGGCAGCCTCATCGTGCTCGGTTTCCAGGCCGGTATCATGCTCGCGGCGGGCGTCGGCGGCGCCATCGTCGACGCCATCGGCATCGTGCCGGTGTTCGTCGTCGGAGCCGCGCTGCTCGGCGTCGGGGGAGCGCTGTTCGGCCTCGCGGGCCGGTCAGGACGCCGGAGCGCGTAGCGCCGTGCGCCACGTCGACGGGCTCGTGCCGACCCGTCGGCGGAACGCGCGGCTGAACCCGTCATCGGAGCCGTAGCCGATCGCGCGCGACACTTCGGAGACGCCGAGGCCTCGGGCCAGCAGCTGCTGCGCCTGGCGGATGCGCACACCGGCGAGGTACTCGGCGGGGGAGGTGCCCATGGCTGCGCGGAACCGCTCGGCGAACACCGACCTCGACATCGCCCCGGTGCGGGCGAGATCTTCGACCGTCCAGTCGCGCCCGGGCTCGGCGTGCATGGCCTCGACCACCCGATCGAGATGCGGATCGTCGGTGCGCGAGGGCCAGCCGAGCGGAGCGCAGCCGCCGACGACCCAGCTCTGGATCACGGAGACGAGCACGGTCTTCGCCATCATCTCGCAGATGAGCGTGCTGCCCGGCATCTCGTCGCACAGCATCGGCGCCGGTTCGGCGCTGCTGCGCTCGCGCCCGAGCTGCGCCGCGAGAGCGGCGACCGCCGGCGCACTGCGGCGCAGATCGATCGCGGTCACGGTGCCGGGCAGCAGCTCGAGCACGCCCGCCCCGGAGGCTGAGAAGTCGAAGGTCGAGACGAGCACGAAGGCGCCGCCCGAGATCAGCGAGTGCGCGTCGCGCCCGGTGAAGAGGCGGGCGTCGCCCGCCGCGAGCCCGATCGGACCGCCGGCGGCGGCGCCCTGGGCGGCGGTGCAGAGCCCGCCGTCGATCACGTAGACGAGCGTCGCTTCGCCGCTGCGGATGGCGAGGACCTCGCCGGGCTCGAGCGAGACCCGATGCTGCTGCCGCACGCGGGCGTCGACCTCGGAGAGTACACGGTCGATCGAGGCGGGGGAGGTGCGGGGCTCGGCCATAACTGCAGCAACGCCGTGCCTCTGCGCGGTATTCCTGCGGCGCACCGCATTATTCTGGATGCGGCTGTGCGAACCCGACCGCAGTTCACCCACCCCGATGCACCCTGGAGGCGCAGATGTTCGTAGTCACGACCAACGATGTACCCGGCTACCGGGTGACGCAGGTCTTCGGAGAAGTAATGGGCCTCACCGTTCGCTCGGCGAACTTCGGCCAGAACTTCACCGCAGGTTTCCGCTCGCTCGGCGGCGGCGAGATGACCGAGTACACGCAGGTCATCTACGAGTCGCGGTGGGAGGTCATGCAGCGCATGTGGACCGAGGCGCAGCAGCGCGGGGCGAACGCCGTGATCGGTATGCGCTTCGACTCGGGAGCCATCGGCAACTTCACCGAGTTCTGCGCCTACGGCACTGCGGTCGTCATCGAGCCGATCGAGCCGACCGCCCCCGCCGCGCCGGCGCAGTAGCCGCAGGCGCCCATGCGCGCTCGGGCGTGATCTGCCGGAGCGCCCCTCTCCCGTGGAGCCGTATGCACCACCGCTAGTGCGCGGTTGGTGCGTACGGCTCCACGTTTCGGTTCCGGGGTCGCGCACCTCCGGTTTTGCTCCGGTGGGAGTTGCGTGGGAGGATGCGTGCACCGTCTTCGATGGAAGGAAACGCAATGGCGCGTGAAGCTACTCCACAGACCCCTCGAACCGCAGCAGCGGGGGCCGACGCCTCCGCGGGCGCAGCGCCCCCGGCCGCCGGGGCGGTGAAGCCCGCTGCGAAACCCGTGGCGAAGAAGACCGTTGCCGTCCGGAAGCCCGCCGCGAAGCCCGCGGCCGCGAAGCCCGCCGCGAAGCCCGCGGCCGCGAAGACCACCGCGAAGCCCGCGGCCGCGAAGACCACCGCGAAGCCCGTCGCGAAGAAGACCACCGCGAAACCCGCGGCGAAGAAGACCGTCGCGAAGCCGGCCGGGGCCGCGGCCCCGACGACCGCGGCAGCGCCTGCCGTGCCGGCCGCGTCGAAGAGCCAGTCGACCGCGAAGGGCGGGGCGATGCTGCCCCCGGCGGCGGGAGCCGCGCAGACGGCCCCGGCGCCCGGCCTCAAGGGCGGTGCGCTCAAGGGCGGCGCTGCGAAAGGCGGTTCCCTGACGGGCACCGGAACGGACGCCCCTCCGCTCGAACGCAAGAAGCGCCGCCGCTCGAAGCGCCAGACCGCTCCGGGGCCGATCTCGATCGGTCGCAGCGGCTGGACCAAGCTCAAGAACATCTCCGAGATCAGGCATTACTTCCGTACGAGCGAGACGCCGGTGTTCTTCATCGGCGCGACGGCCTTCAACCTGCTCGGTCTCGACCGGTGGGTGCGCGGCTTCTCGTACATCGCCTACTACGACAGCTGGGACGGCAATCACCCGCGCGTCTTCACGCCGGCGCACAAGCCGCACGTCGACTTCCAGAGCGGCGAAGACATCAACAACTGGCTGCTGCGCAACCACGAAGTGCGCGCCCACATCGAGAGCCGTACCCCGCCCGGGGTGCGCCCGAAGGTGGTCATGGTCTTCTTCGACGAGGAGACCGAGCGCATCTGCGAGGAGCTCGACTACGAGCTGATCCTGCCGAGCCATGCGCTGCGCGAGCGGCTCGACTCGAAGATCGTCACCACGCAGATCGCCGACTCGGTGGGCGTGCCGAGCGTGCCGAACGCGCTGACGCAGGTCGCCGGCTGGGACGAGCTCGTCACGGTCGCCGACGAGGCAGGGCTCGGGCAGGATCTGGTGATCCAGACCGCCTACGGCGATTCGGGCAAGACGACGTACTTCGTGACGAGCGAGGCCGAGTTCGCCGCGATCGCCGATGAGGTGACCGACGTCGAGATCAAGGTGATGAAGCGCATCAACCATCGGCCGATCGCGATCGAGGCGGTGCTCACCCGGCACGGCACCATCGTCGGCCCGTGCATGACCGAGATCACGGGGCACCGCGAGCTCACCCCGTACCGCGGCGGCTGGGCGGGCAACGAGATGTTCCCGACCGTGCTCGACGACGAGAGCCGCCACGAGGCGATCAGGCTCGTGCGCACGCTCGGCGATCGGCTCGGCAAGGAGGGGTACCGCGGCTTCTTCGAGGTCGATGTGCTGCTCGACACCGACACGGGCGACGTCTATCTCGGCGAGCTGAACCCGCGCGTGAGCGGGGCCTCGGCGATCACGAATGTCACCGCCGGCGCCTACGCCGACATGCCGCTGTTCGCGTTCCACCTGCTCGAGTACTCGGGCATCGACTTCGAGATCGACATGGACGAGATCAACAAGCGGTGGGAGGAGCTTGCCTCTGAGGACGAGTGGAGCCACATGGTGATCAAGCACACCTCCGACTCGGTCGAGCTCATCGACGTCGCGCCGCGCACCGGCCGCTACGTCATCGCCCAGGACGGTTCGCTCGTGTACAGCAACCCGAGCCTCGACTGGCATTCGCTGCGCACCGACCGCGAGGCCTTCTACCTGCGCATCTACAATGCGGGCGATTACCGCTGGAAGGGGTCGGACCTCGGCATCCTCGTGACGAAGGGGTACCTCGAGGGCGACCACGGCGGGCTCACCCTGCATGCGAAGTATCTGATCGACGCGATCCGGGGCATGTACCGAACGACCGTCATCGAGCAGGGCGGTGAATCGCCGAAGAACGGTTCGGCGAAGGGATGACGGGCGCCTCCCGGGCGAACGCGGGGCGAATCCGCGGGGTGGGATACTGGAAGAATGCCCGCTGACTTCGATCCGATCACGCCCGCAGCGGCAGCCGGGGCGGCCGATTACGGCTACCCGCCGGCGACCGGCGCGATTCCGGTCGTGCCGCCCGTGGTGCCCGCGGCCCCCGCAGCACCGATCCCGGCAGCCACAGGGATCCCTGCCGTGCCCGTTGCGCCTGCCGTGCCCGTGCCCGTCCCTGACCCGAGCCCGCCGACCGGCGCCATCATGGTGCCCGGCGCGCCGACCGGGGACCCGGGGCGGGTCGCGTACCCGCCGCCGCTCGACCAGTGGCAGTTCGCCCCGTACCTGCGATGGTCGATGCAGAACATCGAGACGTTCCTGCCCGTGCACAAGATCGCGCGCGGCGAGCGGACGAGCGACTTCGGGTACCGGCAGGCCGAGCTGCGCAGCCTTACGGTCGCGCACCCGTGGGAGAACCGCGTGGCCTCGTTCGCCGACGTCATGGCGACGACCGAGGGCGACGGCTGGATGGTGCTGCACCGCGGCGAGATGGTCGGCGAGCAGTACTACGGCGACTACACGCGCGGCGGCATGCATCTGCTCATGTCGGTCTCGAAGTCGCTCACCGCGACGACCGCCGGCATCCTCGCGAGCTCGGGCGAGCTCGACCTCGATGCGCCCACGACGCGGTACGTGCCGCAGCTCGCGGGGTCGGGGTACGAGGGGTCGATCGTGCGCCACCTCGTCGACATGCGCACCGGGGTGAAGTTCTCGGAGGCGTATCTCGACGCCGACGCCGAGGTACGGCTGCTCGAAGAGGCCATCGGCTGGGCGCCGAAGCGGCACCCGCACGTGCCCGACAGCCTGCTCGGGTTCCTCGCGACCCTCGGTCAGAGCGGCCCGCACGGCGGCGCCTTCGACTACAAGTCGTGCGAGACCGACGCGCTCGGCTTCGTCATCGAGGGGGCGACCGGCCGGCACACCGCCGACGTCATGTCGGATCTGCTGTGGAAGCCGATGGGGGCAGAGTACGACGCCCACGTCGGTGTCGACAGCGTCGGCGGCGGCATGTTCGACGGCGGCGTCTCGGCGGCGATGCGCGACCTCGCCCGTTTCGGCCACCTGTTCGTGAACGGCGGCGTCGGGCTCGACGGCACCCGGGTGCTTCCCGAATCGTGGGTCGACGACACCTTCGCGGGCGGCGTCGATTCGCGCGAGGCGTTCGCGATGGCACTGGAGCCGACCATGATGCCGGGCGGCATGTATCGCAACGGCTTCTGGTTCCCGGGCGAGAGCGGCGACGTCATGCTCGCGCTCGGTATCCACGGCCAGATGATCTATATGAACCGCGCGACCGGCGTCGTCGGCGTGAAGGTGTCGAGCTGGCCGACCCCGCAGGCGGCCGAGAAGCTGTTCTGGACGCTGCGGGCATTCGACACCGCTTCGTGGTCGCTCGCGAGCGGCGCGGCCTGAGCCCGGCCGCCTCGGCGGCGCCCAGGCTCGGCTTCGTCCCTACTTCGGCACGGCGATCGTCGGTGCGCCGAGGCGGCGCACCCGGGGGAGGCCTGCGGCTCCCGGCCCGTCGGACGCCGCTTCGAGCAGCCAGGCTTCGCCGTTGAGCACGCGCGGCATCTCGTGGCCCGCGAGCTCCTCGAGCGCCGAGCGGATGAGGGCGCCGTGGGCGACGACGATCGAACCGGGCTGCTCGCGCAGAACGCGCCCGAAGGCGTCGGCGCCGCGGCGCGCGAGATCGTCGAGCGATTCTGCGCCCGGCACGTCGAGGCCGGGCCAGCGGGTCTGCGCCTCGGGTACCGGCAGCCCCTCGGCGGGGCCGAAGTCGCGCTCGAGTACGCCCGCATCGATGGCGGGGGCGTCGAGCCCGAGGGCTTCGGCGACGATAACCGCCGTTTCGACGGCGCGGCCGAGCGGCGACGCGATGACGCGGCTCCACGGGCCGGTGCCGACGAGCAGGGCCGCCGTTTCGGCGGCCTGCGCGCGGCCAACTGCGTTGAGCGGCACCTCCGTGCGCCCCTGGATACGGCGGGCCGAGTTCCAGTCGGTCTCGCCGTGCCGGATCACGACGATCGAATTGCTGCGCGATGCGTGAGTCGTCATACCGCTACCGTAGCCGGGGCGTCTGGGGTGTTCGTGATCATCCGCGGTCGTCGGCGATGACGAGCAGCTCGCCGACCTCGCACTCGAGCACCCGGCAGATCGCGGTGAGCGTCGAGAAGCGGATCGCCTTCGCGCGGTCGTTCTTCAGCACCGAGAGGTTCACGATGCTCACGCCGACGCGCTCGCTCAGTTCGGTGAGGGTCATGCCTCGCGCCGCGAGCAGCGCGTCGAGGCGGCAGCGGATCGCATGGGCCTCCTCGGGGGGCATCAGATCAGCCCCTCGGTGTCGCGCTGCAGCCGCTCGCCGATCGCGAAGACCGCGGCGATGAGGCCGCCCGCGAACGCGACGGCGATGTAGGTCGCCGGTTCGAAAGCGAACACGAGATTGTCGAGCTGCCGATCCGTCGCCCAGGCGACCGCCCCGTTCGCGAGCATCGTGCTGCACAGGTTCGCGATCGAGAAGCCGATGAGCCCGGTCAGCACGGCGGTCGTCACCAGGCGGGTATTGCGCCGGCTGAAGACGCGGCCGCTCAGGGTCGAATAGGCCAGGAGCGCGAGGCAGATCGCGATCGTCGCGGTCGTCAGCACGGTGACGATCGGGCCCGCCACTCCGGCGGCGAGGGAGACGCCGGGCAGCTCGGTCGCCCGGATGACGGCCGATTCGACCTCGACGGGCAGGCTGCCCGCGGCGCCGGTGGCGATCTCGGCCGGGGCTCCGGCGAATTGCACCTCGACCGGCACGGGCCCCGGCCCGAGCACCTCGATGATGCGGGCGGCACCGGCCGCCGCGGTCCAGACGGTGATGACGGCGCCGGCGACGATGAACGCCCAGAGCGACCATCGATCGCCGCGGGGCGGCACGTAGGGGGAGGTTGCGCGGCTCATGATCGTTCCTTATCGATTATCGTTGTTATCGCTTTTCGATAAATTAACGGATCGCACCCCGTCCTGTCAAGGGCCGGTAACGCCGACGGCGAACAGGGCCCCGCGACGCCGGGCCAGCCCGTAGCCTTGATGCATCGGCCGGAGTCGACCCGTCGACGCGACACCGGCCCCAGGAGGTAGAAGAGATGTTCGAGAGATTCACCGATCGCGCCCGCCGTGTGGTCGTCCTCGCCCAGGAAGAGGCGAAGATGCTCAACCACAACTACATCGGCACCGAGCACATCCTGCTCGGCCTCATCCACGAGGGCGAGGGCGTCGCAGCGAAGGCCCTCGAGCAGCTCGATATCTCGCTCGACGCCGTGCGCGCGCAGGTGACCGACATCATCGGCACCGGCCAGCAGCCGCCGGCCGGCCACATCCCCTTCACGCCCCGCGCGAAGAAGGTGCTCGAGCTGAGCCTGCGCGAGGCCCTGCAGCTCGGCCACAACTACATCGGCACCGAGCACATCCTGCTCGGCCTCATCCGCGAGGGCGAGGGCGTCGCCGCCCAGGTGCTCGTGAAGCTCGGGGCCGACCTGAACCGCGTGCGCCAGACCGTCATCCAGCTGCTGTCGGGCTACCAGGCCGGCAAGGAGAGCGCGACCGTCGGCGCCCCCGAGCAGCAGGGCGAGACCAAGGGCTCGCAGGTGCTCGACAACTTCGGCCGCAATCTCACGCAGGCCGCCCGCGAGGGCAAGCTCGACCCGGTCATCGGGCGCGAGAAGGAGGTCGAGCGGGTCATGCAGATCCTCTCGCGCCGCACCAAGAACAATCCCGTGCTGATCGGCGAGCCCGGCGTCGGCAAGACCGCCGTCGTCGAGGGCCTCGCTCAGGCCATCGTCAAGGGCGAGGTGCCCGAGACGCTGAAGGACAAGCAGGTCTACGTGCTCGACCTGTCGTCGATGATCGCGGGCAGCCGCTATCGCGGCGATTTCGAGGAGCGCCTGAAGAAGGTCACCAAGGAGATCCGCAACCGCGGCGACATCATCATCTTCATCGACGAGATCCACACCCTCGTCGGCGCGGGTGCCGCCGAGGGCGCGATCGACGCCGCGAACATCCTGAAGCCCATGCTGGCCCGCGGCGAGCTGCAGACCATCGGCGCGACCACGCTCGACGAGTTCCGCAAGCACTTCGAGAAGGATGCGGCTCTCGAACGCCGCTTCCAGCCGATCATGGTGAACGAGCCGTCGCTGCCGCATTCGATCAACATCCTGAAGGGCCTGCGCGACCGCTACGAGGCGCACCACAAGGTCTCCATCACCGACGGTGCGATCGTCGCCGCGGTGAATCTCGCCGACCGCTACGTGCAGGATCGCTTCCTGCCCGACAAGGCCATCGACCTGATCGACGAGGCCGGCGCGCGCCTGCGGCTGTCGATCCTCTCATCGCCGCCCGAGCTGCGCGAATTCGACGAGAAGATCGCGGTCGTGCGCGCCGATAAGGAGCATGCGATCGAGGAGCAGGACTTCGAGAAGGCCGCCGGCAAGCGCGACGAGGAGAAGAAGCTCATCGCCGAGCGCCTGCGTCTCGAGAAGCAGTGGCGCGCCGGCGACGTCGCCACCCACGCCGAGGTCGATGAGGGTCTGATCGCCGAGGTGCTCGCCCAGGCGACCGGCATCCCCGTCTTCAAGCTCACCGAAGAGGAGACCTCGCGCCTCCGCTTCATGGAGGAGGCGCTGCACCAGCGCGTCATCGGCCAGAACGAGGCCATCTCGGCTCTCGCGAAGACGATCCGCCGCCAGCGCGCGGGTCTCAAGGATCCGAAGCGCCCTTCGGGCTCGTTCATCTTCGCCGGCCCCACGGGCGTCGGCAAGACCGAACTCGCGAAGGCGCTCGCCGAGTTCCTCTTCGACGACGAGGACGCGCTGATCTCGCTCGACATGTCGGAGTACGGCGAGAAGCACACCGTGTCGCGCCTCTTCGGCGCCCCTCCCGGGTTCGTCGGCTTCGAAGAGGGCGGCCAGCTCACCGAGCGCGTGCGCCGCAAGCCGTTCTCGGTCGTGCTGTTCGACGAGATCGAGAAGGCTCACCCCGACATCTTCAACTCGCTGCTGCAGATCCTCGAGGAGGGTCGCCTGACCGACGGCCAGGGCCGCGTCGTCGACTTCAAGAACACCGTCATCATCATGACCACGAACCTCGGTTCGTCGGCGATCGCGGGCGGCCCGGTGGGCTTCCAGATCGAGGGCGACACCCAGATCGGCTACGACATGATGAAGGGCAAGGTCAACGAGGAGCTGAAGAAGCACTTCAAACCCGAGTTCCTGAACCGCGTCGACGACACGATTGTGTTCCCGCAGCTCACGAAGGCCGAGCTGCTGCAGATCGTCGACCTCTTCGTGAAGCAGCTGAAGGATCGCCTGCTCGATCGCGACATGCATATCGAGGTCGCGCAGGCCGCGCGCGAGCGCCTGGCCGAGGTCGGTTACGACCCGACGCTCGGCGCCCGCCCGCTGCGCCGCGCGCTCCAGCGCGAGATCGAAGACCGCCTCTCCGAGCAGATCCTCGGCGCCGAGCTGCTCGCCGGCGACCTGGTGAAGGTCGACTTCGTCGACGGGGCGTTCACCTTCGAGACCGAGCGCGCGAGTGAGAAGGAGCACGGCAAGACCTCGGCCTCCTCGGCCGCCGCCGTGGCTTCGACCGCCGCGACGCCCGGCACGGCCGAGTAGCGCAGCGCGAGACGAGCCGAGAACCCCGGAGCGCCCCTGGCCTCCGGGGTTCTCGCCGTTCCGGGCCGCGCGGCACCGGCACCGCTCACTATGCTGGAGGGATGAACGCGACCGAGCCCATCAGCATTCGCAGCGCGCGCACCAGCGATGTGCCCCGCATCGTCGCGCTCATGGAGCCGCTCGTCGCGAAGCGCATCCTGCTCGGCAAGGACCTCGTCGACCTCTACGCGGCCGTGCCCGAGTTCCTCGTCGCGGTCGTCGATGCGCCGGAGGGTGAAGAGATCATCGGCTACGGCGCCGTGCACGTCATGTGGGAGCAGCTCGGCGAGGTGCGCACGCTCGGCGTTTCGCAGCAGTACCTCGGGCGGGGCATCGGTCACCTGCTGCTCGAGGCGCTGTCCGATCGCGCCCGCGCGCTCGGACTCACCCAGCTGTTCTGCCTGACCTTCGAGACCGACTTCTTCGGCCGGCACGGCTTCGACGTCGTGAGCGAGAACGCCGAGCTCGTCGCGGCCGAAGTCTACGCCGAGCTGCTGCGCTCGAACGACGAGGGCGTCGCGGAGTTCCTCGACCTCGCCCGCGTGAAGCCGAACACGCTCGGCAACACGCGCATGCTGAAGCACCTGTAACCGAGGCGGGCCGGATACGCTGGCGACATGTCGAAGTCGCCGAGAGCCCCCGAGGACGCGGGACACGAGCGTGCATCAGAACGATCGGGCACGATGGGCGCGCTGCGCAACCCCGTCGGCCCGAAGGCGCGCGGCGTGTACCTCAGACGGCGCCTGCTCGTGCTCGCCGGATTCATCGCGATCGTCGCGGTCGTCGTACTGGTCTTCCTGAAACCCGGGTCGAGCGGCGGCGCCCGCAACGCCTCGCAGGTGGAGGTGCCGGCCGACCTGCCGCGCGAGACGCCGGCGCCCGAGGGCGAGGTCGCCGCCTGCGCCCCGACCCAGCTGGCAGTCGTGCCGCTGACCGACAAGTCCGGGTACGCCGAGGGCGAGGACCCGCAGCTCTCGCTCACGGTCGAGAACACCGGCACCGAGCCCTGCTCGGCCGACCTCGGCACGGCCGGCATGACCTTCGCCATCACGAGCGGCGAAGACGAGGTCTGGCGCTCCGTCGACTGCCAGGAGAACCCGAAGAGCCTCGCGGTCGTGCTCGACCCGGGCAAGCCCCTCACGAGCGAGACGGTGCCGTGGGTGCGCGAGCGCTCCGACCCCGAGACCTGCGGCATCGAGCGCGAGAAGGTGCCGGCCGCCGGCGCCTCGTACCACCTCGTCGCCACCGCGGGCGGGGTCACGGGCACCGACACCGCTCAGTTCCTGCTGTACTGACGGCCCGCCCGGCCCCGCGCCGCCCGTTCGGGGCCCGTTCGTACGGCCTCTCCGCGGGGCCGGTCGCGCCGCACCGCGCTGCGAGAGGGCGAATGCTGCAGATCGGTAAAATTCCAGCTCGAGCCCGCCGCCCCGAGTCGAAACGGGGTTATGGTGATGCTATGGAGAAGAAACTGAGAGCATCTGAGACCGGTATCCGGGTGGAGATCCTCGATGGCACGAACGAAGCCGTCGGTGTCGACAAGCTCGTCGATGACTTCTTGCATGACAAGGTCGACGACGCGCTGCGCGATCTGCACGAACCCCATCGCGAAAGCGAGGCAGCGGCCGAATAATGCGCCCGAGGCCGAGGGGTCTCATCACCCGACGGCCGGCGACCGCAGCTCCTCGACCCGCAGCGCCAGCCACAGCTCGGCGCGGTCGTCGGCGCTCGCGAGAGAACGGTCGGTGATGCGCTCGATGCGTGCGATGCGATCCCGCAGCGTATTGCGGTGAATGCCGAGCGCCGCCGCGGTCGGCCCGCGCTGACCGTCGGCGGTGAAGAGCGCGACGAGGGTGTCGCGCAGCGTTGCGCGGTCGGCCGTCGACAGGTCGCCGCCGGTTTCAGCGCCATCGCCGGCCCCGCGCGAGAGCGCGCCGAGCACGCGCAGGGCGAGCCGCTCGCCCGCGCCGGGAAGCTCGAGCAAGGCCTCGATCACGGGGGTCTCGCGGTCGGCCCAGACGGCGGCGGGCGTGCGCGGCGTCTCGTACAGCGGGTCGGTGAGCGACAGCGACCGCAGCCCGGCACGCGCCGAGCGGGCGCTGATGGCGGCGTCCTCGAGCGGCACGGGCCGGCCGATGACGGCGTCGAGGCCGTGGTGGGCGGTCGCCGCGATCGCGCGCTGCAGCCGGTCGTCGATATCGGCGCACAGCTGCCAGGCGAGGGCGAGGCCGCTCGCGTCGGGGTGCGCCCCGGGGTCGGGCGCAATGAGGCGGTCGGCGCCGGTGCGCGGCCGCCGGCGCCAGGCCGACACGTCTTCGGCGGCGCCCTGCACGGCGACCGCCCGCACTCGGGCCGGTAGGCGGAAGTCGGGGGAGAGCACCGCAGCAGCAGCCGGCGACTGGCTGCCGTCGAGCAGCCCCGCGGTCAGGCGCTCCCAGCGTTCGCGCTCGCGATTGGCGTCGGCGCGGTCGCCGCGCAGCCCGATACCGAGTACGATCGCGCCCGCCGCGATGACCGAGCGGCCGCTGGGGCTCAGCGGCTCCGAACCGGCGACGGCGAGCTGCAGCGTTCCCGCATCGTCGAGGTCGATGCGTTCGACGGCGCCGCTCGACGCGAGGGCCGCATACCGGCCGGTGCTCGCGATGCGGGAGCCGTCGGTGCCGATGAGTGCGAGGTGCCGGCCGGTGGCCTGCGCCATTGTGGCGAGCACCTCGGCGGGTTCGTGCTCGCCCCGCGACGCGTCGAGAATGCGCTGCGCGGCGCCGAGCGCGCTGCGGGTGGCGCGCAGCTCGTCCGAGCGCAGCAGTTCGGCGACGGCCTTGCTCACCGCGATGAACGGGGTCGGCAGCGGCACTTCGAAGAGCGCGACGCGGTAGGTGCTGGCGGCGCGCACGAGGGCGGGCGGCACGGCGTCGTGCGCGATGCCGATGCCGAAGCCGATAGCGGCGATGCGGGCGCGGCTGAGCCCGGCCGTGAAGTCGTGCCAGCGCCGGTCGTCGTGCGCGAGCGAGAGACCGGTGGTGAGGATCACCTCTCCGCCCTCGAGGTACGGCCCGAGGGCGAGCAGTTCGGTGATCGACACCCAGCTGATCTCGGGGTCGTCTGGCCCGGCCTGGATGAGGCGGAGCCCGAGCCCGGGGGCGGCGAGCAGCTGGGAGAGCGTGGTCATGATGCGATTCTTGCATATCCCGATCCCTCAGGACTGTGCAATGCTGCCCATGGATGCGTGTTGCGGCCGCCCTAGGCTGAGGGCATGGAAGCAGAAGCGCAAGCACCGCTCGCCGGCATTCGCGTGGCCGACTTCTCGCGAGTGCTCGCGGGGCCGCACGCCACGATGATGCTCGCAGATCTCGGGGCGGACGTCATCAAGATCGAGAGCCCCGAGGGCGACGGCACCCGCCAGTGGACGCCTCCGGTGAACGCCATCGGCCAGAGCACCTACTACGCGGGCGTCAACCGCGGCAAGCGCTCGGTCGTGTGCGATCTGCGCGACTCCGAGGGCCTCCGCACCGCGACCGAGCTCGCCCGCACCGCCGACGTCGTCATCGAGAATTTCAAGCCGGGCACCATGGCCCGCTTCGACCTCGACTACGAGCGCGTGGCCGCCGCGAACCCGGGAGTCGTCTACTGCTCGATCTCGGGCTTCGGCGACGGCGCCGGGGCCGACCTGCCGGGCTACGACCTGCTCGTGCAGGCCGTCGGCGGGCTCATGAGCATCACCGGACCGAGCGATGCCGAAGGCGGCGAGCCGCTGAAGGTCGGTGTGGCGCTCGTCGACATCCTCACCGGGCTCAACGCCGTCGTCGGCATCCAGGCCGCGCTGCGCGCTCGCGACGCAGAGCATGCAGCGGGCCGCGGCCAGCACGTGCGCATCACCCTGCTCGGGTCGCTGCTGTCGGCGCTCGCGAACCAGGCCTCCTCCACCCTCGAGACGGGCCGGTCGCCCGGGCGGCTCGGCAATGCGCACCCCTCGATCGCGCCGTACGAGACCTTCCGCACCGCCGATCAGACGCTCGCGCTCGCCGTGGGCACCGATGGACAGTTCGCGCGACTGTGCGAGACGCTCGGCGAGCCGGGCCTCGCGCGCGACGCCCGCTTCGCGACGAACGAGGCTCGCGTGGCCCACCGAGCCGAGCTGAAGCCCGCCCTCGAAGCCCGGCTCGTCACGCGCCCCGCCGCCGAATGGATCGACGCGTTCACCGCCGCGAACGTCCCCGCCGGCCGCGTGAACACGATCGGACAGGCCTTCGAGCTCGCCGAAACCCTCGGCCTCGACGTCGTCGCCGCCACCCCGGCCGCAGACGAGGCGGGCCGGCCGCAGCAGCTGCGATCGGTCGCGCTGCCCATCCACCTCTCGCGCACCCCCGCGCGCTACGGCACGCCGCCCCCGGCGCTCGGCGAGCACCAGGGCGCCGCATGGCTGCCCCGCTGACGCCGCCCGCCCAGCCCTGCGGTCGCAGCCTCACGAACCACACCGAAAGGACCCCATGAGCACCATCGACCAGCTCTTCGACGTCGCCGACTTCGTCACTGAAGAGGAGCGCGAGTGGCAGCTGCGCGCCCGCGAGTTCGCGACGACCCGCATCGCCCCCATCATCGACGAGGCGTTCGAGGAGCGCCGTCTGCCGACCGAGCTGCTGCCCGCCGTCGGCGAGTTCGGCGCCTTCGGCATGTACCTGCACGGATACGGGCTGCGCGGCGCCTCCTCCGTCGCGTACGGCCTCGTCGCGATGGAGTTCGAGGCCGTCGACTCCGGCTTCCGCACCGCGCTCTCGGTGCAGGGCTCGCTCGCCATGGGCGCCATCTCCAAGTTCGGCTCGGAGGATCAGAAGCAGCGCTGGCTGCCCGCGATGGGCCGCGGCGAGGCGATCGGCTTCTTCGGCCTCACCGAACCGCAGGGCGGCTCGGACCCCAACACGATGATCACGACCGCGCGGCGCGAGGGCGACCAGTGGGTGCTGAACGGCAAGAAGCGGTGGATCGGTCTCGCCTCGATCGCCGCGGTCGGCGTCATCTGGGCGAAGGACGAGGAGGGCGTCGTGCGCGGCTTCGTCGTGCCGACCGACACCCCGGGGTTCACCGCCACCGCGATCGAGAACAAGCTGTCGATGCGCGCCTCGCTGCAGTGCGAGATCGAGCTCGACGACGTGCGCCTGCCCGCCGACGCGATCCTGCCCGGTTCGAAGGGTCTCTCCTCGCCGTTCCAGTGCCTGAACGAGGCCCGCTACGGCATCGTCTGGGGCGTCATGGGAGCCGCCCGTTCGTGCCTCGAGGCCGCCGTCGAGCGCTCGCAGAGCCGCGAGGTGTTCGGCGCGCCGATCGGCGGCAAGCAGATCACGCAGGCGAAGCTCGCCGATATGTTCGTCGAGTACGAGAAGGGGCTGCTGCTCGCCCTGCACCTCGGCCGCCTCAAGGATGCGGGGCGCCTGAGCCACGGCCAGATCTCGGTCGGCAAGCTCAACAATGTGCGCGAGGCCATCAAGATCGCGGGCACCGCGCGCTCGATCCTCGGCGGCGACGGCATCACGAGCGACTTCCCGGTCATGCGCCACATGGCGAACCTCGAATCGGTGCGCACCTACGAGGGCACCGACGAGGTGCACCAGCTGGTCATCGGCCGCGAACTCACCGGCATCGCCGCGTTCTGAGCCGGGGCGCCGCGCATCTGCAGGGATCGCCGATCCCTGCAGATGTGCGAAGATGAGACCGTGACCGAGCAGAGCCCCGCCGACGCGCACGGCGCCCCCGACGCCGCCGGCGCCGCGGCCCCCCACGCGCGCGAGATGACCGATGTGCAATCGTGGCATCTGCCGCGGCTCATCATCGCCTGGGCCGTCGCCGCGATCTTCGGCGTGCTCATCACCGTGCTCGTGCCCGAGACGAGCCGCTTCCCCTGGCTCGTGCTCGCGATCGGCATCGCGACGCTCGTCACCTTCGCACTGCAGCTCGGCACCGCCCAGAAGGTCGGCTTCATCACGCGCACGGCGTTCAGCGTCGCGGGATCGGTCGTCGTCATCGCGGTGATCGACCTCATCAGCGCCCTCGTCTCGCTGCTATGATCGAACCATGCTCCTAGCTCTCGAACTCTTCTTCCTCGGGCTTCTCGGCCTGGCATCGCTGGCGATCGCTTGGGTCTCGGGAACGGTCATCTACAAGCTCTTCAAGGGCCAGCGCTGAACTTCCTCCAGCTGCCGGGCGCTGTCGCGGCCGACGGATACGGCGTCGCGATGCACTACGCCGCGCCGTTGCGCGAGCAGCGGGCGCTCGCCGCGGGCGAGGCGATCGTCGACCTGTCGCATCGCGGCATCGTCACCGTCACGGGTGCGGACCGGCTGAACTGGCTGCATGCGATGACGAGCCAGGGCCTCGCCCGGCTCGCTCCCGGCGAGGGCGTCGAAACGATGCTGCTCGACCCGAACGGGCGCATCCAGCACGCCATCCGCATGGTCGACGACGGCGAGACGAGCTGGCTGCTCGTCGATGAGGGCTCGGCCGAGGCGCTCGCCGCCTACCTGAACCGCATGCGCTTCGCGATGCGCGTCGAGGTCGCCGACGTGTCGGCCGACTACGCCGCCGTGCTCGCGTTCGCGGGCGACGCGGCAGCTGCCCTGAACGGGCTCGGCCCGGTCGTCGCCTGGCGGGACCCGTGGGCCTCGGTCGCACCGGGCGGTGTGCAGTACGCGCACAGCGCGGAGCACGCCGGCGCAGACTGGACGGCGACGCAGTTCGTCTTCGCCCGCACCGAGCTCGACAGCGTCGTCGCGCTCGTCTCGAGCGGCACCGTGCAGGCCGCGGGCCTCCTCGCACTCGATGCGCTCGAGGTGCGCGCCTGGCGGCCGGCGCAGCACGGCGACGTCGATGAGCGTTCGATCCCGCACGAGTTCGACTGGTTGCGCACCGCGGTGCACCTCACGAAGGGCTGCTACCGCGGCCAGGAGACGGTCGCGAAGGTGCACAACCTCGGCCACCCGCCGCGGCGGCTCGTGCTGCTGCACCTCGACGGCTCGGCCGGCGAACTGCCCGTCCCAGGAGCGCTCGTCTACCCGGACGGGAAGGCCGCAGACCCGGATGCCCGCCCGGTCGGGCGCATCACCCGTGCCGCACTGCACTACGAGTGGGGGCCGATCGCGCTCGCCCTGGTGAAGCGGTCGGTCGCCGAGGATGCGCTGCTCGAGGTGCGCGGAGGCGCCGCGGGCGCCGATCCCGCAGCCGCGGTGCTCGAAACGCTCGCCGCATCGCAGGAGGTCATCGTGCCGGCGGATGCGGGTGCGACCCGCCGTGTGCCGCGCCTCAAGCGGCTCTGAACCGGCGAGTCGCCGCCGCTAGACTGGGGCGTATGACGAATACGCTGATCCTTCTCCGTCACGGCCAGAGCGAGTGGAACCAGAAGAACCTCTTCACCGGCTGGGTCGATGTCAGGCTCACCGACCAGGGCCGCGGCGAAGCGGCCCGGGCGGGCGAGCTGCTCGCAGAATCGGGCCTGCTGCCCGATGTGCTGCACACCTCGGTGCTGAGCCGCGCCATTCAGACGGCCAACCTCGCGCTCGAGAGCGCCGACCGGCTGTGGGTGCCGGTGCGCCGCTCGTGGCGCCTGAACGAGCGCCACTACGGCGCGCTGCAGGGCCTCGATAAGACCGAGACGCTGCAGAAGTACGGCGAAGAGCAGTTCATGGAATGGCGCCGTTCGTTCGACACCCCGCCGCCCGTGCTCGACGACGCGAGCGAGTGGTCGCAGGCGAACGACCCGCGCTACGCCGGTATCGACGGCGAGCAGCCGCGCACCGAGTGCCTGAAAGACGTCATCGAGCGCATGCTGCCCTACTGGCAGAACTCGATCGTGCCCGATCTGAATGCGGGCAATACCGTGCTCGTCACGGCCCACGGCAACTCGCTGCGCGCGCTCGTGAAGCACCTCGAGGGCATCTCGGACGCCGACATCGCATCGCTGAACATCCCGACCGGCATGCCGCTCGTCTACGACATCGCGGAAGACGGCACCGCCGTAGGCAAGGGCCGCTACCTCGACCCCGAGGCCGCCGCAGCCGGCGCTGCCGCGGTCGCAGCTCAGGGCAAGTAGTCCCGGGAACGGGTGAGGCCCCCTTCGCGCGAAGGGGGCCTCACCCGTACGGTTCAGCGGCGCGGGCGCGAGCCCGTCAGCCGAGGGGAGCCGGGCTCACCGTTCGTCGTCGTCCTCAGCGTTGTACTTGCTCGCGTACTCCGCCCAAGGGTCCTCTTCAGGACGTTGCTGCGGCGCCTCCGATGCGAGCTCGCGCTCGAGATCGGAATAGTTCGTCGCGGGGCTGAAGTACTTCAGCTCCCGTGCAACCTTGGTGTGCTTTGCCTTCTGACGGCCGCGCCCCATGCGTGACCCCCTTACACATTCGGGCCCCGCGAGTTTTTGGACTTCGCGAGGCAGGTACTCAACTGAAATAGACGTATAGGGGCGATTCTAGCATGATGGAGCACTCCACCACCGCCGTTTCGGGCTCTGTGCGCTGTGGGCGAAGTCTGAAAGCACCGCCGACGCGCGCGTACATTACTATTGGGGCATGAGCACCGAGTCTGGGCGCGGTCGAGCGACCCGCATCGCGCTCATCGCGCTGCTCGCAGTGGCCGTCATGGTGCTGGCGGTGGTGATCGCCGTGCTGCTGCCGATCCTCACGCACACGAGCGCGGGCGGCTCGGGCCAGCAGGTGCCGACCGACTTCGTTTCGTCGTCGCAGGCGACCGGCGACGACGGGCGAGTGCGCGAGCTGCGCGTCGAGAGCGCCGACGGCGCACCGGCCGATCTCGGCGCGGTCGCCGCCGGCGATACGTTCGCCATCACCGGATCCGGCTTCGATGCCGGCATCGGCATATACGTCTCGGTCTGCGCGATCCCGGACACGCCCGCGCAGAAGCCGGGACCCTGCCTCGGAGGCATCCCCGAGGGAGCGGAGGAGGGGAACGCTGCGACGGAGGACCTCACGAGCGCCTGGGTCACCGACGACTGGGCCTGGCGCGCCTTCGCGACCCACCGGTACTCCGTCGCCTCGGCAGGGACGTTCGCAGTCGAGCTGACCGTGCCGGCGGCCGCGAGCAACGGCATCGACTGCCGCGAGACGCGCTGCGCCATCACGACGCGGGCCGACCACACGGCGAGCGACGACCGGGCGCAGGACATGCTGCTGCCCGTGCGCTACGCCGACTGACGCCGCGCCGTCCGCACGGGCTACGCGGAGAGCGGGCCGAGCACCAGCGTCGCGACCGTGGTGATCGCGAGCCCCGCGAGCGCGCCGATCACGGTGCCGTTGATGCGGATGAACTGCAGATCCTTACCGACCTGCAACTCGATCTTCTCGGCCGCCTCGCGCGCGTCCCAGCGCTGCACGGTCTCCGACACCACGTTCGCGAGGTCGTGGCGGTAGCGTCGCACGAGGTGCTCCACGACCTCCATCACCCAGACATCGATCTTGAACTGCAGCGTGGGGTCGTCGCGCAGACGCTGACCGAAATCGACGAGCGCCCGGGTCATGCGCAGGCGCAGCTCGCTCCCCGGATCGCCGAGCATCTCGACGAGCGCCGCCCGCGCGGTGTCCCAGGTCGCCGACGCGAGCGCTCGGATGCGCGGGCTGTCGAAGACGTCGTGCTTGAACTCCTCGAGCTGCTGCTGCAGGCGCTCCTGGTGCTGCAGATCCTCCGCGAGATCGGTGAGGAAGCGGGTGATGGCGGCGCGCGCCGGATGCCCGGGCTCCGTCGCCACGGCTTCGGCGAAGCGCACGGCCTCGGCGTGCAGCCGCTGGTCGAGGAAGCGGTCGACGATGCTCGGCACCCAGGTCGGCATGCGCGACGAGAGCACGCTGTCGAAGGCGTCGGGGTGCGCTACCAGCCACTCGCCGAGGCGGTGCGCCGCGATCTCGACGAGTGCCTCGTGGTGGCCCTCGGCGACGAACGACGCCGTCGCGCGGCCGAAGAGCGGCCCCCATTCCGGGTCGACGACGTGGCGCCGCACGAGCGACTCGACGAGCTCCTGCACATCGTTGTCGTCGAGCACCGTCAGCGCCCCGAGCGCCGCATCCGAGATCATCTCGGCCACGCGCTCCGCGTGGCCCGATCCCTGGAGCCAGTTGCCCGCCATGCGCGCCCCGCTGATCTCGGAGAGCTTGTCGTGCACGACGTCGTCAGCGAGAAAGTTCTCCTCGATGAACGAGCCGAGGCCCTCGCCGATGTCGTCCTTGCGATTCGCGATCAGATTCGTGTGGGGGATGGGCAGCCCGAGCGGGTGGCGGAACAGCGCCGTGACCGCGAACCAGTCGGCGAGCGCGCCGACCATGCCGCCCTCGCTCGCGGCGCGCACGTACCCGAGCCACGGCAGCCGCTCCTGCAGCATGAACGAGACGACGAACACGACGAGCATGCCGAGCAGCAGTGCGACGGCCACGCCCTGCATGCGGCGCAGCGACGCGAGGCGTTCGAAGTCCGCCGGGGTAGTGGCTCCGAGAGTACGACGGTTCGCGATCAGGGGCATCCCTGCATTATCCACCCGAAGGCTGCTCGATGCCGCATGGGATACTGGACGCCATGCATCTTCTCACGGTCGTCAGTCTCAAGAACCGCGCCCTGATCGCGCTCGTGACGATCGTCGCAGCGGTGTTCGGCCTCATCGGCGTCGGGTCGCTGAAGCAGGAGCTCATGCCGTCGGTGCAGTTCCCGGCGATCGCCGTCGTCACCTCGTATCCGGGAGCGTCGCCCGAGGTGGTGAACAACGACGTGTCGGGCCCGATCGAGACCGCGCTGCGGGCCGTGCCGAGCCTCGAGAGCACGACCGCCACCTCGAGCACCGGGGCATCGATGGTCGTCGCGCAGTTCACCTACGGCGTCGACATCACCGCGACCGAGCAGAAGGTCGAGCGCGCGATCAGCCGCATCTCCGAGCTGCTGCCCGCGGCCGCCGACTCGCAAGTGCTCTCGGGCAGCATCGACGACTTCCCCGTGATCCAGATCTCGGTCGCGCCGGCCGAAGGCGAGACGCCCGAGCAGGCGGCCGCGACCATCGAGCGCCTCGCCATCCCCGAGCTCAGCGACATCGAGGGCGTGCGCGACGCGCAGCTCACCGGCGCCCGCCCCGACCGCATCACGATCGCGCCGTGGCTCGACGTGCTCGCCGAGAACGGCATCGCCCCGCAGACACTCGGCGACACGCTGCAGCAGAGCGGGCTGCTCGTCGCCGCCGGCACCGTGACCGAGGGCGAGCGCACCCTCGCCATCGAAGCGGGCTCGGCGCTCACGGGCGTCGAAGACGTCGCGGCGCTGCCCATCCCCGGCACCGCGCTCACCATCGGCCAGGTCGGCGAGGTGCGACTCGAACCCGGCCCCGTCGAGAGCATCTCGCGCGTGGACGGCGCCCCTGCCCTGACGATCGCCGTCACCAAGATGTCCGCGGCCAACACGGTCGACGTCTCGCACGCGGTGCAGAGCTCGCTCGACGGCCTGCAGGAGCAGCTCGGCGGCGCGCAGCTGACCGTCATCTTCGACCAGGCGCCCTACATCGAGCAGTCGATCGAGACGCTCACCACCGAAGGGCTGCTCGGCCTGCTCTTCGCGGTGCTCGTGATCCTCGTCTTCCTGCTGTCGGTGCGGGCCACCCTCGTGACGGCGATCTCGATCCCGATGTCGGTGCTGCTCACCTTCATCGGCCTGAACTTCGCCGATTACACGCTCAACATGCTCACCCTCGGTGCGCTCACGATCTCGATCGGCAGGGTCGTCGACGACTCCATCGTGGTCATCGAGAACATCAAGCGGCATCTCGGCGAGCGGCCCGACGACGAACGGGCCCGTACCATCGTCACGGCAGTGCGCGAGGTCGCCGGCGCCATCACCGCCTCGACCATTACGACCGTCGCCGTGTTCCTGCCGATGGCGTTCGTCGACGGTATGGTCGGCGAGCTCTTCCGCCCCTTCGCGTTCACCGTCACCATCGCGCTCATCGCCTCGCTGCTCGTGTCGCTCACGATCGTGCCAGTGCTCGCGCACTGGTTCCTGCGCATCTCGCACCGCGGCGCGACGCCCGCCGCACCGCGGCCCGAACCGCGCGACACCTGGCTGCAGCGCGCCTACCGCCCCGTCATCGACTGGACGCTCAAGGGCCGCGGCCCCGCACTCACCCTCGGCGCCGCCATGATCGTCGCAGGGCTCACCGGCGCGCTCGCCGCGACTCCGCTGCTGAAGACCAGCTTCATGGGCGATCAGGGTCAGAACTCCGTCGGCCTCGTGCAGACCCTCGCGCCCGGCACGAGCCTCGACGCGCAGCTCGCGCAGGCCGAACGCGTCGAGGAGGCCCTGAACGGCGTCGACGGCATCGAGACGGTGCAGGTCACGATCGGCAGCGCCGGCGGCGGCATGGCCGCCATCTTCGGCGGGGGCGGCGACGGCGCCGTCACCTACTCGATCACGACCGACGCCGACGCCGACCAGGCCGCGCTGCAGGAGCGGATCCGCGGCGCAGTGGACGCCCTCGACGACGCGGGCGAGTTCTCGCTCGGCCAATCCGACGGCGGCGTCACCGCCTCGAGCAGCATCGCCGTCACCGTCGAGGCCCCCGACCAGGCGACCCTGGCAGAGGCGAGCGACGCGGTCGTCGCGGCGCTCGCGGAGCAGCCGTCGCTGGAACAGGTCGAGAGCGATCTCGCGCAGTCGCGCCCGTTCCTCAAGGTCGCCGTCGATCGCGCAGCCGCGGCCCAGTTCGGGTTGACCGAGACCGCGGTCGCCATGCAGGTCGCGCAGCAGATGCAGCCGCAGCAGATCGGCCAGATCGTCGTCGACGAGACCAGCACGGCCGTCTACCTCGCGGTCGGCGTGCCACCGACCGACCAGGCCGGAGTCGCGGCCCTCGGCATCCAGAGCGCGCTCGGCCCGGTCGCCCTCTCGCAGGTCGCCGCGGTCGAGGTCGCCGACGGCCCGGTCACCGTGCGCAGCGAAGACGGCGCCCGGGTGGTGACCGTCTCGGCGCTGCCGAAGAGCGACGACCTCGGCGCCGCCGGCCTCGAGGTGACCGCCGCGCTCGACTCGGTGCAGCTGCCCGAGGGCGCGAACGCGAGCATCGGCGGCGTTATGGCGCAGCAGAGCGAAGCGTTCGAACAGCTCGGGCTCGCGCTGCTGGCCGCGATCCTCATCGTCTACGTCGTGATGGTCGCCACCTTCCGCAGCCTGCTGCAGCCGCTGCTGCTGCTCGTCTCGGTGCCGTTCGCGGCCACGGGCGCGCTGCTGCTGCTCGTCGCGACCGGCATCCCGCTCGGCGTCGCATCGCTCATCGGCGTGCTCATGCTCGTCGGCATCGTCGTGACGAACGCGATCGTGCTCATCGACCTGGTGAACCAGTACCGAGAGCGCGGCGACTCTCTGCACGATGCCGTGACGCACGGCGCGATGCAGCGTCTGCGCCCCATCGTGATGACCGCGCTCGCCACGATCCTCGCCCTCACCCCGATGGGCATCGGCATCACCGGGAAGGGCGGGTTCATCTCCCAGCCGCTCGCAGTCGTCGTCATCGGCGGCCTGCTCTCGTCGACGGTCCTCACCCTCATCGTGCTGCCCGCACTGTACTACGTCGTCGAACGCGGCCGTGAGAACCGGCGCGATCGCCGGGTTCGCGCAGCCGCCCCGGACGGACCCGTGCCCGCGCTGACGGGGGCCGATGCCGACGCCGCGCTCGCAGCTCCCGGTTCGGGGACGCCCACCGCTGCGGAGCCGGCCGGGCGCCCCATGGCGGTCGCTCCGTGGGTGATCGACGCCGAGCCCGTGGCCGCCTGGGAGCCCGTGGCGGCCGCTGAGCCCGAGATCGATGCCGCGCCCGAGATCGATGCCGCGCCCGAGATCGTCGCTGAGCCTGAGCCTGAGCCTGAGCCAGATGTCTTCGCGGAGCTGTTCGGCGAGCACGAGCACGAGTCTGAGTCGGAGTCTGAGTCGGAGCCGGAGCCGGAGCCGGACGGTGAGCCCGATCCGGAGTCCGCTGGTGCTCCGAATCCCGAGTTCACCCCCGAACCGGAAAGCGCGGCCGAGCGGGACTGCGCACCACCGACGGCGTCAGAGGCCTTGCCCGCGCCTGCGCAGACCGCCGACCCGGAGACGCAGCGCCGCATCCTCGAGGAGCTCATGCGGGTCGGAATGTCGGCCCCCGAGGTGTCGGGCCACGCCGGGCACGCCGAATCGCAACCGGCAGCGCCCGTGCCCGTCGCAGACGAGCCCGAACCCGACTGGGATGAACTCATGCGCCAGGCGCTGCTCGACACCGACGCCGAAGCGGGCGTCGAGTCCGAATCCGATACCGGCGCAAGCTCCGCCTCCGGAGCCCCAGCGGACTCCGAGGCGGACGGCACGCGCGGCGACCAGGAAGGCCGGTAACCATGGCCCAGAAGAAGAATCGCGGGTTCAAAGCGCCCGCCGATTACGACCCGCGACGCGGCGGCAAGGGCGGCAAGAACCTCAGAGGGCGCAAGTACGGTACGGAAGCGACGCGCGGTACCGACGCGCCGCGTTCGCGCGATCGGGACCGGGGTCGCGACCGCAGCGCGGCGCAGTCGACCGACCCGATCGACGGGCGATCGCGCCGGCAGCAGAGCGACCCGCAGCGCCGAGAGGCGCAGCCCCGGCTCGAGCGGATCGAAGCGCAGCGCACGACGGCCGCCGACGTGCGCGGCATGACCTTCGCGGACCTCGGGCTCGGCGGCAACATCGTGCGCACCCTCGGCGAGCTCGGCGCCGATCGACCGTTCCCGATCCAGGCCGCGACCATCCCCGACGCCGTCGCGGGCCGCGACGTGCTCGGCCGCGCGCGCACGGGCTCGGGCAAGACGATCGCGTTCGGCGCGGCGCTCGTCGAGCGCCTGCTGAAGCTCAAGGCCGAGGGAGCGTTCGCCGCCGATCCCCGGGCGCAGAAGCACCAGCCGAAGACACCGCGCGGCGAGCGGGCCCCGCGCACTCCTGCGCGAGCCGCCCGTAACCCGAAGGCGCTCATCCTCGCTCCGACGCGCGAGCTGGCGCTGCAGATCGACCGCACGGTGCAGCCGATCGCGCGCTCCGTCGGCTTCTACACGGCGCAGCTCGTCGGCGGCGTGCCGATCGACCCGCAGGTGCACGCCCTCGAGCGCGGCATCGACATCGTGATCGGCACCCCCGGGCGGGTGCAGGATCTCGTGAACCGTCGCAAGCTCGACCTGCGCGAGGTACTCGTATCGGTGCTCGACGAGGCCGACCACATGTGCGAACTCGGCTTCCTCGAACCCGTGCAGCGCATTCTGCGGCAGACCGAGCGCGGCGGCCAGCGGCTGCTCTTCTCGGCGACGCTCGACAGCGGCGTCTCAGAGCTCGTCGCCGAGTTCCTGCGCGACCCCGCCGCGCACGAGGCCGAAGAGGCCGCCGCCGGCGGCACCGAGCATCGCGTGCTGCTCGTGATGCGCGAGGACAAGCAGCGGGCGCTCGTCGAGCTCGCCTCGCAGCCCGGGCGCATCATGGTGTTCTGCCGCACGCGGGCCTTCGCCGAGCAGGTCTCCGAGCTGCTGCAGGACGCGGGCATCAAAGCGACCTCGCTGCACGGCGACCTGAGCCAGGCACGGCGCGAACGCAGCCTCGCGAAGTTCTCCGAAGGCAGGGCGCGCGTGCTCGTCGCGACCGATGTCGCGGCCCGGGGCATCCACGTCGACCGCGTCGACCTCGTGCTGCAGGCCGACCCGCCAGACGACTACAAGGCCTATCTGCACCGCGCCGGCCGCACGGGCCGCGCGGGCGCCGACGGGCGGGTCATCACGCTGATCCCGCGCACCCGGCAGAAGCGCACCCGCGAACTGTTCGCCGAGGCAGGCATCGAGCCCGACTTCTTCGGCGATTTCCGCCCCGGCGGGCAGTAGCGGCAAAGCGCGAAGGGACACCGCATGACCGAAGACCAGCAGCCCTCGCAGGGCCTGCAGCCTCCGCAGCTCGTGCCCGGGCAGGCTCCGCCGCCGTACCCGACGTGGGCGCCGCGGCCGTCGGGGCGAAAGTTCTGGGCGCTCGGCTTCCTCGCCTTCATCCCGTGGGCAGGGTGGATCGTGGCGCCCATCGTGCTGCTCGTGCAGCAGGCGAACGTGCGGCGCGACCCGTCGCCGGTCGTGCGGGAGAACGCGCGCTGGGCGGCGAACTGGATGCTGACGGCGACGCTCGCGATGATCATCGGCCTCGGCGGTCTGCTCGCCGCTGCGGTCTTCGGGCAGATCGCGATCGACGCGGGCGGCAGCTTCGAACTGATGCCGCTCGTCGTGATGAGCGCCGTGCTCATGGTCCTCATGCAGCTCGCCCATGCCGTGATCTCGCTCATCGGCACCATCCTCGCCGCCGACCGGGTATTCGACCCGGTCGCCGTGATCCGCTTCATCCCTCCGGTCGATGGCTGACAATCCGCGACACTGAATTTTGGCGGGTTGCCACAAACTCCTCCGGGAAGCGCCGGAGCCCGATTGTGCGCCGGTGCCCGACCGGTGGCACCCGCGCGCGGGCGGCCGTAGCCTGAGTACCACGCGGAGGCCGAGCGTGCCCGGCACGCCCGGACCGGCCTTCGCACGAGCATCGCCCCGAGGCCCCGAACGGCCCCGCATCGAAGGAGCACCGATGAGTGAGAACACCGCACGCACCGAACCGCGCATGAACGTCGCCGAGGTCGGCGATGCACTGCTCGGCAAGTGGAAGCAGGAGCGCCTCGAGTCGCGCGCGCTCGCCGCCGACCCCCGGCTGCACACCGCGCAGGGCACCCCCATGGACGAGTTCCGCGAGCGCGCCCTCGGCCAGCTGCAGGTGCTCGTCGACGCCGGAGCGATCCAGCGCGCCTTCCCGAGCGATCTCGGCGGCGGCGACAACCACGGCGGCAACATCGCCGCATTCCAGGAGCTCGTGCTCGCCGACCCCTCGATGCAGATCAAGAGCGGTGTGCAGTGGGGCCTCTTCGGCGCCGCCGTGCTGCACCTCGGCACGCGGCAGCACCACGAGAAGTGGCTGCCGCAGATCATGAGCCTGGAACTGCCCGGCGCCTTCGCGATGACCGAGATCGGCCACGGCTCCGACGTGGCCTCGATCGGCACGACCGCGACCTACGACCCCGACACCGAGGAGTTCGAGATCCACACCCCCTTCGCCGGGGCGTGGAAGGAGTTCCTCGGCAATGCCGCGCTGCACGGCCAGGCGGCGGTCGTCTTCGCCCAGCTCATCACGCAGGGCGTCAACCACGGCGTGCACGCCTTCTTCGTACCGATCCGGACGCGCGAGGGCGAGATGCTGCCGGGCATCGGCAGCGAGGACGACGGGGTCAAGGGCGGTCTCAACGGCATCGACAACGGCCGGCTGTACTTCACCCACGTGCGCATTCCGCGCGAGAACCTGCTCAACCGCTACGGCGACGTCGCCGCCGACGGCACCTACTCGTCGGCCATCGAGAGCCCCGGCCGCCGCTTCTTCACGATGATCGGCACCCTCGTGCAGGGGCGCGTCTCGCTCGACGGCGCCTCGGTGCGCGCCATGCAGGCGGCCCTCGCGATCGCGGTCAAGTACGGCAGCGAGCGCCGCCAGTTCCCCGGCGCCTCGGGCCGCGAGACCGTGCTGCTCGACTACGGCCGCCACCAGCGCCGCCTCATCCCGCGCATCGCCCAGACCTACGCCATGGCCTTCGCCGACGAGCGCCTGCTCACCGTGTTCGACGAGGTCTTCTCGGGGGCGCGCGACACCGACGAGAACCGCGAAGACCTCGAGACCCTCGCGGCGGCGTTCAAGCCGCTGTCGACCTGGGCGGCGCTCGATACGCTGCAGGAGGCGCGCGAGGCCTGCGGCGGCGCCGGATTCATGGCGAAGAACCGCCTCACCGGGTTGCGTCACGACCTCGACATCTACGTTACCTTCGAGGGCGACAACAACATCCTGCTGCAGCTCGTCGGCAAGCGCCTGCTCTCGGATTACGCGGCGCAGTTCGCTGGCGGCGACCGCGCAGCGCTCGCGAAGGCCGCCGCGAGCCAGATCGGCGACCGGGTCAGCCGCTTCGGCCTGCGCCAGATGGGGCAGAGCATCGCCGACCTCGGCCGCGTCGCCCGCTCGGTCGAGAGCATGCGCACCCCCGAGGCTCAGCGCGAACTGCTCACCGACCGCGTCGAGACGATGGTCGCCGAGATCGCCGTCGCGCTGCGCGACGCCACCAAGGGCATCGACAAGAGCGACAAGCGTGCCCGCGCCATCGCCACCGAGGACGCGTTCAACGCGCAGCAGAACAAGCTCATCGCGGCGGCGCGCGCGCACGCCGAGCTGCTGCAGTGGGAGGCCTTCACCGAGGGCATCGGCGAGCTGCGCGACGAGGGATCGCGCCAGGTGCTCACCTGGCTGCGCGACCTGTTCGGGCTCGGCCTCATCGAGCAGAACGCGGCGTGGTACCTCACGGCTGGCCGCATCTCGGGCCAGCGCGCCGAGGCCGTCACCGCCTACATCGACCGCCTCATCGGGCGCCTGCGCCCGCACGCGCTCGACCTCGTCGATGCCTTCGGTCTGACGCCCGAGCTGCTGCGCGCCGAGATCGCTACCGGCATCGAAGCCGAGCGCCAGCAGGAGGCACACGACTACGTCGAGGCGCAGAAGGCCGCCGGTCTCTGGCCGATCCACGAGAAGGAGCTGCGCGCCCGCGCGAAGGCCGAGGCCAAGGCCGCCGCGAAGGCCTAGGTGGATCGCCGGGGCCCGTGAAGGGCCCTGGTGATCCCTGCCGTGCCCGGCGATCCCTGTCGGGCCACGTCCGTCTCGCCCGTTGATCAGGTTTCTGCCGTATATCTGCCATTCGCCCCAGGGATCGGCCATATCTTCGGCCGAAGACATACCCTGGGGCGGGCGCCGGCGCCTGCGCGCCTCCCGCTCGTCGCCCTAAGGTGGAAGCATGACTGAACTGCGCACCCTGTACCCGCCGATCGAACCCCACGCATTCGGGCGACTGCCCGTCGGCGACGGGCAGCAGATCTTCTGGGAGGAATGCGGCAACCCCGAGGGCAAGCCCGTCGTGTTCCTCCACGGCGGTCCCGGCGGCGGCGCCAGCGCAGACCACCGCCGCTACTTCGACCCCGAGAAGTACCGCATCGTGCTCTTCGATCAGCGCGGCTGCGGCCGCAGCCTGCCGCACGCGAGCGACCCCGAAGCCGACCTCAGCGCGAACACGACCTGGCACCTCGTCGCCGACATCGAGCGCCTGCGAGAGCACCTCGAGATCGACCGGTGGCAGGTCTTCGGCGGCTCATGGGGCTCGACTCTCGCCCTCGCCTACGCGCAGACCCACACCGAGCGGGTGACCGAGCTCGTGCTGCGCGGCATCTTCACGCTGCGCGAGACCGAGATCCACTGGTTCTACCAGGAGGGCGCCTCGCAGCTCTACCCGGACGCCTGGGAGCACTACCTCTCCGTCATCCCGGAGGCCGAGCGCGACGACCTCGTGCGGGCCTACCACCGGCGCCTCTTCGACGCCGACCCCGCCGTGCACGTGCCTGCGGCGGTCGAGTGGACGGTGTGGGAGAACTCGACGATCCGGCTGATCCCCGAAGCGCAGAGCATCGCCGCCGCCCGCGCCGATGAGACCTCTGCGGTCGCGTTCGCGCGCATCGAGAACCACTACTTCACGAACGGCGGCTGGCTCGAAGACGGGCAGCTCATCCGCGATGCGGGGGAGAAGCTGCGCGGCGTGCCCGGCGTGATCGTGCAGGGCCGCTACGACACCTGCACCCCGCCCCGCACCGCATGGGACCTGCACCGCGCCTGGCCCGAGGCCGCGTTCGAGATGATCGCCGACGCGGGCCACGCCGCGAGCGAGCCCGGCATCGTCGACGCCCTGGTCCGGGCAACCGACCGCTTCGCTCGTTCGGCTGGCGCAGTAGCGCCACCGGCCGATACTCAGAACGCGATGCGTTCTTCGTGATCGTCCGCCGACCGCTTCGCTCGTTCGGCTGGCGCAGTAGCGCCACCGGCCGATACTCAGAACGCGATGCGTTCTTCGTGATCGTCCGCCGACCGCTTCGCGGAATAGTCACCGCGGCGTCGCGCGGAAGGCGCGGCGAAGGGGGCCGGCGGCCCATACACTGAAGATGCGACGCAGCGCCGCCCCGACAGCCGCACAGCAACCCCGATGAGGAGCCCAGCATGACGTTCAACGAGAACGCGCGCATCGATACCAGCAAGGTCACGAAGCGGCGCGGGGGCATGAAGAAGGGCGGCATGATCGCGGGCGGCGGCGGTGCCATCGTGCTGCTCCTGCTGCTCGGCTCGCAGCTGCTCGGCGTCGACCTCACGGGCTTCGCGCCCGTCGCCGAGCAGGCGTTCGGCGGGGGCGCGGTCTCGCAGGAGTACCAGGGCGACCTCGAGAACTGCGCTACCGGCGCCGATGCGAACCGCGACGCCGAGTGCCGCATGGCCGGCACGAGCGACTCGCTCGACCGCTACTGGGCGGGCCAGATCGACGGGTATCGCAGCCCGGCCGATGTCGTGCTCTTCGAAGGCAGCACGCAGTCGCAGTGCGGTACGGCTTCGTCGGCGACGGGCCCGTTCTACTGCCCGCCCGAAGAAGCCATCTACGTCGATGTCGCCTTCTTCGACACGCTGAGTCAGGAGTACGGCGCCTCGGGCGGCCCGCTCGCCGAGATGTACGTGCTCGCGCACGAGTGGGGCCATCACGTGTCGAACCTGATCGGCTCCCTGCAGGGCGTCGGCCGCGACACCGGCCCGACCTCGGGCTCGGTGCGGCTCGAGCTGCAGGCCGACTGCTTCGCGGGCGCCTGGGTGCAGAACGCGTCGACGGTGCCCGACAGCCAGGGCGTGCCCTATTTGCAGCCGGTGACGCAGCAGGAGATCGCCGATGCGATGAGCGCTGCGGCCGCCGTCGGGGACGACCGCATCATGGAATCGGCAGGCGTCGGCGTCAACCCCGAGCGCTTCACCCACGGCACCTCCGAGCAGCGCCAGCGCTGGTTCCAGACCGGCTACCAGCAGGGCCCGACGGCCTGCGGTACCTTCGACGTGCCGGCCGCGCAGCTGTAGCGGAGAGCGGTGCGCCTAGCGCTTCTTGCGCCCGGCCGCCTGGCGCTTCTCGGCCTTCTTGCGCTCGGCCTTCGCTTTCGCCGCCGCGAGCTGCGCGCCGCGCGAGCCCGGCTTCGGCCCGGCCTTCTTGCTCGCCGCGGTCGCGGGGCGGGGCGGCTTCCGCTTCGCACGCTGCTCCGCGGCCTCGCCGACGCCAGGAGCGCTGTCGCTGCCGCCGTCGCCCGTGGACGCGGCCGTGCGTGAGCTGCGGGCCGTGCGGCCCCGCATGATTCCTGCGAGCTGCTGCACGTCCGATGCGTCGCGCGTCAGATCCCAGCTCGCCCAGACGACGCCGCCCTCGAGGTCGGTGTCACCGGTCACGGGCAGCACGGCGTGCTCTTTGCGCGACGAGAGCTGCCGGGCGAGCGGCAGCGGCAGCAGAATGGCACCGGCCCCCGTCGCGACGACCGCGAGTGCCGCTGCAGCGTTACGGGGCCTCCACGACGGGTCCGCGGCGGGCTCGGCGGCCGGCCACTGCTCCAGGTGATCCCCATGGTCCATGAGCCGCACGAGGGCCAGATCGGCCGCATCGATGCCCGGCTCGCCGGCGAGCTCGTGGTCGGCCGCGACGACGAGCGCGACCGCCTCGATGTACAGGCGCACGGCGTGCCGCGTGGGTTCGGGTGAGGCCGTGCCCTCGGGCAGGTCGCCGGGGCGGGTGCGCTCGAGCATGACATCGACGGGGCCGCCGTCGATGGGCCGGTGATCCCTGCCGTAGGTGACCCCGAGGGGCACGAGCTGGAGCGGCTCGCCGACCGCCTGCTGCCACCGCTTCGCCCACTTGCCGGGGGCCATGCCGCGCGCGAAGCCGAGGCGCAAGGGTCGATGCTCGCTCACAGGGCGACCTCCGAATAGATCTCGTGGGTGTAGGGGAGCCGCGCGGTCGACAGCGCGAGCCGGTAGTCCTCGGGGTGCCGGGCGTCGTATCCGCGAAGCGGCGTTCCCTCCTCGAGGTAGTGCGGCAGGGCGGGGCGCGCGTGCCCCTGCGGCGGGAGGCCGCTCGCCGGCACGACCCGCCACCAGGCGACGGCATGGCCGTAGAGCGCCAGTACGCGGCCGACGGCGCGCGGCGCCTCGGAGCCGATCGCGATGCCGACATCGCCGTAGGTCATGACACGCCCCTCGGGGATGCGCGCGACGATGCCGAGAACGGCTTCGGTGAACTCGGCGCTCGGCATGCTTCCAGAGTACGGCAGCTGTGCGATGCGGTGGCGCATTCGCGAGCGCCGTGGCTTCATTCGGAGATGGGAGCTCGATCGGATGGATTCGGGCCGGAATGTCCGACTGAGCTCTCGAATCCGACTGAGCTCACGGACGCAAGCAGCACTCGACAGGGATCGCCGCCGATCAACCGAGCGACGAGACCCCGAGCAGCATGCCGATCGTGTAGGTCGCCGCGACCGCGATACCGCCGAACACGAGCTGCCGCAGCGCCCCCTTCACCCAGTTATGACGCGCGAAGCGCGCCGCGAGGCCGCCGGCGACGAGGAGGCCCGCACCGCCGAATGCGAAACCCCAGCCGAGCGTGCCGAAGCCGAAGATGAAGGGGATGATCGGGATGAAAGCGCCTACCGCGAACGACAGGAACGACGAGAAGGCCGCGACCCAGGGCGAGGGGTGCCCGTCGGGGCTGAGACCAAGCTCCTGCATCAGGTGCAACTGCACGGCGCTGTCGCGGTTCTCCTGCACCTGAGAAGCAGCGGTGCGGGCGATCTCGGGGGTCATGCCGTAGCGCAGGAAGCGGCGCTCGAGTTCGGCCTGCTCGCCCTGCGGGTTCCGGGTGTGAGCCTGGACCTCGGCCGTCATCTCGGCGTCGAACTGCTCGTTCGCGGTGCGCACCGACGTGTACTCGCCGAGCGCCATCGAGATCGCGCCGGCGATGAGGCCCGAGATGCCCGTGATCGCCACGATGCCGGGGGCGGCGCCCGCCGCTGCGATACCGGCGATGAGTCCGACGTTCGAGACGAGGCCGTCCATCGCGCCGAAGACGCTCGCGCGCAGCCAGCCCGATGAGACATCGGCGTGGCTGTGATCGTACTCGTGCGGGTACGAGATGTCGTACTCGGTCATGTCGCTGCTCCCTGATCCGTGCGGCCGTGCGCGCAGGTCGCGCGCTGCGGCGCCCGGCCGATGATCCGCGGCCGCGCCTCGCACGAGGCATCACAGTAGCAACTTCCGGAGGCGAGGGAGAAGCCGGTCCACGACCTCGCCGCGGGGGCGCATTGATGTTCGGGAGGGCGAACTTTCGGGGCTGCGCGGGCGGTGCGCGTCTGGGGCGGTGCGCGGTAGGCTGTGCCGCGAGGCACGGAGAGCGCCGAGCCCGTGCACGGAGGAGACGAGATGAGTGGCGAAGCCAGCGGCCGAGTGGTGACGGGCGAGCGGGGTCCGGTGCTCGTGCTGGTGCGATCCCTGGCGCTGGCCGCCGAGGAGACCTGGGCGCATCTCACCGAGTCCGAGCTCACCGAGCAGTGGTTCGGGCCGTGGGAGGGAGATGCGAGGCCGGGCGGCGCCGTGCGGGTGCGCATGCGCTTCGAGGATCACGAGCCGGCCATCGGTATGCGCATCGACGCATGCGAGGCGCCGGCGCGGCTCGTGCTGCAGGCCGAGGAGGAGGTCGGGGGCTGGCACCTCGAGCTGCGGGTCGAGGAGGACGGCGAGGACGACTCGCTGCTGACCTTCATGCACCATCTCTCTGACGCCGACCTCGCGCAGGTCGGCGAGATCGGCCCCGGTTGGGAGTACTACCTCGATCTGCTCGTCGCCGCGACCGAGGGCACCGAGCGGCCGGGGTTCGACCAGTACTACCCGGCGCTGCGCGAGGCGTACCTGGTCTGGCAACGGTGAGGTCGGGATGGTGACGAAGCAGCCTGCGATGCGCCCGACCGGCGAGAGCATCGCCGAGGTGCTGGGCCGGGTCTCGGGCCCGAGGCGCGATGAGGCCGCCGAACTGGTCGCGCTGCTCGGCGCGGTGAGCGGCACCGAGCCCGTGGTATGGGCCGGCCGCATCATCGGCTTCGGCGAGTACGAGTACCGTTACGCGACCGGTCACGGCGGGCGCGCGCCCGAACTCGGCTTCGCGACGGGCTCGGCGAAGCACACGATCTATCTCATCGAGGGCTTCGCCGAACGCTGGCCCGGTCTGCTCGAGCGGCTCGGCAGGCATCGCGCGAGCCGCGTCTGCCTGTACCTGACGCGGCTGACCGGTATCGATCGCGAAGTGCTGCGCGAGCTGCTCGTGCGTTCGCTCGAGCTCAACCGCGAACGCTGGGGGAGCGCCGGCGGCGCCGACTGACCCCGCCGAGCTCCGCGGAGATGCTCCGGGGAGCCGCTCCGAAGGGCGGCGTCGCGCTACCTTCCGTGGAGGCGGGCCTGCAGCGTCTTGACCTCGTCAGCGAGCTCGGGTGCGGGGCCGCGGGTCGCGATGCCCGGGGCGACCGCCTCGACGGGCAGCGGGTTCACGGGGCCGGCCGGCACGTCCCATTCGGCAAGCCAGGCGGTGAGCTGCTCGGTGCTCGAGGCGTACACGATATCGGCGAGCCCGACCCACGCGTGCGCGGCCGAGCACATGGGGCAGTGCTCGCCCGAGGTGTAGACGGTGGAGCCGGCGCGCTCCGCGGGCGTCAGGTGGTTCGCCGCCCAGCGGGCGATCTCGAACTCGGGGTGCAGGGTGTGGTCGCCGCCCTTGACCCGGTTGCGATCCTCGAAGCGCACGGCGCCCGAGGCATCGACGAGGATCGAGCCGAACGGCTCGTCGCCGTCGTCGAGCGCTTCGCGGGCGAGCTCGACGCAGCGGCGCAGGTGGGCGAGGTCTTCGGGGGAGAGCGAGCGCGAATCGGTCATGCCGTCACGGTAGCAGGCCCGGCGGGCACGGGTTCGAGTGCTGCGCCGCCCGGCCCGTCAGCCGAGCGGGGAGTCGTGCATTACTCCGTAGCGGGCGCACACGAAGTCGCGGTTGCGGGCCGTGTCGAGCAGCTCGAGGTGCAGTCTGCGCGGGAAGAGCGGGCGGCCCTCTCCGAGCATGACGGGGGCGTACTGCACCCACACCTCGTCGAGCAGGCCGGCATCGGCGAACTGGCCGGCGAGATCGCCGCCGCCCATGACCCAGACGTCCTTGCCATCGGCGGCCCGAGCCGCCGCGGAGTGCATCTCGCGCACATCGCCCTGTACGAACCGGATGTCGGCGCCCTCGATCACGGGGAGGTCGCGGTGCGTGAACACCCATGCGGGCTGCTCGTACTGCCACCCCTCGTCGGCGGCGAGCAGCCATTCGTAGGTCGACGCGCCCATGACGAGCGCGCCGATGCCCGCCGAGAACGCGGGGTAGGCCATGGGGCCCTCGAAATCGAAGTCCTGCGCGAAGAGCCAGTCGAGCGAATGGTCGGGGGTCGCGATGAAGCCGTCGAGGCTCGAAGCGGTGTAGAAATGGGTGGCCATGCCTTCATCGTAGGCGTGCCGGGCGTACGAGTCGCTTAAGCTCGAAGCATGGAATCGGAGGCCTTCGCCCGCGCACTGCGCGAGGGGCGCCGCAAGGAGCGCCGCGACGGCGTGCTGCTGCTCGTCGTCGGCGCGGTCTTCATCGCGGCCGGGGTGCTGCTGATCGTGGTCGGCAACCGCTGGCTCGGGGCGACGGGCGCCGCCTTCGGCGCGATGGCGGTGTGCACGGGCATCGCGCACCTGCGCGGCAGCGAATCGGCCGCAGCCCGCATCCCGGTGCTGCTCATCGCCATCGCGATGGTCGTGACGGGCGTGCTCGCGGTGATCGCCGGCATCGCGACGCCCGGGGCGTGGGGCTGGCGCGGCGGCGGCGCTGGCGTAGTCGCAGGCGTGCTGTTCCTGGTGCTCGGCGCTGCCGGAATCGCGGCGTTCATCATCGCGTCCGTGCGTCGGCGCCGTCATCGCGTCTGAGGGCGGCGACGGGTCTGCCGCGAGTCGACTACGACCGCAGCGCGAGGTGCAGCAGCGGGTACGGGCGGCCGTCGCCGTCGAGTTCGCTGCGGCCGACCTGCACGAAGCCCCGACTGGTGTAGAAGCCGACAGCGGCCGGGTTCTGCTCGTTCACGTCGACCGTGTTCACGCCGTAGTGCGCGATCGCCTCGGCGAGCAGAGCCGAACCGATGCCGGCGCCGCGGGCCTCGTCAGTGATGAACAGCATCTCGAGGTTGCCCTCGGCCACTCCCGCGAAGCCCACGACCTCCGCGCCGCGCTCGGCGACGGTGAGCGCGACCGCGGGGAAGTAGTCGGCGGCGAGACGGGATTCGATGCGTGCGAAGTCGGCCTCGTCGAGGAAGTCGTGGGTCGCGCGCACGGCGCTGCGCCAGATCTCCACCAGCATCGGATACTCGTCCGCGCCGCGGCACGGGCGAATCAGGAGGTCAGCGGTCTGCCGGTCGTGCGAATCCATCGTCCCAGTATCCCATCGAATCGCACCGGAGCCTCCGTCGCGTCTCCTACGGTCGCCGTCGGTGCCCCTACGCACGCGCGGTGCCCTGATGGGCGGGGAATAACGGCACCTCGCGTCCAGAAGGGCACCTTCGACGGACAAAGCTATCCCGAGCCCTACCGGGCCCCGCTCCACGGTCGCTTGAAGAAGCACCCGCCGCAGGAGGTGCGTACTTGGGCCCGGAGACCATCAGCATCATCGTGGCGATGGCCACGTTCGCTGTGGTCACGATCGGCACGTCAGTGACGCTGGTGCGTCGCCTCGAAGCGCGGACGGACGCGCGATTCGAACAGGTCGCCTCGCATATGGATGCCCGCTTCTCCGAGCAGGGCGCACGGATCGACGGACTGTCAGCCGAACTCACCGAGGTGAAGATCTCGATCGCTCGACTCGAGGGGACTCCGCCGCGTCTCATGGGCACCCGTTGAGATGAGCCTGCAAGAAGCGGCACCGGCCGCACCCGAACTCTGCTGCCACCCGAGCTCGGGTGCGACGTGCTTCGCGAACGACTCGAGCACATGGAGGTTGTACTCCGAACCGAGCTGGTTGGGGTACGCGGTGCAACGAATGCGAGCGTGTTTCTATGCGTAGAAAACGGACACGCGATGGAGCCACTCACGGATCAGTGCCGAAACGATCTCCGGCTGTTCAAGGTGCAAATTGTGGCCTGCTGCATCGAGAACCGTGAATGTTCCCCGAACATGGTGGTTGCGGAAGGAGGTTCCGTCCTCAAACCCAACTACCTGATCCTGGCGTCCAAATACATGCAGGGAGGGTGCCATGAAAGTCCCCGCCGCGGCAATCTCGGGAGTGTACGCGGTGCTGTATCTTTCACCGATCCGATCCAGTACCTCTTGTTTGGATTCGCGTATGCCCGGTAGTACGAATCTTTCGAACGCTTCGAGGTTCGCTGCTGTGTGAATCACCGCCATTTCAGCGAATTCTTCGCGTGCTTCTCCGGCCAGTTCGAGGACTTTTTCGTCGTACTGAGTCGCCTGGTGCTGAGGGAGGACGCGCTGAGTTCGATCCATCTGGAAAGCACCCGCAAGCGTTGCTAGGCCGACACACTGTTCGGAGAGGGTATGGGCAACATGGCGAGCGACCATGGCGCCAAAGGAATTGCCGATCACCGCGAAACTTCTGCCCCCAAGGATCTGACTCACTTCCTCGAGCACAGAATCTGCGAGCTCCTGAGGCGATGCAACTCCGGTGTCTTCGGCGGCCGCAGCCCAGGGCAGGTCCAGGTATACCCGTTGCCAGTTCTGTTCTCCGAGCATGTCCTCCAACGGGAGCATGATTCGGTGGTCTACGCCGAAACCGTGGATGACGATGAGCGGCGGCCCTTCGCCGCGGATTTCTGCGATCACTCCACAACCCTAGCTCGGCTCATGACGGGCACAGGTCTGACGCACATTGCTGGCCACGATGAGTCAGGCGCTGATTGCGTCTCCCTGCACAGGGCCCTCCGTGCTGGGCTTCCACCCCAGAGCAGGAGCCACATGGGTAGCAAAGGACTCGAGCACATGGAGGTTGTACTCCGGACCGAGCTGGTTCGGACCTAAATGTGCTCTTCGTCCAGCAACTTGCGCATTCGATAGTTGACAAGCTTTACTCCCAGTTTGACCGGCTCCTGTCGGCGCTCGATAGAGAATCTATGTCTCTCGAAGAACGGTCGAGCAGTAATGCTGACATCGGCGGTAAGGCTCGTCGCGTGGAGTTCTCTTGATTGCTTTTCCGCCTCCATGAGAAGCGCGTGCGCGACTCCTTGTCTCTGGTGTTGGGGGTCCACAAACATCATGTCGATGTATCCACGCTCATCGACATCGGAAAACCCAACGACCTCACCGTTCGCAGTGGCGACAAAACTATTCCGCTTGCGCATGGCGAGGTTCCACCTCGCAACATCGCGCCGGCCCGGTTGGGCCCAGGCCTGGACTTGCTCTGGCGAGTAGTCAGCCGCAGCGATTCTTGTGATCGCCGTCGTGAAAATCCTCAGTGTGGTCATAGCATCGTCAGCCTGATAGTGGCGGATGCTGGGAGTTTGCGGCGTCGCGCTCATAGGCTGTCAAGACTATAAGACGCTGTCCCTAGACCGCGTCGCCCTGCACCGGCCCCTCGGTGTTCGGCTGCCATCCGAGCGCGGGGGCGACGTGCTTCGCGAACGAGTCGAGCACATGGAGATTGTACTCCGGACCGAGCTGGTTCGGGATGGTCAGCATGAGCGTGTCGGCAGCCATCACGGCCTCGTCGGCGCGCAGCTGCTCGATAAGGCGGTCGGGCGAATCGGCGTAGGTCTTGCCGAACGTCGAGCGCAGCCCGTCGATGATGCCGACCTGATCCTGCCCATCGCGCCCGCGGATGCCGAAGTACATCTCGTCCTGCTCGTTCACGAGCGGGAAGACGCTGCGGCTCACCGAGACGCGGGGCGCGCCGGTGTGGCCGGCCTCGCGGTACGCCTCGCGGAACTGCTCGATCTGCTGCCGCTGCAGCACATGGAACGGTTCGCCCGTCGCCTCGGTGAGCAGCGTCGAGCTCATCATGTTGAGCCCCATGCGCCCGACGTCGACGGCCGAGGTGCGCGAGCCGGCGCCCCACCAGATGCGGTCGCGCAGCCCGGGGGAGCGCGGCTCGATCGCGAGGCGGCCCGGTGGCGCCATCTGCGGGTCGGCCTCGACGAGTCCGTCGCCGTCGATCGCCTGCAGGAACAGTTCGAACTTGTCGCGGGCGATGTCGGCGCCGCGCGGGTCGTCGGAGCCGGTGTAGCCGAACGCCTCGTAGCCGCGCACGGCGGTCTCCGGGGACCCCCGGCTGATGCCGATCGCGATGCGCTGGTCCGAGATGAGATCGAGCGCCGCGAGCTCCTCGGCCAGATACAGCGGGTTCTCGTAGCGCATGTCGATCACGCCTGTGCCGACCTCGATGCGCTTCGTGCGCGCGGCGATCGCGGTGAGCAGAGGGATCGGCGATGCCGCCTGCCGAGCGAAGTGGTGCACGCGCACGAAGGCGCCGTTCACACCGATCTCATCGGCTCCCTCCGCGAGCTCGATGGTCTGCTTGAGCATGTCGCCCGCAGTGCGCACGCGCGACCCCGGAACGGGGCCGTAGTGGCCGAATGAGAGGAATCCGAATGCTTTCATGATGGCTCCAACCTGTATGCATGTGCATCTATTCCCGCCGGGAGGCGCGTCGGGTGGCGCGATGCGCGCGGGCGGGTGTCGGCCGCGAGTCTGTCAAGGGTGCTTGACTTCCATGTCAAGGTCGCTGTACATTCAGATCATGACCACGACGACCAGCACCCAGCATCCCGCCGGTCTGCCCGGCACCGTACCGACCCCGGCGCTCCGCCTCATCGGCGTGCTCGCCATCCGCCCCGTGCTCATCCTCGCGCTCGGGCTGATCCTGATCGCAGCACGTACCTCCCTGATCTACGCCAACGCCCTCGTCGTCATCGTCGATGTCGCCGCGCTCGCCGCCGTCGCGCTCGCGATGCGCGCCGAGGGTCGCGGTCTGCGCGACCTCTTCCGCCCCTGGCGCTGGGTCGACCTGGCCTGGGGCGCGCTCATGCTCGTCATCCTGACCGTCGGTTTCCTCGTCTCGAACTTCGTCGCGAACCTCATCGTCTACCACGGCGCCCCGCCCATGCCGACGGGCGCTACGCCGAGCGTGCCGCTCTGGGTCGGGCTCGTCGCCGTCATCGTCGCACCGCTCAGCATCGCCCTCGCTGAAGAAGCGGTCTACCGGGGCTACGCCCAGCCGCGCCTCGCGGGCCGCATCGGAACCGCGCTCGCGCTGATCATCGTGGCCGTCGTCTTCGGCATCCAGCACATCGGCTTCGCCCTGACCTCGCCGGCCGATGTCGCTGCGAAGGTGCTCACCACCCTCTTCGCCGGCCTCATCCTCGGCGGGCTCATGGTCTGGATGAAGCGTATCGCGCCGCTCGTGCTCGCGCACTGGGGACTCGACCTGCTGTTCCTCGGCCTACCGACGCTGATGCTCGCACTGGCGTGATGACGATGCGCAGAGATCCTCGCCGCACGATGTCGCCATCGGCCCGTTACAACGCGCGCTTCGCCGCGGGAATGGTGCTGTACGCCCTCACGCTCGCCGCAGCGCTCGTCATGCGCGGCGCCGGTATCGGCACCTGGCAGCCGATGCTGCTCACCCTGCCGAGCGTCGCGGTGATGGCCTGGGCGGTCGTCGCGTACTATCGGGAATCGGACGAGTTCGCACAGCGCAAGCTCGCGGAATCGTTCATCATCGCCTTCGCGGTCGGAGTGCCGACGCTGCTCGTCATCGGTCTGCTCGAATCGTTCGGCGGCCCGCATCTGAACTGGATGATCGCGTTCGCCGTCATGATGGCGGGCTGGTTGGTCGGGTCGCTCGTCGCGAACGCGCGGTACCGCTGAGCGGCTGAGCTGGTAAGGATCATGCGCAACGACATCAGGGCCCGACGCGCCGAGCGCCGGTGGTCGCAGGCGGAGCTCGGGGCGCGCCTCGGGGTCTCCCGGCAGACCATCATCGCCATTGAGAGCGGCAAGTACGACCCGTCGCTGCCGCTCGCCTTCAAACTGGCGGCCGTCTTCGGCACGACGATCGAGGCGATCTTCGACCCGGGGGCCGTTGCCGAACCGGAGGCGGATGCCGCCGGGGACGCCCCGCGTCCGTAGACTGCTCGGGTGCCGTTCTCCGCCTGGCTGTCGCTGCTCGCCGCCACCGTCGTCATCAGTTTCACGCCCGGCGCGGGCGCCATCAATACGATGTCGATCTCGCTGACGCGGGGTTGGCGCCGATCGCTCTGGGGCATCATCGGCCAGCAGATCGCGCTCATCGTGCACATCGTCATCGCGGCCGCCGGTCTCGGGGTGCTGGTGGCGAGTTCGCCCGTGCTCTTCGCGCTCATCCGCTACGCCGGTGCCGCCTATCTCGCCTACCTGGGCCTGCGCATGCTGTTCTCGCGGCCTCGGGCGAAGGAGGAAGGGGCGGCGGGCCCGGCCTCGCGCTTCGGCGATCGCCGTCGCGACCTCGTGATGCGGGGCATCTGGGTGAACCTGCTGAACCCGAAGGCGATCGTGTTCTTCCTCGCATTCATTCCTCAGCTCGTGCGCCTCGACCAGCCGCAACTGCCGCAGTACCTCATCATCGCGGCGACGACGGTGCTCGTCGACACCTGCGTGATGTGGTTCTTCTTCGCTGCCGCCGCGAAACCCTTCGGCCGCTTCGCCGGAACGATGCGCGGGCAGCAGGTGCTCGGCTCGATCTTCGGTGCGCTGTTCATCGCAGTCGCCGCGCTGCTGCTCTGCATCCGCTGAGCCGTCTTGCCGGAACCGGCGCCGGCACCGGCCCGGACACCGGTACCGGGGTACGACCCGATCGGTACTCCCGGTCGATCCCCCGCCCCGCTCCCGCCGCATAGTTTCGAAGCATGGAAACGAAACCGAGCGAAATGGGACTGGTCGCGCGCGTCGCGAACCTGGGCAAGCAGTACGGAGGGACCGCGCAGCGCGTGACTGCCCTCGACGACGTGTCGATGGGTATCAGGCGAGGCAGCTTCACCGCGATCATGGGGCCGTCGGGGTCGGGCAAGTCGACCCTCATGCACATGATGGCGGGCCTCGACACACCGACGAGCGGCCGCGTGTGGCTCGGCGACGACGAGATCACGGGCCTCGGCGACGCCGACCTCACCCGTCTGCGCCGGCGCCGCATCGGCTTCGTGTTCCAGGCGTTCAACCTCGTGCCGACGCTCGACGTGCTCGGCAACATCCGCCTCCCGTTCGAACTCGACGGGCGCGCCCCGAACTCCGAAGAGCGCGCGCGCATCGGCTCCCTGATCGGTCGGCTCGGCCTCGACGGTCGCACCGGCCATCGGCCCCACGAGCTCTCGGGCGGCCAGCAGCAGCGCGTCGCCATCGCGCGCGCCCTCGCCACGCGTCCCGAGGTGATCTTCGCCGACGAGCCGACCGGCGCCCTCGACTCGCGCACCGGGCGCGATGTGCTGCGCCTCCTGCGCGCGGCCGCCGACTCCGAGGGGCAGAGCATCGCCATGGTGACCCACGACCCCATCGCAGCGAGCCACGCCGACCGCATCCTCTTCCTCGCCGACGGCCGCATCGTCGCCGACCACGGAGCCATGTCGGCCGAGCAGATCTCCGAGACCATGCTGCATCTCGAGGGGGTCGCGGCATGACCTCCGTCATCCGCGAGCACCTCGCGACCGTCACCGTCTCGGCCCTGAGCGCCCTGTTCGCCGCGACGCTCATCATCTTCACCGGCATTCTCACCGCCGCGCTCGACCCGGAGCTCGTCGCAGAGGCCGGCACCTTCCGCGTGATGCTGCTCATCGTGTCGTTCATCTTCATCGTCATCGCGCTCTACGTCGGCGCGATCGTCACCGCCAACACCTTCGCCACGGTGATCGCCGGGCGCACGCGCACCATCGCGCTCTTGCGGCTCATCGGATCGACCTCCGCGCGGGTGCGCGCGAAGACCGCCGGCGAGGGTCTCTTCATGGGCGCGGTCGGCGCGATCCTCGGGCTGCTGCTCGCCATCGCGCTCTGCGCCGTCACCGTCGGGATCGGCCCGTCGCTCGGCTGGCTGCCCGAAGGGCGCGACTACCCGCTGCTCGACCCGCTCGCGCTCGCCGCCGCCGCGGTCGTCGCAGCGACCACCTGGCTCGCCGCGTGGGCCGGCACCCGACGCGTCGCCGGCATCTCGCCCATCGCGGCGACGGGGGCGGCCGTCGAACTGACCCCCGAGGCCTCCCGCAAGCGCACCGGCCGCACCGTATTCGCCCTCATGCTGCTCATCGGCGGTGCGGCGCTGATCGCGTTCGGCCTGCTGCTCAGCTTCGTCACGCCGCTCGCGCTGCTCGTCTCGTTCTTCGGCGGTCTCTTCTCGTTCACCGGCATCGCCGTCGGCGCGCACTTCGTCATGCCGCCCCTGCTGCGCCTCGCCGGCCGCCTGACCGGCCGCAGCATCACCGGCCGCATCGCGGCGGCGAACACCGTGCGCTTCCCCGAACGCAGCGCCCGATCCACGATCGGCCTCGTCATCGGCGTCACCCTGGTCGTCATGTTCGCCGTCGCGCTCGAGAGCTACCGCTCGATGACTCTCGAAGCGTTCGCGAACGACCCTGAGCTGGCCGCGAGCCTCGACAGCACGCTCGCCATCACGACCGGCGTGTTCACCGGGCTCGTCGGCTTCTCGGCGGTCATCGCCGCCGTCGGCCTCGTGAACACCCTCTCGCTCAGCGTGCTGCAGCGCACCCGGGAGCTCGGCCTGCTGCGCACCCTCGGCTTCACGGGATCCCAGGTGCGGCGCATGGTGCTCACCGAGAGCGCGCAGATGACGCTGGCCGCCCTCGGCGCGGGGCTCGTGCTCGGCACCTTCTACGGGTGGGTCGCGGCGCAGTCGATGCTCGGCTCGCAGGTGGGCCTCGCACTGCCGACGATGCCGTGGATCGTCATCGCGGGCGTCGTGGTGTTCGGCGTGCTGCTCGCGATGCTGGCGGCCGCGGCCCCGGCCCGTCGCGCGATCCGCGTCTCGCCGGTGGTGGCGCTCGCAGCAGACTGAGCCGCGGGGGAGCGGCTCAGCTCCGCTCGATCAGACCCGTTCGATCAGGGCGGTGGCGATCGCGGCGATGCCCTCTCCGCGGCCGGTCAGGCCGAGGCCGTCGCTCGTCGTCGCGGCGAGCGACACCGGCGCGCCGAGCAGCAGCGACATCGTCTCCTGCGCCTCGGCGCGCCGCGGCGCGAACTTCGGGCGGTTGCCGATGATCTGCACCGACACGTTCACCGGCAGCCAGCCCGCGGCCGCGAGCTCCTCGGCAGCGCGGAGCAGAAAGCCCGTGCTGTCGGCGTCCGCGGTCTCGGGTGCGTCGACGCCGACGAGCGACCCGATATCGCCGAGGCCCGCGGCCGACAGCAGCGCATCGACGATCGCGTGGCAGACGACGTCGCCGTCGCTGTGCCCCGAGAGGCCGGTCTCGCCGGGCCAGTCGAGGCCGGCGAGGCGCAGCGGGGCCGCCGGGTCGAAGGCGTGCACGTCGACCCCGGTGCCGACCCTGATCACCGCAGCTCCAGCGCTTCCGCGACGCCCTGCGCGTAGAGCGCCTCGAGTACGGCGAGGTCGGCCCGCGTCGTGAGCTTGTGCGCCCGCTGCTCGCCTGCGACCGTACGCACGGTGCCGCCCGCGCGCTGCACGAGGTCGGCGTCGTCGGTGGGCAGCAGCCCGGCCCCGCCCTGCAGCTGAGCGGTCGCGTGCGCCGCCGCCAGTTGCTCGCGCACGAAGCCCTGCGGCGTCTGCACGGCCGCGAGCGGTGCCCGGTCGACGGTCTCGTGCACCACGCCGTCGCCGTCGATGCGCTTCAGGGTGTCCACGACAGGGATCGCCGGGATGACGGCGTCGCCCGTGCGCAGCACCTCGGCCAGCACCCGTTCGAAGAGCTCGGCGCTCGCGAACGGGCGCGCGGCGTCGTGCACGAGGACCGTTTCGACGGAGTCGGGGAGCGCGTCGAGACCGAACCTGACGGATTCGTGACGTTCGCGGCCGCCGACGGCGACCGTCGCCTCCCACGCCGAGGTCGGAGGCAGCACCTGATCGACGAGGGCGAGCGTCTCGGCGGCCCGGCCCTCGGGCACGACGATCACCAGGTGGCCGGCGTGCGGCAGCGAGGTCACGGTCGCGACGCCGAACTCGAGGAGGCGGCGCCCGTGCAGCTGCACGAAGGACTTCGGGACGTCGAGGCCGAGCCGTTCGCCCCGGCCCGCCGCGACGATCACGACGCCCAGGGCGCCCCGGGCGTGCGGCCGCGCGCCGGTCGGGTGGAGTTCGTTCTCGAGCGGTGAGTTGACCATGGGCCCAGCGTACTCGCGGAGGAGCACAGGCGGGATCGGAATGCGAACAGGGCGGGCATCCCGGAGGATGCCCGCCCTGTTCAATGGCCCGCGATCGCCACGGGCCCCTCAGAATTCGTTCAGACCGTCGCCTCGGAGGCGAGGACCTCGTCGAGGATCTTCGACGCCTGCTCCTCATCGGTCTTCTCGGCGAGCGCGAGCTCGGAGACGAGGATCTGACGGGCCTTCGCGAAGAGGCCCTTCTCGCCGGCCGACAGCGAGCGGGTGCCCTGGCTGCGGCGCCACAGGTCGCGAACGACCTCGGAGATCTTGATGATGTCGCCCGAAGAGAGCTTCTCATTGTTCAGCTTGAACCGGCGCGACCAGTTGCTGGGCTCTTCGGTGAACGGTGCACGCAGCACGTCGAAGACGCGCTCGAGACCCTCGGGATCGATCACATCGCGGATGCCGACGAGCTCGACGCTGTCTGCGGGGATCTCGATGTCGACCGGAGTCGGCTGGCTCGCGTGCAGGCGGAGGAATGTGACTTCCTCGCCGCCGATCTTGCGCTTCTTGATCTCGATGATCTTGGACGGTCCGTGGTGGGGGTAGACAACAGTCTCTCCGACCTCAAATTGCATCGAGTCGCTCCTTTATGTTTTCCAGCCACTAGGATACCATAGCCGCCGCCGGAATTGGCGGGCGGCCCCGCTGCGCCGCTATGATTGATCCGAACTGCGCGTCATTATCCGTATGGCGCACTGCGTGTAGATACCGACGCTCGGAGGACCACTTGAAGAATCGGATCGCCTCTTCCATCGCTCTTGCAGCGGGCCTTCTGCTCGGTGCATCGGGCTGTGCCATGATGGCGCCCCAGGCGACTCTCGTGAGCTACGCCCCGAGCGACGGCGTCGACGTCAACGTGGGCGAGATCGAGCTGCGCAACGTGCTGCTGATCGAGGACGAGAACGGCGAGAACTTCAATGTCGTCTTCTCGAGCGTCAACAACTCGGGCGCCCCTGTCGACCTCACCATCAACTTCGAGGGCGAGAACTCGCAGCACGCGACCGCTGAATTCACCATTCCCGAGGGCATCGCCGAGTTCGGCAATCCCGAGGGCGAAGAGGCTCCGGTGCTCGTGACCGTCAAGGGCCTCGCCCCGGGCGCCACCGCCCCCGCGAGCTTCCAGGTCTCCGGCGCCAGCGAGGTCGCGCACCAGGTGCCCGTGCTCGACGGCGAGCTCGCCGAGTACCGCGACTATGTGCTGCCGGCCGGCTTCGGCCAGGACGCCGACGATCGGACTGCCAATAGCGCCACCGAGAAGGCCGCGGCCGAAGGCGCGACGGACACCTCCGAGGCGCTCGAGGCCGAGGACACGACCACGGCCCAGTAGTTCCCGTTCGTACGGCGGAGGCCCCCGGAACCGACGCGAGTCGTTCCGGGGGCCTCCGCCGTACGGGCGCGGGGGCGGCCGGCGATCAGGTCGCGGGCATCGGTGCGCCGATGAGCGCCGCCCACTCACGGATCGCCTGGCGCTCGGACTCATCGCAGACGTAGCCGTACCCGCTCGAACCCTGCTCGTTCTCCAGCGTCCACCCGCCCGTGTAGGTGAGCGCGTAGCAGTCGGACATCTTCTCGCCGCTGCCCTCGAAGAGGCCCTGCTCCTTGAGCACCATGGCGGCGCTCCGCTCCTGGTCGATCCGCTCCTCGAGGTCGGCGTTCTGGTACAGGTGCGCGAGCTCGTGGAGCGTGGTGATGCGCACGCCCCAGTCGCCGAAGAGCTCGCCCTCGGGCAGAATGTGCACGCCGAGCGGATCGACCGATGTGCATCCCGCGGTCGTGCTCTCCGCGTCCTCCGACGCGCTGCAGGCGGTCGCCGCATCCCATGCGATATCGATGAAGCCGTCCCCCGCCTCGTCCACGAGCGCCTCGCTGACCGTGCCCGACGCGTTCCCGCGCCGTGCCGCGGCGTCCGCGACGCGCGTTTCGAGCGCTTCCCTCAGCTGCAGCGCCTCCTGCGCGAGGCGCTCGGCGTCGTACCGGTTCGCCGCGCCCTCCGAGATACGGCGATCGAGACGCTCCGACCTCGCGCGCTCGGTCACGAGCGGGGCGACCGGGTTGCCGGCGAGCGGAGCGGCGAGCTCGGCGAACCGCTGACGCTCCGCGACCGCGAGCGCCATCTGCTCTGCGATGATCTGCGAGTCCGGGGCATCGGAAGCGGTGCCCCGCTGCGGCGCGTCGGACCCGTCGCCGGAGGCCAGCAGCGCTCCGCCCGCGAGCAGCGCCCCGCCTACGACGAGCGCGAGGAGCCCGAAGCAGCCGCACCCGGCGAACCACCACCCCGCACCGCTGCGCCGCGCGCGCAGTGCCGGGGCGGGGGAGGCCTGCGCGGGCGGGGCGGGGGCGGGGGCGCCGGCTCCCACGACCGCGATCCAGCCGAGCAGCTCGGGGAACGCATTCGGATCCGCCGAGACGGCGGCGCGCAGGTCGGGCCTGCGCGCCGCGATGTCCGAAAGCAGCTGCGGGTGCGAGCGAGGATCGGCCGCGGCCTGCGCCTCCCAGTCCTGCGGTGCGCCGTTCATGTGCTCGATGCTAGCGGCCGGCGGCCGCGCAGGCGGGCAGCGAGCGGCTAGCCGAAGCGGTAGCCGACACCGCGCACGGTCGAGATGAGGCGAGGTTTCGCCGGCTCGGTCTCGATGCGGGCGCGGATGCGCTTGATGTGCACGTCGAGCGTCTTGGTGTCGCCGTAGTAGTTGCTGCCCCAGACGCGGTCGATGAGCTGGCCGCGCGTGAGTACCCGCCCCGAATGGCGCATGAGCATCTCGAGCAGCTCGAACTCGCGCAGCGGCATGGCGATCTCCTCACCGCGCACGCTGACCGAGTGGCGCTCGGGGTCGAGCACGATGCCGAGCTCGTCGAGCACCGGCGACTCGTGAGCGATGCGGGCGCTCTCGTCGTGGCCGGTGCGGCGCAGGGCGGCGCGGATGCGCGCGAGCAGCTCGCGGGCGGCGTAGGGCTTCGTGACGTAGTCGTCGGCGCCGAGCTCGAGGCCGACGACGATATCGATCTCGCTGTCCTTCGCGCTGAGCATGATGATCGGAATCTGCGAGGTGAGGCGGATCGCGCGGCACACCTCGGTGCCGGGGATGCCCGGGAGCATGAGATCGAGCAGGACCAGGTCGGGGGTGGCCGAGGCGAACGCGTCGAGCGCGGAGCTCCCGTCGCCCGAGACCGTTACCCGGTAGCCTTCGCGTTCGAGCAGGAAGGCGAGGGGCTGCGAGATCGATTCCTCGTCTTCGACGAGCAGGATGTGGTGCGCCACTACTGCGCTCCCTTCGATTCGGTGGATGCGCTCGAGGCCGAGGCGCGCGAGGTCGGTGCGGCCTCGCCGGGTGCCGGCGAGGCCGCGGGCGTCGAGCTCAGGAACTCGCGCACCTTCTTCATCCGCTTCTTGCTGCGGGTCTTCTCGACGGTGTCGTGCCGCGGGAAGGTGAGGCTGAAGCTCGAGCCGATGCCCGGCTGCGACCACACGTCGATGTCGCCGCCGTGGGCGCGCATCGAATGACGGGCGATGCTGAGGCCGAGGCCCGTGCCGCCGTCGCCGCGCGTGCGCGCGCCGTCGACGCGGTAGAAGCGTTCGAAGATGCGGCCGATGTGCTCGGGGGCGATCCCTTCGCCCTGATCGGTGATGGTCACGACGAACTTCGTCTGCTTGACCTCCATGCCGACGCCGACCCTCCCGCCGGTCGGGGAGTGGCGGATGGCGTTGCTCAAGAGGTTCGAAACCGCTGCGCCGAGCGACGATTCGCGCCCCTCGATGACGGCGTCCAGGCCGTTGTCGCCGGTCACGACGAGCTCGACCCCGTTCTGCGAAGCGTAGACGCGGTGCGCCTCGACCTCTCGGCGCACGAGATCGGGCAGCGACACCGACTGGCGATCCTCGGGCCTCAGCGACGACTGCGCCTCCGAGAGCTGGATGATGCCGCGCGAGAGCTCGCCGAGCCGGCGCGACTCCTTCACGAGCGTCTTCGCGAACCGGCGCACCGTCTCGGGCTCCTCAGCCGCCTCCTGCACCGCCTCGGCCAGCAGGCCGATCGCGGCGATCGGGGTCTTCAGCTCATGGCTGAAGTTCGCGATGAAGTCGCGCCGCATCGAATTCAGGCGCTGCTCTTCGCCCAGATCCTCCGCGAGTACGACGAGGAAGCGGGCCTGGATGCGGACGATGTGCACGCGGATCGCATCGCCGGGGACCGCGGGGTCGGGTTCGCGCGTGTCGGGCACGCCCGTCATCATGACGCGGCGGGCGCGGCGCAGGAAGTCCGGGTCCGAGAGCTCTTCGCCGCTGATGAAGCGCTCGTAGCGCGCCGTCGGGTTCGCGTAGACCGGGGTGAGGGAGGCATCGAGGATGACCGCGAAAGTCTCGATCTCATCGAGCAACGTGGTCGCGATGGGCGGTAGTTCGGGGCGCATCGCCGCCGCCCGGCGTCGCCCGGCGCTTCGCGCGCCGATGATGGCGATGGCCGCGGCTGACCCGATGAGGATGCCGAGCGCGACGGAGGTCAGTACGAGCCCGGTCGGTGTCATGCTTGCTATCGTAGGCCGTGCCGATGAGGCGAAGGCCGCGAGTTCAACTGCTGTTCACCATCCGGTGCGCTGGGATTCACCTGTTCGAGTCAGACTTGTCGAGTGCGCGTGCCGACCGGTAGCGCGACCCTTCAACCGAGGAGACAACAGAAGACATGCGTGAGGTCTTTCAGCAGGAGCTGCGCGACGTGCAGAACCGACTCGTCGAGATCGCCGAGCTCGTCGAGCAGTCGATCGAGAACGCCACCGCGGCGTTCAGCAACTCGGATGCGGCGCTGGCCGAAACCGTGATCGACTCGGGCGACGAGATCGAGCGCCTCACGGACGAGCTCGACCGGCAGACGATCGACATCCTCGCGCTGCAGCAGCCCGTCGCATCCGACCTGCGTCTGATGGTCGGCGCGCTGCGCATGAGCGGCTCGCTCGAACGCATGGCCGACCTGGCCCAGCACATCGCCCAGCTGGCGCGCTACCGGTACCCCGAGAGCGCCATCCCGAAGGGGTTGAAGAAGACCTTCGTGCGCATGGGCGCGCTCGACGTCGAGATGGCGCAGAAGATCGTCGAGCTGCTGCGCACACAGGAGGAGCACGTGATCGACGAGGTGCGCGACCTCGACGACAGCCTCGACGAGCTGCATGCGAAGGTGTTCGAGAAGGTGCTGAGCGACAAGGTGATCGACAACCCGACCGGTGCCGTCGATGCGACGCTCGCGAGCCGCTACCACGAGCGCTTCGGCGATCACGCGGTCAGCGTCGCGAAGCAGATGAAGTACTTCCTCCGCGGTTCGATCGACTGACCGCCCACCCGACCGCTGCAACGGTAGGGTTGTAGCGTGAAACAACGCATCTACGATTCGCGACTGCGAGAGGTCGTCGACCTGCAGCCGCGCGAGGCGGGTCGCATCGGCATGTACGTGTGCGGCCCGACCGTGCAGTCGGCCCCGCACATCGGCCATCTGCGCAGCGCCCTCGTCTACGACCAGATGCGCCGCTGGTTCGCGGCCCAGGGGCTCGACGTCTCGCTGATCCGCAACGTCACCGATATCGACGACAAGATCCTCGATAACGCCCGCATCGCGCAGGGCGAGGGATCGACCGAGGAGTGGTGGGCCCTCGCCTACCGCGTCGAGCAGCTGTTCGCCGGGGCGTACACCGCCATCGGCGTGCTGCCGCCTACGTACGAGCCGCGAGCCACGGCGAACATCGCCGAGATGATCGCGCTCATCGAACGGCTCATCGAGCGCGGCCACGCCTACCAGGCGGCCGACGGGTCGGCGAGCGTGTACTTCGACACGGCCTCCTGGCCCGACTACGGCGCACTCACGCACCAGAGCCGCGACCAGATGGAGGACGCGGCGGATTCGGAGCCGGTCGGCAAGCGCGACCCGCGCGACTTCGCGCTGTGGAAGGCGCACCGCGATCACGAGCCGTTCTCTGCATCGTGGCCGTCGCCGTGGGGCCGGGGGCGCCCGGGCTGGCACATCGAGTGCTCGGCCATGGCCACCCGCTACCTCGGCGAGGAGTTCGACATCCACGGCGGCGGGCTCGACCTGCGCTTCCCGCACCACGAGAACGAGCTCGCCCAGTCGAGCGCGGCGGGTCACGTCTTCGCCCGGCACTGGATCCACAACGGCCTCGTGAACACCGGCGGCCAGAAGATGTCGAAGTCGCTCGGCAACTCGCTGTTCGCAGCCGATCTGCTCGCCGCCGCCCGCCCCATCGTGCTCCGCTACTTCCTGGGTTCGGCCCACTACCGCTCGGTGCTCGAGTTCTCGGAGAACTCGCTCGCCGAAGCCGCGAGCGCTTTCGAACGCCTCGAGGGCTTCCTCGCGCGGGCGGCGGAGCACACCGCAGCGGCGGACGACGCATCCCGAAAGCTTCCGGAAGCGTTCGTCGCAGCGATGCTCGACGATTTCGGCATCCCGCAGGCCCTCGCCGTGCTGCACGACACCGTGCGCGCCGGCAACACCGCCCTCGATGCCGGCGACGCGGCTGCCGTAACCGATTGCGCGGGCCGGGTCATCGCGATGCTCGATGTGCTCGGACTCAACCCGAACGACGGCGCCTGGCAGCAGGGCGCCGCGACCGACGCCGCCGGCAGCACGGCGCTCGACTCGCTGGTGCAGGCGCTCATCGCGGATCGCCGCGACGCCCGCGCGAACAAGGACTTCGCCACGAGCGACGCGATCCGCGACCGCCTGCACGCCGCGGGCATCGCACTCGAAGACACCCCGAACGGAACCCGCTGGAGCCTGACATGACCAATAAGAAGAGCCGCACCGGAGCCGTGCGCAAGAAGGGTCTCGGCAAGGCCGTCGGGTCGGGCGGCCAGGGCCGCCAGGCGCTCGAGGGCCGCGGGCCGACTCCGAAGGCTGAGGACCGCGAGTACCACGCGGCCTACAAAGCGAAGAAGGCGCGCGAGCGCCACGAGGCGGCGCGCACCCGCCACGGCCTCGATCCGCGCGGGCGCGGCGACGGCTCGCGCTCCTCGCGCCCCGCGAAGAAGAGCGACGACAGCGAGCTCGTCACCGGCCGCAACGCGGTGCTCGAGGCGCTGCGCACCAAGATCCCGGCGACGGCGCTGTACGTCGCCGCGCGCATCGAGGTCGACGACCGCGTACGCGAGATCCTGCGTCTCGCGACGAATCGCGGCGTCGCCGTGCTCGAGGTCATGCGCCCCGAAATGGATCGCATGACGGAGCGTGACACCGTGCATCAGGGCGTCGTGCTGAAGGTGCCTCCGATGGAGTACGCGCACCCGATGGAGATGCTCGACGGCATTATCGACAGCGACCGTACGCCGCTGATCGTCGCGCTCGACGGCGTCACCGATCCGCGCAATCTCGGCGCGATCATCCGTTCGGTCGCGGCGTTCGGCGGTCAGGGAGTCGTGATTCCGCAGCGCCGCTCCGCCGGCCTCAACTCGGCGGCGTGGAAGACCTCCGCGGGCGCCGCGGCGCGTATTCCAGTCGCCATGGCGTCGAACCTGACGCAGACGATCAAGGAATTCAAGAAGCAGGGCGTCTTCGTCGTCGGCCTCGACGGCGGCGGCGATGTCGAGCTGCCCGGCCTCGAGCTCGCGGATCGGCCGCTCGTGCTCGTGATCGGCAGCGAGGGCAAGGGCCTCTCGCGGCTCGTCACCGAGACCTGCGACGCGATCGTCTCGATCCCGATCTCCGCTGCGACCGAGTCGCTGAACGCGGGCATCGCGGCGAGCGTCGCGCTGTACGAGGTGTCGAAGCTGCGGGCGGAGGGCTCGGCCGCCGCCGAGTGACCCCGGCGCGCGGCTGCGGCGCCGTCACAGCACGGTCAACTGCGTCGCCTGCCAGCGCTCCGCCGTCCATTCGAACCGGAACGCCACGGCGATCGACCGCGGCACCGCCCGGAGCACCACGACGCCGTCGACGACCCGGTCGGCGGTGCGGCTGAGGTGCGCGGGCCCGGGCGTCGGCACGATGCGGCGCGTATCGCCGTGAAGGCTGCGCTGCTCGGTGCGCGCTCGGCGCTGCAGACGCAGTTCGGCGATGACCTCGGGCGAGATGAGGCGCCCGAGCCCCGCGATCGCGCGAGAGCCCTCGACTGCCTCGAACGCGAACAGGGCGAGCCTCTGCACTGCGGCCTCGGCCGGCGGCGGCATCTCGGCGTCCGTGCCGGGTGGCGGGACCGGGCGGCTCGCCGCTTCCACGGCGTGCAGGTGCCGCGGGCGCCCGGAGCGCGCTGCGCTGCGTGCTCGCGGCGGAGCCTGCGGCTCCGGCAGCGGCGGTACCGGTACGAGGACGGGTGCGAGTCCCGGGTTGCGGGCCGTGAGCGGCATGGCGATATCCAATCGTCTTCCGGTCGAATCCCCAAGCGCCTAGTATGGCATTGCGCCCGGACCGGTCGACGTTCGCGATGCCTGGCCGATCAGCCTACGAATAGCGGCCTATGCGCTGTCAATGGATGCAAAGCTCAGAGCTTTCTTGGCGCCTCCTGAAAATGCGAACCTCATATGATTGAACGGTGGATGAGCAGCGACAGACGCAGACCGATCGGCCGGCCGTGCCGCATGCCGAGGGGCCCTGGCAGCGGGTGTCCCCGAAGTACGCCTGGGCTGACCTCGCGGGCAATCTGCTGTGGGTGCTCATCGTCGTCGCCGGGCTCGTCGTCCTGCTGACCGTGCCGGCACCGGGCGCGGTGCCCCTCATCGTGCTCATCGCGGTGGCAGCGGTCGCCGCGATCAGCCTGGTCAGCGCGCTCCTCGCCTTCCGGCGGGTGCGGGCCATCGGCTACATCCTCAGAGAGGACGACCTCCTCTTCCGCCGAGGCATCATGTTCGAGCGCGTCGTGGCGGTGCCCTACGGCCGACTGCAGCTCGTCGACGTGACGCGAGGCCCCGTGCTGCGCGCGCTCGGCCTCGCGACGCTCAAGTTCGTCACGGCCTCTGCGGCCACGGGCGTGCAGCTGCCCGGTCTCGCACTGGAGGACGCGGAGGAGCTGCGCGATCGCCTCGTGCACCTCGCCGAATCGCGCAGGTCGGGCCTGTGACGCCCGAAGACCTGCCGCACGACGGGGGAGCGCAGACCGGCGCGCTGCTCCCCGGCACCGCCGATGCCGACGGCTGGCGCCGCCTGCACCCGCTGTCTCCGCTCTTGCGCGGCGGCATCGTGCTCGTCGTTGTCATCGGTATCGTGGTCGCGAATTTCCGCGACCGCTTCGTCGAGCTCTTCGTCACCGACCGGGTGCTCGGCGACCGGGCCGGGTCGGGCGAACGCGGCGGCGATATCCTCGCACTGATCGAATTCCTCGTCGACCGGGGTCTGCTCCTCGCAGTGATCGGCGGCCTCGTCGCGCTGCTCGCCGTCATCGTGCTGCTCGCCTGGCTCTCGTGGCGCTTCGCGACCTACCGCGTGACCGACGACGCGGTCGAGGCGCGCAGCGGCGTGGTCTTCCGCAACCACCGTCGCGCTCCGCTCGAACGCATCCAGAGCGTCAACCTGCAGCGCTCGCTGCCCGCCCGCGTGCTCGGGCTCACCAAGATCGAGGTGGTCACGGCCGGTCAGGGAGGCAAGGTCGCGCTTGCCTACCTCGGGCACCGCGACGCGAAGACCGTGCGCGAGCAGATCATCAGGCGCGCCGCGATCATGCGCGGCGACGTCTCTCCGGCGATCCGCAGCGCTGGGGGAGGCGCCGCCGCGCCGCAGCCCGCGGGCGTCCCGCAAGACCCTGCGACCGCGGGTGCCTCCGCGGTGCAGCGGCTCGACGAGCGCGTGACCGACTTCATCGACGAAGACGTCGACCCCGCCGCGCTCGCCGAGCGCACCCTCGTGCGCGTGCCGGTCGGCCGCCTCACCGCCAGCATCGCGCTCGCGTGGGAGGGCGTCATCGCGGTGCTCGGCATCCTGCTCGTCGTGGTCTTCGCCGCGAGCGGAGCGATCGGGCTGCTGCTCGACGGCCCCGACTTCGTCGCGGCGATGAGCGCGGCCGTGCTCTTCAGCGCCGTGCCGCTCGTGCTCGTGCTCGTCGGCGTGATGATCTCGCAGTTCAACAAGGGCTTCCGCTTCACCCTGTCGCGCGACGGCGAAGCCGTGCGCATCGGGGCGGGCCTCACCGCCACGGCGACCGAGACCATCCCCTTCGGCCGCATTCACGCGGTCGAGGCGCGGCAGCCGCTCCTGTGGCGGCCGCTCGGCTGGTGGCGCGTGCGCATCACCGTCGCGGGCCACTCCGCCGCCGAGGCCGGGCAGAACCAGTCGCAGAACGTGGTGCTGCCCGTGGGGCGCGAAGACGACGTGCTGCGCGTCATCGAGACCCTGCTGCCGGGAGCCGCGGGCGGCATCTCCGCGGGGCTCGCGGGCGACGGCGCCGACTACCTCGGGGCCGGCCGCCGCTCCGCCTGGGTGCTGCTCTGGGGCAGACGACGTGCAGGGATCGCGCTCGTCGACCGCGGTGCACCGCATTCGACGCTCCGCGTGCGGCGGGGCGCCCTGACGCGATCCCTGTCGATCATGCCCGTCGTGCGCGCCCAATCGGTGCAGCTGCGCCGTCCGCTCGTGCACCGCATGCTCGGGCTCGCCTCGGTGCAGGCGCACACCGTGCTCGGGCCGGTGCGCATGGAGATGCGGGGCCTCGACCTCGCCGCCGGCCGCGCGACCTTCGACGCGCTCGCCGCCGAGGTGCTCGCCGTGCAGGGCGCCGATGTCGCTCGAGCCCGGCAGCGGCGGGGCGCATGATCGGGGCGGAGGCATCGCGCCTCGGCATCGGCATCATCGGAGCCGGCCGCGTCGGCCCCGTGCTCGGCCGCGCGCTCGCGGGAGCCGGCCACGCCATCACCGGCATCAGCGCGATCAGCGAAGCCAGTCGCGAACGAGCCGATGCCATGCTGCCCGACGTTCCCGTGCTCGAGGTGCCCGACATCGTGCGGCGCTCGGAGCTCGTGCTCTTCGCGGTGCCCGGCGACCAGCTGCCCGAGCTCATCGCCGGTCTCACCGCGACCGGTGCCTGGCAGCCGGGCCAGCTCGTCATCCATACCTCGCCCGCCCACGGCTACGGCGTGTTCGCCCCCGCGCTCGCCGCGGGCGTGATCCCGCTCGCGCTGCACCCCGCGCTCGTGTTCACCGGCACGAGCCTCGACCTGACGCGGCTCGCCGAGGCCACCGTCGCCGTCACCGCCCCCGCCCCGGTGCTGCCCATCGGCCAGGCGCTCGCCGTCGAGATGGGCGCCGAACCCGTCGTCGTCGCAGAAGCCGACCGCCCGGCGTACGCCGAAGCCGTCGAAGCCGCCGCCGAGTTCTCGGCCGCGGTCGTGCGGAGCGCCGTCGCGGGCCTCGTCCCGCTCGGCATCGACGACCCGGCCCGGCTGATCGGCGGCATCGTGCGCGCCGCGGTCGACGAGCAGCTGCGCCGGGCCGAGACTCCGGGGGATCCGCCCAGCGCGTCGGTGCTCTGAGCGTTTCGTGGAGCCGCATGCACCACCCGGGCTTGCGCAGTGGTGCGTACGACTCCACGGCGCATCTCGCGATGCACGGCCGGGTAGACTTGCCCGGTACGTCGAAACACACGGAGGAACCCGCCGCGATGAGTGAGCAGCCTGCAGCCGCACCCGCCGAGAACACTGCCGACCACGAAGCAGAGCGCCTCGAACAGGCGGAGATCTTCGAGCAGAAGCAGGTGCGGCTCGACAAGCGCGCCCGGCTGAACGAGCTCGCCGCCGGTGACCTCGCGGCGGGCGCCTACCCGGTCGCCGTGCCCGTCACCGCCACCATCGGCGAGGTCCGCGCGCAGTGGGGCCACCTCGAAGAGACCCCCGACTCCGCCTCGGGCGAGACCGTCGGCGTCGCCGGCCGCATCGTCTTCCAGCGCAACACGGGCAAGCTCTGCTTCGCCTCGCTGCAGGCGGGCGACGGCACCCGTATCCAGGCCATGGTGAGCCTCGCCGGCGTCGGCGAGGAGTCGCTCGCCGCGTACAAGGAGCTCACCGACCTCGGCGACCACCTCTTCGTGAGCGGCGAGGTCATCTCGAGCCGCCGCGGCGAGCTCTCCATCATGGTGAGCGAGTGGTCGATCGCGGCCAAGGCCCTGATGCCCCTGCCGAACATGTATGCCGAGCTGAACGAGGAGACGCGCGTGCGCCAGCGCTATCTCGACCTCATCCAGCGCGAGCAGGCCCGCATCAACGTGGTCACCCGCGCCCGCACCATGGCGAGCCTGCGGCAGACGTTCGCCGAGCGCGGCTTCATCGAGGTCGAGACCCCGATGCTGCAGACCATGCACGGCGGCGCTTCGGCCCGTCCCTTCGAGACGCACTCGAACGCCTTCGACACCGAGCTCTTCCTGCGCATCGCACCCGAGCTCTACCTCAAGCGCGCCGCCGTCGGCGGGCTCGAGCGCGTCTTCGAGATCAACCGCAACTTCCGCAACGAGGGCGCCGACTCGACCCACAGCCCCGAATTCGCGATGCTCGAGTCGTACCAGGCCTACACCGACTACCACGGCATCGCCGACCTGACGCAGGACCTCATCCAGCATGCCGCGATCGCCGTCAACGCCGGCACCGAGCGCGCCGGCACCGCCGTCGTGCAGTGGGCCGACGGCACGCTCTTCGACCTCGGCGGCGACTGGGACCGCATCTCGATGTACGGCACCCTCTCGGAGGCGGCGGGCCGCGAGATCGCCCCGGAGACCGGCGTCGCCGAGCTCCAGGCCATCGCCGACGCCGAAGGCGTCGAGGTGCACCTGCCGAACCACGGCAAGCTCGTCGAGGAATTGTGGGAGCACTTCGTGAAGGGCGGCCTCACCCGCCCGACCTTCGTCATGGACTTCCCGGTCGAGACGAGCCCGCTCACCCGTCACCACCGCAGCATTCCCGGCGTGGTCGAGAAATGGGATCTCTACGTGCGCGGCTTCGAGCTCGCCACGGGGTACTCCGAGCTCATCGACCCCGTCGTGCAGCGCGAGCGCTTCGTGCAGCAGGCCGCCGAAGGCGCCCGCGGCGACGACGAGGCGATGCCGATCGACGAGGAGTTCCTGCGCGCCCTCGAGCACGGCATGCCCCCGACCGGCGGTATGGGCATGGGCATGGACCGGCTCCTCATGGCGCTGACGGGACTGGGCATCCGCGAGACGATCCTCTTCCCGCTCGTCAAGTAGAAGGTGCGCGGCGGGGTGCCGAGCCCGCCCGGGACTAGGGCAAGGGATCCCGGCGCTGTCGTGCCTTCGGCACGCCACGCCAACCTTGATGCGTCCCGGTCGGGCCCGGCACCCCGCTACTCGGCTCTGCCTCCGGGCGGGACGGGGCCCGTCCCGCGGAGGCCCAGGATCCCTGCGGGAACGGGCGATAGAATCGGGCATTATGGATAACTGGTGGCTCAACGCGGTCTGGTCGCTCACGCCGACCGTGCTGATCGGTCTCTTCTTCTTCTTCGTGCTGCGCTGGATTCTGCGCGCCGACCGCACCGAACGCCGCGTATCGCAGCAGATCGAGAACGAGGAGCGGGCGAAGGCGGGCCTGCCCCCGCGCGAGTAGATCTCGCCGCGAGCGCTGCAGGCCTCGCAGAGGCCACGGGCGATTCTCGCGGGGTCGTGCTCCCGATACAGTAGAGCGAACCGCTGTGCGGTCCGATACTGCAATGGAGGTGCGATGACCATCGAATGGACCGGTTTCAGCTGGGCCTATGCCTGGACCATCACGGTCCTCGTCGTCGACAACCTGATCCGCATCACCGCCCTCTTCGTCGTACCGCGCAACCGCCGCCCGACCTCGGGCATGGCCTGGCTGATGCTCATCATCCTGGTGCCCGTGCCCGGCATGCTGCTCTTCCTCATCATCGGCTCGAAGCGTCTGCCGAAGGAGCGCGAGCGCAAGCAGGAGGGCATCAACCAGATCGTCGCCGACCTCGCCTCGCGCGAGGAGGAGAGCCTCGTCGCCGACGTCGAAGAACTCTCGTCCGGCGTCGAGAACGCGGTGCGCCTCGGCCGCTCGCTCGGCGCGCAGCCCCTGCTGATGGGCAACACCGCCCGCATCTGCATCGAGTACGAGGAGTCGTTCGCGCAGATGGCGGCCGCCATCGACCGCGCCGAGCAGTACGTGCACGTCGAGTTCTACATCCTCGTGCACGACTCGACCACCGACATCGTCTTCCGCGCCATGCGGGCCGCCGTCGCGCGCGGCGTCAAGGTGCGCGTGCTGCTCGATCACATCTCGGCCGTGCGCAACCCCGGGGCGAAACGCACGCGCAAGAGCCTCACCGATCTCGGCGCCGAATGGGACTACATGCTGCCCGTGCGCCCCTGGCGCGGCGAATACCAGCGCCCCGACCTGCGCAATCACCGCAAGCTGCTCGTCGTCGACGGCCGCGTCGGTTTCATGGGCTCGCAGAACCTCATCGACTCCAACTACAACAAGCGGTCGAACATCCGCCGCGGCCTCCACTGGCGCGACCTCATGGTGCGCGTCGAGGGGCCGATCGTGCTCGGACTCGAAGCCGTCTTCCAGGGCGACTGGTTCCTCGAGACCGGCGAATATCTCGACCACCTCGCCGAGGGCGACTTCGCCGCGTCGAAACCCGGCGTGCTGGATTGCCAGATCGTGCCGAGCGGCCCCGGATACGCGGGCGAGAACAACCTCCAGGTATTCGTCGCGCTGCTCTACGCGGCCCGGCACCGCATCAGCATCACCAGCCCCTACTTCGTGCCCGACGGGTCGATCATGAACGCGCTGCGCGCCGCGACGGCCCGCGGCGTCGCGGTCGAGCTCTTCGTCTCCGAGATCGGCGACCAGGCCGTCGTCTACCATGCCCAGCGCTCGTACTACGAGGAGCTGCTGCGCGCCGGGGTGCGCATCTGGATGTTCCGGCCGCCCTACATCCTGCACTCCAAGCACTTCACCATCGACGACTCCGTCGCCGTCGTCGGCTCGTCGAACATGGACCAGCGCTCGTTCGGCCTCAACATGGAGATCTCGATGGTCGTGCACGGCGAGAGCTTCGTGAACGACCTCGACGGGGTGAACGACTACTACCGTGCGAACTCGCGCGAGCTCACCATGGAGGAGTGGCAGCAGCAGCCGCTGCGCTGGCAGCTGCTCGACGGGCTCGCGAGGCTCACTTCGGCGCTGCAGTAGCGGCAGGGATCGCAGCGCGGGGCTACTCCTGCGTGATCAGCCACTCGTGGGCGCCGGCGGTCGCAGCCGCCATCGAGTCGACGGTGGCTCGGGTGCGCTCGCGCACGTCGGCGTCGAAGCCCTCCGACTGGCACACGCCCTGCGGCATGTCCGAGGCGACCGAGCACCACTTGTAGCCGCCGTTCTGCATGTTCGTCGCCGCTGTCCACGCGACGTCGTTCGTCGTCCAGCTGCCGTCTGGCTGCTTCGCGAACTGCACGCGGCTGAGCAGGAACTCGTTGTTCACGCGGTTCTCGGGCGGGGCGCTCTCGCTGATGAAGTTGCCGGTGCTGTAGAGGATCCACTTGCCGTTGTAGTTCTCGAGCGGCTGGATGGCGTGCGGGTGGTGGCCGTACACGAAGTCGAACTGACCGCTGTCGACGAGCTGATGCGCCAGTTCGACCTGGCCGCCCGTCGGCTGGCTCCAGTACTCCTCGCCGATGTGCTGCACGCCGATGACGAGCTCGGCCCCCATCTCGCGCGCCTTCTGCGCCTTCGCGATCGCGCGCTCCGGGTCGGTGCGCGGCTCCTCCTCGCGGTAGTCGACCTGCCACCAGAACTCGTTGAAGTTGCCGTTCACCGAGAAGGTGTTCGTGATGATCGCGATCTTCACGCCGTTCGCCTCCACGATCAGCGGCACATCGCGCTCGCCCTCGGCCCGGTACGTGCCGGTGTGCGCGAGACCCGCGGCATCGAGCGTGTCGAGCGTGCGCACGAGGCCCTCCGTGCCCATGTCGACGCTGTGGTTCGAAGCGGTCGTGCACACATCGAAGCCGACGGCCTTCGCCGCATCCGCGACCTCGGGCGGCGTATTGAAGTTCGGGTAGCCCTGGTACGGGCCGCCGGGGGCCGAGAGCGGCGTCTCCATCTGGCAGACGGCGAGATCGCTGCGATCGAGGTAGGGCTTCGCTCCCTCGAAGAGCGGCACGAAGTCGAAGTTCTTGCCCGCCTCGTTGGTCGGGATCGCGAACGGGGTCCAGAGGCCCTCGTGGAAGAGCAGATCGCCCGCGACCGCCACCGATACGCAGTGCTCGGTCGGGCAGGCGGGGCCCACGCCCGGCTGCGGTTCCGGGGTCGGTTCGGGCGTCGGCGTCTCAGTCGCCACCGGCTTCTCGGGGGCCGGGGCGGGCTCCTCGGGCGCGCAGCCCGCGAAGCCCAGAACGAGCAGTAGAGCCGCTCCGGTCGCCGTTGCCGTGTGGAGTACGCGCCGCTTCGTCATACGGATCATCCTATAAGCGCCCCGGGCGCCAGCCGCGGAGGAGGAGGGGCGATCCCTGCAGGGCGGCGAGAGACCGTTGGTCTTCGTTCACCTTCCGTTCACCACCGCGCAGACCGCCGGTTACCCGGGGTCCGTAGCGTAGCTGCATGTCGGGCCTCGCATGCTCGGCCCCCGGATCACATCGAGAAATGGATACGACCAGAAGTGAAGTTCTCCCCCGTGCTCAAGACCGCCGCTATCGGCGGTATCGCCATCCTCGCCCTCACCTCCTGCGCCGCGAATGAAGCAGCGACCGAGGGTGCCGCCGCCTCGAGCGGCCTCTCGGGCGAGCTCTCCGGCTCGGGCGCCTCTTCGCAGGGTGCAGCCCAGGAGGCATGGATCGCCGGTTTCCAGACCGCCAACGCCGATGTCACCATCAACTACGACCCCACCGGTTCGGGTGCGGGTCGCGAGACCTTCCAGCAGGGCGCCGCCGCATTCGCCGGCTCGGACCGCGCATTCAAGACCGACGAGATCGCGGCCGGCCCCTTCGACGGCTGCGCCACCGGCGACGTCGTCGAGATTCCTGCATACATCTCGCCGATCGCCATCGTCTTCAACGTCGACGGCGTCGACAGCCTGAACATGGATGCCGCGACCGTCGCCGGCATCTTCTCGGGCAAGATCACCACCTGGAACGACCCCGCGATCGCCGCGCTCAACCCCGACGCGACCCTCCCGGACACCGCGATCTCGGCCGTGCACCGCTCCGACAAGTCGGGCACCACCGGCAACTTCACCGAGTACCTCGAGGCCGCAGCTCCCGAGGCGTGGACCTCGGGTGCGATCGAGGAGTGGCCGACCGAGCTCGGCGGCGAGGGCGCGCAGGGCACCTCGGGCGTCGTCGAGGCCGTCAGCAACGGCGTCGGCACCATCGGCTACGCCGACGCCTCGAAGGCCGGCGACCTCGGCACCGTCAAGATCAAGGTCGGCGAGGAGTTCGTCGAGTACACTCCCGAGGCCGCATCGGCGATCGTCGACGCGTCGACCCTCGAGGCCGACCGCACCGAGCACGACCTCGCGATCGAGCTCGACCGCACCTCGACCGAGGCCGGCGTCTACCCGATCGTGCTCGTCAGCTACCTCGTCGGCTGCGAGGAGTACACCGATGCCGCGAGCGCCGAGCTCGTCAAAGAGTACTTCGGCTACATCGTGAGCGCCGAGGGCCAGGACGTCGCCGCAGAGGCAGCGGGCAGCGCCCCGATCTCGGACGATCTGCGCGCACAGGCGCAGGTCGCGATCGACGCGATCAAGTAACCGCACCGGAGCGGGGTATCGTCGCAGAACAGGGTCAGCCCCTGATTCGGCGCGGTGCCCCGCTCCTGCCGGTCGCCCGGCCCGCCGCCGTGCGCCCCGCACCACTCCGTTCGACGCCCCTAGTCTGTAAGGAACGCACCTCGTGACTTCACCCGCGACCACGCCGAAGCCCGTGCTGAGCATCGGCGATCGTGTGTTCTCCCGCTCGGCGACCTTCGCCGGCAGCATGATCCTCGTCACCCTCGCCGCCGTCGCGATCTTCCTCATCGTCCGCAGCATGCCGGCGTTCACCGCGACCGGCGAGAACGCGTCACTGCTCACCACGAACTTCTGGGCCTACGTCGGCCCCCTCGTCTTCGGCACGGTCTGGGCCGCGGCCCTCGCCCTGCTCTTCGCGCTGCCGCTGTCGATCGGCATCGCCCTCTTCATCTCGCACTACGCGCCCCGCAAGCTCGCCAGCATGCTCGGCTACGTCGTCGACCTGCTCGCGGCCGTGCCCAGCGTGGTCTACGGCCTCTGGGGCATCGGCGTGCTCGCCCCGGCCGCGCAGCCGGTGTACGCCTGGCTCAACGCGAACCTCGGGTGGATCCCGCTCTTCAGCGGCGTCGTCTCGGGCACCGGCCGCACCATCCTCACCGCCGCCCTCGTGCTCGCCGTGATGATCCTCCCGATCATGACCGCGATCTGCCGCGAGATCTTCCTGCAGGCCCCGCCGCTGCACGAGGAGGCCGCGCTCGCCCTCGGCGCGACGCGGTGGGAAATGATCCGGATGGCCGTGCTCCCGTTCGGGCGCCCGGGCATCATCTCGGCCGCGATGCTCGGCCTCGGCCGCGCGCTCGGCGAGACCATGGCCGTCGCCATGGTGCTCTCGGCGACGGGCATCGTCAGCTTCAAGCTGCTCGCCGCCGAGAACCCCTCGACCATCGCCGCGAACATCGCGCTCTCGTTCCCCGAGGCCTACGGCGAGAACATCAACGTGCTCATCGCAACCGGTCTCATCCTGTTCATCGTGACCTTCCTCGTGAACGCGCTCGCCCGCTGGATCATCAGCCGTCGCGCCGAGTTCTCAGGGGCGAACTGATGCTGCAGCAGACGCAACGCACAGAAAAGGGAAGTCGCCCAGTGGCCCTCACCATCCGCCCGGTCAGCGCCGGCTCCACGCTCGCAGGCAACCGGCTCTCGCGCCGTATTCCGTGGGTCGTGCTCGCGGCGAGCTTCGCCGCCTCGATCGCGCTCTTCGCCCTGCTCGCACTAGCGTCGGGCGGCGAGTTCTCGCTCGTCGGCGCCGTGCTCATCGGCGCCATCGGCTACCTCGTCGTCATCACGGTGCTCTCCTTCTCGGTCGAGGGCAGCCGTCAGGCGCTCGACCGCTTCGTCACCGGTCTCGTGGCGGGCGCCTTCCTGCTCGCCATGGTGCCGCTCATCTCGGTCGCCATCACGGTGATCGGCAACGGCGCTGCCCGCTTCGACGCCGAATTCTTCAACTCGTCGATGCGCAACGTCACCGGCGAGGGCGGCGGCGCGCTCCACGCCATGGTCGGTACGCTGCTCATCACCCTCGCCGCCACCATCATCTCGGTGCCGCTCGGTCTCATGACCTCGATCTATCTGGTCGAGTACGGCCGCGGGCGCCTCGCGAAGACCATCACATTCCTCGTCGACGTCATGACCGGCATCCCGTCGATCGTCGCGGGCCTCTTCGCCTACGCCGTCTTCGCCGTGTTCCTCGGGCCCGGCGTGCGCATGGGCATCGTCGGCGCGGTGTCGCTCTCGGTGCTGATGATCCCTGTCGTCGTGCGCTCGAGCGAAGAGATGCTGCGGCTCGTGCCGAACGAACTGCGCGAGGCGTCGTACGCGCTCGGCGTGCCGAAGTGGCGCACCATCATGAAGATCGTGCTGCCCACCTCGATCGCCGGCATCACGACCGGCATCATGCTCGCCATCGCCCGCGTCATCGGCGAGACCGCGCCGCTGCTCATCACCGCCGGGTTCACCGCGTCGATGAACTACAACCTGTTCGCCGACCGCATGCAGTCGCTGCCCGTGTACGTGTACACGCAGTTCGCGAACCAAGGCAACCCCGCCTTCGCGTTCCTCGAGCGCGCCTGGGCCGCGGCCCTGCTCCTCATTCTCATCGTGATGGCTCTCAACCTGGTCGCGCGCATCGTGGCCCGGGTGTTCGCCCCGAAGACCCGGTAGTCGCGGCAGGCCCCGCCCGCCGTCTCCGCACGATCTCCCAGACTCCACAGAAAGAATCACTGCATGTCGAAGCGCATCGAGGTTTCCGACCTCAACGTCTACTACTCGAAGTTCCTCGCCGTCGAAGGCGTCTCGATCGACATCGAGCCGCGCAGCGTCACCGCCTTCATTGGCCCCTCGGGCTGCGGCAAGTCGACCTTCCTGCGCACGCTGAACCGGATGCACGAGGCCATCCCCGGCGCCTACGTCGAAGGCGAAGTGCTGCTCGACGGCGAAGACCTCTACGGCACCGGCGTCGACCCGGTGCTCGTGCGCCGCCAGGTCGGCATGGTGTTCCAGCGGCCGAACCCCTTCCCGACGATGTCGATCCGCGAGAACGTGCTCGCCGGTGTGCGCCTCAACAACCGCCGCATCTCGAAGGGCGACGCCGACGACCTCGTCGAGCGCTCGCTGCAGGGTGCGAACCTCTGGAACGAGGTCAAGGACCGCCTCGACAAGCCCGGCGCAGGCCTCTCCGGCGGCCAGCAGCAGCGACTCTGCATCGCCCGCGCGATCGCCGTGTCGCCCGAGGTGCTGCTGATGGACGAGCCGTGCTCGGCCCTCGACCCGATCTCGACTCTCGCGATCGAGGATCTCATCGACGAGCTGAAGCAGCAGTACACGATCGTCATCGTGACCCACAACATGCAGCAGGCCTCGCGCGTCTCCGACCGCACCGCTTTCTTCAACATCGCCGGCACCGGCAAGCCCGGCAAGCTCATCGAGTACGACGACACCAAGAAGATCTTCTCGGCCCCGGCCGTGCAGGCGACCGAGGACTATGTCTCCGGTCGCTTCGGATAGGCGACGGAGACCCGCGACCGAGACGGTCGCGGCGCCCTCGCACGGCAGCCAGAAATGTCTGCCGTCGCCGAGCGAGCGCGCTGGTCGCTTCGGATAGGCGACGGAGACCCGCCTTAGCCCCGCGTCACCGCGCGTTCGGCGTTGTCGATCCCTGTCCCTGCTGCTTCGTGGGGGCAGGGATCGATGCCGTCCGCGGCAGACAGCTCGGGTTCACAAGCAACTCCCAGGCCCGCCGCTCGCGCCCGGGCGTAGTGTGGCGCCGTGAACAGCAGTGCTGATTCGGGCTCATCGCTCGAAGCCGTCGCGGCAGAACCGGTAGCGGGGCGGGGTCGCCTGCGCCCCGGGCTCGCGCGATGGCTGCTCGCCGAGACCACCGAGGCCCCGGGGCGCCACCCCGGCCCCCACGGGCGGCCCGAATCGCAGAGCCGCCAGCACTGGCTGCGCGTCATGTGCCTCACCGGCCTCGACTACTTCTCGACTCTCGGCTACCAGCCCGCCATTGCGGCGCTCGCCGCGGGCGCCATCGCCCCGCTCGCGACCGTCGTGCTCGTGCTCGTCACCCTCGCCGCGGCGCTTCCCGTGTACCGCCGGGTCGCCGAGGAGAGCCCGCACGGCACCGGCTCCATCTCGATGCTCGCCGAGCATCTGCCGCGCTGGAGCGGCAAGCTCGCCATCCTCGTGCTGCTCGGCTTCGCCGCGACCGACTTCATGATCACGATGACGCTGTCGGCCGCCGACGCGACGGCGCACCTCGTCGAGAACCCTTTCGCCCCGGCCGCGCTGCACGGGCAGGAGGTCGTCATCACGATCGCGCTGCTCGCCGGCCTCGGCATCGTGTTCCTGCGGGGCTTCCGCGAGGCCATCCGGATCGCGACCGTGCTCGTCGCCGGCTTCCTCGCCGTGAACCTCGTCGTCGTGGCGGTCGCCCTGGCGCAGCTCGCTCTGCACCCCGTCGTGCTCGGCGAGTGGTGGAGGGTGCTCACCACGCAGCACGGAAACCCGATCTTCGCCGTCGCTATCGCCCTGATCGTGTTCCCGAAGCTCGCGCTCGGCCTCTCGGGCTTCGAGACCGGCGTCGCGGTCATGCCGCAGATACGCGGCGAGGCCGACGACACCGAGCAGCATCCGGCCGGGCGCATCCGCGGTGCGAAGCGGCTGCTCACCACGTCGGCGCTCATCATGAGCGGCTTCCTCATCGCCTCCTCCATCACCACGATCGCGCTCATCCCTGCGCAGGAGTTCGAGCCCGACGGCGCCGCGAACGGGCGCGCGCTCGCCTATCTCGCCCACGAGTACCTCGGCAATGGATTCGGCACCGTCTACGATCTGCTCACGATCGCGATCCTCTGGTTCGCGGGCGCCTCGGCCATGGCCGGTCTGCTCAACCTCGTACCTCGGTACCTGCCGCACTACGGCATGGCGCCGTCATGGGCGCGGGCGACCCGGCCGCTCGCGCTCGTCTTCACCGCGATCGCGTTCTTCATCACCGTCGTGTTCGGCGCGAGCGTCGACGCACAGGGCAGCGCATATGCGACCGGCGTGCTCGTGCTCATCACCTCGGCGGCGATCGCCGTCACGCTCTCCGCGCGCAGCCGCCGCCAGCGGCCCGCCACGATCGGGTTCGGCATCGTCAGCGCCGTCTTCCTCTACACGACCGTCGCGAACATCATCGAACGGCCCGACGGCATCAAGATCGCGGCCTGGTTCATCGCCGGCATCGTCGCCGTGAGCTTCGTGTCGCGCATCGCCCGAGCGACCGAGCTGCGGGCGACCGCGGTGCACCTCGACGAAGCCGCGGTCGAGTACGTCGATGCGTGCGCCGCGGCGAGTGCGGGGACGGGTGCCGGGGCGGGTGCGAGTGCCGGTGCCGAGCCCGGCGGCACGGTGCGGCTCATCGCCCACGAGCCGAGCGACCTCACCGCCGAGAAGTATGCGCGCAAGCTGCGCCATGCGCGCGTCGCCCACGGCCTGCGTGCGCTGGGGGAGCGGGGCGCCGTGAACGGGCCCGATACCTCCGTGCTCTTCATCGAGGTCGAGATCTCGGACAGCTCGGACTTCGAGGACGATCTGCAGGTGCACGGCACCACGCGCCACGGGTATCGCGTGCTCACCGTGCGCGGCAGCACGGTGCCGAACGCGCTCGCCGCAGTGGCGCTGCATCTGCGCCGGGAGTACGGTTGCACGCCGCACGTGTACTTCCGGTGGACCGAGGGCAGCCCCGTGAAGCACCTGCTGCGGTTCCTGCTCTTCGGCGAGGGGGAGATCGCGCCGACCACGCGCGAGGTGCTGCGCGAGGCCGAGCCCGACCCGGCGCTGCGGCCCTGGGTGCACGTCGCGTAGCGACTCGGACGGTGCGGCGGGCTTGGCGCTCCGGGAGGCCGGCATGCTCTAAGCTGGAGGGCGTTGCCCCTATAGCTCAGCGGTAGAGCTACGGACTTTTAATCCGCAGGTCGTAGGTTCGATCCCTACTGGGGGCACTGTCATTCTCTGCCTCAACCCCCGCCTCGGCGGGGGTTGTTGCGTTATCGGGAGTGGAGTCGGTATCTACTTCGCCGAGCAAGAAACCCACTGAGGTGCCCAGTAATTTGGCCGCTGCACGCATCTCGTTAAGAGTCCACTCCGTATGGCCTTTGAGTCTCCGGGAGACTCCTGACGCCGAAACGCCAATCTCCTCGGCGAGGCGCGACTTGGAGACGCCGCGGCGCAGTAGAAGTGCCAAAAGGCGGCCATTCAATACGTCGTCCACTTGCGGGCCGAGTCCTTGTTCTGGCATGAGCATTGTCATGTTCCAATTCTCACAAATGATTGCAACCTCCGCAAGAATTTTCAATCGATATTTGCAATCATCGCAAATATGATTCTAGAATTGCACTGAGCGAAAGAATGAGAGGTGATCGCAAGGTGCCGAACTCGGACGAAGATGCAGCCAGAGAGCTGACGGCTCTGCGAAAGGATCGTGGGGTCACGGCAAGAGACGTTGCTGCGGCGATTGGAGTGACGGAGTCCTGGTTGAGCAGGAGGCTTGCCGGGGTGATCGATATGAGGGTGAGCGAGTATCACTTGATCAAGAACGCGATCCTATCTATTGCGATCGCTCAAAACGACCGAACCCCTGGGGTTGCAGCCCCAGGGGTTCAGTGACATCCCGAAAGGAACATCTAAACGTGTCTCACTACTATGACACGGTCTCGCGCGCAGTGGCAAAGCCTGGAAGCGAACCCACAGCCCACGAGACCATCAATTCTCCCACACCCGACTCCTTCGACTTCCTGGCCGCTTTGGTGCGTCAGATGCGTTCGGCTGAGGCCGAGGGTGACCGCTCGAGGTTCGCATCCCTAGTAGCTACGGCACAGCAAGAGCTGCATCACTTGATGCTCGGCCGCCCGGAGCGGGATACGCACTGTGCGTTCATTACGCGTCAGAACGGGCGTCTTCAGCCGATCGACGCGAGGCTCGCAGATGAGCTCTCCGAAGTTCTCCGGGAGCGTGCTTCATGAGTGAACCGATGATCGTCCGCCCCAGGCTCAGCTTCGAGGAGCAGTTCGGGCAGCACCGAAACTGGTGGGTGAGGGACCAGCGTCTCGCGGGCAATCCGTTGTCGATCCTGCTCTTCCTGCTCTCGCATGATCCCGCGAAGATGCCAACGCAGACTGACTCGCAGAGAATGCTCGGTCTGGGGAAGGATGCCTGGCAGTCGGCGAAGAGAACGCTGATCGAGTGCGGCTTCATCGTCGAAGTGCGCGACCGTTTTCCGCACAATCACGTCGACCGTGACGGCCGGCACCGCGGCGGACAGCGCCGGTTTCGGCTGTTCCTCCAGGACCCTGAACCGGACTTCTCGGTACGGCTGGAAGACGCGGTAATTGAGCTGGATGAGCCGTACGAGGACTACCTGGCAGCGGTCGAAGATCCCGTATGCGGAAAATCCGCAGTGGTTTCTAAAACCCCAGATCAGCCGGACTGCGGAAAATCCGCAGTGGACGAGATTCCGTGTGCGGATAATCCGCACACGGCGGAAAATCCGCAGTCCTTTAAGGAAGAGAAAAGGATGGGATTGGATGGGATTAATAAATCCAATCCTTCCCATCCCTCCAGCACCGAGCGTGCGCGCGAAGATGCGCCGGCCACAGTCGGCATCGACGTTGCGGAACTCGACGCGGGACTCGCAGAGATTCACCCCTCGCTTTCGGTAGCGGCGCTTGCTCGCGAGCTTCGGGGACGAGTGCCAATCGAGAGCCTCGACCTGGTGCGGGCTTGCCGTGAGATCCTCGGCGCGAACCGGCAAGCCGGCGGAGTGAAGTACCCGCCGGCGTACTGCGCGAAGTCGATCGTGCAGGCGCCGGAACGCTGGCAGGCCGCCCTCGAGCCATACCTGGCGCCTCGCCCACGACAGGGCGGTGAGGAGACTCGGTCAACGGCCGACGACTGCCAGGTCGGGAACCACTGGTGGGGCCCCGAATCGTGGGGCGAGATCGCCAGATCGCATTGCGTCAACTGCGGGGTGCCGCGCCGCACAGTCGACGCCGTGTACAGCGAGCTCGAGACCGAACTGTCGTTTGGAGGTGGACGCTGATGGGCCGCGTAGTGAAGCGAGAAATCGTCGGCATCCGCTGCGAGCTTGCGACGCCGAAAGGGCGCTGGAAGCCGAGCTGCTGGGCCGTCGAAACCGTATGGCCTGTGCCTGCTGATGCGGGGTGGGAAGACCAGGTCCGAGAGCTTGCGCGTTTGGTGGAGAGCGGCTGGGCGCTGGTGCTGTTGCCGATGCTGCGGAGCTACTGCCCTGATCATGCTGAGCGTGCTTCGTTGTGCAGCTGCCGGACAAACCCGCAGCGGCAGCACCTGTGCGCCGTGCACAGCGAAGCGAAAGACCTCATCTGGACGCGAGACAGAGTGCCTGCAGAGGTAAGCCGCGAACTTGACCGAAATGGAGTGAAAGCATGACCGAGGGATTGATCCGTGGCGATGTTCGCCAGGATTGGAAGCCAGTGCCCGTCGTTGATGTGGTTGTTCGTGAGCGTCAGCGCAAACTCAACGACGCGCACGTGAAGGCGGTTCGGGAGTCGTTCGATTCGCTCGGTGGCCAGCTGCAACTGCAGCCCATCGTGGTCGACGCAGACCTGGTACTCATCGATGGCCGGCATCGCCTCGAAGCGGCACGTCAGGCCGGGTGGGAGCATATCTCCGCCCTCATCCTCCAAGACGTCACGCCGGAGGACCGGGCGTTGCTCGAAGCCGAAGCGAACCGCGTCCGCCTCCAGCTGACACCTCTCGAAATTGAAGAAGCGTGGACCAAGATATACGAGCCGGCATTCAAATCGCGGGCCAAGGCGAAACAAGCCCAGACTCAGGTGCGAGGGCACGAGATCCCGGTTATTGGAAATTCCAATAACCGGGAAAATGCGGAAGTTCTTTCCCTTCCGCAGTCGGCGAAGCAGGTGACGGGGATCTCGCTGGACACGATCAACAAGATCACCGACATCCGACAGGTGGCTCAGTCCGAGTCCGCTCCGGAGGAGCTCCGGGAAGCTGCCGAGAAGGGGCTGAAGAAGCTGCAGCGGCCTGGCGCGTCGGTGGATGCGGTGCACAAGTCGCTGCTGCAACTGCAGGAGCGCGCATCGCGGTCGCAGCAGGATCCTGCCGAGACGCAGCGGCTGCTGCTGGAGAAGCGGCTCGACAAGACTTTGTCGGAGACCACGTTGCTGCAGGAGCGGCTGGGCGGGGAACTCGGGCAGGACCTGATGTCGGCCGCGCGAGGTAACCAAGTCGCGGGCGAGCAGCTGCGCGCGATTCGTATCGCGCTCACACACGGCCTTTCCCGTGTAGTCGCCATCGAATGTCGACTCGGGGGCGACCCGTCCCAGAACCTGGCGCGGCTCGGCGGAGAGGTCACCCGCATGCTGTCCGAAGAAACCATCCGAGACCTGGAACTGGAGGCCGAAAATGGCTAGCGTGGAACGCTTTGACCTGTGGCGTCAACGAGCAACCCTCACTGAGCTCGCCGATCAGGGCGGACAGTTTCTCAACACTGCTGAGGGTCTTGCGTTCATTGAGCAGTTGACTGAGTTCTTTGCTCCCGGCCTGAAGGGTGCGGCACGCGGTTGGGGATATGACCTCGAACGCGACGAGGTCGTGAACATGATCGTCGAGCAGTTGCTCGCAACTCGGCAAGACGGTGAGGCTGGGCCGGCACGGTACGCGGCGACCGCGGAGAATCCGTGGGCATACCTGTGGGCGTGCGCTGTCCGTTGGGGGCAGGAGCAGTGGGGGACCCGCGGCGTGCCGATCGAGGCTGCCGAAATGATCCCGATGCCGATCGAGGACGACGAGTCGCCGCACACACCGATCCAGGAAGTAGTTGACTTGACGTTCGCGCTGGTCGCGCAGGTGACGCCTGAGAAGCATCATGTAGCGATTCGGGAACTGCTTATGTGGACTGCGGTCAACCCTCCTCAGCGGCTCTCGTATGAGACGGACGAGCGCCGTGCGGCGCACAGGATGTGCCCGACTCTGACGCTCGAGCAAGTCATCGCGGTCATGAAGATTGCGCGCGGTTCGCGGCCTCGAGCTGCGTCCACGAGCTTGATGGGCCAGTTCCTGCTCGATCCTGATTTCCGGGTATCAAGCTCTGCATCGCATGCACGCGCACTCACGCACTTCAAGAACGAGTTCCGAGCCGGTGAAACCGGGTCGCGGATGCTGTCGGATTGGATAACTCATGGCTAAGAAACCCACACGCACTTGGGCCATGGTCGCCTCGCTCGGGATCCCTCTGGCGATCGTGGGCGTCTCGGCAATGGCGATCTCGTACGCGACTCTCATTGATGTTGCCCGCGTGAACGGACTGCCGCTTCCTGAACTGTTCCCAGTACTTGTGGACGTGGGGACGGTGGCAACGATGATCGCTGCTGCTCAGTTCAGGATGCGCGGTGTGAGCGGACGCTGGCTTGCTTACACTACGTTCATTCTGCTCTCAGGGGTTTCAATCGTGGCAAACGCTACGCATGCGTGGCGTGCGGCAGACATGACCGTGACCAGCCCGTGGGCTGCAGCGATTCTCGCGTCGACGCCGCCCGCGGCGCTGCTGGCGATCACGCATCTCGTGATGATGCTGATCCCTGACGAGAAGGAACGCGCGAAACTGCAGGCGCTGCGAGACCGAGCTGAGTTCGCGCCCCGCCGCCAAGCTCCGGCACCCGAGCCGCCGAATAAGGTCTCGACCCCAAGCGCTGCTGCGTACAGTGCCGAACCAGTCCGGGAGGAGCCGACGGCGCCGGCTCCCTTGCGTCTGGTGAACCCGGACCTTATTGAGGCCGGTGACGACGAAGTGCGTGAGCTTGTACTCGACTACGTCGTTCGTGAGGGGAAGCGGCCTACAGGCAAGGTCGTAGGGGACTGGCTTGGCGGGAAAACTCCGAAAACAGGGCAGAGGTTCCTGAAACGAATGGAAGACGAGGGGCTGCTCGAGCAGGGTGATACGTCAGAACCAGCCGGGGTTTCGGCGGTGGCGAATGTGTGAGTCCGAACAGTGCGGAATGCACGGCTCTTAATAAGCCAGTTGTACCTGCCACTCGCCGTCGCAGTAGGCATCCCTATCCCTTAGTTCGAGTTCTCGAACGTCAGTGGTCTCCTCTACCCTCAATGTCGGGGGTGACGAAGGGGACCGAAACGAAAGGCAATCATGGAAAACGTGACTGATGATGACGGCGCTGCAGGCGCCACCCGGACCCCGACGAGAAAGCCCAAGCGGAAGGTGCTGCTGATCGGCGGCGCGATATTGGTCGCAGCGCTAGCAGCGACGGGCACCACGGTTGGCGCGCTGGTCCATCAGGAGCAGCAGCGCGCCGAGTACGCGGCCGTCGTTGACGAGGTGAACGAGCAGCGGACAGTGGCTGCAGAACTTCAGCTGGGTGCCGACCTCGCATCTGTGTTGAGCGTTAAAGAGCTCGCAGAAGCGAAGGGGGTGGCCGATCGCCTCAAGCAGCTCGGCGAAACGGCCGATCCGATATTCACCGCGGAGCAAGCGAAGGCACTGAAGACTGCAGGGGAGTCGATTGCTGAAAAGCTGCCAAAAGATGCAGTGTCAGAAGAGGACCAGGCGCTCGCAGATCAGGCGACTAAGACTCTGAAATCTGCCGGGGTGAAAGTGTCGCAGTGGACGGGCATTGACGCGGTCGCGCTCGGTGAAGTGGTGACGTGGGAAGCTGCGGACGTCGAACCTATGAAGGTCGGGGAGTACTCGTCTGAGCGACTCGAAGCAGCAAAGCAGGAACTCAAAGTGGCCAAGCAGGCGACCGCGGCCGCGCAAGCCGAGCTGCTGCGCGATGACCGCCGCGGGATTGTCGCGGATGCGGTGGCCGGTGCATTGGAATCGGTGCGGGACGCGAGCGCGAATGCTCCGAAGCAGGTCGCCGCAGTGACCGCGGTGACTCAGTCGGTGCCCGATACGCATGCTGCTGTGACGAGCGCGGCGAAAGCTGCGGCCGACACGGCAAAGATCACGGAGATCTCGCCTGATGCGCTGATCCTCACCGCCAGCACGAACACGAAGAAGCCCGTAGAGATTTCAGATGCGGCGCTCGTGACGATGTTGTCGGTCAAGCTCAAGTCGTACGCCGATGCGGTGGCGGCAGCGACGGCTGCTGAAACCGAGGCGGTGGCGCAGGCTGCCGCAGCGGAGGCAGCGGCGGCGGCTGCCGCGGCAGGTGCCGGCGGCTACGTCGATCCAGGCACGGGTGGCTGGGTCGACACGGGCTGGGCTGGCGGCGGCGGTGGCTGGGTCGACACAGGCTGGGCCGGCGGTGGCGGTGGGGGAGGATACGTGCCTCCTGCCGGTGGCGGAGGCACCGCGCCGCCGGCGGGCGGTGGCGGTGGCTACGATCCCGGCTACGTCCCCGGCGGCGGTGGATGCCTCCCGCCCCCTCCGGGTTGGTACCCGACTGGGGGCTCCGGAAACGGTTGCCCCACCTACGCACCTCCCGGATCTGGCGGAGAGGACGAGTGGTGAGATAAGCCCTGGCTTCACGAAAACTTTGTGAAGCCGGGGCTTCTCCCTTCCTGTGCCTATTGCGAACTGCGCGTGAGGTTGCTTCTTGCCGGTGGATGGCGAACCTATCGCATCTACGACAAGAAAGGCCTTTCATGTCATTGAAAGAAACGCAGCGTCTGAATCGGCGCGAAAGAAGAAAGCGCGGTATCAGACGCGCAAGCGGGGCACTGCTCGTAGCGGGCCTCCTGCTCGGCACTGGCAGCGCATTCGGCACCTCCATGCTTACCGCTGCACCCGCATCGGCAGTCAGTTTGGGGGCGGGTGTCTGGTTCGGTGGTGATACCGGAGCCGGTAACTTCCTGCACGCTGACGGCTACATCGTCTACTGCGCGGAGCTCGGCAAGGCGACCGTCATGGGGAACAACCCGGCGCTCGGAGCAACATCCGCGCTCCCGGCATACTCGGTCGGCTCGTACATGGTGAACGGTCAGACCTTCACCGGTATTTCTGCTCCTGAACTCTCGGGCGACATGCTGAAGTACTACAACTACGTGCTCAGCCATTATGGCGCGACGGCTGACAACCATCAGGCCGCCGCGGTGCAGATCGCGCTCTGGCAGCTGCGCTCCGGTGGCGCATCCGCCGGCTACCAGCAGGCCCTCGCCTACATGCAGGCCGGCGTCGGCCCCGACGTCGTCGCCTTCGCGGACGCGATGATCGGCGAGGCCGTAAACGCGGGTGCCGCGATCGGGGCGCCGAGCGATCCTCGCATCACTCATACCGGCCCCTACGCGGGCTACGTGACGGCGGACCCGGGGACGACTGAGCTGACGATCGAGAACGCGATCTTCACTCAGACCGGTACGAATCGGATCGAGTTCCCCGGTGGCACGACGGGCGTGCTCGACATCCCTTTTGTCGGTCAAGCTCCCTATGACGACGCGGGGTGGGACCGGTACTACACGATCACGGTCACCGGCAAGTATCAGTACAACGTCGAAAGCTCCGAGGTCTACTACGGCACCCCGGGTGGTCTCGGACAGGGCCTCGTCGCAGGTGGCGGCGTTACTCCAGTGTCTGGCGACTACAACGCCGTCTATATCGACCCGGACACCATCTGGTCGCCCTCCCTCACCACGGAGACACCGTCGAAGTTCGTCCAGGAAGGCGAGAGCTTCTCGGACACTGTGACCTTCGATGTTGCTGACGGCTCCAACCCGTGGCGCATCGGTGTCCGTGACGGTGCGACGATCTTCGCTCCGATCACGGCGAAAGGGACGCTGTACGGCCCGTTCCTGAGCGATCCGGCAGATAACCCATCAGCGGAACCGCCGAAGAACGCACCGATCGCTGCGACTGCCGAGATCACGACGGACACAGTGACGGGGCCTGGCACGTACGCGCCCACGGTTGAGGGCGTGTCGAAGGAAGCAGGCTATTACTCGTGGGTCTGGACCATCGAATACGAAGAGCAGCTTTCGTCGATCACGAATCCTCCTGGCGGGCACCCGTCGCTTCCGGAGAACTACTACTTCACGGACGGGTTCGGCAAGGTCTCCGAGGGGCAGATCACCCCGTCGGACATCAGCTTCACGACTCAGCTGTCCACGGACTCGGTCACGATCGGTGGCACCTTCACCGATGATGTCTCCGTATACCTGAACAAGGGCGGATGGCTGCAGACCGACGGCGGACGTACCCCGTTCACGCTCCGCGGTACCGTGTACACGCTCGATGAGAAGCCGGAGCAGCAGGCCACGGCTCCGGCCGACGCCGAAGTGCTCACCACCACGATGATGAACATCGACAGTCCCGACGAGACGTTCACGTCGGAGGCAGTGCAGATTCCGTACACGAGCGACGACAAGTACGTCACCGTGCAGTGGTGCCTCCTCGACGAGGACCAAGCCGAGAACGCCGCGGGCAAGGCGAAGGAATACTGCGACGACTTCGGTGTACCGTCCGAGACCGCCGAGATTACTCGCCCCGAGGTCTCGACTCAGGCTCAGCCGGACGGCGCCTACAAGGGCGACATCCATGACACCGCGCTCGTAGAAGGCTCGATCGTCGACAACGCGAAGAACGAGATCGACTTCACCTACTATCTCCAGCCGAAGGCCGGCGAGCCGAAGTACGACTCGAACTGGGAGAAGGTGCTCGACGAAGCCGGCGAGCCCGTCCTCTGGACCGAGGAAGAACTCACGGACCCCGCTGCTGTCTGCCTCGCGCAGCCGGTAGCGACCACGGATCGTGTGGAGGTCACCCAGACCGGGAATGTCGATTCGCCTGCCGTGCTCGCGAACAGCGTCGGCACCGGTTACTGGGTCGAGCGCTATTACGTCACTCCGCCCGAGGGCGAGGAAGTGCTCGTCCACGAGGGCAAGTGCGGTATCGAAAACGAGAAGACCGTCGTCGACTACCCCAAGGTGAAAACTGAAGCGCAGTCGAGCGTTGTCGTCGGTGACGACATTTGGGACACCGCCATCGTGGAGGGCCCCATCTCGGAGCGCGTCGAGTACGAGGTCACGTTCAAGGCGTACGAGCGCGAGGGCGACAAGCTCGTGTGCTCGCCCGAAACTGAGATCAAGGACTTCGAGGACGCTACTGGAGTGAAGGTCGACAAGCCTGGCCGGTACGAGTCGAAGAAGGTCACCACGACGGAGAAGCACGTCGGCCTCGGCGGCTACGTCGAGACCCTGTGGCTGATCGAGGACGGCGAGAAGACCGCCGTTCATGTCGGCAAGTGCGGTGAGCCGTCGGAGAATTTCGAGGTGAAGGAGAAGCCCTTCATCCCGGTGCCGCCGGTCATTGAGAAGCTCGCCACCACGGGTGGACCGAGTCTCGCAATGTTCGGCCTGGCCGGCGCAGCCCTGCTCGCGGGCGGTGCGACAGCTACGGTGTACGCAATGCGTCGCCGGAAGCTCGCGGGTGCCGACGAGGTGAACATCGACGAGGCTTCGTCGCTCTAGCCTCAGCGCTACAGATGTGAGGCCCTTCTCGGAGTTTTCGACTCCGGGAAGGGCCTTCCTGCGGTTAGCCCGTGGCTGCTGATGGGAGCGGTGACCTACTTCGCCGTGAGATCTCTCGAGATCTCTTCACTTGCATGCTGAACTTGGGCGACCAACTCGGCGTCGCCGGGCCGCTCGGTATCGAGCCATTCGTCGTGCATGTCGCGTGGGAGCACGAGGGGCATGCGTCCCCAATATTCTGCGGCTTCACTGCCTGGAGGAGCGTCGCGGGTGACCATTGAATATGTGACCAGCTCGCTGCCGTCGTCGCGAGTGATCGTCGATGTGAGCGCCGCGATCCCGAATACCTCGTCGTCCGGGAGGTGGAAGCGCCCCTTCTTCTCGACGTACCAGGTTGCCGGCAGGAGTGCGCGATGCTGGAACGGTCTCTTCCAGGATCGCAGTAAACGGTCGTCGCGGCTGTTGAATGCGCTGAACTTTGCGGGTCCACTGCTGTCGAGCCAGAGCCACCACCAGGCAAGCAGTATCTCGCGACCGCCGCCGCCGGCGCGGATGATCGGATTGAGATTGAGAGCATTTCGCCCGGTGATTTTCGCCGACCCCTTCCGTTGTTCCATCCACTCCGAGAGGAGCGTCTGCGAAGTCTGCTCGCTCATCGGTTCAAGCTCCGCCGGGTATGCGCCTGCGAGGCCGCCGCCGAGTCCATATGATGCGCACATGGCGAACAGGCTACGCTGCACGATGCGGACTGGCTAGGCCGTTGCCTCGCAAATCTCATCCCAGTGAGTTGTCGCACGTTTCGACAGCATCTCTCGGCGCATGTTCCATACCGGCGCGCCTCGCATTCCGCCAAGTCCGACACCGATCGCTCGCGGCCCAAGCTTCTGTGTGATGCCATCCAGCGTTTCTCCAATCCGGCGGCCCTCGAACTCTGGTTCGAACAGCGACAACGGAGACGCGCTGGTTTTTGGGCGTAGTCCTGTGAGTACTACGCCGGCGCGCGTATAGCGGGTGCCGTGGAGGATGCGCGGTGCAAGCATCTGCGCGGCCTTCGAGAGCATGATCGGCTCGTCCGTCTCTGTCGGCAAGCCAACCGAAACATGGGCGCTATGGCGCCCCTCGGTGACATAGTGGCCGGTCATTGCCCAGGCTGAGACAACGCCGGCTACTTGCCCCTGCGTCCGCAGCCTTGACGAAACCTTTTGCGCATAGATGGAGAGGACCTGCCGCATCTCGGCCGCGGTCTCGACCGGGCGAGAGAAGCTGCGCGAGAAGATCAACTGGTCTTTGTATGGGCGAGGTGCCTCGAGGGGGAGGCAGGGGAGGCCGCGAAGTTCCATCACTGTGCGCTCGAGCACGACGGAAAACCGTTTGCGGATCTGTTTCGGGTCAGCGTCCCGAAGGTCTTTCGCCGTGTGGATGCTCATGCCGGCGAGCTTCTTCCCGGTGCGTCCGGCGACGCCCCATAGGTCCGTCACGTCAGTACCGGCCATGATGCGATCGAGCCGATCGGGGGAGTAGGAACCGAGGTGGCAGACGCCGCCGAGCGAGAGGTCGGCCTTCGCTCCGCGCGAGGCGAGCTTCGCCAAGGTCTTCGTGCGCCCGATGCCGACCCGTACCGGGATGCCCGTAGATTGCAGCACTTCGGCGCGGATCTGATGGCCGATTCGGGTGAGTTCGTCCACGGTGCCGTGCATGCCGATGAAGCTTTCGTCGATCGAGTACACCTCCTGCCATGCCGCATAGCGGCCTATGATCTCCATGACCCGAGTCGAGAGAGACCCGTACAGTTCGTAGTTGCTCGAGCGGGCGACGACGCCCGCGGCTTGCGCGTACCCCTTGAGCTGAAACCACGGGACGCCCATGGGAATGTCGAGTGCTTTCGCTTCGCGCGACATGGCGACCACGCATCCATCGTTGTTCGACAGCACCACGACGGGGCGCCCGTCGAGGCGTGGATCGAAGACTCGCTCGCAGGATGCGTAGAAAGATTCGCAGTCGACGAGGGCGATCATGCGTTCAGGAACGGAGGACACGGTGCAGGCTCCGAGTGACCACGCCCCACACACGGAGTTCTGAAAGCTCCTCGAGCACGATGTCTGGGTGACGGGGGTTTTCTGCTGAGAGGACTACGCCGCCTGTCTCGGTGAAGCGCAGCCGTTTGACGGTCATTTCCCCGTCGACCACGGCAACGACGACGTGCCCGTCATCGGCACGGATGGAGCGATCGACGATGAGCTCGTCACCGTCGTATATGCCGGCTCGCACCATTGAGTGCCCGCGAGCGCGGATGAGGAAGGTCGAGACGCGATTGGGCATCAGATGCTCGTTCAGATCGATCTCGCTCGTCAGGTAGTCCTGCGATGGTGACGGGAACCCGCACGCGGCTTCGACCTCAGCGGCCTCGATCAGCGCCGGTGCCGCGTCGACCGGCAGTGAGTGAATCGCAGCGACGAACACTGCCCCTCCTCTATTCGAATCTTTGTTCGATAGAGGATACGCCTTCGCCTCCGACAATTACACTTCGGGCTCCCACGGCAGTCGGTCCGGGAGCGCCGGAAGAATACGCACGACGCCGCATGTGCTGTCTAGGCAGACGACGGTGCCTCGGGTTTGGATGGCGGGGCCGCCACAAGCGGTACAGGTCCACATACTCTCCGAGTATCGGCCAGTTGGGTCAGATTGGCCACTGTGCTGCGCCGAGCACGACGGCGCCCTCTGGGATCTGCACCGCGGCGCGTGCCTCGTCCCACGTCTCGCCTTCGCCCGTGAGCGTGGCCTGCTCGAGCGCGGATATGTCGCGCTTGTGGACCTCTTCGGGCGCGGTGGTGGCGGCGAGGGCGACACGTACGTAGGCAATCATGCCGTCAGGCTACTCCGGGATAGGGAACGTCTTCTATTCCGTGGCGTTCAAGGGCTCTGGGGAGGAGACTTGAGCAAGCGTAAGGCCATCACGCCTCCTGGGTTAGAAAAATCGCTCCAACCCGGATAGGTTGAGCGATACAAGCGGACTTGTTCGTGATGAGAGGTGGAACGGCATGGCAAACGGAGACCGACTTTTGGGCGAACGATACGGTACCTGCGAGAACGTGGAGTGCCTCAAATCCTCATATCGCGTGCCAGTTCCAGACCGACACACTGACAAGACGACTGTTTGGCAATACGTTGAATGCGGCCATTTCCAAGAGACAATTGCCCTATTCGAGACGAACCAAGCAGAAGCCACTCATTTCATGTGACGTATCGCCCTACCCACTGGGTCACTGGAGAGCGGTGTAGGAGAGGTCGTATCCGCCCCAGGGTGAGCGCCCGGGGACGTGGCGGGTACCGAAGTCGGTTCGTTCCGTGATGATCGGGTGGCCGGTGATTTGGGCGTCGAGTGGATAGTGTTCGTTGATCCAGTCGACGAAGCGCTGTTTGCCGTTCTTTGCGTCTCGGTCTTGGACGAGTTTGAGCGGCACGACGGGGAGTGCGCGCCAGCCGGTGATCGCGTGGTCGTGCCAGGCTTCGACGGCTTCGGATTCGCTTCTGCTGATGTGGTTCCAGTTGCAGGGCTCGCAGATGATCTGCGTCATCATGCCGCCGGGGAGTTCCCCGGTGGCATGGGAGTGGCTGCGATTGGAAGCGTAGCGGCCGCTGCACCTTGCTTCTGCGGTGAAGAGTGCGCACTGATGGCCGCGGGCATTCGGCTTCGGTTCGAATTCGACGCCGCGACGGTGGCTATCGCGGTGCCACATGTGACTGTATGGTATGCAGCCGAAGCTTCCGTTCTCGAGGATCCATCGGTCGAATGCGGCGTCGAGTTCTGCGGGGGAGTAGTAGGTCTCGTGGTAGCGCAGCGGCGCCCCGTCCCACTGGGGCGCTGCTGCTACGTCTGCTTCACGGATCAGGTCGTCGATCGCGAACATCTGCTGGCTCATGGGTTCACTTTCCCTGGAGGCGGGCGAGGGTTGCGTGGGCGTAGGCGATCCAGGCGGCCGCGGTGCCCGTGTGGACGCTGCCGGTGCCGTATGCTGCTGCGAGATCTCGGAGGTTCGTGATGAGCTGCCCGACGGTGATGGTGCCGGAGTACCTGCCGGGGGCTTCGCGCATGCTGCCGGCGACCTGGTCGCTGTTGAATTGCTGCGTGTATTGCTCGGCGAGTGCCGTGAGTTCCTGGACTTGAGGCTGGGTGATGCCGCTCATGAGTTGGTGTCCTTTCTGCGGGGTGCGATCCAGAGGCGGTAGCCGGCGATGAGCCAGAGCGCGCCGATGAGGACGGCTGCTGCTCCGGGTTCGATCTGGTCTTGCATCGTGGTTCTCCAATCCCTCCCCTCACGTTTTCTTGCCGTGAAGGCACGTAGTGCCTGTCGTTGCGGGTGCCGTGGAGCACAATCCGCAGCGGGATGCCTGCACGGCGCAGCATTGCTGCGACGGGCGAGCATCCCGTGTCAAGCGCGCCCCAGCATGGGGTGTGCGGGCGGTTGTGTGGAGCGGTGGCCGCCGTAGACTGCCGCAGGCTTCACGGCAAGAAAAACGGGGCGTAGCCCGAAAATGGGCCCGGCACTTGTGCCGGGTTCGTCCCGGCGTGCATGAGCACGCTTTCCCGCGAAGCGGTCTGCGCGGGTCGCTGGTTCGTTGGGCATGAGGATGAATTCGGCATATCGGCAGATTGAGCGGTCGCTCCAGCGCCGTGAGGAGCAGCGCAGCCGTGAGGAACGACTGGAGCGGGAACAGAAGAAGACGGCTGACGCGCAGCGGCATGCCGAATATTTGAACGAGCAGTTAGAGGTGCTAGATGGAGCGTTTCGCGCCAGGCGGGCAACGCTCCGAGTGAGATCGACGAGGACCGACCACGTTCTCGAACTGCGCTGGGACACGGGCGTGGGAGTGCCGGCAGTACTTGGGTGGGTGGCCGCAACAGTCGTTGTGATCGTCGGGATAGTCGTGGTCCGAGATGCAGTCTTCTCGGCGATCTCCTTGTTCTCCCTCGCTGCACTTCTGGCTTTGGCAGTCCTCTGGGTTGTGGAAGCTCCGAAGATGTCGGAACTCCATATCAGTGCTGACGACGTTCTGGTTGAGGAACTTCTCGAGTCGATGCGCACAGGGGATAGCGCGGAGGTGTCGTTGCGGGTGCGGGCGCTTCTGCGACGCCAACCGGGGACGAAAGTGACGAAGGGAACGTCATTGCTTCGTCAGTGGCGGTCCGGGGTACGCCGTGGTGCGTGAACGCGGGGCACGGCCGGAGGAACCAGTGGCGCCGGCATCTGCTGTTCCATCGCCGCCGGCGTTGCCGATCAACTGGTGGCGGTTGGACATCGAGGAGCAGGCGGAGACGCTGGAAGTGCTCGTTGAGTGGGTGCCAGAATTGGTGCGCCGGTACGGGCTTTCGGACGCGTATGTTCCGCCGTGCTGGTACGAGCACGAGGCGCTCGTGCAGGAGCTCCTGGCGCTGTTCCAGTACCGGAACCAGCAGCAGTTCAATGAAGCGTTAGGCCCGCCGCCGTCGGCGCCGCTGGACTATCACTATCAGCAGCAGCTGGCATTGACGCGTCTCAGGTTTTGGGCAGCGATGACGGGTTGCAACTCTGCCGAGCACTTTCCCGCCCAGGTGCAGTCCTGGGCAGATCTCAGCAGCGTGCGTGCAGCCATGTGGGAAACCACAGTGTCCGACGCTATCGATACGTTGCGTCAGACACATTCGAACGGAACCGAAGAGGAAGGAAGCTCGTGATGACTTGGTGGAGGTCGCAGCCGGCAGGTCGCCGCGCAAAGTTCATGATCCTGATGGTCGTGCTGGCGCTGATTGTGCTCGCCGCTGTATTTGGACTGGGCCGAATGCTGTTCGCAAAGGGTGATTCCGGCATCGTCGCAGAAGGTACGGCTCCTGTGCAGCAGTCCGAGGAGGAAAGCTCGGACCCTGGCGCGGATGAGAACGGGACGAAGGCGTTCGGGATCGAATATGACGGGAACGGGATGGCGGTGATGCCGGTCACGACGGATCCGCGCGAGGCCGCTGCAGGGGCTGCGGCAGTGGCATTCTCTGTTGATTTCTCGAAGCTGTCGCGGCAAGAGTTCGTGGACGAGGCGATTGCGCGGATGACGCATCCTTCGCCTGACTACATCGGCGCGGAGGGTCAGATTCACACCGTCGTGGAGTCGGCTCCGTTCGAGGAAACGAAGCGTTATTACTGGGCTCCCGACACGGCGCTGCTAGCACTGACGGATCAGATGGCTACGCTTGACAATCCGGAGCGTTATCCGTGGTGGGAACTTGCGAGTGGTTCTTTCTATGACAACATGGCGCTGCTTCCTGACCATTTCTGGAAGGCGCATCCGGAAATCGTTCTTGGCGAGGACGAGATAGCCGAGATTGATCCCGATCTGCTTCCGCGGTTCAAGGAGGCGACGGACATGACGCCGGATACTCCCGGGGCGACGCTGACGCACTGGTGGGTGATGTCTGAGGTGGAGAATGCTCAGGTGGGCACCGCGGCCGCGTCTTCGAAGCGGCCTGCACATTTCGCGATCTGGTGCGATGCGCCTGAGGACGGTGGATTGTGCGGTGTCGCGTACACGCTTGATACGGACTTCCCCGCGATATGGCCGCGCCGGTAGCAGGGGCGGTTGCCACAGCGCTCGTTAACCGTCGCCAAGTGCTGAAGTTTGTGGGTGCGGCGGGTGTGGGTGCTGTGCTCGCAGCAGCTGGCGCCGGCGCCGGGCTCGCGTCGATACTCGCTGCGGTGACAGGTGAAGAAGATGGACTCGTGCTCGGCCCTCCGTCGGGAGATGATGGGCCCGTTGGTCCAAACGGGTGGGCTTGGCCTTCGCACATGAGAGGAATCTCCCAAGGGTTTCATGACGGCTTCAGTATCGACCTCGTCTCAGCGACGGGCGGCGCACTGTATTCGCCATACGACGGCGTGGTGATGAAAGCCGGAAGCGACGGAGGCGGCATTCCCGGCGTGTGTATGGCGAACCCGGGCTGGTGGCGGGGCGACAACTCGACGGTCATCATTCGGCACGAGTACCAGGGGCTCACCATGTTCAGTTCTCACAACCACGTCGCGCCGGGTTCGCCGGCCTCAGTGGGGGTTGCTGAAGGGATGGCGGTTCGGGCGGGGCAGACAGTCGCGCTGTCCGGGATGAGCGGGTGTACCAGCGGCCCCCATACGCACTTCACGCTCGCGTCGACGAACCGCAACTACAATCCGGATATCAACCCGTATCCGTACATCGGAAGTCCTTAGAACAGAGAATTCCGGGGGTAGCCGGCCAAAGCCGGCTACCCCCGGTTCTTTGTGTCCGGTGTGCGCGGTGTGTCGCTTCTGTCAGGTGACGCAACGTCCCTTACGGAAGGAAACAGCATGCCGGATATTCAGCCGGATTTCAGTGCGCCGGGTTCATCGGCGATCATCCAGATTGTCTCGTGGGCGCTCGGCCTCGGCCTGATCGTTACGTTCCTCGCTCTGATCGGGTGCGCGGTCGGACTCGCGTTTAAGGGGTTCGGTAATCAGGGCATTCAGCAGGCCGCATCCAAGGCAATCATGTGGCTGGCACTGGGCGTTGCCGCGTTGGGCAGCGCGTCGGGAATCTGGCAGTTCCTCGTCGGTTTCGACCTGGGGATCGCCTAGATGATTGCCTGGGCGGAGTCCCCGAAGGTCGATTTCGATTGCGGTTTCGCCGACATCCTTTGTGCGGCGACTGAATCGCAAGCGAACTGGATGGTGGACGTCATCAACTGGCTCGCCGAGGCCGTTCTGGAGGATGAAGGACTCCGTCCAGGCGATTCACTGTGGTCCGCTGTCACGAGTGAAGCCGGCCTCTGGCTGGGGATGAGCATCTTCGTCATGTTCATCACCTTTATCGTCGGCGTAGCCGCGGGTGCAGTGATGCAGAGACCGGAACTGATCAAGCGAAGTCTGATCAGTACGGCGCTGTCGCTGCCAGCGTTCTACTTCGCATTCTTCATCGTCGGTGAAGGGCTCCGCGTGATCGATGAGTTCACCGGAGGTCTGTTGACTCGCCTGGTGGGAGAGGACGGGTTCGCTGCTCTCATCGAGGCGCTGTTCGAGGGAGACGTGAAACTTGGGGTAGTCGGCGCGATGGTGTCACCGCCGATTGGGCGGATGATGGTGGTCATCGTTCTGATGGCGATAGGGATGGTCTTGATCGCGGTCGCGATGGCGTTTCGGGACTTTGCGCTGATGATCCTGATCACGTTCGCGCCACTCGCGTTTGTCCTGATGCCGGCGAAGGGCCTCGACGACGTGTGGTCGAAACGGTGGGTGAGCGCAGTAACGGCAATGGCTCTCGCGAAACCACTGATTTACGGTGTGCTGATTCTCACGATGGCCGGGTTTCGGGAAGTCGAAACGGTCTGGTCGTTCAAAGGGCTCACACTGGGGATCGGGTTCATCATGGCAGCCTTCATGCCCATCGCAGTGTATGGATTCTTCCAGTTCATGGATGGCGGCAGCGGGGGCGATCAGATCGGCCAGCGCGCAGGAAGCATGGCGACGCAGAAGGCTCAACAAACCACGAGTGTGCTCGGCCGCGCGGGGGCGAAGGCCGGCCACACGATCGGGCGCGGGGCGAGTAAGGCCCCCGGTGGACGGGCGGCAGGCGGCGGAGGCCAAAGAAACGGGAACGGTTCGACCCCTGCCGCGACTCAACCGAACGCGGAGAGTCAGGCGCCGAAGCCGGCTCGTCCCGGGGCCGGGCCGGCCTCGTCCGGGAGGATGCCTGAAAGTGGAGCGAAGCCGCCGAGCTCTGCTCCTCGGCCGCCCGCTGCTCCACGTTCCCCGCAGGTGCCCAAGGAACCGAAACGATGAGCGAGAACCGGGTGAAGTTTGCCCGTTTGCCATCTCAAGGCGTGGTCGGAGGAATTGACGGACCTGGGTTCACGGCATTGTCGATCGCCGTCGGTGTCGGCGCAATCGCGGTGATGGGCGAGGGATTCCTGGGTCTCCTATCAGTGGTCCCGTTCTCCGGACCGCTTGCGGCGCTCGGGATGGTGCGCAGGCATGGGCAGTCGCTCGTGACGCATGTGCTTCGTGAAGCAGGAGGAATGATGCGCAAAGCAGTAGGCGCGAACAAGTACCGGGCGCGACCGGAGAAGAAGAAAGTCACGCCCGTGTCGGCATTGGATCTTCCGGGTCGGGAAGGCCGGCTGCATCTGTTCGAGACGGATTCGGGTGCAGTCGTGGTGTGGGATGCGCGCGCGGCGACCGCGACCGTGTGTTGCGTTGTGGCAACACTCGGCATGGGGATGCCTCAGAAAGATACCCCGTCGACGTTGTCGGAGAACGACCGAGACGGGCTCATCTTCGAATGGTCGAAAGTGCTGGGATCGTTCACTCAGAAGGAACACATCAAACGCATCACCCTCCTGGAGCAGGTGCGTCCGGGGACGGTCGCTGCCGAACAGCGATACTTTGCGGAACATCGGCAGGGTCGTGACGGTGGAGCCTCAGAGTCCTATGCGCAGTCGCTCGACCACGCAGCGGAAGCGGTGGTGCGTCATACGTCGATGATCGCGATCACGTTCAACCTGTCAGGAGAAGCTCGCGCTCTGGTCAAGGGCGAGCGCAGCGAGAAGGCAGGCATGCTGAAGCTCGCGGAGCTCGAGATGTCAACGACTGAAGAGGCGCTCCACAACGCGGGGTTCACGCGGACAATGTGGATGAATGCGCGCGAGTGGGGTGCCTGGGGACGGTCCTTGATCGACCCCGCATCGCAATCAGGGGTGGACGCACGTCTGGGGACGGAATGGGAAGGTGTGGACCCGCAGTCGGCGGCACCGATGGTGATGAACGACAACCGGACCAGTGTGGAGACCGATTCCGGGTGGCATCGCACGTACTGGATTCAGGAGTGGCCCCGGTATGAGACGTTCCCCGGGTTCATGTCTCGTCTGGTGTTCGCGAAGCAGCAGTCGGGGAAGCCGGTACGGCAAACGTTCATGCTCGTGGGCACTCCGGTGCAGATCGGCGAGGCGATGAAGAAGATCGAGGAGCAGAAGCGTACGTGGATCACGAACCAGGGCATCCGAGAAAAATCGGGGAAGCCGCAGACCGCGGCCGACGTCGCTGACTGGCATGCGCTCGAGCAGCAGGAGGCGGACCTTACTGCAGGCCAGGGCGAGGTGCGTTTCTCCGCATTCCTGACCGTTACGGCGACAGATCCCGAAGTGCTGGAGCAGGAATCTGCCTCGATTCGGAACGCGTGCTCGGCGACCGGTTTGGAGCCAAGGTCGATGCCGTGGCAGCAGGCGGAAGCGCTCATGAATGTCGCATTTCCGTGCGGCCTCGGGATGAAGTAGGAGGACGAAGGATGGCGAAGAAACTCCTTACGCTGGAGCAGTCGGGGCTTTCTCGGCAGGAACGCAAACGGCTCAAGAGGATCTACGCGGACGCGTTGCGAGACGACGACCAGGTAGTCAAGGAGGAAGTTGAGAAGCTTCCGATCCTTGCTCCGATGCAGTTCCAGCCCGGGTTCTGGACGTTTCCGATTCGGCGCCCGTGGCATCGTGCAACGGGGTACCAGTTGGCGGCGGCAAACACCTTCGCGGCTGCGGATGTGCACGATGCTGCCGGGCCGGTCATCGGGATAGACAAGAACAGTGGGCGCGCATTCACGCTTGACCCGTGGGAGCTGTATTTGCGTGGGCTTGTTTCGTCCCCGAACATGCTGATTCAGGGGTCGCTGCGGCAGGGTAAATCGTTCTTCATCAAGCGGTTGGTGACACTGCTTGTGGAGTTTGGAAGGCTCGCGATCAACACGTCGGACTCGAAGGGGGAACACGGCGTCGTCGCTGAGGAGATCGGTGGCGCAACGTTCAAGATGGGCGTTTTCGGGAGCCAGATCAGGTTGAATGCGCTGGATGCTCCGGAGCAGCGTGCTGATGAGAGCGACCATGACTACCGTGCCCGTTCGAAAGCGGGACGTACAGCGGTACTGCAGAAGATTGCGGGTCTTCTCACGCCAGGCGAGCGTCCGATCACTGCGCGTGAGTCGACGATTCTGGATTGGGCCGTCGACGAGGTCGTGTCGGAGACGAACGACCGACCGACGATCCGGGCGGTCTGGGAGAAGATCGGGTCCCCGGCACTGTTGGAGTACGGCAACGGATACTTCGAGCGCGGCGATGCACGCGACTTGATCGATGGTCTGCGCCGTCTGGTGCATGGAGACCTCGGGGGCATGTTCGACACCGACTCATCGGTGCGACTCGATCCTGACTCCCCGTATACGGTGATCGACACTTTCGCGATCGCGCAACGCGGTGACCAAGCCTTGGGCGTTACGCAGGCGGTCACGAATGCGTGGGTGCAGAACACGATCTCCAACAAGAGCGCCGGACGCCGGTACTTCCTCATTCGTGAGGAAGGGTGGGCGGACATGCGCACGAAAGCGGCGCTCGAAGAGCACCGCGCGCAGCTGAAACTCTCCGGTGAGTACGGAGTCGCGATGGTTCTTATCGTGCACGAGGGCGGCGACTTTGACGCGGTCGGTGCAGAGGGGTCGCAGGAGCGGGAGCTCGCGAAGTCCCTGCTTCGCGGATACGCGAACCGGGTGAGTTTCTACCAGAACGAAGAGACCTTGAAGGATGCGGTGGCGAGACAGATGTTCACCCGGGCTGAGGCGGACGCGATCGGTTCGCTTCGCCGTGGCGAGTTCCTGGTGAAGATGAAATCTGGCTCCTATGTCGTCGACGGGAACCCGTTGTCGACGCAGTGGGAACGAGACCTGTTCGACACGGACAGGCAGATGCGGGAGCGCAAGAAGGAGGCGGTAGCCGCATGAGCGGTGTAAGCGAGCTATATCGGGACTTTAAGCATGGACTTGGGACGGCCCCTGGACCAGAGGATCCGTTATTCGAAGACGCTTGGGGGCTCTACCTCGACGTGACGAACCTTGTGGCCGCCAGGCTCACCGAACCTCAGCTGGGTGGAGGTTTGGGCGCCGCTGATCGTGTCGGGGTGTTCCTGGCCTGGGCCGAACCGTCACGGCGACTCTGCGAGGGAATGCCGCTGCGTGTGCCCTCTCCTGCATATCGCAGCCTGAAAGCCACTGGCAGGTACTTAGAACGCACGCTGCACCTGGGGGAGTTGGGAGAGTTCCTGAGGCTCGCAGCTCCGTTCGTCAACGACTTCAGCGGGTATGCGACTGATCAGCTGGGCCGGCAGGCGCGCCCGGTACGAGATGAATTCTCGTTCACCGCACGCGCGGGCGCACTCATGGCCGAGTCCGTAAACCGTATGGTCCCCGGAATCGACGACTAGTAAGGAACGTTTCATGCACCCCAAGTGGTCCTGGAGTACTTTGCCGTGGCAAGCTGCTATTGCGTTGGTCATCGTGCTCTGCATGTCGATGCTGCTGCTTCCGCAGCTGGCTGTACTCGCGATGACGGCCCCGGGCCGGTTCGGCGGGGAGGATCGTCTCTCTCTCGGAGCCGTGCTCGGACTGTGGGGGAAACTTGACCCGACAACAGTGACTGGGGCGAATGTTCCAGGGATTGTCCATTGGGCGCTTCTGTGCGCGGTGTTCGGGGCGGCTACAGCACTCGCGACCGTGTGGGTAGTGACCTGGCGGCGCCATAAGAAGGATCCGCAACGCAAAGTGGGGCTTGCGTCGCTCAAGGATGTAGCTCGCGAGCTCGCCACGAAACAGCTCGTGGAGAAACGTGGACCAAATCTGCGCCCCATGATCGAAGCTACTCACTTGCGGCCGTCCGATTGTGGCTATCGAGTCGGGTCCTTCTGGGGCATCGACCTGTGGATCAGGATCGAGGATCCGACTATCGTGATTGGTCCGTCTCGGTCAGGGAAGGGGTTCTTCCTGATACTGAACTGGATTCTCTCGGCACCAGGCGCGCTCATCAATACGTCCTCGAAGCTCGACAATGCTCAATGGACGATGCGCGAGCGTGAGCGGATGGGTTCGAAGACCTGGATCCTCGCCCCGGGAGTTCCTGGCGGTGACGGGTTCGAGAACGTGCTTCGTTGGGACCCCATTCCGGGCTGTACCGACGAGGAGGTGCTGCTGCGTCGAGTGAAGGGGTATGTCCCGGGCGATGCGTTCTCGGGCTCCACCTCGAATGGTGGACATTGGGACACGATCGGTCAGCAGCTCGCCGGTGCTCTCTTCCACGGGGCGGCATGCGCCGGTGTGGGCGTGGACCGAGTATGGGACTGGGTGACCTCGCCGTCCCGGGCGACTGAGGCCGTGGCGGCAATCAGGGAGCACCCTGACGGCATGCCTGAGTACGCTCGTCTCTTGGAGACAGCGATCAACACGCCCCCGGAACAACGGGCCTCAACTTGGGGAACGCTCCCCACGTCCCTCGCGTTTCTGGAGTCCCGGGCCGGCCGAAAGTGGCTACTTCCACAGGATGGAAACCAGTTCGACCCCGTGGCATTCGTGCTCGAAAAGCAAACGGCGTACTTCGTCGGCGACAAGCAGGCATCGGGAGGATACACACGCATCATCGATGGCCTGTTCGCGGAACTCGACTATGTGAGCAAGGGCATCGCGGATGCTTCTCCGGGAGGCCGCGTAGATCCACCCGTCAGCTACATACTCGATGAGCTGGGGAACTTCGAGTACCCCGGCCTGTACGAACTCATCACCGCAGGTGGCGGCCGCGGTCGCATCGTGGTGGCTGTGTTCCAGTCCAAGGAACAGCTCTCCCAATGGGGCTCCGAGAACGCGAGAACCATGTGGGACGCGGCCGTTGCCAAGATCGTGCTTCCCGGCGGAAGCGACGAAGAAGAACTCGCCCGACTCTCCAGACTGATCGGCGAACTCTGGGTGAAACGTGAATCGCATTCCTGGGGAGGCGGTCCCGCCTCGATCCAGGTGAGTGAGGAGAAACGGCTGGTGCTGGAGCCCCAGGAGATCCGCGAGATGGAAGGCGGGTACGGGCTCCTGTTCTACCGAAACCTGAAGCCCCTTGTTCCCAAGCTGCAGCCGTTCACCAAGAACCCCGCATACGACCGCTGCAAAGCAGACGCGCAGGTGGTGGCTACACAGTTGCGGGAGCAGTCGCCGTTCGCGGACCAGTTGCAGCAGTGGACTCGTCATCGTGCGTGAGCTGAGCCCGTGGGCGAGGAGATCAGAGGGCCGCAATCGCGCCCGAGAGTTCTACGCCACCTATATCGCATCTCCAGCCTGGTATCGCCGCCGGGTGCGGTGGGCTGAAGAGGAGCTCGAGCGCATCAGGCCGGCCCGGATTATGTGTCTGGGTGGATGTGGACGGGACTGGCGAGTGTCCCGCGATGACATGCATCATTCTTCCTACGCGCGTCTCGGCGATGAGGACCACGAAGATCTATGGCCGCTGTGTAGGACGTGCCATGACCTGCTGCATCATCTGCTCGATTCTTCGCGGTCATGGCGCCGACTCGACCGGTGGGTGGCCAATCAGCAGGCGATTCTGGTCGTGCAGGATCGGCACCGTAAAGGGCCGGAAGAGCATCGGTCGGCGGATCTTCGGCATTATCTGTAGCTTGCGCCTGTCGCGTGTGAGGTGCGCGTTCCCACTCATCTGGAGGTATCGCCTTCAGCTACGTCGGAAGTGGGGACCAGAATGGCTCGTAGGAGTACGAAACGATCGATTCCTGATACGCAGTTAGCGTTCGACCTATGGGGCGAATTCGAGACGACGAAGGCGGAACCACATGAGCGACCACGAAACCCTGACCCATCTCCAGAGCTCCTGGCCGGGGACGGAGGACTATTTGCAGCGGGTTGGTCAGGTGACGAACGATCTGATGGTGCTGCGCGAGCTTCGGGAACGGGAGAGCTACGAGGCGAGCCTGACCTGGTTGGACCGTCTCGGGTACGACCTGAGCGACGTGACGGCGGTCCCAACGGGGATGCAGGTGCTCCGGTTTCTGTACGGCCGGCGCATCGTGGTGAAAGCAGCCATGCAGCTGCCGGTGCTGCAGGAGCTTCAGCAGGAGCTCGACGCGGAGGAGACGGATCGGGACGTGCGGGAGGACCAGACGCTCGAACTTCCGTCGGCGGAGGACGCTCAACTCTGGGCGGTGCCCGAGCTGCAGCGCAAGCTGATCGCGTGGGCACTGGAAACGGCGCAGCGTCACGGGTTCGAGAAGCAGTTGACGGTGGCACAAGCGGTGATGCTGCTGAACGTCGTGTCGATGCTCGAAGCGGAGCCGGGCATGAGTCCCGAGTGGGCGGCGGAGTCGCTGCGGTCCGTACTCTCGAGCGGCTTGTTCGAGAAGGACGAGAACCCTCAGAGGTAGAGCGCGCCGAACTGCAGAAGTTCCCCGGCTGGGGTGCATCTCCGGAGCTGTTCGACCCGAAGTCGAACAAGTACGCGGCAGATCGTGAAGCGCTGCAGGAAATCTGGACCGATCGCGAGTGGGCGGCCGCGCGCCGGACCGTGCTGAACGCGCATTACACGCATCCGCGGTATGTCACGGCCATGTGGGCGATGCTCGACCGCCTCGGCGTGCCAGCCGATGCTCACGTGCTCGAGCCTGGGTGCGGCACCGGCAATTTCATCGGGCAGGCCCGGGCTGGCCAGCGGGTGACCGGTGTCGAGCTCGACCCGACTACTGCCGGTATTGCGCAGATGCTGCATCCGGCCGCGACGGTCAGGAACGAATCGTTCGCGGAGACGGTGCTCGATCACGACGGCTACGACGCGACGATCGGGAATGTCCCGTTCTCGCAGACCCGCCTGTACGATCCGGCCTACAACCCCGAGGGATTGAGCCTTCACAACCATTTCATCGTGAAGGCGCTCCGGCAGACGAAACCCGGGGGGATTGTCGCGGTGATGACTTCGCGGTGGACTCTCGACGCGAAGGCGGAGCGGGCACGCCGCGAAATCGCGAAGCACGGTGAGCTCCTGGGCGCGGTGCGCATGCCGAAGGGGGCGCATGGCGAGATTGCCGGCACTGACGCGCTGGTCGACGTGATTGTGCTGCGCCGACGCACAGGGCCGGCCCCTGAGGAGCCGCCGACATGGCTCGGCACGGTACCCGTCGACGGCGCAGCCGGCACCGCGTCCATGAACGCATACTTCGCTGACCACCCGGACATGGTGCTCGGCGAGACCGGCACACGGCTCGGCCAATACGGCCCGGAGCTCACGGTGACAGCAGCGGACCCGTCTGCGGAAGTGGTGGGCCCGGAGCTTGCGGCCGCGCTGGACCGGATCGCCGATGTAGCGATCGGGGAGGGCCGGACGTGGAATGCCGCGGGGCAGATCGTCACTGACCGGCCGGTCGCGCGCGTCGTGCAGGATCCTGACTCGATTGTGGGGCACATCAGCGTCGACGAGTCAGGCTCGCTCGTGCAGATGGGGATGGAAGGCCTGGAGCCGGTGCAGGTGCCGAAAAACGCGGTGCGGGAGCTGACGCACCTGGTGCGTTTGCGCGATGCTGCGGTGCAGCTGCTCGAAGCGGAGGCCGCGACGGGCGACGACACGACAGCGATCGGCGAACTGCGAACCGAACTCAACGACGTGTACGACCGGTACGTAGCCGCATTCGGGCCTCTCGGCCGCGTATCCGTGACAGTGAAAGAGCGTCCCGGGAAAGACGCGCTCATCACGCGCCGCTACCCGGCAGCGATCCGGGCGCTGCGCCAGGACCCGCACTATGCGACCGTTGTTGCGCTCGAACGCTACAACGAGGACACCGGTGAAGCGCGCAAAGCGACGATATTCCGGGAGCGCGTCGTCGGCGTTACATCCGTGGTCGATCGCGTGGAGAGTCCTGAGGATGCGATCCGTGTGTCGCTCGATCGTGTCGGCTTCGTCGATGTTCCACTCGTTGCGGAGCTCCTGGACGTCGACGAGGCGTCGGTTCCGGCACGACTCGGCGATCTCGTGTTCCTCAGCCCGGACGATGAACAGAGCTACATTCCGGCGGAAGAATTCTTGTCCGGCAACGTTCGGGCGAAGCGTCGCCAGGTGCGTGAGCTCGCGGCCGGCGACGCGACATTCCAGCGCCACTTGGACGCTCTCGAACAGGTGATTCCCGAGGAGGTCGGCCCGGCTGAGATCGACGTGAAGCTCGGCGCTTCATGGGTTCCCGTCGATGACGTGTCAGCTTTCCTCGAGCATGCTCTGAAGAAGGAAGTCAAAGCGATCGAACGTATCGACGGCGAGTACAAGTTCAGCATTGTCGGGAAGGTGGCGCCGTCAGCGGAGGCGCGCTGGTCGGTGCAGGGCGATCACGTGTCGTGGAGCGCACAGAAGGTCGTCTCTCGTGTGCTCAACGGCGACCGGCTGGAGATTCGCTATAAGCCCGATGCGGACGGCCCCTACCTGGTAGATCAGGCCGGCACGGAAGCACTGCAGGAGCGCGCGACCGAGTTGCACGACGCTTTCCAGGACTGGTTGTGGAGCGACGCGGAACGGGTGGAGCGCCTGCAAGAGCGATACAACGATCTCTACAACGGCATCGTGCTGCGCAGCTACGACGGGGTCGAGCTGAGCTTCCCCGGTAAGGCGGCGACGTTCACGCCTCGCCCACATCAGCATGCGGCAGTCGCTCGCATGCTGGCGGAGCCAGCGGCAGGACTGTTCCATGAAGTCGGCGCGGGGAAAACGGCCGAGATGGTGCTTGGCGTGATGGAACTGAAGCGGCTCGGGATGGCACAGAAGCCGGCGATCATCGTTCCCAACCAGATGTTGGAGCAGTTCACCCGCGAGTTCAAGCAGATCTACCCGCGCGCGAAAGTGCTGTCTGCAGGCAGCGGCGACATCGCGACGTCGGGGAGCCGTGACGGACGAGCGCTGTTCGCGGCCCGGGCGCGCACGGGCGATTGGGATGCCGTGATTCTGACCCATGCCGCGTTCGGGAAGATCGGCCTAGGCGAGTCCCGTGCGGCATATGCGACTCAGCGGCTCGAGGAACTGCAGCTGGTGCATCAGCAGAAGCTCGCTTCATCGCTGTCGGAGCGGTCCGTGAAGAAGCTCGAGACGGAGCTCGCCCGGCAGGAAGAGAAGCTGCAGGAGATGCTCGACCTCAAGCACGACGAGGGCGTCTACTGGGAGGACACGGGCATCGACTACCTCTGCATCGACGAAGCGCACCTGTTCAAGAACCTGGCAGTGCAGACGAAGGTCGCAGATCTCTCGAAGGATGGCGGCTCGCAGCGTGCGACTGACCTCGATATGAAGCTCTGGTACCACCGCGAGCACCGCGGCCAATCCCGAGTGGCGACGCTCGCGACTGCGACGCCGCTGCCGAACTCGATGATCGAGATGTATGTGATGATGCGCTATCTGCGACCGGACCTGCTCAAGGAAGCCGAGATCGCGACTGCGGATGACTGGGCGCGCCAGTTCACCGAGCAAGTCACGGCAGTGGAAGCCGTCGTGGAAGGCTCCGGGTTCCAAGTGAAGACCCGCACCGCGAAGTTCCGGAACGTGCCCGAACTCTTGCGGTTGTGGCATGTGCCGGGTGACGTGAAAACACAGGCCGACCTCGGGCTGCCGGTGCCGGAGCTCGTGGTGAACTCCGAGGGGGTCCGTGCGCCAGAGATGGTGGTCGTGCCGGCGACGGCCGCGCAGGAGGCCGGCATGGCCGACCTGATGGAGCGCGGTAAGGCAGTCCGAGACGGGAGCGTGCAGCCCGAGGACGACAACATGCTGAAGATCACGTCGAACGGGCGCGCGATCGCCCTCGACGCACGCCTGATGGGGCTGCCCGGGCCGGAAAGCCATGAGCTCACGAAGCTCGACGCTGTCGCAGCGAAAGTGTACGAAATCTGGGATGAAAACCGCGATCGCGAATACCTCGACGAATGGGGCGAAGTATCCGCTACGAAGGGCGCATTCCAGATCGTGTTTGCCGATCTGGGCACTCCGTCATCTGATGGTCGTTGGAACGCATACGACTATCTGCGAGAGGAACTCGTGCAGCGCGGCATGCCGGCCGCGCAGGTTCGATTCATCCACGAAGCGGGGAACGACCAAGCGAAGGCAGAGTTGTTCCAGCAGTGCCGTGACGGTCGAGTACAGGTGCTCGTGGGGTCGACGGAGAAGATGGGGGTCGGCACGAACGTGCAGGCGCGCGCGATCGCACTCCACCACGTCGACGCACCCTGGCGGCCAGCGGACGTGACGCAGCGCGAAGGACGCGAGATCCGGCAAGGAAACCAGAACGCCGAGGTGCATCTATTCCGGTACGCCACCGAAGGGTCGTTCGACTCGTACATGTGGGGCACCCTCGCACGCAAGGCGGCGTTCATTGAACAGGTGCTGTCCGGGCGTCTCGATGTCCGGGAGGTCGACAACTCGACAGAAATGGCTCTGCAGTTCGCGGAGATGCAGGCCGTCACCGCAGGCGACATGCGCATCCTCGAGGTCGCGAACCTGAGAAACGAGACACAGAAACTTTCGCGGCAGTTACGCGGCCATCAGCGGAAGATCGGGTCGATCGAAGCGCGCAGAATGGCGCTCGAACAAGGAGCCGGCGTTACCGAGCACGACATGAGGGTGCTGGAGAAGTTGGCGCCGAAGGTCGTTGAAACCCGTGGCGATCTCTTCGTCGGGAGTGTGAAGTCGACGTCGTGGGCGGACTCGCCCACCTTCCGAGAACGGAAGGAATTCGGCGAAGCATTCCGGTCGACGCTGTCGCGCGCCCGAGAGAACATCGGCTACTTCGGCACGCACAACGCCAGCTACCCGGCACCACTGAAGGTGACCGTCTCCGTGGCGGGGCTGGACTGGGATGCGAAGCTGCGCTGGAACGCGCTCGACAAGAACGATCCATGGCTCGAGTTCGTGCCCGGGCCCACGATCCAGGCGATGCAGTACAAGATGCTGTGGTCGCGAGCAATGAGCGGCGAACTCTCTGCGCTATCGCAAGGGTTTGAATCGCGAGCACGGTCGCTGCCGGACACGATCACGGAGCATTCGGGCCAGCTCGAATCCGCGAGGCGAGAGGTTGCAGAACTTCGCGAGTTGGAGCAGGAGCCGTGGCCGAGGCAGTCGGAGCTCAGTGAGAAGCAAGCCCGGTTGGCTGAAGTTCTCGGCGAACTTGAGCGTGAAGCATCAGCTGCCGCGCCAGAGCCGCCGGCACAAGCCGCTCATCGCGCCCAGCAGGCTCCTGTGACTCCGCCGCCAACGCCCAGCATGTGAGTAATGCGAGATGAACACCACGTGACTGCTATTCCGGAGGTAGGCTCGCGGAGCTTATGCTGAGAGCGGGCCGGAACGCTGAGAATGGAGCTTTGGGTGACGGTGTTTGATAAGGCTGACTGGCATGCGGGCGGCGAGTTTCCCGCGGAACTTCCAGCCTCAGCCGCTGCTACTCACATCGGCATGTTCCTGGCATGGTGCGCCCAATCGGGTCTTATGCGCGACAAGGTTTTGACCAGCCATCTGGCCGCGTTGCACTCGAGGACGCTCACACCCGGCACCTTCGTACTCACGGCCGCGGACGGCGTGCTCAGCACTGACCTACTCAGCGGAGAGGGCGTGGCATTCGCCAGCGCCTACTATGGTCTGCCGGGGGATGAGCTGGAAGAGGCCTCATATGAAGACGACTACGTTGATGTGTTCCTGGACGATGGTGAGACGATCTACCATGTCCCAGACACGTGGAGCTCGTTCGATAGGATTTCGCCGGTGATCGATCTCAGATATTCCCAGATGCGAGGTCGGCTGCTCTTCCCATGAGCTCTACTCCCTCGGCGGACCGGCAAGAGTTCCGTGTACATAGCAGCTCTCTGACCGAGCTGACGCCCAGCTGACGAATACCTTATCGCCCTCTGCGAGGCGGAGGCCGTGCTGTGTGGCAGCGAGCCAGCGCACGCTGCCATCGTGTTCGATGTGGATCAGCGCGCGCTGCTGGGCGTCCTCACCGTGAACCATCCCAGCGTGATCCGTTGCGATGACAATGCCTGAGGCGGAGTGGCAGCTCGATCGATCCCGAGCCGCGCGGAAGGCAGGCCAGAGAAATGTCGCGGGCAAGCCCAGTAGTACTGGAATCAGGAGAGCCGCCCACATCGCTGAAGGTTCCCCCGTCATTCCCAATGTGATTGCGCCCGTCGCGGTGAGGAGGACGATTGCGATGAGGAAAATGACGCGTGCCCGCCGCCCTGGGCGCGGGAAACACGGCTCACTCTGCTGCCGCAGCACCCCCGCCGGCGGGGCGCCGTTTGTTGTCATGAAGACAGCTAGAGTGCCCGGGGGTTGAAGGCCGAGGGTGATCGAAGCATCCATGCTTTCATGGTCGTTGACGGGCATGACCAACCGGTTAACGACTCCAGACCGGGTTCCTGGAACACTACGGAAGTAGACGACTACTGACATGAGAGCTTGCGCTCAAGTGGATTCGAGTCATGCATGGGGTCCTGGGTTTCTGGAGAGTGGCGTCGAAGCACCGTTGGTCGGTCCGGAGTCGAAAACCAGCGAGTGGATGCCTGATGAGGCTAGGTGGTATACCGAGTGCACGGTGGGGATCCCTGCTAACATTGCGTCAATTTCCCCGCGATGCAACTTTAGAGGTCTAAAGTTGCATGCATGAGTAGCTTTGTGGAGCGGTACTGGGAGCCGGCGTCGACGTTCGGTCTGTCTCGGCGCGACCAGGCCGGGGGAACGTACCGTGCGTTCGTCCCGGGCCTCCTGGGGAAGCAAGGTCCATCGGTCAGTGTCGCAGCCTTCTCCGCGATCGCTGACGCGCAAAGCGCGGTCTCCCGGGCTGACGGAATCGTCGGTGAATCCGGGCTGTACCTGAACCACCTCCTCTTGCGTTCTGAGAGCATTGCTTCGTCGCTCATCGAGGGGCACGTGATTTCGGCAAAGAAGCTTGCGGTGGCCGATGTGCTGGGGCGGGGCAAAGAGAACGCGGTCGCGGTGCTGCGGAACTTGCGTGCGATGGAGTACGCGATCGACGTTGTGGCTCAGAAGTGGAATCTGGAGCTCGAGGACTTGGTGGAGCTGCAGCGAACGATCGCCCCGGACCTTGCCCCCGGGTTTCGTGACCAGCAGAACTGGATCGGCGGCGGCTACTCGCCGCTGACGGCATCGTTCGTGCCTCCGCCCGAGGACCAGGTCATCCCGCTCTTGGAGGATCTGCTCGTGTACGTGAACGAGAGCGAGCACCCGCCGCTCCTGAAGGCGGCAATCGCGCACGCCCAGTTCGAAACGATCCACCCGTTCGTCGATGGGAACGGGCGCACTGGCCGCGCCCTCATCCACACGATCCTGAAACGAGATGGCATCACAGACCGGGCCGTACTGCCCATCAGCACGGTGTTCTCCACGGCGAAGGACCACTACATCGCCGGACTGACCGCGTTCCGGGAGAACCCCCCGCAACTGGATCTGTGGGTGCGTGAGTTCGGGGCGTCAGCGGTGCGAGCCGCCGCGAACGTCATCCAGTTGAAGGAACGAGCGGACGAGCTGGACGCGATCTTGGCGGAGCGTCATCACGCCTGGCGCTCCAAGCAGGGGATCTCAGCGGCTCCCCGCGCAGGATCCACGGTGGAGCGCGTCAGACGTGATCTGACGGCCCAGCCAGTTGTGACGATCGGAACGGTGACGACTCGATACGAGGTCACGCGGCCGGCCGCTGAGCGCGCCCTCCAGGAGCTCGCCGACGCCGGCGTTGTGAGCGTGAGCAAGAACCACCGCGGCGTCCCCGCAGCGTACGTGTCGGACGAGCACCTGAATCTCGTGACACTGACCGAACGCAGCAACAAGGCGGGGGGCTGGGACACCGCAAACGAGGCGACCGCGTCTCGGCTGGCCGTCCCGGAGACACCCCTGCGGTGGACATCGGACGTGCGCTCCACTCCGCACAGTGCCAAGAACCCCTGGGATGGTTCGTGGCCGCACGCGCAGGGTGGCCAGGGCCCGATGGGCCCTGGCCACCACGGTCCCAGCTACGGGATATAATCGTCTAGCTGAGACGCGGCCCCTGCTGCGGGGCGATCTGTTCGTACTGGGGCACCGTGTGCACGGTGGTGTACTCCACGGCCGGTTGGGTGCGGAGCGCGGCCGCGGCGATCTGTCGATCGCGTTCGCGGTTGCGTGCGTTCTCGTGACTCCGGCCGAGCGCCTCATCGGAATCGACACCATAGAGATCTCGGTAGCAGGCAACCACAACTCCCCGTTTACGCCACTCAGCTTCGTCGCCAGGGTGTACCGGACCGAGCTCTTCGACCCACGGTGCGCCTGCCGCAACGGCCCGATCGAGAACGAACTCGGCACGTAGCTGAATGGCTGTTTCGCGGTCCCGCAGCGCCCGCATCGTGTCAGAGTCGGTGAAGTTCGGGGAACGTTCGATGAGTCCGGCTAGCAATGGCTCATCGGCCGAGGATGTAGACGCAGTGCTCTCCAGGTGCGCGGCCAGGCGGTAGTGGAGAACGGCGAGCACATCTCGGGCGCTGCCAGTTTCGCGGTCGCCCAATAGATCTGAGACGGTCTCCGGGATGTCTTTTCCGGCCAATTCGACACGGCGTAGATTCGCCAGCACTGGTCCCAGGTAGGGCGATTCCGGTGCATCTGCTTCGACCAGTCCGAGCTGTTGCAGAGTCGGGAGATATTCACGCTCGAGTTGGTCAGCGGTGATGGTGTGATATTCGGCGACGAGTTGGCGGAGCGAGCCAATCCGCTCTGCTTCATCGTGGAGGGTGTCGTGCGCGGCGATGTCGCCGCCTCGGTTCAGTACGACGTGGTCGAGCGTTTCTCGCCAGGTGCGCGACATTCCTGTCGCCGCGCTGTCGCCGAGCTGGTCTCCTTCGTCGATCACGACATAGGCGCGGTTCGAGAGTTTGCCGCGCGTCATGGCGACATAGAATGTCTCGCGCGACGCGGACGAATCTATGATTGCGTGAGCGGTGTCGACTGTACGGCCCTGTGACCGGTGTGCGGTTGTCGCGTACGCCAACTGCACATGGTCACGACAGAAAGACGCTGGCAGCGTCACCTGTTCGTCGCCGGATGAAGCGACAATGTCGCCTGTCGCCGCGTCGACGTGGGTGACGATCCATTCGTCGTTGTTTTTGACCCAGCGGTCGTGGTCAGTTCGCAGCGCGCGAGCGTTCTGCCTAGTCACGATCCGGTCGCCTGGGGACGCGACGCCGGAGGCGATTGTCGCTTCTCGTGTCGCATCGACGTGTCCTTGCTCGATGCGCCAGTCGCGAGCAATGTCGTTGAGACGTTCGACGACATCATTCGTGGGAGCGATGAGGAGCGACGTGAGCGTGTCGCCATCGGCGCCCCGTGTCGCTTCGTCCTGTTTCCATGCATCGACGGCTTGCATGACGATGCTCTCATCGAGCCCCCACGAGATGCGGCCGTGCTCGAGGTACGGATCGAGGCCGGCGGTCTTTCCGAGGCGGAGGAGCTTGGACGCGTCCCCTTCCCAGCCAGCCTTGAACCGGTGCAGGTTGACGAGCTCTGCGACGTCTGCCCGGTCGTTCGCGAGGAGTCCGAAAGCACCGCCGGCGTCGATGGCGGCAAGCTGCGCCCAGTCACCCACAAGGAGCAACTTCGCTCCGGCCTGCTGGGCTTGGTCGCGGAGTCGATCGAGGGCGATGGTGCCGGCGATGGACGCTTCGTCGACGATCATCAAGTCGCCGGCCTTGAGCCGGTAATCGAAGCCGTCCTTCACATCAGTGCCTTGCGACGTTTCGTGGAGCCACTTGACGGTGTTCTCGGTTTGGATGCCGAGTGAATCCGCGAGCACTTCGGCAGCGCGGGCAGTCGGGGCGAGGCCACGGACACTGCCGCTACCGTGCTGCCGCTCCCAGATCTCGCGAAGCTTCTCGAGGCTGGTGGTCTTGCCTGCGCCGGCGGGGCCCACGAGTACGTCGACAGCGCGGCCGCTGAGCACGAGGTTTTCGACGGCCGCGGCCTGGTCCGAGGAGAGGATGCGCTGTTCTGCGCCAGTCGGGGCAAAGAGGAGCTCGTCAACGAGAGCGTGGTCGACGCGGGCGCCGGCAGTGGTGCGGCCGGCCTCGAGCAACCGTTCTTCCGCATCCCAGACTTCACGGGTCGTATAGAGGTCGCGCACCTGCGGATGGAACTGGCTTTCACCGTCGACGGTGCGAAACCGCCGCGGCGTATGCAACGGGTTCTTGGGGGTCAGCGGGACCGCCTGGGCGAGGACCTGGTCGACCACCTGCTGCACGGCGAGGTCACGGTCTTCAGGGGACCGGAACCTCCATCCTGCGATCGCGCGTAGCGCTGCGGTTTCGGCGTTTCGTTTCCCCCATGTAGACCGTGACTCGGAAAGGGTGTGGAGCACGAAGGCTGCAGCTTGCTGTGCTGCTTCATGGTCAACGTCATCGTGGCGGAATGACCATAACGGGAGGTCGTTCTTACGAGCCGCGCCGGCATCGCGGAGACGGTCGGCGAACAGAAACGAGTCGCCGATATGCTGCCGCGCACGATCGCGCCATGAATGCGTGAGCTCGCGCAGCGTGCGGTGCTTTTTCGCTTGCCGCGTGCAAAGGGTTGCGCGCTGCCGGATCTTGATGATCTCGCGGGCGGAGGGCTGCTTGCCGGCCGCTTTCACATACTCCTGGATCTGCCGATCCTTCTCTCGCTGGATCGCCCGAGACCTGGTGGAGTACTCGCGATTCAGAGCTGATGGAACACCAGCGATCTGCCACTTCACGGACCCCGCACTCACGCCTTGGTCGAGTGCAAATTGCTGCCGGGATGCAGGGGAATCGGCACGCTGGCTCGTAGTGAGCCATTCACGGTACTTCTGAGGGGCTTCGAGTACTTGGTCGACGGTCCATTCGAGGCCGAACCGGGCGCTGAGCTCGTCCATGAGTACGCCGTCGTAGAACTCGCTCGCGGTGGACGCTCCGGGGAAGAGGCTGCCGCGAGAGTCGATCGTGCGCCAGCGGCCGTCTTCGCCCTGGACGCGGTTCGAGACGAGCATATGGGTGTGCAGCTGGGGGTCGCCGTCGCGGGAGTCCCAATGGTCGAACAATGCGGCGGTAATGCCGCGGACATGGGTCTGCGCGATCCCGTCGACGCCGGTGCGCGTGCGGATGATGTCTCCCTCGAGCTTGTCGATCGTGGCTTGGATTGCGGCATGGTGGGCTTGCCGTATCTCGTCCTTGAGATCGGGGTCGGCGAGCGCCCACCAGGCGCTCACGCTTTTCGGAGGGCTGAAGACGAACTCGAACCCGGAAACGCTCTGCTTCTCCGGGGTATCCATGACTTCTTGCCGGATTCGGTCGCCGAGATGTTGGAACTCTGCAGAGGAGAGTGCCTGGTTCGCCGGATCGGCCGCTGCTTCAGCAATACGGGTGACGACTCGTTCCTCGATCGTGCGCGGGGTAGCGAACTTTCTTCCGATCGAAGCGCCGGTGATTGGGTGGACGCCTTCACCGAAGAGCGCACTGAGCTGCTCTTCCTCAACAGAGTCGTTCGAGGCCAGACCGAGGCCGGTGAGGCCGGTGCCGGCCCACATGCCGGGCGGGGTGCCGTTCGCCATGTAATAGGCGGCTTTGCCTTCCGCCCGGTCGAGCGTGTGCTCGGTCGCGACAGTACCCATGAGGTATCCCCACGCATTCCGGGTTGCGCCGATCAACGTCACCGTCAGCATTTCTGCTCCCATTCTTCACGGCCCAATTGAGGATCCACCGTTCTCGTGGCCTGCTTTGCCATTGTTCGCGGAGCATGTCCGCTTCGGTCCTTGCCTCGCACCGCGCATTCAGAGGGAGACACCCCTCTATTGCGACAGGAGAGAAGGCCGAAATGTTTGGACTGGACTTCAAGGATTGGATCGACATCGTCACCGCGATTATCGAATACGGACCGAAGGCGCGGGACCTGGTCACCTGGTGCCGACTCGCAGTTCATGAACGTCATGCGCGCAGGAGAGACGAAGACAAGGTCTAGCATTTGCGACTCCGGTCTGCACGGCGACGGCACGAATCACCACAGTAGATCCGTCGACGTGTCGCGCCCTCGGGGAGCACATTGCCGCACCATGCGCAGTGCGTTGAAGAGAGATCTGACGTTGCGCGGTGCGCACGTTTCCGGCAAGCGGATGAGCAGAAACGATGCTCGACGGTAGATGCCTGGAACTTTGTATTGCAGTCATCCGCGGCGCACGTCGATAGTAGGAGCTGCTCGAGGCGGTCATTCAGGGCGGCCCGCGCCTGCTCGACGAGCCGACGGCACTGACTACTGCAGTACCGGCGCTGCCTCGTCGGAGTGAAGAACGACTCGCTGCAGCCCGGACGTTCGCAAGTAACATGCCAGCCGATCTCTTGCTCTGCAGGCTTCGCAGGGTGAGCGATACCGCGACCACGGCGTAGACCCGCCTCGAACTGCCTCTGACTCCTGGACTTCATCGGAGATCGGCTTCACTGATGCTGACTTCAAGATCGAGGCCAGCGGCGTCGAAGCGGCTCTGAGCTCGAACGAAATCATGTTCTGCCAAGACGTAAGTGACGCCGTCGGACCCAAACTTCGCGAATGCGTTTTCGAGCCTGTGCAGGAGAGACCGGATTGCATCGATGCGTGCATCAGTGGTGATGAGGTCTGCCTCAATAGCGCCGGCCGACGCCCACGCTGTGAGAGCTTCTTCGCGCGTCCCGTACGGGCGGCTCACTAAGGGCCGGCCGGTGACTTCGTCAATGTCGTCGAACTGCACACGATGGCACTCGACGGGGTGAGCTTCGATCTGAATCAGAGTGGTAGGGAACGTCATGATGGTGTCTCCTTCGTTGCGTTGTCGAGCCGCTTAGTACATCCACTCCGATCCCCACGCGATGTGTGGGGCGGTCGGGACCTGGAAGCCGGAGTACGCGAAGAGTTCGTTCGCTTCCCGTGCGGGACCGAGCAACTTGTTCGTGGGCGTGGGCAGGTGAAGAGTGTTCATGCGTTCGCGGACCTGTTCGGACTGCTCCTCCGGCGCAGCGATGTAGAACGCTTCGATCGCGCCGACGACCGACCCATCTTGTGTTGTTGGGAGGATCGTGAGGGACATGAAGGGCTTCCACCCGGAAAAAAGGGCAACGGTCCACGCGAGGGCAAGCGCTGAAAGATCGGGGCTCTCACCCTGATCTGCTGCTTCGACTTCAAGCCGGAAGTCCTCATGGGATTGGGCCGCGAACCAGTCATGGCCAGACGGCCAGAGCTGCGCGACTTGAGGGAACGGGATCGAGAAGTCGTGATGCCAGTTCCCGTGAATGATGGGTCGCATCCATTCCGGAACACTCGGATTAGGGGCGTTGGGTGCGGTGTGCATCGCCGCCTGCCACGCCCGCCACTCGGCGTCGGACCAGCGTGCGAGGTAGGTGTCGTCGACACCGGCAACACGCTTAAGCCACGCCAGATCACGTTCAAGCGCGGGCGACCGGGAGATGGTTTTAGAGCTCATGAGACTTCCTTTCCGGAGTGAGCGGGACTATCCCGTTCACCCTTAGAAAGCCCACGGCGCGCACCCGCGGTCACGGAACGCGGGACGCGGTTCTCCTCGAATGCCAGTCGTGTAAGGAGAAGTTCCGGCGAAACGTAGTGAAGCCGGAAGAGCAGCGGTGAAGGTGCTGCGGAAGATCAGACAGACGAGAGTCTGTGCCGACGGAGGATCACCGTCGACAAAGTTGGCGGTGATGACGCGCCAGTGAAAACGGTGGAAGGCGAGATGTCCTCCCCTCCCTTCATGCGCGCGAACCAGGTTCGTAGGGCGTGAACGAATTTCTCCAACCCCTACCTGAAACGAGGCGATTGGGCTGCCCGTTCTGTCTCTTCGTCAACGAAGTGAGCACTGGGGCAGCGGAACCGCTCTGCCTGAACTGCGGGCTCTCGCTGAGCCGCCTGCTCGGCGGCGACGGCCCGGCGCCCGCGCCCGCCCGGCAATCCCCGGCGGATGAAGCGCCGGCTCCTGCTCGAACCAAGCGTGGATCGAAACGACGTCGACGGAAGAAAGACGTCGAACCGTGGCTAGTCGCGCCGGCACCAATCGAACAGCCCCTCCACACCACGGTCGCAGGCACCGCGCTGGCGGGCCCTCAAGAACTCCAAGTCGCGCCGACAGTGGTGTCGCCACCCGTGTCGCATGTCGCGCCGCCTCCTCCAGAGACGGAACTGGAACCGGAACCGGAACCGGACGAGTCGCTTGAGGCGACCATCGTCTATGTCGCGGCGTCGGCGACACAGTCGCCGTGGACACTGGAACTCGAAACTGGGGAACACATTGTTCTGCCCGGCGGCGACGTCGTAGTCGGACGACATCCCGAAGCGACAAACGGAGCGACACCCGTGAAATTGCCGGACCCGGCGCGAACCCTGTCGCGTACGCATGCGCGTCTGCGACATGATCGCAGACGCGACATCTGGACCATAGAGGATCTGGGGTCGAGCAACGGTGTCGCGACATACGACAGCGACACCAAGACGCTCTCCTATGCGACACCGGGGCAACCGGTTGACGCGACAGAGTACATCCTCATCGGCAAGCTGGAGGCGCGACTGTACCGGCCGGACGTGTCGCGACAGGGCCAGGTCGCGACGGGTGCGGCATGACGCAGGCAGTACGAGTTCGGATGTCGCGGTCGTCGCCGGTGCTCGTGTCGTTGGAGGCTGTCCGTCGCTCGCGATGTCCACCTCCCTGATCCCATATCCGTCCCCAAGTAACGACGACAAGTGCCAACGACGGTCGCCTACGTGCGACACAGAACAGGAACAACAATGAGTATCCCGACGACATTCACGATTCAGCACAAGTGCGGTCACGAGGAAGACCGCGACCTGTCCAATGTCCCCGCGGGGCAACGAGCCGGAAAAGCAGAATGGTGGAGCTCGAAGCCGTGCTTCGAATGCTTCAAACGAACGTCGGACCGAAAAGTCTCGAAGGAGCGACAGGCCGAACGCGACGCACTAAAGCAGGAGGCGGCGGAGGATCAGCAGCGATCGAATCTCCCAATTCTCCAGGGCAGCGAGAAGCAGGTGTCGTGGGGGATGGAGGAACGCTTCAAACTGCTCCGGGACGCGTATACCGATCTCGTGCAGGAAGGCGACATGAGTGAAGAGGAATTCGAGGAGCAAGTGCTTGAGGCGGCTCGCAAGATCGGCCCCGCAAAATGGTGGATCGACAACCGAGAGTCGACCTCGAGCATGATGATTGACCTGCTTGCTGACCCGGGACTACGTCCGGACGAATACGCGACCGAGAACACGTACTGACTGAACCAATAAAAGTGCGCCCTCTACCAAGCGGTAGAGGGCGCACTTATTGATGCCGGCTCACATGGCTAATCGTGGGCCCTGGGGGTGGCTCGGCGTCTGCGTTTGAGGGGTTCGCATCGCCTCATGCGTGTTGTGCTCCCGGGCCCGCTCGTTCGCCCACTCAGAGACGATGGTTGTGAGCTCGGTGACGCGTTCAGCTTCGATACGTCCCTCGGTAACGAGTTGCCATTCTGGCCTATTGTCTCGGTCGCCAGCGAGAGCGTAGATGTCGTAGGTCCAAGCGGAAGGGACGCGTTCGTCGTCGCTCCAGTCTGTACCGTCGTACTCCTCGGTGAGGGCGAGGCGGTGATCCGCGGCGCGGTTCTCGAGGACGTAGTGCCCGAGTCCGAAGGACTCAGGGTCGCCATCATTAGTGAAGTCGAGCGACGAGGCATGCTTCTGGGCGATGACGCGCAGGTCGGCGTCGAGCTGCATCATGGCAGTCTCTCGGACCTGGCGTTGCGTGCTTGTCTCGATCCCGAGGACTACGTCCTGGTGTTCATCAACGCGGAGGATGTAGCCGGCTTCGGTCTTGGTGAAGCGCACGGTGAAGACGCTCTGCCCTTCGTCGTCCTCGAAATCGACACGGCCATAGTCATCAGGAGCGGCAGGGCGGGGATCTTCGCGTCCGGTGATGCCGTCGCGTACCCAGACCTTGGGCTCGAGTCGCCAGCCGGCGTCGTACGGGGTGATGTTCTCAGGCATTCGTAAACCTTTCTTCGGCGAGAGTTGTGGGCGAGTCAGAGGCCGAGCTGTTCACGGATGAGTTCGATGCATCGGTTCCGTGCGTGCTGGTATGTGTCGGCGCCTGTTGCTTTGGTGTCGAAGTCGCGCACCGAGTGGGGGAGCACGTCAGAAATGTCGTGGGCCATCGGCGTCTGGAGCATGTGGAAGAGGCTGTACTCGTGCGGACCGCTTTCTCGAGTCTCGGCTTGCCGCCAGCCGCCGTTCTGCACGAGCGCAACTCTGGCCCCGGTGGCGAGGTTGATCCATTCGGCGTCTTGGCGGTCGGTTCGCAGAAGCTCGAAACGTGCGAGCGCGGGCTCCCAGACGGTTGAGAGGTGGGTGGTGCGGAGTTCGACCCAGTCTGTGCGGGGCATGTGTTCCTCGATTCTTCGTGGTGATGGTGGAGGGTGGTCAGTGGGAATGCAGGAGCCCTACAGCGACGATGGCGGCTGCAGAGAGGAAGAAGGCACCGACGAGAGTGAGGCCGATAAGGTCGCGACGAGTCATGGTGAGTGGGGGGCTTTCTGTGGTCGTGATGGTGAGGTCACTGGCATTGGGACCAGAGTCCGGCTTTGGCGCTGCGAGCTGTTGCTTCGGCTCTCATGTGGTCTGTGCGGCCGACGTAGTCTCGGTCGTAGAGGTATTCGCGGCCGGCGCCTTCCGTGAGGAGCTGCACGGCGATGTCGTGGCCGTCGACCATGACGTGCCGGAGGAGCCTGCCATAGCGGTCGGTATCGCCCTGCGTGGAATCGCTTGAGAGAATGACGGTTCGGCCGTCGATGTAGTGCTCGAGTAGAGCGCGAGCGTCAAGGGCATAGCAATCGTCGATGGAGCCATGGCGACCTAGTTCGGGGGTGTCGATGCCGATGATCCGCACGCGAAGTTCGTCACCTGCAGCGTCGATGTCGAACGTGTCTCCATCGATGACCCGGGACACGACTGCAGCACCGGTGCGCGCCAGGGGCTGCTGCTCGGGCTGACTTTCGGAGAAGTCCTGCATCGAGAGGAGGACGGCCCCGCAAACGAAGAGCGAGATCCCTGCTACGGCATATCTAAGTTTGGGCATTGTTTATTGCTCCTGCTCGGGTGGCATGTGCTGGAGGAGGGTCTGCAGCTGATTCAGGCCGAGGCTGAGATATGTGAGTGACCAGGTGGTTGGGTCCGGCTCTGCCTCGGGGACATTGCCGGCGAGCCCGTAGGCGGCATTGCCAAGGTTCGCTGCAGCGATGCGCAGATACTCGACCCATTGAGTGCGATCCTCGTTACTCATCTGAGCGAGAGCGGTGCGCAAGTCGTCCGTTGAGAGTGAGAAAAGGTGGGTGTTCATGGGGGCCTTTCAGACGGTGAGAGTGTTGATCTTGTCGGGACGAAATCCGCCCCAGTGGTCGGTGGGTGTGGTGACGACGGGCGCAGTGAAGTAGCCAAGAGCTTTGACGAGCTCGAGCGCGTCCTCGTTAGCTGAGAGGTCAACGACGTCGTACTCCAGGCCCGCTGATTCGAGAGCTCGGTAGGTAGCGGTGCACTGCACGCATCCGGGCTTCGTATAGACCGTGATTTGCGACATGATGTTTGTTCCTCTCCTGCTTCTAGATGCGCAAGGTTGCGCTGGTCGGGAAATCCCTCCCTCACGTTTTCTTGCCGTGAAGGCACGTAGTGCCTGTCGAAGCGGGCGACACGGAGCACAATCCGTAGCGGGAGACCCGCATGGCGAAGCGAAGCTGCGACAGGCGAGCATCCCGCGTCAAGCGCGCTCCAGCATGGGGCGTGCGGGCGGTTGTGTGGAGTAGAGGCCGTCGAAGAATGCCGAAGGCTTCACGGCAAGAAAACTGGGGCGTAGCCCCAGCTGTAACGCTTCCTTTAGCCGGTAGCCTGTAGCTGTCCGTGGGGAGCGTGGGGGACGCGACTTGCTCGCTCAAATGGGAATGTCCCGGGGTTCATCGAACTGAGGCCGGCAGGAATGTACGGCATGCCGGCGACAGCGGCCTCGAGCTCCTCCTCTGTGACCTTGATGTAGTTCTGAGTGGTGTTCAGGGAAGCGTGGCCCATGAGTTCCTGCACGATGTGTATCGGTACCCCGAGCCGGATCTGAAGACAGCAATAGAAATGTCGGAGACTATGGCCGGTGACTCGTGGATCTTCAACACCGATTCGACGGAGCACGGCCGTCATCCTGGCTGAAGCGCTTTTGGGGAGGACGTGACCGTCACCATCTGGGAATAGGTGGTTCTTGTACGGCGATGGGAACCACCAGCCATCGGACGGTAGCCGTTCGGCGATCTCAATAACCGCTTGATTGCAGTAGATGTATTGGACGAGCCCACCTTTGCGTACGACTTTAAGGACGGCAGTTCGTGAGTCGTAGTGGGTACCGTGGATACGGACGATCTCGGCGACACGAAGCCCTGTGTTGGCGGCTACTGCAATGAGGTCGAGGGTGGATTGCCAGAGCGTATCGAGCTTAAGCATCGCGTCGATATGTGCTTGTGCTATCGGTCTTGCGCGTCGACGGGGCACCCGGACTCTTGGCAGCCGTCTCGCAATGTCGACCGGAATTTCGCCTTCTTCTGTGGCCCATTGGCTCCATATCTGGAGATAGCTGCGTTCAACTTGTTTCGTGCCTGGAGAGAGTCGTTCCCCGGTGTAAGCGTGGGGTCGAGTGAGGAATTTTGTTAGGTCGTCGAACTCGAGCTCTTCAGGCATCCGATTCGAATGCTTGCTAAGTGCCCGTAGTGTCGCCTCTCGGCCTTCGATGGTGCGTACCCTCAGGCCGGAAGCCTCTTGATAGGTTCTGAACCGCTCAAGCACAAGATCCCAACGTGACAACGTAACTCCTCCTTAAAAACGAAAAGAAGGGGGGATCCCAAGAACTAGAGTTCTTGGGCTCCCCCCTTGCGCTAGACATTCTCAAGTAGCCAATTGTTGGAAGAAACTTTTTGGGAGTGCTTGTGCTTAGGTCTGCTTCGGCAGGGACTCAGCGACCGACGGCGCTCCTGCTCAAGATCCGGTTTCGTGCGGCGAAATCGACATAGGAGACGTTGCTGAGGTGCGACCTTTTAATCCGCAGGTCGTAGGTTCGATCCCTACTGGGGGCACGAAAGTTGGCGAAGCATCGCTTCGCCAATTCGTGCCGTCGCGCTACAGCGCGACCTCGGCCGTTCCCAGACTTGATCTATCCGCACCGGGTGCCGCCCCAACAGCATTCGACTCAGTGGCCCCGGCCGCCATCGCGGCCGCCGGGGACGCGGTAGCCGCCCGCCACCTCCTGGCTCCGAGGTGTTCGGTCCAGGCCGATTCGGTCTACATATTGACGAACGATGCGGAAGTGCGATCGGCTTAGAATTGGGCAATGCCATCAGTTTTCTCCGTCAGCCGCCCGTCAGGCAGATCGCTGACTGGTCTCGTCCATGGTCCGGCAGACGGGACACCGATTCTTTTCATCGCAGGGGCCGGAACCGGCAAGTCCATGATTTTCGGTGAGGATTCGCTTCAGACCCGAGGGATCCGACTGATCACGATGGATCGTCCAGGCATGGGCGGCTCAGACCCGGATCCCACCCGCACCCCCGCGTCCACAGCAGATGACTATCGCGCGTTCGCCGCCGCGGTGCTCGGCGTCGCCGACCCCAGCCTTCCTGTGGTTGCGAACTCGCAGGGCGCATTGTTCGGTCTGGCCGCAGCAGCCCAGGGGTGGGTACAGAAACTCGTGCTGGCCTCACCAGCAGACGAAGTGGCCAACCCGTCAGTGCGAGCGCTGCTTCCCGAGAGTGCGCGCGCTTTGCCCGATCTCGCGCAGAACAACCCAGAAGAAGCCCGGGACCTCCTGCACTCCCTCACGCCGCATGCCATGCGCGACATGGTCCTTGAGGGGTCCGACGCGCAAGACCGTGCCGTCTTTACCGCGCCTGCCTTCGACGCCCGTTATCAATCGTCACTCGCGGAGGGTTTCGCGAGAGACGGTAGCGGATACGTCGCTGACACGATCATGGCAATGACACGCTGGCCCATCGATCTGGCCACGATCACATCCCCTGTCGCCATACTCTTCGGAACCGGCGACCAGGTTCATTCCCCCGATCACGGTGCGCTCCTCGCCGCTCGCCTCTCAAACGTCCAACGAACCGTTATCAGCAACGCCGCTGGCGCACTCCTCTGGACCCATTCCGACCGGGTGTTCGACACAGCACTCCCGCAGCCAGACGCGTCTTGACGACACGCCCAATTCGCGAATCGACCATCGCGACTGTCTCCTGCCGGAGCCGCGGAGCCGCGGAATACTGTGAGCAGGCCCGCCCGGAGTAGCCCGGCCGCATGAAGGCCGAGGTACGTGTCGCGCTCAATGCTGCAGCAGACCCTTTCGAATCGACCACGGCGGTGCCTCGTGCACCTCGAACCTCGGGATGCGGGCGGCGCGGCTCTCGCGCGACGGGGGCGCCGCGCTCATCGCCCGAGGCGAGCAGCGAGTCGGGCTTCGACGCGAACAGGGAGCGAACCCGGTCAGAGCGATGACTCCGCCGTTCGCGGTCCGCGAATCGGGCGCGCAGCGCCCGGCTCGGGCGTAGACTCGCAGGGTCGATCGGCCGACCGCGGGAAGCGCGGGCGGCGATCCCTGACGATGAAAAGGAGACCCGTGGCCCGAGAGCATCAGCGCCCCGTGACGCAGCCGAGCAGCAGCTTCGACTGGATCATCGGGGACGACGGCCCCGCGGCGGCGCAGAAGCTCGCCCGCGAGACCTCGTGGGCGCTGCTCGACCGCGTGCGCGGCGTCGCCGACCCCGAGGTCGTCGAACGCGTCGTCGGCCTCGCATCGGGCGCGGGCATCGACGACATCGCCGAGCTCTGGGCCCGCGAGGGTATGCACTCGCTCGCGGGGGCGCTGTGGCGCCTCTACCTGCTGCGCCGGGTCGTCGCCGCAGACCCGGACGGCGCGGCGGACCTGTTCCGCAGAGGCGTCGGAGCGGCCGCCACGATCGACCCCATCGTCGCGGGCGCAGCCGAGCCCGTCACGCCGAACTCGATCGCCGAGCTCTGCGACACGATTCTGCGCGGGGTGTTCTCGGGCGACCTCGGGGGCGCGCTCGAGCGCGCCGCGAGCTATTGCCGGGTCATGTCGCTCGGCGCCGCCGATCTCGCCGACGCGCGGGATGCGCACGACGACGATCACGCCGCCCTGCTGACGAAACGCGCGCTGCGGTATTCGACCCTCGCGACCGAACTCAACGTAGGCGCCCGCCGCTGGCGCGACGGCACGCTGGCCTGACCGGTTTCGGCCGGCCGCGAACACGCCGCACCCGGCCGGCGAACCGGCTTTCGCGTGCAGAGCGCTGCGCTAAACTGGGCGCTGCCGGGCCGCAGTAACCCCGGGCTCCAATTTTTGCCGCTTCGAGCGGCCTTCCGCCGAGAGGCGTTCTGCGGCTCGGTCTTTTCGTTCTCGCGCGGCGCGGGGAGGCGCGGGCCAGGCGCGGGGCAGTCGCGCGAATGCCCGATCTGGTGCGTAATCCGGCATCCATTCTGCACCTTTTCCCGCATTCGGCGGGGCGGGGCCGGGCCGGGCACGGGCGAGCGAGGCGAGCGGAGCGAGCGGCCTCAGACCTTGAGCGGGTACGTCTCGACGCCGAGCACGCCCGCGCCCGGGTGGTGGCGCGAGAAGTGCAGCACCGAGAACCCGCCGGGTGGCAGTTCGGCGGCGCGGCGCAGGTAATCGCCCGGCAGGCTGCTCGTCGCGAGCGCCAGTTCGCGCACGGCGTCGGGCAGCACCGGGCGGTGCGTGCACACGATGGTGCTCTTGCCCTTGAGCACGACCTTGCCGAGGATGCGGCGCAGCTCGAAGGTCTCGCCCGCGTCCCAGGCATCCTGGCTCAGTCCCTCACGCGCTTTGACCTTCTTGCCGAGGTGCTTCGCGATCGGTGCGACCGTGCGCAGGCAGCGCTCGGCGGTCGACGAGAGCACGCGCGCGGGCTGGAACGCCGCGAGCGTCGCGACGAGCAGCTCGGCCTGATCTTCGCCCGCGTCAGAGAGCGGCCGCAGGCGATCCTCGGGGTACCGCTCGCTGCGGGGCTCGGCCTTCGCGTGCCGCAGCAGGATGACCGAGAACGTCTCGGCCGCATCGCGTTCGACGAGTTGTCGGAACACGTCGAGGATGTCGCGGTCGGCCGCGTAGCTCAGCCGCTTGCGTGCGCGGGAGAGGGGCACCCACTCGATCGCCTCGACCTCCCGGTTCGGCAGGAAGGTGGAGGCGTGCACGGTCGCCTCGTCGACCTCGGCGGCCCAGTACTGCACCGTCTTCTCGCCTCCGCCGGGCAGCTGGTAGTGCACCGTGCCGAGGTTCGCGCCGAGGGCGATGTCGAGCCCGGTCTCCTCGAGGGTCTCGCGCGCGGCAGCCTGCGGCATGCTCTCGCCGGGGTCGAGCTTGCCCTTCGGGAAGCTCACGTCGCGCTGCTTGGTGCGATGGATCAGCAGCACCATGACGGTGCTGCCGCCGTCGCCGGTCGGCACCCGCCGCCAGCACACCGTGCCCGCGGCGAGCACGTTGCGGCTCACCGCGACCGCCTCGCCCGCGCTTCGGTACGGTCGGTCATCACGAGATCCTGCAGGTCGGGCAGCGGATCGCCGTCGGCATCGAGCGTGCGACGGTCCCAGCTGCCGTCGGGCAGCATGCGCCAGGCCGAGACCTCGTCGCTGAACCCGAACTCGAAGAACCGGTCGATGCGCGAGAGATGCTCGCGGTCGACGATGCGCGCCAGCACTTCGATGCGGCGGTCGAGGTTGCGGTGCATGAGGTCGGCGCTGCCGATGTAGACCTCGCGGTCGCCGTCGTTCTCGAAGGCGTAGATGCGCGAGTGCTCGAGGTAGCGGCCGAGCACCGAGCGCACCTCGATGTTCTCGGAGAGGCCGGGCACTCCGGCGCGGATCGAGCAGATGCCCCGGATCCACACCTGCACCGGCACGCCGGCGCGGCTCGCCAGGTAGAGCGCGTCGATGATCTCCTCGTCGACCATCGAGTTGGCCTTCAGCTTGATGCCGCTCGGGCGGCCGGCGCGGGCGTGCTCGGCCTCGCGCGCGATGCGTTCGAGCAGGCCCTTGCGCAGCCCCTCCGGGGCGACGAGCAGCCGATCGTAGTTCGTCTCGATCGCGTAGCCCGAGAGCACGTTGAAGAGCTTGGTCACGTCGCGGCCGACCTCGGGCGAGGAGGTGAACAGGCCGAAGTCCTCGTAGATGCGGCTCGTCTTCGGGTTGTAGTTGCCGGTGCCGATGTGGCAGTAGTGCGCGAGGCGCCCCTGCTCCTCCCGGATGACGTGCACGAGCTTGCAGTGGGTCTTGAGCCCGACGAGCCCGTAGACGACGTGCACTCCCGCCTGCTCGAGCTTGCGCGCCCACGTGATGTTGGCCTCCTCGTCGAAGCGGGCCTTCACCTCGACGAGCGCGAGCACCTGCTTGCCGGCCTCGGCCGCCTTGATGAGCGAGGCGACGATGGGGCTGTCGCCCGAGGTGCGGTAGAGGGTCTGCTTGATGGCGAGCACGTCGGGGTCGGTCGCGGCCTGCTCGACGAACGCCTGCACGCTGGTCGCGAACGACTCGTACGGGTGGTGCACGAGCACCTCGCGGCGGGCGATGGCGCCGAGCGTGTCGGGCTTGTCGCTCGGCGACCCGGTGCGGAACTGCGGAGCCGTCACCGGGATGTGCGGCTGGAAGCGCAGATCGGAGCGGCGCAGGCCCGAGAGGGCGAAGAGGCCGCTGAGGTCGAGCGGCGCCGGCAGCGTGTAGACCTGCTGCTCGTCGATGTCGAACTCGCGCACGAGCAGTTCGAGCGTCGCCGCATCCATGTCGTCCGAGATCTCGAGGCGGATGGGCGGGCCGAAGCGGCGTCGCAGCAGCTCCTTCTCGAGCGCCTGGATGAGGTTCTCGGTCTCGTCCTCCTCGATCTCCATATCCTCGTTGCGGGTGACGCGGAAGACGTGGTGATCGATGACCTCCATGCCGGGGAAGAGGCCGTCGAGCTGGTTCGCGATGAGCGCCTCGAGCGGGATGAACCGCACATCGTCGAGCGATTCGCGGCGGTCGACCCGCACGTAGCGCGGAATCATCTGCGGCACCTTGAGGCGGGCGAACTCGATCTTGTCGGTGCGGGGGTTGCGCACGCGGATGGAGAGGTTGAGCGCGCGCCCCGAGATGTAGGGGAAGGGGTGGGCGGGGTCGACCGCGAGCGGCATGAGCACCGGGTAGATGTGGCGCTCGTAGTAGTCGGTGAGGTGCGCCCGGTCGGCGTCGTCGAGCTGGGCCCAGTCGACGATGATGCGCACCCCCTCCTCGGCGAGCGCGGGCTTGACCTGCTCGGCGAAGCAGCGCGCGTGGCGCAGCTGCAGCTCGTACGCCTTCGCATTGATATCGGCGAGCACGTCGACCGGGGCGCGGCCGACGTTCGTGGGCACGGCGAGACCGGTCACGATGCGGCGCTTCAGGCCCGCGACGCGCACCATGAAGAACTCGTCGAGGTTCGAGGCGAAGATGGCGAGGAAGTTCGCGCGTTCGAGCAGCGGGATCGTCGGATCCTCGGCCAGCTCGAGGACCCGCTGGTTGAACGCGAGCCAGCTCAGCTCCCGATCGATGTAGCGGTCGATCGGCAGATCGTTCTCCGCCGTGGTCTCGGCAGTGATGGGCTCGCGCGTCTCTTCGCTCATAGCACCTATTCTGGCAGCACGTGCACCGCGCGCGGAACACTGCGACGGCCGGGAGATCGCCCGGCGCGCGAGATGGGGGCGGATGCCCTACTGCGCCGGCGTCTGCAGCGCCCACTGCCGGCTGCGTGAAGCGATGGTGAACGCGGCGCGTTCGTACATGCCGACCGCGCGTTCGTTCTCGCCGTCGACGTACAGCTCGACGCTCGAGGGCCGGTGCTGCGCCATGCGCGCGAGCGTGACGTCGAGCAGTGCGCGACCGAGGCCGGTGCCGGAGTACGCGGGGTCGACCCCGATGGCGTACAGCTCGACGGCAGGAGCGGCGTCGGCGGTCTCGCCGGGCACGGTCTTCACCCAGGTGTAGCCCGCGAGTCGCGCCGGGGCCGCCGGGACCGCAGGGTCGGCGGGGGCCGCGAGCAGCAGCAGGTCGGCCGGGTCGAACCAGGGCTCGTCGCGCATGAGCGCGAAGTCGGCCTCGGTGATGCGCCCCTGCTCGGGGTGGGTCGCGAATGCCGCGGCGTTGACGCGCACCCATTCGCGGTCGTCGGCCGCGGGGTCGCCGCCCGCGCCGTAGCTGCGCAGCGCGAACCCGTCGGGCAGCGGCACCGCGGAGGGCCCCCGGTCGGCATCGGGGAGGCGCGACGGGTCGAGCGACATGAGATACAGGGATCGCGCGGGCGCGAACCCCGCCCGCGCCAGCAGCGCGTCGGCGGCCGGGTTCTCCCCGTGCGACCAGGCCAGCAGCGGAGCCGTATCCGCAGGGGAGTCCGCGACCGCACCGGCGGCGCGTGCGAGCAGCGCTTCGAGCGCCGCCGTGCCGATGCCGCGCCCGCGGCTGTGCGGCTCGACGACGAGGTCGAGTTCGCCCTCGCCGACGACACCGAACGCGACGGGCGCCGCGGTCGCATCCGCGGCGGGGGAGAAGAGCAGCAGCTCCCGCCCGCCCTGGGCGATCGCGATCAGGGCCTGATCCGACACCGGCGGCCGCCCGTCCGCGAGTTCGGCGGCAGCGGCGATGCGTCGCACCTGGGCGATGGCATCGCTTCCGGCACCGGTGTCGATCCGCAAGTCCTCGGTCATGCTCATTCCTCCGCTTCACCGCCCGGAGCGACCTCATCGACGGAATCGGCGTCGGTGCGCTCGCGGGCGAAGCCGTAGCCGACGCCCCGCACCGTGCTGATGAGGCCCTCGTGCTCGCCCAGTTTCGCCCGGAGCCGCCGCACATGCACGTCCACGGTGCGCGTGCCGCCGAAATAGTCCGTGCCCCACACGCCGCTGAGCAGCTGCTCCCGCGTGAACACGCGTCCCGGGTGCCCGACGAGGAAGTGCAGCAGCTCGAACTCCTTGTAGGTGAGATCGAGCGGGCGGCCGTGCACGCGGGCGATGAAGTTCGCCTCGTCGATGATGACGCCCTCGGCGGCGACCGTATCGACGGCGCCCCCGCCGGCCGAGAGCGCGGGGGAGCCGAGCAGCCGCAACCGCAGGTCGACCTCGGCCGGGCTCGCCGTCGGCAGCAGCAGTTCGGAGACGCCCCAGTCGGGGGTGAGCGCGGCGAGCGCCGACTCGGGCAGCACGATGACGCGCGGCAGGCGATCGCCCGCGAGCGAGAGGCAGGCCTCGCGCGCGCCGCGCGCATTGCGGGTGCCGTCGACGAGCACCGCATCGAAGCGCTCGGTTAGCGTCGGTGGAACGCGCAGCAGCAGCGGCGACGTCTGCAGCTCGTGCGCGAGAAGCCCCAGCGCGGGCAGCGCCTCGGCCGGGTCCTGGTCCGTGAGGCAGAGCAATCGCATGGTGCGCACCTCCTGCCGTGTCCGGTCCGGGAGCAATTCTACTGGCATGCGCGCATGCTCCCGACACTCGCCGTTCTCCGAGCGCCATCCGATGTTCATGAACCTTCACCCGGCGGTATGCGTGTCGGTTCTGCGGGCTCGCGCGCCGCGGCGTAGCGTGTGGGTTACCGGACGAAGGAGATAACGTGACCGAGTTGCTCAATCCTGAAACCCCCGCGGTGCCGAACATCGCAGCCCAGCGGCTGCGCACGTACGTGCTCGACACCTCCGTTCTGCTGAGCGACCCGGCGGCGTTGTTCCGCTTCGCCGAGCACTCCGTCATCATCCCGATCGTGGTCGTGATGGAGCTCGAGAAGAAGCGCCACGACGTCGAGATCGGCTTCTTCGCCCGGCGGGCGCTGCGCATCCTCGACAAGATCAGGGATCAGCACCACCGCCTCGACCATCCCGTGCCGCTCGGCGACGCCGGCGGCACGCTGCGCGTCGAGCTCAACCACTCGAACCTCGAGGTCATCCCGAACGGGATGCGCCTCGGCGACAACGACACCCGCATCCTCGCGGTCGCGCAGAACCTCGCGAACGAGGGGCACGACGTCACGGTCGTCTCGAAGGACATGCCGATGCGTCTCAAGGCCGCGGCCCTCGGCCTCGGCGCCGAGGAGTACCGCGCCGAGCTCGCGCAGGACGACGCCTACACCGGCACCGCCGCGGTCGACATCGACGAGCAGCAGATGCAGGATCTCTGGAACGACGACCGCCTCGACGACGTCGGCGCCATCGACGGCCTCCCGCTCGGCACCGGGCTCGTGCTCACCTCGCCGCGCGGTTCGGCGCTCGGTCGGGTCGACGGGCCGCGATCCCTGCACCTCGTGCGCGGCGACCGCGAGATCTTCGGCGTCACCGGCCGCAGCGCCGAGCAGCGCCTCGCCATCGACCTCCTGCTCGACTCCGAGGTCGGCATCGTGTCGCTCGGCGGCCGTGCCGGCACCGGCAAGTCGGCGCTCGCGCTCGCCGCAGGCCTCGAGGCGGTGCTCGAGCGGCGGCAGCACCGCAAGATCATGGTGTTCCGCCCGCTGTACGCCGTGGGCGGGCAGGAGCTCGGCTACCTGCCCGGCGACCGCGAGGAGAAGATGGGGCCGTGGGCGCAGGCGGTGTTCGACACGCTCGGCTCGATCGTCTCGGAGAACGTGCTCGACGAGGTCATGGCGCGCGGGCTCATCGAAGTGCTGCCGCTCACGCACATCCGCGGGCGCTCGCTGCACGACGCGTTCGTTATCGTCGACGAGGCGCAGTCGCTCGAGCGCGGCGTGCTGCTGACCATGCTGTCGCGCATCGGGCAGAACTCGCGCGTGGTGCTGACGCACGATGTCGCCCAGCGCGACAACCTGCGCGTCGGCCGCTACGACGGCATCGCGGTCGTCATCGAGAAGCTCAAGGGGCATCGCCTCTTCGGGCACGTGACGCTGACCCGCTCCGAGCGCAGCGAGATCGCGGCCCTCGTCACGGATCTGCTCGAGGAGTAGGCGCCGCGCACGGAGAGACACCATCGTCTTCGAGATCACGGGTGCTGCGCAGCGCCGCTTCGACTCGACGGATGCGTTCGGGAACGGGCATACCTCTCGAGCATGCCGCCGATCGTTGCGGCCGTGCGCGGAAGGGGCGATCCCTGGATGATTTCGCCCGGAATCGGCCCGGCATCGCCCTGCGGAGGAGGGGACTCGCGCGGTCACCGCGGGGACACCCGGAGGTCACGCGGCGGACACCGGGGCGGGGTCTGGCGGCCACCTCGGACTGCTGGAGTAGACGAGGCCCTGCGCGCTGAGCGGGGCGAGAACCGAACAGTCGAACTCCACTCGAAGGAAGAACATTGACTCACCCTCCCCTGGAACGCCGGCTCCGACGAAGCGCCCTCGCGCTCGTCGTGGCCGCGATGCTCGGCGGCACGCTCGTGCCGACCGCCGCGCTCGCCGCCCCCGATGCGGCCGATGCGCCCGCGGGCCCCGAAGTTCCGTCGGCACCGCTCGTCACCGCTGGGTCGACCTGGAACTACCTCGACGACAACACCGACCCCGCGAACGGCGCCGAGAATCTGCGCGCCTGGACGGCGCCGGAGTTCGACGACAGCGCCTGGAAGACCGCGCCCGGCGGCTTCGGGGTCAAGAAGAACCAGCTCGCACCGGTCGGCCCGTTCACCCCGACCACGAAGCTCGAGCACTACATCGACGGCGCCGCGGCTCCGACGATCCCGACCTACTTCTTCCGTACCGACTTCAGTCTCGACGCGGGCGTCGCCGAGCAGGTCGCCTCGCTCTCGAGCACCGTCTCGTACGACGACGCACTCGTCGTGTGGATCAACGGCGAGCAGGTCGCGAGCTACGAGGACGCGCGGATCACCGGCACGACCAATCTCGAGTACGCGGGTTCGAGCAACGGCGATCCGCTCACCAGCACCTTCTCGGCGCCCGGCGAGCTGCTGCGCGATGGCGAGAACACGATCGCGGTCGCGCTCTACCAGGACCGCGAGACCTCATCCGACGCGTACTTCGAGATGTCGTCGCTCACCCTCACCGCTGCCGCTGCCCCGGGCGAGGTCGTCGAGGCGGCACCGACCCGCGTCATCCTGACCCCGACCGAGACGCCCGAGACCTCGCAGTCGTTCTCGTGGCTCGCGGGCGATGCGTCGCACAACGCCGGCCAGGTCGAGATCGTGCCCGCCGCGGGCGGCGAGGCCGTCGTCACCGATGCGGTCTCGGTCGGCACCGTGAACGGCAACCCGAACCAGCACTTCTCGGCCACCGTCACGGGCCTCGCCCCCGCGACCGCGTACCAGTACCGCGTCGGCCTGCCGGGAAGCTGGAGCGAATGGTTCGAGTTCACCACCGCAGACCCGGGCGCCACCGACTTCCAGTTCGTGTACTACGGAGACGCGCAGATCGGTCTCGACACCACCTGGCCGAGCGTCGTGCAGCAGGCCGAGGCGCGGGCGACCGCTTCGATCGGCTCGGTGCATGCGGGCGACCTCATCAACACGGGCGGCAACGACACCGAGTGGAACAACTGGTTCGCGGGCATGGAGCGATCGGCGACGAGCACCAACGTCATGGCGGCCCCCGGCAACCACGAGTACACCGGCGACAAGCTGCTCGCGTCGTGGAAGGCGCACTTCGAATACCCGCTGAACCAGCCCGGCCTCGAGACCATCGGCGAGCTCGCCGCGCGCGCTCAGGGCGACAGCCCGGAGGCTCAGCAGTACGCCGCGTACTTCGCGCACTGGGCCGAGTTCGCGGCCGAGACGGTCTACTACGCCGACTACCAGGATGTGCGCTTCATCACGCTGAACGCGACCCGGGACACGACCTTCCTCACGCCCGCCGGCCTGCCCGGCTGCATGGGCGCCGAGTGCCCGAGCTCGCAGGTGAAGGAGCTGTGGACCGAGTACCAGGCGGCCTGGCTCGACTTCGTGCTGCAGAACAGCCCCTCGAAATGGAACGTCGTCACCTTCCACCAGCCGGTCTACTCGGGCTCGTCGGGCCGCGATGAGCCGCTGCTGCGCGACTTCTGGGTGCCGGTGTTCGAGAAGAACGATATCGACCTCGTGCTCATGGGGCACGACCACGTCTACGCGCGCGGCGCGAACAACGCCGACCAGACGGGCACCTCGGGCCTCACCACCGGGCCGGTCTACGCGGTCTCGAACTCGGGCGCGAAGCACTACGACCTCGCGAGCGAGGCGAACAACGTGTGGACGAACAACGGCGCGACGCAGGTGCTGCGCGGCGAGAACGTCACCACGTACCAGGTGATCGACGTGAGCGGCGACCAGCTGGTGTACCGCTCGTACCTCGCCGAGAAGCCCTCGGGCGCAGTCAGCTACGCGCTCGTGCCCGGTACCGAGACGGGCGGCGAGGGGACGCGCCCCGAATACCGGGAGCGCGCTGTGCCCGAGGTCGGCGAGCTGTTCGACGAGTTCACCGTCACGAAGTACGCGACGGGCGAGAAGTGGGTCACCGAGGCCGGCATGGAGGTGCCCGAGGCGCCCGCGATCGCGCTCGACGCGGCGACGGTCGAGCAGGGCGGGTCGCTGACGCTCTCGGGCACCGGGTTCGCTCCCGAGACCGAGATCGCGCTCGAGCTCCGCTCGGAGCCCGTGCCGCTCGGCACCGCGAAGGCTGCAGCAGACGGTGCCTTCGCGCAGCAGATCGAGATCCCGGCCGACACCGCCGTGGGCGAGCACCAGGTCGTCGCGATGCTGCCGAACGGCGCCGAGATCGCGGTGCCGCTGACCGTGACCGCCGCTGCGGGCACGGGCGAGGCCGGCGCGGGCGGTGCCGGCGTCGAAGGCTCCGGCAGCTCGGGCTCGGCCGCCTCGGGTGCGGCCGCGGGCGCTGCCGATGGCGGCGGCTCGGCGAACGGGGCGAACGATGTCGCCGGTGCTGCCGGTGCTGCCGGTGCTGCCGGTGACGCCGCTGGTGCCGGCTCCGGTGCGAAGGCTCCGGGGCTCGCCGCGACGGGTGCTGCAGGGATCGCGCCGTACGCTATCGGCGGCGCGGTGCTGCTCGGCGTCGGAGCGCTGCTCATGCTGATGCGCCGGGGTCGGAAGGCCATTGCGGGCGAGTAGGCGCTCGGGCATCGATATCTGACGTCGGCTTCGGCCGGCGCAGGTACGCGGGGGTCGGGATCGAATGGCGATCCCGACCCCCACGTCGTCGTAGAGGTGCTCCCTGCCCGGAGGCCGGGGTTGGCCCGGGACTCGGCCGGGCTCGGGAACTCGGCGGGATCAGACGGCTGAACGCGACCCGTCGTCCGTCGGCCCGGACGTCTGCGCCGGCTCGACCTCCGGAGGCTTCGCCGTCGCCCGGGGGCGCGGCCACCCCGCGGCGATGACGCGCTCGCGCACCAGCGGCCAGAACGCGTCGGCCCAGACCTCGTAACCGCGGTCGTTGGGGTGGAAGGCGTCGCCCGCGAACTCGGTGAGCACGCCCCGCACGCCGCGGCGACGGGTGGCCTCGTAAACGGGCGCGATCCCGAGGCCTCGGGCCTCGGCGACCGCATGCAGGATGCGGTTCGCCTCGCGCACCCGCCGGTCGGTCCACGGCAGATGGAAGCAGGGCACCTCGCCCACGATCGTGTGCGACGGCAGTGCGTCGAGGATGGTGCTGAGATTGCGGTGGTACGCCACCGGATCCCAATCGGCGATGTCGTTCGCGCCGATGGCGACCGTGACGAGGTCGGGGTGCTTCGTGAGCGGATTGACGGAGCGGGGGAGCTGATCCCTGGCGCACAGGGAGCTCGTCGCGCCCGAAACTGCGAGATTCGTGACGTGCACGCTCTCGCCGATCTCGGACTCGATGCGGTCGGTCAACTGGCCGAGGTAGCTGCGCCCCGGAGTGCTGGCGCCGATGCCCTGAGCGGTTGAGTCGCCGAGCGCGAGGTGGAAGAACCGCCCCGGCACCCGTCGTCGCTCGCGCCACCAGGCCGCTGTGACCGGCTGCATATCCGAGAGCTCCCACATGGGCGCTTCGACGCGCTTCAGCCAGGCCTCGCGGCCGAGGCGCCGGGCGACGCCGGCCTGGGCCGCCGCCGAGAGCGCGCGGAGGCCGGTGCGGGGTGAACTGCCGGGCATCATGCGCACCAGCGTAGCGAACCGGGCACGGGGTAGAGCTTCGAAAGAGGTATGACGAGGGCCGGGGCCGCATCACGCGGTACCCCGGCCCTCGATTCGTACGAGCCCGCGATCAGCGCTCGCGCGCCTGCGAGCGGCGCCGTGCGAGCAGCAGCGCGGCCCCGGCGGCGATGCCGATCGCGGCGACCGCGGCGATGCCGGTCGTCGATGCGCCGCCCGTGTGGGCGAGGGCACCGGACTTCGCGCCGGGCGCGGGTGCCGGTGCAGCCGGTTTCGGCTGCTCGGTCGGTGTCGTGGTCGCAGGCGCCGGCTGCACCGAGACGGTCTGCGCCTCGTCGGTGATGTCCTCGTGCACCGCGACCGGCGCGCCCGACGTATCGGCACCGAGATAGAGGCGCTCGAACGCGACGAGCGCTGAGCCGGCGTACCCCTCGGGCACGACGAACTCCACCTCGACGGTGCCGTTCGCCTCGGACGGAGTGAACGTCGTGGAGCCGGTGATGCCGGTGGGGGCGCCGTCGGCACGGTTCATGAGTTCGCCCGTCACGGTGTACCGGGCGCCCGGGGTGAGGTTCTCGTAGGTGATGGTGTCGATGACGGTGCCGCCGGCAGCGGGGAGCACGTGGTCGCCGTCTGCGGCGTCGAGCAGCGTGGTGCCGATCGCGGGAACCGGCGCGACGGGCACGGCCGCCCAGCTCGCAGTAGCGCTCGCCGCCGCGGTCTCGGGGATGGCCGTCACGATCGCGATGGTCTGGGCGTGGCTCTCGGCCGTGGCGTCGCTGCCGGGAGCACGCGGCACCGAGATGATCTTGTAGGTCGGGGTCGCGCCGATCACCGAAGCCGAGACGGTGACGTCGCCGGCGGCCTCGGTGCCCCGGGTGTCGACGTAGACCTGCTGGCCGTCGGCCACGGCGCTCGCGTCGATAGCGTTTCCGTCGATATCCACGAGCGCGAGCGCCGGGTCGGTGACGACCTGAGCGGTCTCGCCGCTCGTCTCCACGGTGAAGGGGCCGACGAGGTCGCCGGCGGTGAACGCGGCGGTCGGAGCGGTGACGGAAACGCTGACCGGAGTCGGTGCGGCCGGGGCCGAGGTGTCGGCGGCATCGGCGCTGTTCACGAGCCATCGGTAGGCGGCACGGCTGTCGGCGCTCGCGAACGGCCAGTTGATATCCGGACCGTAGTCGGCATCGGGGGGATACTCGGTGTAGCGCCAGACCGCATAGGTGATGGCCTCGATGGCGTCGTTCTGGGAGATGCCGGCCACGCCCGCGGCCGCGCCGAATGCCTCGAGCGGCACTGCCGGATAGCTGTTGGCGAGGATCCAGAACACCTTGCCCTGCACTGCCGGGTCGGTGAACCCGTTCTCGCCGAGGAAGTCGCCGGCGCCGACAACGGTTCCCCATGCGCCGGTGCGTGCGTCGATATCGTGCTCGATGCAGTAGGCCCAAGCGTCGGGTTCGCCGCTCGTGTCGCCGTCGTAGTAGATGGGGAACAGTTTCGTGCCGCCGTAACCGAGCGCTCCGCCGACGTACACCTGCCCGTCGGGCGCGGGTGCGGGCGCGGCGTGCGCGGCCGAGGGGGCGATGAAGCCGGGCATGAGCAGCATGGCGAAGCCGACGAGTACGGCGACGACCGCCGATCGCGCTATGCGCATGCGGCGTTGAACATTCTGGTGCATAGTGATTCTTTCGGTTCGTGGTGCGCGCTGCGCGACGTCGTCGCAGCGGGTGGATCGTTCCCCTTACTGAGTGAAGAGTCTGCAACCCGGCAAAGGTGACGCGCGTGCGTCGAATCAGGGGTCGACGAAGTCGAAGACGGTGCCGTCCGACACTCCTCCGGCTCCCCAGGGATCGAACGACCCTCCCGATGGGTCGTCGATGATCGGCGACCTCAGAGCCACGGGGCCGGCATTCGCACCGTTGTACGCGGTGAAGAAGAACATCTGCGTACCTGTCTGGAAGAAGCGCATCCGGCGCACGGCGGTGCCCGTCTGATCGAGCGGGACGAGCGCAGTCGAGCCGGACATCGCGTGGATGACGAAGACCGTGCTGTTCGGCGGCCCGGTGAGCCGAATGACGTAGCCGGTCGTGGATGCCTCCGGCAGGAGAATCGCATCGCCCTCGGGGATGCCTTCGATGAGCGGTGCCGAGAGCACGAATTCTCCGGATTGCGCGGGGGAAGCCACACCCTCGCGCACGACCCAGACCTCGTAGGCGAACGCCCCCTCGTCCTGCATGTCGAGCGAGCTGGCTGCGAACCTCCACCTGCCGTCATCCGCGACGGGCACGACGTACTCCGAGCCAGCGAGGCGGAGGCGGACCTCATCGCCGGGCGCGGCCGTGCCCGTGATGTCCGGTGCGATGAAGTACGGGGCGGCCGGCATCGGATCGAGCCCCGGGCTCGGGGCGGTACTGCCGCCGGACGCCGGGCCGGTGCCCGGGCCCGCCGACGGGACGGAAGGTTCGGGCGGTGCCGGCTTCGGGCCCACCTCGATCGTCGACGGATCGGCGAGATCGATGGTCTGCACTGCCGGGTCGTCGATGCCACGGCCGAGCTGCGGCGTCGTACTCTCCGGGCTCTCGGACGGCGGGGGGACGAGCTCGCCCGAAGCCGGCTCCGTGTCCGTCGACTCGGACCCGGCCGGGTCATCTCCGGTCTGCGTGCCGTCATCCGTCGACGCGGGCCCCGAGGTCGTGGTCGTGCCCCGGCCGTCGGCCTGCGGAGCGCCGGTAGACGCCGTGCCGAGCGGAACCCCTCCGAGCACGAGCGCAGCGGTCAGCATGCTGCCGACGGCGAATGCGCCGATGCCCGCTGCGGCGGTCGTGCCGAGGGCGACGCCTCCGAACAGCAGCGCCGCAGTGCCCGTGCCGGCCGCGGTGCCGCTCGCGGGGATGATGCCGGCGAGTGCGGCGAAACCGACCACGCCGAGGGTCGTGCTGCGGGTGCGGCGGTCGAGGGCGCGCAGCTCCTGGTGCAGCCCGGCGCAGCGCGCGCAGGCTTCGAGGTGGTGCTCGAGGCTGCGTCGGTCGGTCGCCGCCAACGTGCCCTTCTCGGCGACGAACGCAGGGATCAGTCCGGTGGGGTGCGCGGAGTCCGCCAGTAGCCCCGGGGGCAGTTGCTTCGTCAACCACTGCACGCGCAGCCCCGATTTCGCCCGCTTGGCGAGCGCCGAGACGGCGTTGCGGCTGATCCCGAACTCGGCGGCGATCTCGGCGCGGGGCACCTGCTCCACCTCCGAGAGCCAGAGCACCCGCTGCCACCGCTCGGGCAGGTCGTTGAAGGCGGCGAGCATCTCGCCGGCCTCGGCCTCGTCGCTCAACTGCGAGAGCGGGTCGCTATCGTCGACCCCGTCGATGTCGGGGTCGGTATCGACGAGCTTGCCGGCGCGCCCCCACTTGATCGCGAGATTGCGCATCGTCGTGAGGAGGTAGGGGCGGAACGCGCTCTCCGGCCCCTTCTGCTCGATGGCCACCTGGCGGTACACCGCGAGGAACGACTCCGAAGCGAGATCTTCGGCGCTGCCCGGAGCGTATGAACGGGCTACATGGAGAGCGAGGGCGATGTGGCGCTGCCAGAGCAGTGTGTAGGCATCGCGATCGCCCGCGCGCAGACGGGTGAGCAGTTGCGCGTCCGTCGCCCCATCATCCGAGCGACGACCTCCCCCGGTCGCAAGCAGCATGTGTATCCCCGTCGGTCGAGTGTTTCGCGCCGGGTCGAAAATCTTCCCAGCATCCCCCTGTTACTTGACAAGAGTCGCGACCCGAAGAAAAGTGACGCGGCATCGCGCAGTATCCTCCGATTCGACGCCCCTCGTGGAACGACCTGAGTTCATTCAATCAAAAATCTGTGCGTCGCGTCACCTTTTCCGCTGCGACCGCTCTCATGAGGTGAGAGGGTATCCGGCCGAACTTCTGAAGCTCCGACCGGCGCCCCTCTTCCACCTGCACCGCGCGAATCCGTAAGCATCCCCCATGAATCGGGTTCGCGCGGTGCTGCATCGGGATGCACGGCGCGTGCCGCGGCGATGTGCGACGAGCCGCGATCCCTGGCGATGCACGCCCCCGCAAATGCAGCGGGGGCGAAGAGTCGACGACTCCCCGCCCCCGATGGGACTGATCGGCCCGTGCTACTTGGCGACGCCCGGGTGCGTCATCGACAGCAGATCGAGCGCCTGGTCGAGGTCGGCCTCGGTGAGCTCGCCGCGCTCCACGTACCCGAGATCGATCGTCGCCTCGCGCACGGTGATGCCCTTCGCGACCGAATGCTTCGCGATCTTGGCGGCCGCCTCGTAGCCGATGAGGCGGTTGAGCGGGGTGACCGTCGAGGGGCTCATGCCGGCGAGGGTCGCCATGCGCTCGACGTTGGCCACGAGGCCGTCGATCGTCTTGTCGGCGAAGACGCGCGAGACGTTCGCGAGCAGGCGGATCGATTCGAGCAGCGCAGTGCCCATGACGGGGATCATCACGTTGAGCTCGAAGTTGCCGCGCGCGCCGCCCCAGGCGATGGTCGCGTCGTTGCCGATGATGCGCGCGCAGACCATGAGGGTCGCCTCGGGCACGACCGGGTTCACTTTGCCGGGCATGATCGACGAGCCCGGCTGCAGATCGGGGATGTGGAGCTCTGCGAAGCCGGTGTTCGGGCCCGAACCCATCCAGCGGATGTCTTCGGCGATCTTCGTGAGCGAGACTGCGATGGTGCGCACCGCGCCCGAAGCCTCGACGAGGCCGTCGCGGTTCGCCTGCGCCTCGAAATGGTTGCGCGCCTCGGTGATCGGCAGCCCGCTCGACGCGGCGATCTCGGCGATGACCTTCTCGGGGAAGCCGAGCGGCGTGTTGATGCCGGTGCCGACTGCGGTGCCGCCCTGGGGTACCTCGGCGACGCGGGGGAGGGCCGCATCGATGCGCTCGATGCCGTAGCGGATCTGCGCGGCGTAGCCGCCGAACTCCTGGCCGAGGGTCACGGGGGTCGCATCCATCAGGTGGGTGCGACCCGACTTCACGGCGTCCTTCCAGAGCTCGGCCTTCGTCTCGAGCGCCTCGGCGAGGTGGGCGAGAGCCGGCTTGAGCTGCTCGATGAGCGCGCCGGTCACCGCGATATGCACGGAGGTCGGGAAGACATCGTTCGACGACTGCGAGGCGTTCACGTGGTCGTTCGGGTGCACGGGACCGCCGAGGTGCTTCGTGGCGAGCGTCGCGAGCACCTCGTTCATATTCATGTTCGACGAGGTGCCCGAACCGGTCTGGTAGGTGTCGACCGGGAACATGTCGTGGTGGTCGCCGCCGATGATCTCGTCTGCTGCCGCGACGATCGCGTCGGCGATGCCCGCGTCGATGATGCCGAGGCCCTTGTTGGCGATGGCGGCCGCACGCTTGATGCGGGCGAGCGCGACGATCTGGGCGGGCTCGAGGCCAGTGCCCGAGATCGGGAAGTTGTCGACGGCGCGCTGGGTCTGCGCGGCGTAGAGGGCGTTCTTCGGAACGCGGACCTCGCCCATGGTGTCGTGTTCGATGCGGTACTCGGTGTCTGTCACTGTCATCCTTTGTTCGTGGGTGATGCGTTCGTAAGCGATGCGTTCGCGAGCGGTGCGCGTCTCGGCGCGGGACCTCAGGCGAATTCGGCGGGCTGGATGTCGACCTGCCCGACGGCGGTCACCGGTGCGACGTGGCCGTCGGCGAGCTGATACTGGCATCCGACGATGGCGAGTGTGCCCGCCGCGACCGCTTCGCTGAGCACCCGCGAGGAGCGGATCAGCTGATTGATCGTGGTGGCGAGGTGACGGCGTCCGACCGCGTTCGCGTCGATCTGGGCGGCATCGACGTACGGAGTGGTGCGGTGCTGGCTGAACCATTCCTGCTGCACTGCCGGCTGGATCAGCGCGAGCTCGTCGTGGATCGCCTCCGTCACGTGCGCGGGGTCGGCGGTCGTCTGGTCGATCGCGGCCGCTACGGCGCCGCACGAGTCGTGCGCGAGCACTACGATCACGGCCGAACCGAGCACGGCGACCGCGTACTCGAGCGTCGCGACCATGTTCATGTTCGCGACCTGGCCGATGTTGCGGGCGACGAACAGATCGCCGAGGCCGCAGTCGAAGAGCATCTCGGCGGCGACGCGCGAGTCCGCGCAGCCGAGGAAGGCAGCGTTGGGCGCCTGGCCGGTCGCGAGCTCATGACGTCGATCCGTGTCCTGGTTCTGGTGGCGCAGTTCGTCGCGCATGAAGCGCTCGTTACCGGCCTTGAGATCGTTCCAGGCTTCCTGCGGAGTGACCCGTGGTGTCGTCATTGCTGCTCCTTCTGCGGGGTTATGCGCCGAGCGATTCGGCGACCTGCGTCGCCAGCACGCGGATGGTCGCGGGCGAATCGGTGCCGAACACGAGGATCGTGCTGCCGTTCCACTCGCCTTCCAAGCCGAACAGCATGTTCGCGTTGTCCGCGCTGCGGTCGGTGTGGTCGTATACGGTCCAGTCGATGCCGCTGATCTGCTCGGTGCCGGTGGCGCTCTGCTGCTCGAGCTGTTCGGCGACCCAGGCCTCGTCGACGGGAGCGCTGTCGGCCCGGAAGCCCTGCACGACGGCGGCGTAGGACTCGATGCCCGACTGCTCGTCGACGGTCGTGTAATTGATGCGCCACGACACGAGGCCGTCGCGCTCGCGCAGCACGGCCTGCTTCGCCTTCCACGCCTCGGGCACGTCGGGGGCGGCGAGGGCGCGCCCGGCACCCGGCTCGGCATCGGCCGCGAGTGCCGCGACGTCGATCGAGTGCTCGTCGAATCCGCCGACGCCGCGCGGCACCATCAGGAAGATGACGGCGACGAGGCCGAGTGTGACGAGCAGCGAGAGCACGAGGTTGTTGACGGTCTTGCGTTCGCGGTACAGGCGGCTGTTCTCGGCCTTGCGCGCGGCGGTCTCGCCCGGCGTCTCGGGGCGGCCGAGTTCGGCGACGACGTTCGGGTGCTTCTGCTTCGCCAAATCAGACCTCGTTCTCGGAGCCGGACGCGGTGCCGGTCTCTGCACCGGTACCGTCCTGCCGTGCCGCTTCGAGGCGCCGGCGGGCGCCGATCAGCCAATCCTCGCAGCGGGCAGCGAGGGCCTCGCCGCGCTCCCACAGCTGCAGCGATTCTTCGAGCGAGGTGCCGCCCTGCTCGAGACGGCTCACCACCTGGATCAGCTCGTCGCGCGCCTGTTCATAGCTGAGCGCGGCGACATCGGCCGGCGTCTGGACACTCATACGGCCCATTCTACGCGCAGACCGCTGAACGCCCGGGCGGTCGGTATACTCGCGGGGTGCTGCGTCTGCTGTTCTTCATCGGGTTGGGATTCGTGCTCGGCGGCGGGGTCGCCGCTCTGATCGGGCCTCCGGGGGCGGGTTCGTGGGGGTTCGCCGTGGGGCTCCCGGTTGCGATCAGCAGCGGTGTGCTCGTGCTGGTGGGCCGGTCGCTGAGCGGTGTGCAGATGCCTTCGGCGCAGATGATCGACGCCGCGATCGAAGCGGGCAGAGGTGCGGCGGCGCGGGTCGATGTGCTGCGACAGACCGGCACCCAGATCAACGATCAGCCGCTGTGCGAGCTCGAGCTCACGGTGCAGCCGCATTCGGGCAGCGCGTTCCGTACGACGATGAAGCGCATCGTCGCGGTCACCGAGATCCCCGCCTTCCAGCCCGGGTCGGTGCATGAGGCGGTGCTGCTCGTCGACGGCGGGCCCGATGTGGCTCTGGTTCCGGGCAGTGCGAGGCCCATCGCCGATGCTCTGCACGCGTCACCGGTCGTGCCTGATGCCTCCGATGCCGGGCCGCTGCTCGTCCCGGAGCCGGGGCTGCCGACTGCCGGCGGTGGGCGCCGCCGGCCGCTCATCGGCATCGGTCGCACGGGCAGGCCCCTGCGCATCGCCGCGTTCGTCATCGCGGCTCTGGTCGCCGCGGCCGTCGTAGTGCTGCCGTATCGGGGGGCGGTCGTCGAGTCGGTCGCCGCGCTGCGCACGACCGGGCAGCTGCACGCCGACCTGCGCGAGGGGGCACCGCTCGAGCGAGCGATCGGCGAGCTCGAGCGCTCGATCGGTCACGGCAGCATCGTGAATGCGACGGTGTCCGACGACCTCATCACCGTCGAGGCGGCCGTCGTGCCCGGCGAGCAGGAGACCGACGACTGGAGCTACCGGCGCGGCGTCGTGAAGCACTCCGGGCCCGCACTCATTCAACCCGACGATGCCGATGAACAGTTCCTGCTCTCCGACGTCGATTGGCGGTCGATCGAACGGGCGCTCGATCAGGCTCGAGTGCTCGCCGAGCTGCCCGACGCCGACCGCACCATCGTCTCGGTGCGACGTACGACGGACCACGACGTGCACAGCGAGTCGTTCGCCCGGCAGATCGGCCCGGTCGAGATCGCGCTCTCGGTCGAGAACGACTACCACTCGGCCTGGTTCCGCATGAACGCCGATGGCAGCGACCTCGAGATGACGAGCCGCGACTGAGCACGGCCGCGCGCGTGCCCTCCGGGGCCGCGTCGGAGCTTTTCCGAGGCATGATCCGGGCTCTCGGGGCTTCTTTCTTCCTCCACAGGGTGGCGTTTTGGGCGGTTTTGCCCGAATCGGGCGAGTTATCCACAATTCCTGATCAGAAGCACTTTTCGGGGTGCGAATGTCGGCGGAAACTGGGACAATAGAAGCATGTTCACCACCTCAGGCCACGCGCCCCAGGACCCGGCTTCCGCGCCCGCGGAATCCGGTACTTCCGGAGTTCGTGCTGGGGCTGGTGGGGGTGTTCGGGGTCGTGCGGGTGTCGTGCCTGCCGGGGTGTTCGGGCCGGGCAGTCCGAATCTGGGTGCTCTGGATCGGGCGGTGTCGTGGGTCGAGGATATCGAGCAGCGCTCCCGCGCACTCGAGGCGGAACGTCTGCGGGCGCATGCGTATGTGCGGGCCGTCGCGGCCGCCGAACACGCGGGCCTCGTGGTGGGGGAGCCGGGCTCGAGTGAAGCCGCTTCGGGCGCCGGGAAGTCGTGGGATGGTCCGGTGGAGCGGTCGCTCGCATACCGGAGCGCGGTCGCCGATGTCGCGGCGTCGGCGCGGTTGTCGGAGCAGTCGGTGCAGCAGCGCATCGAGAAAGCGGTCGAGCTCACCACCCAGTACGCGAACGTCGTTCATGCGCTCGAGGCGGGGGAGGTCGCGCCGCAGCATGCGGGCGTGATCGCCGACAGCGGCCGCATCATCGGTATCCCCGGCAGTGCAGATACTTCGGAGATCAGAGATCGTCGTGCGGTGTATGAGCGGCTCGTGCTGGAGAAAGCCCGTCAGGTATCCCCGAATCAGCTGCGCCCCTATGCGCGCAGGGTTGCGGAGAAGTATGCGTGGGAATCGATCGACGGCCGTCATGCACGCGAACAGCAGCACCGCCGGGTGTGGCTCGAGACCGCGGGGGACGGTATGGCGGTGTTGTGCGCGTATCTGCCGGTGGATCGGGCGCAGGCGATCTACTCGCGCCTGACTCGGATGGCGCAGTCCACCGCCCAGGCCGAGGCGGCAGAGGCACGCGCAGTGAAAGAACAGGCCGCGAAGACCGGTACTGAACTGCCGGTGGTGCGGTCGCGGGGTGTGGGGGAGATTCGGGCGGATCTGCTCGCCGATTTCCTCGGTATCGACTTCACCACTGAAGACGGCGCCCAGACGGTCGCGGATGCGGCAGTGGCCGCGGAGTCGACGGCTGCGGGGAATGTGCAGGGCATCGTGCAGGTGATCGTCCACGAGGACGACCTCGACACCGACCTCGACACCGGCCTCGACACCGACATGGCACGCGACCCCGATCCTGAAGCATCCTCGGGCCCCGGTGCACGACCGCAGTCCGAGCTCGAGGGCTGCGGCCCCATCCCGGCCGACATGGCCCGCCGGGTCGCGGGGGCCGCGACCTCATGGGTGGAGGTCACTGTGAATCCCGGTACCGGCGACATCCGGAAGGTGGAGTCCCGGGTGCCGTCGGCGGATCAGAAGCGCAAGCTCCAGGTCCGGGACGCGCATTGCCGGTGGCCGGGCTGCCGCATGCCGGGGTTCCGGTGCGATATCGATCACACGGTCGCCGTCGCCGATGGCGGCGAGACCGCGATGACGAACCTCGGGTACTTGTGCCGTAATCATCATCTCGTGAAGCATCACGGCGGCTGGGAAGTGGTGCAGCTACCGGATGCGACGTTCGAGTGGACGTCCCCGACCGTCCGGAAGACCCGGACGGTGCCGGAGGGCCGGGTCAGGTTCGTCGAGACCGGCGAACCCCCACCGTTCTAACGCGAGGCCCGGGCGCCCAGACGCCCGCCGGCGAGCGCGATCGAGAGGGCGGTGCCCTCCGGGGCTTCTGCGGGGTCACGCACTACCTCGCCGGGGGTGCCCGCTGCATCGATGAGCTGCGCGATCGCATACCCGCGTTCGAGCGTCGCCCGCGGCGAGAGCGCGCCGAGACGGGAACGCGCCTCCGCGAGCCCGCGCGCACGGTCCTCGATCGCACGGTCGGCGAGTTCCGTGCCGCGCGCGATCCACCGCACGAGCTCCTCGGCGCGGTCGTCCACGATACGCTCGGGGAGGGCGAGTACCGGCCTGCCGCGCAGCGCCGTGAGCGAAGCGGTCTCATGGGCGAGCATCTGGCCGAGTCGGCTGCTCATCCGCGCCCGCGCCTGATCAATGCGCGCCAGCTCCTCGCCCACGTCGGGCACCACGCGTTTCGCCGCATCGGTGGGCGTCGAAGCACGCAGATCGGCGACCTCGTCGAGCAGCGGCCGATCGGCCTCGTGACCGATCGCGCTGACGATCGGCGTGCCCGCCGCCGCCGCCGCACGGATGACCCGCTCGTCGCTGAACGGCAGAAGATTCTGGAAGTCGCCGCCGCCGCGGGCGACGATGATGACGTCGACCCGGGGATCCCTGTCGAGCGCCTCGATGCCCGCCGCTACCTCTGCGGCCGCCCGGTCGCCCTGCACCGCGGCGTGATGCACCTCGAACTGCACTCCGGGCCAGCGCAGCGTGGCATTGCGGATGACGTCTTTCTCGGCGTCCGAATCGCGACCGGTGACGAGCCCGATGCGGCCCGGCAGGAACGGCAGCGGCCGCTTGCGTTCGACATCGAAGAGCCCTTCGCTCTGCAGCTGGCGTCGCAGCCGCTCGAGTCTCTCGAGCAGTTCGCCGAGACCCACGTGCGAAAGCTCGAGCACCTGAACCGTGAGCGAGCCGCCCTTGACCCAGAAGTTCGGTTTCACGAGCGCGACCGCGCGGTCGCCCTGCGAGAACTCGCCCGTGAGCCGCTGGGCTACCGAGCGCCACACGGTGAAGCTCACCGTCGCATCCTGCTGCAGATCGCGCAGCTTGCCGTACACGTGGCCGCCGCGTACCTGCCACTGCGTGATCTCGCCCTCGATCCATACGGTGCCGAGGCGCTCGACCCAGGCTGCGATCTTCTCGCTCATGAGCGCGACCGGCCAGGGCGCGTCGCGCGTCGCGGGGGCGTTCGATGCTGCGTCAGCCATGGGCACCAGCCTACCCGCGGGTCTGCGGCGACCGGCTCGCGCCGAACCGTAGAGTGGATGCCGTGGCCGTGCGCTGCATGCCACCCGACCGCGACTCAGACCGCGGCCCTGACCAGATCTCGACGTTGCAGGAGAGCAAGCGATGAGCGAACCCACGATCCGCGCCCTCGCGCTCGACATCGACGGCACGCTCATCGGCTCGGACAAGCGCGTCCCCGCATTCACGCGGAGCGAGATCGCCCGAGTCGCCGAGGAGTACGGCGCGCACGTATTCCTCGTCACGGCCCGGCCGCCGAGCTCGGCGCGGCTCATCGCGCAGGAGCTCGGCGCATCGGTCTCGTACGCGACCTTCAGCGGTGCGCTCGTCGAGGCTCGTGGTGCCGGTACGAGCACCGGCACGGACGGCGCCTACGGCGATAGCCTGGCGACACTGCGCGCGGTGGCGATCCCGGCGCCGACCGTCGCGCGCGCCGGCGAATGCGCGGCCGACCTCCCCGTGCACGTCGGCGTCTACGGGCGCGACACCTGGGCCGTGAGCGACATGGGGCACTGGGGCCTGCGCGAAGCCCGTGGCACCGGTGTGTGGCCGACCGACGTCGGCCGACCCGCGGTCGAGCGTGCGATCGGAGAGAACGAGACGTTCAAGATCATGTTCCGCGGCGAGGCGGAGCCGCTGAACGAGCTCGAGCGCCGGTTGGTGCCGCTCGCGGACGAGATGTTCGTGCACCGATCGGGCAACGTACTGGAGTGCACTTCGGTGCACGCGCGCAAGTTCTCCGCCGTCGAGGCGCTCTGCGCGCACTTCGGCATCGGTACCGATCAGGTGCTCGCGTTCGGAGACACGACCGCCGATCGCGAGATGCTCGAATCGGTGGGCGCTGGCGTGCTGATGGGCAACGCGCAGCCCGGTACGGCGACGGGGGTCGAAGTGACGCTCTCGAACGATGAGGACGGCGTCGGCATGATGCTGCGCCGCGACTTCCCGACCGCGCGCCCCTTCGACCCGTGGAGCCTCGGTTTCGGCGAGCGGTCATCGCAGCCCCAGCGGGTAGACTCCGGAGCATGAGTGAGACTGTGCCGCCCGTCGATCAGCGCACGATCGGCGCCCCCGTGGTGAGCCTCGCGATGCCCCGCATGCGCCGCGTGACCGGGCGTTTGAAGAACCTGCCCGTCGACGGCGAGAAGAAGGTGCTGCTCGCGGCACCCCGCGGCTACTGCGCCGGAGTCGATCGCGCCGTCGTCGCCGTCGAGCGGGCGATCGAGCTCCACGGCGCTCCCGTGTACGTCCGCAAGCAGATCGTGCACAACGTGCACGTCGTGCAGACGCTCGAGAAGATGGGGGCGATCTTCGTGGAGGAGATCGCGGAGGTGCCCGAGGGCGCGCACGTCGTCTTCTCGGCGCACGGCGTCTCGCCGGTGGTCGTGCAGGAGGCGGCCGACCGGCACCTGCACGCCATCGATGCGACCTGCCCGCTCGTGACCAAGGTGCACCGGGAGGCGGTGCGCTTCGCGAAGCAGGATCGCGAGATCCTGCTCATCGGCCACACCGGGCACGAAGAGGTCGAGGGCACCTACGGCGAGGCGCCCGAGCACATCACGATCGTGAATTCGCCCGACGACGTCGAGACGCTCGAGGTCCGAGACCCCGACCGTCTCGTGTGGCTGTCGCAGACGACGCTCTCGGTCGACGAGACCATGGAGACCGTGCGACGTCTGCGCGAACGCTTCCCGAACCTGCAAGACCCGCCGAGCGACGACATCTGCTACGCAACGCAGAACCGGCAGGTGGCCGTCAAGCAGATCGCACCGCAGGCCGACCTCGTACTCGTCGTCGGTTCAGCGAACTCGTCGAACTCCGTACGTCTCAAGGAGGTCGCGCTCGAATACGGCGCGCGCGAGGCGAAGCGCATCGACTTCGCCACCGAAGTGCAGCAGGACTGGCTCGACGGTGTGCGCACGATCGGCGTCACGAGCGGAGCCTCGGTGCCCGAGTCGCTCGTGCAGGAGCTGCTCGACGATCTTGCCGATGCGGGCTACCTCGATATCGAGGCCACCATCACCGCGGAGGAGGACCTGGTGTTCTCGCTGCCGAAGGAGCTGCGCCAGGACGCCGCGGGGAACACCGATGAGCGTGCGATCGGCGGCCGTGTGCGGCGCTGACGCGGCATCACCGCGCCAGCGCCCGAACGGCTACGGGGTCGACCCGGCCTGCGCGAACATGTAGTCGAGCACCTTCGACGGTGCATCGGGGGCCGACATGGCCTGCATGAGGTCGGGAGCCTGGCCCATCGCGATGAACAGGATCACGGTGAACGCGATGAACGCGACGACGAAAGCGACGAGCGGCACCCAGAACGCGACCCGCGCATGCCGCAATCGCTGGATCGAATACACGACGTTCAACGCGTAGATCGCGAAGATGACGATCGCCCCGATCGTGCCGAGCGTGCCGAGCGAGGCCGGCGCGGAGAACCCTTCGACTTCGAGCGCCGCGGCCATGAGATCGAACGAGGCCCGCAACCCGTTGGCCGAGGCTGCCAGGTTGAGCGCCCCGAATGCGCCCACGACGAGCAGGATGATCGTGATGACGCGGTCGGCGAGGTTCGGGCGCCGTGCCCCGAACGCGACGGCGGAGCCGGCCGGGGCGGGCGCCTCCGAGCGGTAGGGAGCGGGCTCTGCTGGGCGCGACCCGCCCGGAGCCGCAGGAGCCTCGGGGAGCGGGGGAGCACCCTGCGCACCCGACGGCGACGGTGCGGCCGCCGCCGCACCGGTGCGCGCCGGCGCCCCGAGGTTGTGCGGCACACCGGGGATCTGTCCTGATCCCTGGCGAGGAGCCGACCCCGCCGGCTGCGCCGCATCGGCGCCCGGAGAGTCGGGAGCGTCTGCCCCCTCGGGCTTCCATTCCCACCCCTCGGGCGCGTACTCGCCGAACTCGGGCTTCGTCGGGCGCTCGTCTGCCATTACGCGCTGACCGAGTTGCCCGCCGAGCCGAGCTGCTGCGCCGCGAGTGCGACGCGCGAGGCCATGGCAGTCTCGGCGACCTTGCCCCAGGCGCGGGGGTCGTACTGCTTCTTGTTGCCGACCTCGCCGTCGACCTTCAGAATGCCGTTGTAGCCCGTGAACATCGAATCGGCGATCGAGCGGGTGAAGGCGTACTGGGTGTCGGTGTCGATGTTCATCTTGATGACGCCGTTGCGCACCGCCTCGGCGATCTCTTCGGACGACGAGCCCGAGCCGCCGTGGAATACGAGGTCGAGCGGCTTCTCGCCGGTGCCGTACTTCGCCTGCAGGCCGGCCTGGATCTCGGCCAGGAGCTCGGGGCGCAGCTTGACGCCGCCGGGCTTGTAGATGCCGTGCACGTTGCCGAAGGTGAGCGCCGCGAGATAGCGGCCCTGCTCGCCGAGCCCGAGGGCCTCGACGGTGTCGACCGCGTCTTCGAGCGTCGTGTAGAGCTGATCGTTGATCTCGTGGCTCACGCCGTCTTCTTCGCCGCCGACGACGCCGATCTCGACTTCGAGGATGACCTCCATCGCCTTGAGGCGCGGCAGCAGCTCCTTCGCGATCTCGAGGTTCTCGGCGAGGGGCACTGCCGAGCCGTCCCACATGTGCGACTGGAAGTAGGGGAGCCCGCCCTGGGCGACCCGCTCCTCGCTGGCCGCGACGAGGGGCAGCAGGAAGTCGTCGAGCGCGTTCTTCGGGCAGTGGTCGGTGTGCAGAGCGACCGTGATGTCGTACGACTTCGCGACCTCTTCGGCGAACTTCGCGAACGCGATCGCGCCGCCCGCGCGGTTCTTCACGGTGTGGCCCGCGAAGTAATCGGCGCCGCCCGTCGTGACCTGGATGATGCCGTCGGAACCCGCCTCGGCGAAGCCTTGCAGCGTTGCGTTGAGGGTCTGCGTGCTCGATACGTTCACCGCCGGGAAGGCGAAACCGCCCTGCTTCGCGGCGTCGATCATCGCTGCATACTGTTCCGGAGTTGCGACGGGCATTGATGCTCCTTGTCCTCTGTGACGGGGGCGGAAGTCGAAAGTCGACCGCTCGAACCCCCAGTCTACGCGGTAGGGTGAAGGTCATGACTGAACCTGTATCGCTGGGCGAGTGGCAGCCCGACCGTAACTTGGCAATGGAGCTCGTACGTGCGACAGAGGCGGCGGCGATGCGCGCGACGCCGTGGATCGGACGCGGCGACAAGAATGCGGCGGACGGCGCTGCGGTCGATGCGATGCGCCGCTTCCTCTCGACCGTGAACATGCAGGGCACTGTCGTGATCGGCGAGGGCGAGAAGGACGACGCCCCGTGGCTCTACAACGGCGAGGTCGTCGGCAACGGCGAAGGGGCGGCGTGCGACGTCGCCGTCGACCCGATCGACGGCACCCGGCTGACGGCAGAGGGCCGCCCGGGCGCGCTGTCGGTCATCGCGGTCGCCGATCGCGGCTCGATGTACGACCCGTCGGCCGTGTTCTACATGGACAAGCTCGTCTGCGGGCCCGAGGGCGTCGGCGTCGTCGACATCCGCCGCCCCATCGGCGAGAACATCCGTGCACTGGCGCGCGCGAAGAAGGTCGATGTGACCGATATCCGCGTCGCGGTACTCGACCGTCCTCGTCACGAGCCGCTCATCGCCGAGATCCGGGAGGCCGGTGCCGGTACGCGTCTGCTCATGGACGGCGATGTCGCGGGCGGCGTGAACGCGGCCCGCTGGGATTCGCGCATCGACATGTGCGTGGGCGTGGGCGGCACTCCCGAGGGCATCATCACCGCCTGCGCGGTGAAAGCGCTCGGCGGCATGATTCAGGGCAAGCTGTGGCCGAAGGACGACGACGAGCGCCAGCGCGCCATCGACGCCGGCCATGACCTCGACCGGGTGCTCGAGTCGAACGACCTCGTCGCGAGCGACAACTGCTACTTCGTCGCCACCGGCATCACCTCGGCCGACTTCGTCGACGGCGTGCAGCGCCGCGGCCCCTTCGTGCGCGCGGAGAGCATCGTGATGCGGTCGCACTCGGGCACGATCCGCCACATCATCAGCGACATGGACCCGTCGCGCTGGGACGATTGAGCGACTGCTCAATCCTCGACGTCGGGCGTCTCCGGGTTTCCGGGGGCGCCCGACGTTTCCGCGTCACCGGTGCTCGCGGCCGCATCGAGCGCGTCGGCCGAATCGAATAGGCCCGACTCATCGACCGCGGGCAGCGGTACGAGACCGCCGGTCGTCTCGACCGAACGGAGGGTGCGCTCGACGGCGCGGGTGCGCACGCCGGCCTGATGCACCGTGTTCTGGGCGGTCTGCAGCTGCTTCTCGAGCTTCGCCCACACCTGGCCGTACTTCTGGAATTCGGCCTTCGCCGCTCCGAGCACCTGCCAGACCTCTGAGCTGCGCTTCTCGATCGCGAGGGTGCGAAACCCGAGCTGGAGGCTGTTCAGCAGCGACATGAGCACGGTCGGGCCCGCGACGGTGACGTGGTAATCGAGCTGGAGGCGACTCGCGAGCCCCGGCCGGCGCGCAACCTCGGCGAACAGCCCCTCCGTGGGCAGGTACATGATCGCGAAATCGGTCGAGTACGGCGGCGCGATGTACTTGTCGCGAATGAGCTTCGCCTGCGCGACGATCGCCCGCTCGATGTTCTTGCCCGCAGTCTCGACCTGTTCCTTCTCACCGCTCTCCTGCGCTGCGAGCAGCCGCTCATAGTCCTCCTGGGGAAACTTGGAGTCGATCGGCAGCCAGACCGGCGTCTCGCCGGCTTCGCGCCCCGGCAGTTTGACGGCGAACTCCACGCGCTCCGACGCGTGCGGGCGCACGGCGACGTTCTCGGCGAACTGCTCGGGGGCCAGCATGTCTTCGAGCTGGCGCGCGAGCTGCACCTCGCCCCAGCTGCCGCGGTTCTTCACGTTGGTGAGCACCCGCTTGAGGCCGCCCACGTCCGAGGCCAGCGTCTGCATCTCGCCGAGCCCCTTCTGCACCTGCTCGAGGCGGTCGCTGACCAGCTTGAACGATTCGCCGAGGCGGCGCTCGAGGGTGCCCTGCAGCTTCTCGTCGACGGTCGCGCGCATGCTCTCGAGCTTCGCCTCGTTGCCCTGACGCATCTTCTCGAGTTCGTTCTGCAGGGTCTGCAGCAGTTCGAGCTGCGAGCGCGATGACGATTGGGCGCTCCGGTGCATGCGGTCGCTGAGGTGCGCGAGCGCGCGCTCGAGCAGTTCGCGCTGCTCGCGCTCTCCCGCCTCGCGCGCGGCCCGGTCGCGGGCGAGCTCGCCGCTCTGCGCGGCGGCCACCGATTGCAGGCGCGAGTCGAGCTGCTGCTGGCCCGACGCGAGTGCCTGCGCGAGTTCGCCGCGCTGCGCCGCCAGTTCGAGGCGCAGCTCCCGACCGGCGGCCGGGGCGTCGGCGCTCGCCCCGCGCCCGGTGCGGAGCAGCAGGACGACGAGCACGGCGATGAGCAGGGCGAGGTTCGCGACGAGCAGTGCGACGGTGAGTGCGTTCATGATCTCTCGGGTTTCGTGGGGTCTGCGGCTGCTGGCGACCCTAGGCGCGACCGCCGACATCCGGGCGGCGCCTGGAGCGTCCGGTCAGAGCTTCAGCGGAATGGCCGTCAACTGGTGGATGCGCACGCCGGCGTGCTTCGCGAGCGCGGTGACATCGTCGGCTCCGTGACGCACGGCGGCATCGGTGATGATCGCGGCGCACGCCTCGGCATCGGCCAGCGCTTCGTGGTGCGAGAACTCGCCGTACCCGGCGGCGGCCGCCGCGAGCGGCAGGCGGTGCGACGGGATGTCGTAGGTCTTGCGCGACACCTGTACGCTGCAGAGGTAGCGGAACTTCGGTGTCGGCACGACTGATGCGGCGCATGCGGCCTTGATCACGCCCATGTCGAACGAGGCGTTGTGCGCCACCGCGACGTCCGTGCCGATGAACTCGCGCAGTTCTGCGAGCTGGTCGGCCCAGTCGCGCGCGTCGGCGACCATCTGCGGGGTGATGCCGTGGATCTTGATGTTGAAGGGAAGGAAGTCGGAGTGCTCGGCGGGCGGGCGGATGAGCCAGTCGGCGCGCTCGACGACGCGCCCCTCGCGAACCCTGACGAGACCCACCGCGCAGGCGGAGGAGGGGTGGCCGTTCGCGGTCTCGAAATCGATGGCGGTGAAGTCGACGGGCATGGAACAAGGGTGGCACATGCGGCTGACATGCGCGCCGCCGCGGAGGAACCGCCCGCGGCCTCGCGTAGACTAGACCCTCGTGGCTCTTACAATTGGCATCGTCGGACTCCCGAACGTCGGCAAGTCGACCCTCTTCAACGCGCTCACCCATAACGACGCTCTCGCGGCGAACTACCCGTTCGCGACGATCGAGCCGAACGTGGGCGTGGTCAACCTGCCCGACCCCAGGCTCGACAAGCTCGCCGAGATCTTCGGCAGCGAGCGCCTGCTGCCGGCGCCGGTGAGCTTCGTCGACATCGCCGGTATCGTGCGCGGCGCGAGCGAGGGCGAGGGGCTCGGCAACCAGTTCCTCGCCAACATCCGCGAGGCCGACGCGATCGCGCAGGTCGTGCGCGGCTTCGCCGACCCCGACGTGGTGCACGTCGACGGCCAGGTCGACCCCGCGAGCGACATGGAGACGATCAACACCGAGCTGATCATCGCCGACATGCAGACTCTCGACAAGGCGCTCGTGCGCTTCGAGAAGGAGCTGAAGAACCGCAAGATCGACGCCTCGGTCGTCGAAACCGCGAAGGCGGCGCGCGCGGCGCTCGACGAAGGCAAGGTGCTCTCGCAGGCAGGGATCGACCTCGAGCCCATCAAGGAGCTCGGCCTACTCACCGCGAAGCCGTTCCTCTACGTCTTCAACGTCGACGAGGGCGTGCTGCAGGATGCGGCGAAGCTCGAGGAGCTCGCGGCGCTCGTCGCGCCCGCGAAGGCCATCTTCCTCGATGCGAAGATCGAGAGCGAGCTCATCGAGCTCGACGCCGAGGACGCGGCCGAGCTGCTCGCGTCGATCGGCCAGGAGGAGAGCGGCCTCGACCAGCTCGCCCGCGTCGGCTTCGACACCCTCGGACTGCAGACCTACCTCACCGCCGGCCCCAAGGAGGCCCGCGCCTGGACGATCCCGAAGGGCGCCACGGCGCCCCAGGCCGCCGGCGCGATCCACACCGACTTCGAGAAGGGCTTCATCAAGGGTGAGATCATCTCGTTCGACGACCTCGTCGAGGCGGGCTCGGTCGCCGAGGCCCGCGCCAAGGGCAAAGCCCGCATGGAGGGCAAGGACTACGTCATGCAGGACGGCGATGTCTGCGAGTGGCGTCACGGAAATGTATCTGCTACGAAAAAGTGAGTAGGTTTGCGTAAGCGCTCATGAAGGTATGCGGCGCGCCACCACGATGATTCGGCAAGTAGCGTGCTCAACAAAGATCACTTCTTGTTGTTGAGCAAATCTTGGCTGGGGCCGGTAAGGGTTGCATTCCTGCTCCAAACGGTCTCATAGAGTTGAGATAGAAAATTGATGTTTCTGGTTGAAAGGAACGTGAATGGGTGCCAACGATGTCGTCTTGCTTGAAGACATGGTCGAAAGATCTCGGCTTGAGACTGCAGGGTTTAATGCTGCGGAGCAAGAGGCCTACTTCGTTTCTTCTAACTACTTGAACAAGTACCGACCCAGTCATGATGACGTGCTTTCCGGTATCGTCGATGGCACGCGTGATGGTGGTATTGACGCGATCCACATTTTCGCTAACGGTTATTACCTCAGAGACGGTGTGAATGCAGCCGCCCTTGGGCGGAACCCTCAGCTTGATTTGGTGTTAATTCAAGTAAAGAACACAAAAGGGTTTGGCGAGAGTGCCGTTGAAAAACTGATTATCCATCTTCCCAAACTGTTGGATTTCTCGCGTGACGATAGCGCGCTCGCAAAGGAATTTAATCCTCGGCTAGTTGAGATTACTCGACGGTTTCTCAACACATATCGAGCGATGGACCTCCCAAGGCTCAGGATTTCTGTTGCGTTCGCCGCACTAAAAGCTGAACACATACACCCCAACGTTGAGTTGAAAGCCACTCAGCTAGAGGGAACTCTTAAAGATTGCTTCGGGAACTGCGAGCCCGTGGTTGAACTGCTAGATGCGGCGAGTATCGCAGATCTCGTGCGCGACAAACCCCCTGTAACGGCAGAACTTACTTTGGCTGAGAACCCGATTTCTACTGATATGACCGGTGGTTATGTTGGATTAGTCAAGCTGTATGACTATCAGAAGTTCATTACCGATGAAACAGGTCAATTGGACGCGGCGCTCTTTGATGCGAACGTGCGCGACTATGACAGCGGGTCGGAAGTGAACAAGAGCATTGAAGGAACCCTCGGTACGCAGGACAACGAAGTTGACTTCTGGTGGCTTAACAATGGCGTCACGATTGTAGCTGACCGAGTGCAGCCTGCCGGAAAACTTTTGCATCTGGACTCGCCTCAGATCGTGAATGGGCTTCAGACGTCCCATGAGATCTACAAGAAAGGGTCGTCGAGCGAGTATGCGGATGACCGTGGCGTATTGGTAAAGGTGATCCAGGCTGGAGACGATCTAGTCAAGGACCGGATTATTCGCGCCACGAATAGTCAAACCATTCTTGGGTTGAGTTCGCTGCGCGCGACTGATCGCGTGCAGCGAGAGATCGAAGAGTTCTTGAGCATCCATGGCCTTTCCTACGAGCGGCGTAAAAACTTCTATCGAAATCGGCAGATCCCCCTCAGGAAGCTCGTGTCTATCGATCAAATGGGGCAGGCTGTGCTAGCGACACTGGTTCAATCTCCGCACATTTCTAGAGGTGAAGTATCGCGGATCTTTCAAGACGATATCTATCGCGTGGTCTTTAGCGGGACGCAACCGATGAATATGTATTATTCCGCCATCGCGATTGTGCGTACTTGCGAGGAGTTTTTACGAGCACGTCGGGACACTGGACAAGTCGAGGATTTTGTCTTTCATCTTTCGATGGCCGCTGCAATGGCGGTGACGCGGAAGAGGGAGCCCTCCGCGAAGGATCTGGCCTCGATTGGGGAAATGCCTTCTGAAGAAATGCTGACGAGGCTCATGAGAGTTGTGCAGCAAGCGTTCACCGAGGCTGCACGCGAGACTCGGGAGGTGCTATTCGAAAGGCTCGCTAAGGATGCGCGGGCCACGAAGACGCTCAAGGCCCATATGAGACGCTATCTTGCTTCTTCGCCGAGGCGGCGTAGAGAACCCATCTCGAGCTGATCGGATCTGTCATTACCTGGATTGCCGCTCTCCGATACCTTGAGGCGACGTCTGCGAGTGGCGGTTCAACGTCTGATAGGAAATCGGTGGAGCTCCGTATCGGACGAACGTCTGTGAGCGGCGAACAGTAATGCTTGCCTGGGAAGCCGAAGGCGGACGATCGCGCTCGAATCGTCGAGATGCTGGACGGAAATCCCTTCTCGCGAAAAGTGGTTGCATATTCGCTTTCGCACACGCCTCGAGCTGTGACTGGCTGATCCACGACCCATTGCAGGTAGACCCTGTGGGGTCTAAGCTGATGTCATGTGGAGCGTGGACATCGAGTTGATCGCAGGGTGGCTCGCTTCCTTGGACGAGGACTCGTACGTACAGGTGGTCGCTGCGATTGAGCTGCTTGAGGAGCGCGGTCCTCAGCTCGGACGGCTCCTTGTCGATACGGTGTCTTCGTCGAGACACCGCAATATGAAGGAACTCAGGCCAGGTTCGTCTGGCCGGTCCGAACTGCGCCTCCTGTTCGCCTTCGACCCGGAGCGCTCAGCGATCATGCTGATCGCTGGCGACAAGGCCGGCAATTGGACACGTTGGTATGGAAAGAATATCCCGCTGGCCGACGACACGTTCGACGACCACTTGCGCAGACTGAGAGGAAAGTGATCGAGATGGCTGTGTCGCTGAAGGATTTCGTCGCCGAGCGTCCCGTGGACCGGGAGCGCGTCGAGGCACACAAGGAGCGGCTGCTCGCAGAAGTGCGCGCGTACCGGCTGCGCGAGTTGCGCGAGGAAGCCGGCCTCACGCAGGCCCAGCTCGCCGAGCGCATCGGCGTTGGTCAGCGCCAGGTCTCCAAGATCGAGCACGGCGATCTCGACAGTGCGAAGATCGGCACGATCCGCAGTTACCTCAAGGCGGTCGGGGGCAGTCTGGCTATCGAATACGTTCTGGGCGACCAGCGTGTTCAGGTGGTCTGAGAGCAGACGTTCTCAGCCGCGGCGACGTCTGCGAATGGCACCTCAACGTCTGAGCGCAGGGACCTCATGATGCGCGACGCCCGCGAGGCGTACGGCGCCCGGGCGGCCGAGTACATCGACCTCCTCGGCGATGTCGGCGCGATGTCGCCGATCGATCGTCGCACGATCGAGGAGTGGGCTGCGAGTATCGACGGCCGCATCCTCGACGCGGGCTGCGGCCCCGGTCACTGGACCGCGCACCTGCGATCCCGCGGCGCTGACATCGAGGGCATCGACCAGGTTCCGGGGTTCATCGACAGTGCCCGCTCTCGCTTCCCCGGAACCGAATACCGCCTCGGCGGGCTGGAGGCGATCCCGGCGGAGGCGGGGGAGCTGGCCGGCATCCTCGCCTGGTATTCGGTCATCCATGTCGACCCAGTGAATCTGCCCGACGTGCTCGCGGAGTTCGCGCGATCCCTGGCTCCGGGCGGTCGCCTGCTGCTGGGCTTCTTCGAGGGGTCGCGCGTCGAGTCGTTCCCGCACGCCGTGACGACCGCATACTTCTGGCCGACCGAGGAGATGGCCCGTCTGCTCGAAGCGGCGGGGTTCCGGGTGCTCGAGGTGCAGACGCGAACGGACCCGGGCTGCCGCCCGCATGCCGCCATCTCCGCGATCCGCACTCCCGTAGGAGACGTGCGTCCTGGCGGCTCGCCTACAGTTGAGGGGTGACTGCAACGCTCGTGGCCTCAGGCCTCGCGGGAGGGTACGCCCACCGCACGCTCTTCGACGGCCTCGACCTGACCGTCGCCCCCGGCGACGTGATCGGCGTCGTGGGGGTGAACGGTGCCGGCAAATCGACGTTGCTGAGCATCCTCGCCGGCGCGATCGCCCCGCAGGAGGGCGCGGTTTCACTCGCCCCGGCCGACGCGTTCGTCGGCTGGCTGCCGCAGGAGCACACCCCGATCGAGGGTGAGACGATCGGCCGGTACGTCGCTCGCAGAACCGGCGTCTCGGAGGCGGCGGCGCGGCTCGACGCCGCCTCCGAAGCGTTCGCGAGCGCCTCGGAGCACGGCGACCCGGGCGGCAGCACGGCCGACGAGTACTCCGCCGCGCTCGACCGGTGGCTCGCGACCGGTGGCGCGGACCTCGACGAGCGGCTGCCCGCGGTGCTGGCTGATCTCGGCGTCGCCGTCGACGAGGTGGCGACCGATGCGCTCATGACGTCGCTCTCGGGCGGTCAGAAGGCGCGTGTGGCGCTCGCCGCACTGCTCTGCTCCCGGTTCGACATCGTGCTGCTCGACGAGCCGACGAACGACCTCGACCTCGACGGGCTGGAGCGTCTCGAGACGTTCGTGCGCGGGCTGCGCGGCGGCGTCGTGCTCGTGAGCCATGACCGCGAATTCCTCGCCCGCTCGGTCACCCGCGTGCTCGAGCTCGACTTCGCGCAGCGCACGAACCGCGTCTACGGCGGCGGGTACGAGGCGTACCTCGAGGAGCGCGCCACGCTGCGGCAGCAGGCCCGCGAGGAGTACGACGAGTTCGCGGCGAAGAAGGCCGATCTCGTCGGCCGTGCCCGTACGCAGCGGGAATGGTCGAGCAAGGGCGTGCGCAATGCGATGCGCAAGGCGCCCGATAACGACAAGATCAAGCGCAAGGCATCGGCCGAGTCGAGCGAGAAGCAGGCGCAGAAGGTGCGCCAGATGGAGAGCCGCATCGCCCGGCTCGAGGAGGTCGAGGAGCCGCGCAAGGAGTGGCGTCTCGAATTCTCGATCGGGTCGGCCCCGCGCTCGAGCTCGGTCGTCGCGACGCTGAACGAGGCCGTGGCGCGGCAGGGAGACTTCGTGCTCGGGCCGGTCTCGCTGCAGGTCGATGCCGGGGAGCGGATCGGGATCACGGGGCCGAACGGCGCCGGGAAATCGACGCTGCTGCGGCTGCTGCTCGGAGACCGCGCGCCGGACGAGGGTGCGGCGAGTCTCGGCAGCTCGGTCGCGATCGGTCGGATCGATCAGACCCGCACGCTGCTCACGGGCCCCGCACCCCTCGCCGAGGCGTTCGAGCAGCTCGTACCCGAGTACACGTCGGCCGAGGTACGCACGCTGCTCGCGAAGTTCGGGCTCAGGGCCGACCACGTGCTGCGGCCGCTCGACGGGCTCTCGCCAGGGGAGCGCACGCGTGCGGGGCTCGCTCTGCTGCAGGCCCGCGGCGTCAACGTGCTCGTGCTCGACGAGCCCACGAACCACCTCGATCTCGAGGCGATCGAGCAGCTCGAACAGGCGCTCGAGACCTACGACGGCGCGCTGCTGCTCGTGACGCACGACCGCCGTATGCTCGAGAACGTGCGCCTCGGCAGCCGCTGGGAGGTCGACGCGGGGCGGGTGACCCAGCTCGTGGTGTAACCCGGCGCGAACGGGCCGCGGACCGGGGGGCCGCGGACTGGGCGCGGTACGCTGGCTCCTATGACCGCACGCGATCGCACGCTCTCGGCAGCGGTGGCGCATCTCTCGCCCGGGTATTTCGCCCTCGTGATGGCGACCGGCATCGTCTCGATCGCGCTGCGCGATGCGGGGGCCGGGCTGCCGGCGCCAGCAGCGGCGCTCGCCGCCGGGCTCTCGGCCGCGCTCCTGGGCATCGCGATCGTCGCGTACCTCGTGCTCTGGGTGCTGTTCGCGTGGCGCGCGATCGCCTTCCCGCACCAGCTGCGCGCCGATCTGCGCAGCCCCGAGCAGGCCTTCGGATTCTTCACCGTGGTCGCGGGCACCGATGTGCTCGCGGTGCGGATCGCGCAGGCGGGCGCCGTGCCTCTGGCGATCGGGTTCGTGATCGTGGCCGTCGCGCTGTGGTGCGTATTCGGCTATCTGCTGCCGTGGCAGGTGCTGGTGGCGCGCGATCGCGAGGAGCGCATCCTGTCGCGCACGAACGGCAGCTGGTTCGTGTGGGCGGTCGCGAGCCAGTCGCTCGCGGTCGCGGCTGCCGAGATCCAGCCCCACGCGGGCCCGGCGGCCGTGCCCTGGCTCGGTATGCTGGCGGTGATGTCGTGGTCGGTGGGCGTGGCGCTCTACGCGGGTGTCGCGATGCTGGTGCTCCTGCGCATCGTGCATTACGGCATCGCTCCCGAAGAGTTCACGCCGCCCTACTGGGTCGCGATGGGGGCGCTCGCGATCGCGGTCGTCGCCGGGTCGGGAATCGTCGGCATGGCGTCGACGCCGATGGTCGACGCGGCGCGCGGCCTCATCGCGGCGCTCGTGGTGGTGTTCTGGTGCTTCTGCGCCTGGCTGACGCCGCTGCTCGTGGGGGCCGGTTTCTGGCGGCATGCCGTGCACCGCATACCGCTCGACTACGAGCCGGGGCTGTGGTCGATGGTCTTCCCGGTCGGCATGATCGCGGTCGCGTCGATGTCGATGGGCCGCGCCGACGATCTCGCGGTCGTGCATGAGATCGGCCGCGCGATCGCGATCGCTTCGGTGCTCGTGTGGGCCGTCGTGTTCGCGGGGCTCGTGCGCCGCATCGCCCGGGTGCTTGCGGCATCGTCGCGTGCGCGGCGCATCGCGGCATAGGCGGGGCCGCTCCCGACAGGGATCGCTTCTTCCCCGTATGCCCTAGGTTTGAGGGGTGACCGTCTCGATCTCCTGCCCCGTCCACTCGACCGTCATCGGCGATGACGGCGCCCCGGTGCGCGCCGTCTTCCTCCACGGCCTCTTCGGGCGCGGCAAGAACTTCACGACGATCGCGCAGGCGCTCGCCCCCGAGGTGCAGAGCCTCATGGTCGATCTGCCGAACCACGGCCAGTCGGGGTGGACCGAGCGCTTCGACTACGCGGACATGGCCGACCTGGTCGCCGAGCACCTGCGCGCCGAGTTCGCCGCGCGCGGTCCCGTCGCCGTCATCGGGCATTCGATGGGCGGCAAAGTCGCGATGGTGCTGGCGCTGCGCCACCCCGATCTCGTGCGGCGCCTCGTCGTGATCGACATCTCGCCCGACACGGGCGGCGAGGTGCGCGGCGAGTTCCCGCACCTGCTCTCGGCGCTCGCATCGCTCGACCTCCGGGCCGTGCACAAGCGGGGCGAGGCGAGCGCGGCGCTGCGCGAGCAGATCCCGAACAGCACGGTGCGCGGCTTCCTCATGCAGAACCTGAAGCGCGAGGGCGACGGCTTCGTCTGGGAGCCGAACCTCGCGCTGCTGCGCGCCGAGCTCGACACCGTCATGGGCTTCCCCTCGGATCCGGGGGAGCCGTACGAGGGCCCCGTGCTCTGGATGGGCGGCGAGAAATCCGACTACGTCACCGACGACGACGCCCCCGCGATGCGCGCGCTCTTCCCGCGCACGCAGCGCATCACGGTGAAGGGCGCCGGGCACTGGGTGCACGCCGAGCAGCCCGACACGGTCGTGGCTGCGCTGCGCCGGTTCCTGCTGCCCCGGGGCTGAGCGGAGACCGTGCTCGGCGATCCCTGGAGAAACCTTGCAGAAGCAGGGATCACCCCGTAAAGTGGCTTCTTGGTGTGTTCCACTGATTGAGCCGTGCCCAAACGGCGCAGCCAGGGGAGCGCGTCAGGGTCCCTCGCTCGAAGAGCTGACACCCCCACGGCATAGCTGCACTCGGTAGCCCCGATCGCCTCGGCGAAGAGGGCCGCAGCAGCTCCGCGGTCGTGCAAACGCCCGCACATGCTTGTCAATCAACGGCAATCCTGTCACCGTGCAGGAACAACTAGGAGAATCAGTGCCTACTATTCAGCAGCTGGTTCGCAAGGGCCGGACGCCGAAGGTCACCAAGACCAAGGCGCCCGCTCTGAAGGCGAACCCTCAGCAGCGCGGTGTGTGCACCCGTGTGTACACCACCACCCCGAAGAAGCCGAACTCGGCGATGCGTAAGGTCGCTCGTGTGAAGCTCTCGAACGGTACCGAGGTCACGGCCTACATCCCCGGTGAGGGCCACAACCTGCAGGAGCACTCGATGGTGCTCGTGCGCGGTGGTCGTGTGAAGGACCTCCCCGGTGTCCGCTACAAGATCGTGCGCGGCGCGCTCGACACGCAGGCGGTCAAGGACCGCCAGCAGGCTCGCAGCCGCTACGGTGCAAAGAAGGTGAAGTAATGCCTCGTAAGGGTCCTGCTCCCAAGCGTCCCGTCGTCGCCGATCCGGTATACGGCGCGCCGATCGTCAGCCAGCTCGTCAACAAGATCCTGGTCGACGGCAAGAAGGGTCTCGCGGAGCGCATCGTCTACAACGCGCTCGAGACCGTCGCCGAGAAGTCCGGCCAGGACGCGGTCACGGTGCTCAAGAAGGCGCTCGACAACGTGCGCCCCACGCTCGAGGTCCGTTCGCGTCGCGTCGGCGGCAGCACCTACCAGGTGCCCGTCGAGGTGAAGCCGCACCGTGCGAACACGCTCGCACTGCGCTGGCTCACCAGCTACGCGAAGGCCCGTCGCGAGAACTCGATGACCGACCGTCTCACCAACGAGATCCTCGACGCTTCGAACGGCCTCGGCGCCGCAGTGAAGCGCCGTGAGGACACTCACAAGATGGCCGAGTCGAACCGCGCGTTCGCTCACTACCGCTGGTAGAAGCCGAATCGTCGCCCCGGGTCCTTCCGCCCGTGCTGCATCCCGCAGGACGGCGGAGGGTCCGGGACGGCCTCGGGGCGAGCGATCCTCGCCCCACTCCCACAACTTTCATCCCCACACCTGGAGGAGACCCGTGGCACAAGACGTGCTCACCGACCTGAGCAAGGTCCGCAACATCGGCATCATGGCCCACATCGATGCCGGCAAGACCACCACGACCGAGCGCATCCTGTTCTACACGGGTGTCAACCACAAGCTGGGCGAGACCCACGACGGCGGCGCGACGACCGACTGGATGGAGCAGGAGAAGGAGCGCGGCATCACGATCACGTCTGCCGCCGTGACCTGCTTCTGGAACAAGAACCAGATCAACATCATCGACACCCCGGGCCACGTCGACTTCACCGTCGAGGTGGAGCGCTCGCTCCGCGTGCTCGACGGCGCTGTCGCAGTGTTCGACGGCAAGGAGGGCGTGGAGCCCCAGTCGGAGACCGTGTGGCGCCAGGCCGACAAGTACGGCGTGCCCCGCATCTGCTTCGTCAACAAGATGGACAAGATGGGCGCCGACTTCTACTTCACGGTCGACACCATCATCAACCGCCTCGGCGCGAAGCCGCTCGTGATGCAGCTGCCCATCGGCTCGGAGTCCGACTTCACCGGCGTCGTCGACCTGCTCACCATGCAGGCGTTCGTCTGGGAGGGCGACTCGAAGGGCGACGTCACCCTCGGCGCGAACTACGAGACCCGCGAGATCCCCGCCGACCTCCAGGCCAAGGCCGAGGAGTACCGCGCGCAGCTCGTCGAGACCGTCGCCGAGACCGATGACGCGCTGCTCGAGAAGTTCTTCGGCGGCGAAGAGCTCACGATCGACGAGATCAAGGGCGGCATCCGCAAGCTCGTCGTGAACAACGAGATCTACCCCGTGTACTGCGGCTCTGCGTTCAAGAACCGCGGCATCCAGCCGATGCTCGACGCGGTCGTCGACTTCCTGCCGAACCCGCTCGACGTGGGCGCCATCGAGGCGCACGACCCGCGCGACGAGTCGGTCATCATCGAGCGCAAGCCCTCGGCCGACGAGCCCTTCTCGGCGCTCGCGTTCAAGGTCGCCGTGCACCCGTTCTTCGGTCGTCTCACCTACGTGCGCGTCTACTCGGGCCAGGTCGATTCGGGCACCCAGGTCGTCAACTCGACCAAGGGCAAGAAGGAGCGCATCGGCAAGATCTTCCAGATGCACGCGAACAAGGAGAACCCCGTCGACGAGCTCACGGCGGGCAATATCTACGCCGTGATCGGACTGAAGGACACCACCACCGGTGACACCCTCTGCGACGCGAACAACCAGGTCGTGCTCGAGTCGATGACCTTCCCGGAGCCCGTGATCGAGGTCGCGATCGAGCCCAAGACCAAGGGCGACCAGGAGAAGCTCGGCACCGCCATCCAGAAGCTCGCCGAAGAGGATCCCACGTTCCGCGTGAGCCTCAACGCCGAGACCGGCCAGACCGTCATCGCCGGCATGGGCGAGCTGCACCTCGACATCCTCGTGGATCGCATGAAGCGCGAGTTCAAGGTCGAGGCGAACGTCGGCAAGCCGCAGGTCGCGTACCGCGAGACGATTCGCAAGACCGTCGCGAAGTACGATTACACGCACAAGAAGCAGACCGGTGGTTCGGGCCAGTTCGCGAAGGTCCAGATCGCGCTCGCTCCGCTCGAGGCGGAAGAGGGCAGCGACAAGATCTACGAGTTCGAGGACAAGGTCACCGGCGGCCGCGTGCCGCGCGAGTACATCCCCTCGGTCGACGCGGGCATCAAGGACGCCATGCAGTACGGCATCCTCGCGGGCTTCCCGATGGTCAACGTCAAGGCGACCCTGCTCGACGGCCAGTACCACGACGTCGACTCCTCGGAGATGGCGTTCAAGATCGCCGGCTCGATGGCCTTCAAGGAGGCCGCGCGCATGGCTCAGCCCGTGCTGCTCGAGCCGATGATGGCCGTCGAGGTGCGTACGCCCGAGGAGTACATGGGCGACGTCATCGGCGACCTGAACTCGCGCCGCGGTCAGATCCAGTCGATGGAGGACGCGTCGGGCGTCAAGGTCGTTCGCGCCCTCGTCCCGCTCTCCGAGATGTTCGGGTACATCGGCGACCTCCGGTCGAAGACCAGTGGTCGTGCCGTGTTCTCGATGGTCTTCGACTCCTACGCCGAGGTCCCCAAGGCCGTGGCCGAGGAGATCGTTCAGAAGGCTAAGGGCGAGTAATTCCGCCCGGAGGTCGGTGCCGACGGTTCCGTCGGCACCGACCTTGAGGCTCGGCTCGCGATCACCGGCCCGAGCTAGTAACATAAGTACACAAACCCCGTGCCCGTCCGCCTTCGAAACCATCGGAGGACAGCGGGTGCAACGACGTCCTGAGGAGGACCATAGTGGCGAAGGCCAAGTTCGAGCGGACCAAGCCGCACGTAAACATCGGAACCATCGGTCACGTCGATCACGGTAAGACCACCCTTACCGCGGCGATCTCGAAGACCCTGGCCGACAAGTTCCCGTCTGAGACCAACGTCCAGCGCGACTACGACCAGATCGACTCGGCTCCGGAAGAGCGCCAGCGCGGCATTACCATCAACATCTCGCACGTCGAGTACGAGACCCCGAAGCGCCACTACGCGCACGTTGATGCCCCCGGTCACGCTGACTACATCAAGAACATGATCACGGGTGCCGCTCAGATGGACGGCGCGATCCTCGTGGTTGCGGCGACCGACGGCCTCATGGCTCAGTCGAAGGAGCACATCCTCCTCGCCAAGCAGGTCGGCGTTCCCTACCTGCTCGTCGCCCTCAACAAGTGCGACATGGTCGACGACGAGGAGATCCTCGAGCTCGTCGAGATGGAGGTCCGCGAGGAGCTCTCGAAGAACGGCTTCGACGGCGACAACGCTCCCGTCGTGCGCGTGTCCGGCTACGGCGCCCTCCAGGGCGAGGAGAAGTGGGCCAACGCGATCCTCGAGCTCATGGAGGCGGTCGACGAGTCGATCCCCGACCCCGTGCGCGACAAGGACAAGCCGTTCCTCATGCCCGTCGAGGACGTCTTCACCATCACCGGCCGCGGCACCGTCGTCACCGGCCGCGCCGAGCGCGGTACGCTGAAGATCAACTCCGAGGTCGAGATCGTGGGTCTGCGCCCGACGCAGAAGACCACCGTCACCGGTATCGAGATGTTCCACAAGCAGCTCGACGAGGCATGGGCCGGCGAGAACTGTGGCCTCCTCCTCCGCGGCACCAAGCGCGAAGAGGTCGAGCGCGGCCAGGTCGTCGTCGCTCCCGGCTCGATCACCCCGCACACCAAGTTCGAGGGCTCGGCCTACATCCTCAAGAAGGAAGAGGGCGGCCGCCACAACCCGTTCGAGACGAACTACCGTCCGCAGTTCTACTTCCGTACGACTGACGTGACCGGTGTCATCACCCTGCCCGAGGACAAGCCGATGGTGATGCCCGGCGACACCACCGACATGTCGGTCGAGCTGATCCAGCCGATCGCCATGGAAGAGGGCCTCGGCTTCGCGATCCGTGAGGGTGGCCGCACCGTCGGTGCCGGCACGGTCACCAAGATCGTCGAATAAGGTTCTTCGAGTACTGCTCGAGTGAACGGGAGCCCCTGAGGAGTCATCCTCAGGGGCTCCTCTCGTTTTTCGCCGAGTCTTCTGCGGGAGCGGCCCCGCCGTGACCGCTCCTGCGGCGAAACGGCACCGCGTGAGCAGGCCGGCCGGTGCGGGCGCGGTATCCTCGTAGATGTAGACGGGCGGCGATTCTTGCGCCCGGGATGAACGGAGGGCGAGTGCCGCAAACAATCGGGCAGCGCTTCACCAATTTTCTGAAGCAGTACGGCGTGCTCTTCCTCGGCGACGCCTGCGCTTGGGCGATCGGCATTCTCGCCGCCCTCGTGCTGCGGTACGACTTCGAACTGGTGCTGATCCACAAGGGCTGGACCGCGGTGCTGATCGCGTTCACCATCCTGATCCAACTCATCGCGGGGTGGGCGTTCTGGCTCTACCGCAACCGATATGAGACCGGCAGCTTCGACGAGGTCAAGGCGATCGTCATCGACGTCACCGCCGTAATGGTGGTCGCGTGGGTGTTCGCCTACCTCGTGGGCTACGGCAACGGCATCCCGCGCAGCACGATGATCATCGCCGCCCCGATCACCTTCAGCGTGATGGGCGTCGTGCGCTACATCTGGCGTCTGCGCACCGAGCGCCAGCTCAAGCCGGGCCTCGAAGCCGAACGCACCCTGCTCTACGGCGCCGGCTACCTCGGCGTGCAGACCGCCAAGCGGCTGCTCACCGACCCGAAGGCGGCCGTGCTGCCCGTCGGGTTCCTCGACGACTCCGCGACCAAGCAGCACCAGGAGGTGCGCGGTGTGCGCGTGCTCGGCCCGCTCAGCGAGCTCACATCGATCGCACGATCGACCGGGGCCACGCAGCTCATCGTCTGCATCGGCGACGCCGACGTCGCGATGCTGCGCCGCGTCGACGAGGCTGCGGATCGTGCGGGGCTCACGGTGCTCGTGCTGCCGCCGCTCGACCAGATCCTGCACAATTCCTCGGTGATCTCGGAGGTGCGCGAGCTCTCGATCGAAGACCTCATCGGGCGGCACCCGGTGCGCCTGGAGACCGAGTCGATCGCCGACTACCTGCAGGACAAGCGGGTGCTCGTCACCGGTGCGGGCGGTTCGATCGGCTCGGAGCTGTGCCGTCAGCTCGCCCGCTTCGCGCCGCGGGAACTGATGATGCTCGACCGCGACGAGACGTCGTTGCAGGAGACGCAGCTCTCCATCAGCGGTCACGGGCTGCTCGACACCCGCGACGTCGTGCTCGCGGACATCCGCGACGCGGATACTCTGCAGCGCATCTTCGCCGACCGCAAGCCCGAAGTCGTGTTCCACGCCGCGGCCCTGAAGCACCTGCCGATGCTCGAGCAGTACCCCGACGAGGCGTGGAAGACCAATGTGCTCGGTACGCTCAACGTGTTGAACGCCGCGGCATCGGTCGGCGTCGGCACCTTCGTGAACGTGTCGACGGACAAGGCAGCGAACCCGACGAGCGTGCTCGGGCATTCGAAGCGGGTCGCCGAGAAGCTGACCGCCTGGATGGCTCAGCAGACGCAGCAGCGCTACCTCTCCGTGCGCTTCGGCAATGTGATCGGCAGTCGCGGCTCGATGCTGCCGACGTTCCGCTCGCTCATCGAAGCGGGCGGTCCGCTGACCGTCACCCACCCCGATGTCACGCGCTACTTCATGACCATTCCGGAGGCGTCGCAGCTCGTCATCCAGGCCGGTGGCATCGGCCGACCGGGCGAGGTGCTCATCCTCGACATGGGGGAGCCCGTCCTCATCCTCGACGTCGCCAAGCGCATGATCGCGCAGTCGGGCAAAGACGTCGACATCGTCTTCACCGGTCTGCGCCACGGCGAGAAGCTGCACGAGGTGCTCATCGGCGACGGCGAGGGCGACGAACGGCCCTTCCATCCGAAGATCTCGCACGCGCACGTCGATACGATCTCGCCGACGGTGCTCGACCACGCAGGCTGGGTCGCACGGCTCGACCTGACCGCGGATGCCGAGGAGCGCGTGCAGTGATGCTGCTCGAGCACACCGGGGGCTCGAGCTGGTTGGAGGCGAGCCTGACCCCCGTGCTCCTCGGTCTCATCGCCGGCGCGCTGACGCTCGCGGCGAGCCTGTTCCTCCCCTTCGCGGTGCGGCCCCTGCTCGAGCAGTGGGGCATCATGGACGTGCCGAACGAGCGCTCCTCGCACACGCGGCCGATCCTGCGCGGCCTCGGCCTGGCGGTGCTCATCGCGATGGTCGTCGTCGGCATCGTCTCGGTGCTGCTGCTCTGGCTCGCCGACCGGCCCGGCTGGGCGACGCTGCTCGTGTGCGTCGTCGGCTTCGCGTGCAGCGGGCTGCTCGGCCTGCGCGAGGATCTGAGCGGGCTCAGCGTGCGCGCCCGGAGCATCGCGCTGCTCGCGATCGGTCTCGTCACACCGGCCCTGCTCTTCCTCGTCTCCGACCCCGCACCGACGATCGCCTGGATCGCCGGCGCCCCCGGCGCACCGTCATCGGCGATCGCGGTGACCGCGCTGATCGTGTACGCCGTGCTCTTCACCTCGAGCTACATCAACGTCGCGAACTTCATGGACGGGCTGAACGGCATCAGCGGTTTCCACGGCACGATCGCCGGCGTCGCCTTCGCCGTCGCCGGCGCCGCGACCGGTCGCGAATGGCTGACGCTCGCGGGGCTCGTGCTCGCCGCGGGTTTCCTCGGCTTCCTGCCCTGGAACCTTACGAAGCCCGGCGCCTTCCTCGGCGATGTCGGCAGCTATCTGCTGGGCGGCGCGGTCGCGATCACGAGCTTCGCCGCGCTCATGTCGGGGGTGCCGTTCCTCGCGACGATCGGGCCGATGGTCATCTACTTCGGCGACGTCGGAGTGACGCTCGTCAAGCGCGTGCGCGCCGGCAAGCGGTGGGATGAACCGCACAAGGAGCACACCTATCAGCGCATCCAGCAGCTCGGCTACAGCCACGTCGCAGCGTCCGCGATGGCGGCGGGCTGCACGTTCGTGACCTCTGCGCTCGGTCTGCTGGCGATCGCCACCGGCCTCATCGGCACGCTCGTGCTGCTCCTCGGCGGAGTCGCCGTGCTCGTCCTCTACCTCGCGCTCCCGAAGCTCCTTCCGGCGCGCTGAACGAGCGGCCCCGTCAGGGGCAGATCAGATGGGTGCGCTTGCCCGGTCCGCCGCGGTCGATGCGGTGGCCGGACATGAGCTCGCTGCACACGGGGCAGACCGGCTTCGCCGGAGGCCGGTACGGCGGCTCGTTCCGGTCTCCGAGCTGCGCCGGGCCCTCGATCTGATAGAGGAATCGCAGGATCGCCGGGAAGAATCCGGGGACGCCGTCGTACGGGGTCTTGTGCCAGAGATGGTACTTCTCACGTTTTTGTTTGCCCACGAACGAAATCGTAACACGAACATTAGGGCACAAACGAGTTAGAATCGAACCATGGAACTTCTGCCGGACGATGCGCTCGAACTCGACCGACAGGTGTGCTTCGCCCTCGCGGTCGCGAGTCGCAGCGTCATCGGCGCATATCGGCCGATTCTGGAGCCGCTCGGCCTCACGCACCCGCAGTATCTGACCATGCTCGCCCTCTGGGAGCACGCGCCGCTGCGCTTCGGCGAGATCGCGGAGATGCTGCGGCTCGACCCCGCGACCCTCTCGCCCATCATCAAGCGGCTCGAGCACTCCGGCCTCATCGAGCGCGAGCCCGTGGCCGGCGATGAGCGCACTTTCCAGCTCGTACTGACCGAGCAGGGGAGCGCGCTGCGCGAGCAGGCGTTGAGCGTGCCGCCGGCGGTGATCGCGCGCCTCGGGCTGCCGGTCGAACGCCTCATGGCGCTGCGCGACGAGCTCGTCGTCATCATCGAGGCCGTGGAGCGCGGGCAGTAGGCGGCGAGCGTCTTGTGGTCGATCGCTCTCTGTGTGCACGGATAACGATAGGTCGGGCGTACGTCTTGTCCGCGGGCGGAGCGATTCGGATTGTGAGCGCATCGGGGTTGGCGTGGTGTGCTGAAAGCACGACAGCGCCGGGGGACCCCGCCCAAGCGAACAAACGAATCGCGGAGCGACACGCCTGCGGCCAGCGCTAAGAACGAAGGCCATTTCTGGCCTTCGTGCACTGGTCGGGGAGCCCGTCTCTGGCTCCCGTCGGGCCCGAGCGACACGCCCGGGTTGCGCGATCCCCGGGCGCGTGTCAGAATAGACAGGTTCAGTACTCCGGGCTTCGGCGCGGATCACTGCTCGTCCGGTGCAGAATGGCCGCGATCCCTGTGGGAGAGCGCGACTTTCTGCCGCGAGTAGCGAACGCACCGCGCACCATGATCGACCAGGTTTCGTACCTGGCCGTTTTCGTGTGCGCGACCGCTTCTCCTCCGAGAAGCGTTTTGACAGGTGAACAGAGACCCAGTACGAAGCGCGCATGAGCGCCGAAGTGCCACGGGCGCTGATACGCAAGACGTCCAATGCTGCAGGCCAGAAGCCTGCAGTACGACGCAAGTAGAAAGTTGAGAGTCACATGGCGGGACAGAAGATCCGCATCCGACTGAAGTCGTATGATCACGAGGTCATCGACAACTCTGCACGTAAGATCGTCGACACGGTGACCCGCGCGGGTGCGACCGTGATCGGCCCCGTGCCGCTCCCCACCGAGAAGAACGTGATCGCAGTGATCCGTTCGCCTCACAAGTACAAGGACAGCCGCGAGCACTTCGAGAAGCGCACGCACAAGCGTCTGATCGACATCGTCGATCCCACTCCGAAGGCCGTCGATTCGCTCATGCGTCTCGATCTGCCTGCTGATGTCAACATCGAGATCAAGCTGTAAGGGGGATTCGAAACATGTCTGCAGTACGCAATGTCAAGGGTCTCTTGGGCACCAAGCTCGGTATGACTCAGGTCTGGGACGAGAACGGCAACGTCGTTCCCGTCACCGTCATCGAGGTGGCTCCGAACGTCGTCACCCAGATCCGCACCCCCGAGATCGACGGCTACAGCGCCGTCCAGATCGCTGCGGGTCAGATCGATCCCCGTAAGGTGAACCAGCCGACCGCTGGTCACTTCCAGAAGGCGGGCGTCACGCCCCGTCGTCACCTCACCGAGGTCCGCACGGCAGATGCTGCCGAGTACACCCTCGGCCAGGAGCTCACGCTCGACGCCACCTTCGAAGCCGGTCAGAAGATCGACGTCGTCGGTACCTCGAAGGGCAAGGGCTTCGCCGGCACCATGAAGCGTCACAACTTCTCGGGCGTCAGCGCTTCGCACGGCGCGCACCGCAACCACCGCAAGCCGGGTTCGGTCGGCGGCGCAGCTACGCCGGGTCGCGTCTTCCGCGGCCAGAAGATGGCCGGCCGCATGGGTGGCGATCGCGTCACCGTGCAGAACCTCACCGTGCAGGCGATCGACGCAGAGAAGGGTCTCATCCTGGTCAAGGGTGCGGTTCCCGGTGCTCGCGGTCGTCTCGTTTTCGTTCGCAACGCAGTGAAGGGGGCGTAGTTCATGGCTACCGCTACCAAGCTCGAGGTGCTCGACGCGCAGGGCAAGAAGGCCGGTTCGGTCGATCTGCCCGAGGCGATCTTCGGCACCGAGACCAACGTCCCGCTGATCCATCAGGTGGTCACCGCTCAGCTCGCAGCTGCGCGCCAGGGTACGCACAAGACCAAGAACCGCGGCGAGCGCTCCGGTTCGGGCGTCAAGCCGTTCAAGCAGAAGGGCACTGGCCGTGCACGCCAGGGCTCGGTCCGCATGCCGCAGCACCGCGGTGGCGGCATCGTCCACGGGCCCGTGCCCCGCGATTACTCGCAGCGCACCCCCAAGAAGATGATCGCTGCTGCTCTGACCGGTCTGCTCTCGGATCGCGCCCGCGCGAACCGTCTGCACGTCGTCGAGGGCTTCGGCATCGCCGATAAGCCCAGCACCAAGACCGCTCGCGAGTTCCTCGCATCGGTCGCTCCGGGCAAGCGCGTTCTCGTGGTCGTCGACCGCGAAGACGAGCTGACCGCTCTGAGCGTGCGCAACCTGCAGTTCGTTCACGTGCTGTATCAGGATCAGCTCAACGCCTACGACGTGGTCGTCAGCGACGATCTCGTCTTCACCAAGGCCGCCTTCGACGCGTTTGTCGACGGCCGCGCCGCCAAGGAGGACACGAAGTGAGCCTGAACAAGTCCGCACACGACGTCATCATCCGCCCCATCGTTTCCGAGAAGAGCTACGGCCTCATCGACGCCAACGGTCAGTACACCTTCGAGGTGGCTCCGACGGCGAACAAGTCCGAGATCAAGCTCGCGATCGAGTCGGTCTTCGACGTGAAGGTCGAGAAGGTCCGCACCCTGAACCGTAAGGGCAAGACCCGTCGCACGAAGTTTGGCATGGGCAAGCGCAAGGACACCAAGCGCGCCATCGTCACGCTGAAGTCGGGTTCCATCGACATCTTCACGGCTGCGCTGTAGAGGGCGAGAAGGAATACAACATGGCTATTCGCAAGTACAAGCCGACGACCCCGGGTCGTCGCGGTTCGAGCGTCGCTGATTTCGCCGAGATCACCCGCTCCACGCCCGAGAAGTCGCTGCTCCGCCCGCTCCCCAAGACGGGCGGCCGCAACAACCAGGGTCGCATCACCACCCGCCACATCGGCGGTGGCCACAAGCGCCAGTACCGCGTCATCGACTTCCGTCGCAATGACAAGGACGGCGTGAACGCCAAGGTCGCGCACATCGAGTACGACCCGAACCGCACGGCGCGCATCGCGCTGCTGCACTTCGAGGACGGCACGAAGCGCTACATCCTCGCCCCGAGCAAGCTGAAGCAGGGCGACGTCGTCGAGTCGGGCGCCGGTGCCGATATCAAGCCCGGCAACAACCTGCCTCTGAAGAACATCCCGACGGGTACGGTCGTTCACGCGATCGAGCTGAAGCCCGGCGGGGGCGCCAAGATGGCACGTTCGGCAGGCGCCTCGGTGCGTCTCGTCGCGAAGGACGGCCCCTACGCCCAGCTGCGTCTGCCCTCGGGCGAGATCCGCAACGTCGATGCGCGCTGCCGCGCGACCATCGGCGAGGTCGGCAACGCCGAGCAGTCGAACATCAACTGGGGCAAGGCCGGTCGCATGCGCTGGAAGGGCGTGCGCCCGACCGTCCGCGGTGTCGTCATGAACCCGGTCGACCACCCGCACGGCGGTGGCGAGGGCCGTACCTCGGGTGGTCGCCACCCGGTCAGCCCGTGGGGTCAGAAGGAAGGCCGTACGCGCCGTCCGAACAAGGAAAGCGACAAGCTCATCGTTCGTCGCCGCACCGTTGGCAAGAAGCGCTAGTCGGCAGGTAGGAGAGAGTAGAAGATGCCTCGTAGTCTCAAGAAGGGCCCCTTCGTCGACAACCACCTGCTTGGCAAGGTAGTTGCTCAGAACGAAGCCGGCACCAAGAACGTGATCAAGACCTGGTCGCGCCGCTCGATGATCATCCCCGCAATGCTGGGTCACACCATCGCAGTGCACGACGGTCGCAAGCACATTCCCGTATTCGTCACCGAAACCATGGTCGGTCACAAGCTGGGCGAGTTCGCGCCCACTCGTACCTTCCGCGGTCACGTGAAGGACGACAAGAAGGGCCGTCGCCGCTAACGCGGTGACGTGAAGGAGGAAGAGAAATGGTGGAGTCGATCGCCCGCGTGCGTCATATCCGCATCACCCCCCAGAAGGCCCGTCGCGTCGTTGACCTGGTTCGCGGTAAGAACGCCCAGGAGGCACTCGCCATCCTGAAGTTCGCACCTCAGGCAGCTGCAGAGCCCGTGTTCAAGCTGGTCGCCTCGGCGATCGCGAACGCTCGCGTGAAGGCTGACAACGAGAACCTGCGCCTCAACGAGGACGAGCTCGTCGTAGCCCGCGCCTTCGTCGACGAGGGCGCGACGCTCAAGCGTTTCCGCCCGCGTGCACAGGGTCGCGCATTCCGTATCAACAAGCGCACGAGCCACATCACGGTCGTTCTTCAGACCGCCGATGAGCTCGCCGCCGCGAAGAAGGGAGCCTAACGGTATGGGCCAGAAGATTCATCCCTACGGCTTCCGCCTCGGGATCACTACCGACCACGTGTCGCGCTGGTTCTCGGACTCGACCAAGAAGGGTCAGCGCTACGCTGATTACCTGGCCGAGGACATCAAGATCCGCCAGCACCTGACCACGCAGCTCGATCGCGCCGGCGTCTCGCGCGTCGAGATCGAGCGCACCCGCGACCGCGTCCGCGTGGACATCCACTCGGCGCGTCCCGGTATCGTCATCGGTCGCCGCGGCGCCGAGGCCGAGCGCATCCGCGCCGACCTCGAGAAGCTGACCGGCAAGCAGATCCAGCTGAACATTCTCGAGGTCAAGAACCCCGAGGCCGATGCTCAGCTCGTCGCTCAGGGCATCGCCGAGCAGCTCGCCGCTCGCGTGGCTTTCCGCCGCGCGATGCGCAAGGGCCTGCAGGGTGCTCAGCGCGCCGGCGCCAAGGGCGTCCGCATCCAGGTCTCCGGCCGCCTCGGCGGCGCCGAGATGAGCCGTTCGGAGTTCTACCGCGAGGGTCGCGTGCCGCTGCACACGCTGCGCGCGAACATCGACTACGGCTTCTACGAGGCGAAGACCACCTTCGGCCGCATCGGCGTGAAGGTCTGGATCTACAAGGGCGACCTCACTAACAAGGAACTCGCACGCGAGCAGGCGGCCCAGAAGCCGTCGCGCGACCGCGGCGACCGCCGTCGCGCCCCCCGTGGCGCACAGGCCGAGGCTGCACCCGCTGCAGCAGGAGCGGAGAAGTAAGCATGCTGATTCCCCGTCGAGTCAAGTACCGCAAGCCGCACCACCCGGGCCGTTCGGGCCAGGCCAAGGGCGGCACCAAGGTCACCTTCGGTGAGTTCGGTATTCAGGCGCTCACCCCCGCTTACGTGACGAACCGTCAGATCGAGTCCGCTCGTATCGCGATGACCCGTCACATCAAGCGCGGTGGCAAGGTGTGGATCAATATCTACCCCGACCAGCCCCTCACCAAGAAGCCCGCAGAAACCCGTATGGGTTCGGGTAAGGGTTCGCCCGAGTGGTGGGTGGCCAATGTCAAGCCGGGCCGCGTCCTCTTCGAGGTCGCCGGTGTCGACGAGCAGCTGGCCCGCGAGGCGATGACCCGCGCGATCCACAAGCTGCCGCTCAAGGCCCGCATTATCAAGCGCGAGGAGGGCGACGCGTAATGGCGATCGGTACCAAGGAACTGGCCATCACGGAACTCGATACCTTCGAGAACGAGCGTCTGGCCGAAGAGCTGAAGAAGGCCAAGGCCGAGCTCTTCAATCTGCGTTTCCAGTCGGCCACCGGCCAGCTGGAGAGCCACGGCCGCGTGCGCCAGGTGAAGCGCGACATCGCTCGCATCTACACCGTGCTGCGCGAGCGCGAGCTCGGGATCCGGGCGACGCCCGCTCCCGCGGCTCCCGCCAAGGCCAAGAAGGCTACGAAGAAGACCGAGCAGGCGGACGCCGCCGCTGAAACGAAGGAGGCCTGAGTATGGCTGAGGTCGAGAAGGAACAGCGCGGCTACCGTAAGACTCGCCGCGGCTACGTCGTCAGCGACAAGATGGACAAGACCATCGTCGTCGAGGTCGAGGACCGTGTGAAGCACCCGCTCTACGGCAAGGTCATGCGCCGTTCGTCGAAGGTGAAGGCCCACGACGAGCAGAACACCGCCGGCATCGGCGATCTCGTGCTCATCCACGAGACCCGCCCGCTGAGCGCCTCGAAGCGCTGGCGTCTGGTCGAGATCCTCGAGAAGGCGAAGTAAGCCCCCGGCTTACTGATTGAAGGAGTAGCAAGTGATTCAGCAGGAATCCCGACTCAAGGTCGCCGACAACACCGGCGCCAAGGAGTTGCTCACGATCCGTGTCCTCGGGGGATCGAAGCGTCGTTACGCCGGTCTCGGCGACACGATCGTCGCAACCGTCAAGGATGCGATCCCCGGCGGCAACGTGAAGAAGGGCGACATCGTCAAGGCGGTCGTCGTTCGCGCTCGCAAGTCGACCCGTCGTGCCGATGGCTCGTACATCAGCTTCGACGAGAACGCAGCCGTCATTCTCAAGGCAGACGGGGAGCCCCGCGGCACCCGTATCTTCGGGCCGGTCGGCCGTGAGCTTCGCGACAAGAAGTTCATGAAGATCGTCTCGCTCGCACCGGAGGTGATCTAGTCCTATGGGCGCAAAGATCAAGAAGGGTGACCTCGTCGAGGTCATCTCGGGCCCGTCGCAGGAGCGCGGCGGCTACAAGGGCAAGCAGGGGCGCGTCATCGACGTCCTCACCGACAGCGATCGCGTCGTCGTGGAAGGCGTGAACTACGTCAAGAAGCACGTCGCGGCCGGTCAGACGAGCGGTGGCGCCCGCGAGGGCGGCATCGAGACCGTCGAGGCCCCGATCCATATTTCGAACGTCGCCATCGTCGACCCCGAGACGAAGAAGCCGACCCGTGTCGGTTTCCGCGTCGAAGAGGTCGAGAAGGACGGCAAGAAGAAGACCGTTCGCGTGCGCTACGCGAAGAAGTCTGGGAAGGATCTCTGATGGCCGAGGCTAAGGTTCAGCCCAGTCTGAAGCAGAAGTACCGCGGCGAGATCGTGCCGCAGCTGCGCGAGCAGTTCGACTACGCCAACATCATGCAGGTTCCCGGCCTCGTCAAGGTCGTCGTGAACACCGGTGTCGGCGAAGCCGCACGCGACAGCAAGGTGATCGAGGGCGCCATCGCCGACCTCACCAAGATCACCGGCCAGAAGCCCATGGTCACCAAGGCCCGCAAGTCCATCGCGCAGTTCAAGCTGCGCGAGGGCCAGGCCATCGGTGCGCACGTCACTCTCCGTGGCGACCGTGCATGGGAGTTCCTCGACCGTCTCGTCAACCTCGCACTGCCGCGCATCCGCGATTTCCGCGGTCTGTCGCCCAAGCAGTTCGACGGCAACGGCAACTACACCTTCGGATTGACTGAGCAGAGTGTGTTCCACGAGATCGATCAGGATAAGATTGATCGGGTGCGCGGTTTCGACATCACTGTCGTGACTACCGCTCAGACCGACGACGAGGGTCGCGCGCTGCTCAAGGCGCTCGGCTTCCCGTTCAAGTCCGAATAACTGAATAGTCCAAACGGCGAGGGTGTCCGGGGTTTCCCGGGCACCCGATCCGTGTGTCACCCAGGTCGGCGGTCGTGTAACGGCCGTCGATACCAGGCGAGAAAGAAGAGTCACTCATGACTATGACTGATCCGGTCGCAGATCTGCTGACCCGGCTGCGCAACGCAAGCGGTGCGCATCATGACGACGTTTCGCTTCCCGGCTCGAAGCTGAAGGAGCGGATCGCAGAGATCCTCAAGCGCGAGGGCTACATCACCGACTGGAAGGTGGAGCCGGCTCGCGTCGGGACCACGCTGACCCTGTCGCTGAAGTACGGCCCGAACCGCGAGCCCTCGATCGAGGGGCTGAAGCGCGTTTCGAAGCCCGGTCTTCGCGTGTACGCGCGTTCGACCGAGATCCCGAGCGTGCTCGGCGGCCTCGGCGTTGCGATCCTGTCCACCTCCTCCGGTCTGCTGACCGACCGCGAGGCCGAGCAGAAGGGCGTCGGCGGCGAAGTGCTCGCCTACGTGTGGTAAGCCGTCATGTCACGTATTGGAAAGCTTCCCATCACCGTTCCCGGTGGTGTTGATGTCAAGATCGATGGCCAGCAGGTCACGGTCAAGGGTTCGAAGGGCGAGCTCTCGCTCGTCGTCTCCGAGCCCATCCGCGTCGCTCTCGAGGACGGCCAGGTTCTGGTCACCCGTCCCGACGACGAGCGCGAGTCGCGAGCGCTGCACGGTCTGACCCGCACGCTCATCAACAACAACATCGTCGGCGTCACCGCGGGCTACTCGAAGTCGCTCGAGGTCGTCGGCACCGGCTACCGCGTGCAGCAGAAGGGCACCGGCATCGAGCTGGCGCTCGGCTTCTCGCACCCGGTCACCTTCGACGCCCCCGAGGGCATCGCCATCGCGGTCGAGGGCGCCAACAAGATCACCGTGAGCGGTATCTCGAAGCAGGCTGTCGGCGAAGCCGCAGCGAAAATCCGCAAGCTGAAGAAGCCGGAGCCCTACAAGGGCAAGGGCATCCGCTACGCGGGCGAGAACGTTCGTCGCAAGGCTGGAAAGGCTGGTAAGTAACATGGCCGCATCTATTTCCCGGGCTAAGGGCCGTACCGCGGCTCGCCTGCGCCGCCATGCCCGCCTTCGCAAGAAGATCGTCGGCACGGAGGTCCGCCCCCGTCTCGTCGTGACCCGCTCGTCGCGTCACGTCTTCGTCCAGGTCATCGACGACTCGAAGGGCCACACCGTGGCCTCGGCGTCGACCATGGAAGCGGATCTGCGCGTCTTCGAGGGCGACAAGACCGCCAAGGCGCACAAGGTCGGCGAACTCGTCGCCGAGCGCGCGAAGAACGCCGGTGTCGAAGCCGTCGTCTTCGACCGCGGTGGCAGCAAGTACGCAGGTCGCGTGGCGGCAGTCGCCGACGGCGCACGTGAGGGAGGGCTGTCACTGTGAGCAACGAAACTAAGGAGCAGCAAGTGACTGCAGAGGCCCCGGCCGAGACCCAGGCCGCAGCGGCACCCGCACAGGATCACCGCGGCGAGCCCCGCGAGCAGCGTCGCGGCAGCCGCGACCGCGGCACCCGTGGCGAGCGCGGCGGTCGCGACCGCAACGACAGCCAGTTCCTGGAGCGCGTCGTCACCATCAACCGCGTGTCGAAGGTCGTCAAGGGCGGCCGTCGCTTCAGCTTCACCGCGCTCGTCGTGGTGGGCGATGGCAACGGCACCGTCGGCGTCGGCTACGGCAAGGCGAAGGAAGTTCCCCTCGCCATCTCCAAGGGCGTCGAGGAGGCGAAGAAGAACTTCTTCCGCGTGCCTCGCGTCGGCAGCACCATCCCGCACCCCATCCAGGGTGAGGCAGCCGCAGGCGTCGTCCTGCTGCGCCCGGCCGCTGCCGGTACCGGTGTTATCGCCGGTGGCCCGGTCCGCGCCGTCCTCGAGTGCGCCGGCATCCACGACGTGCTGAGCAAGTCGCTCGGTTCGTCGAACACCCTGAACATCGTGCACGCGACCGTCGAGGCCCTGCAGAAGCTCGAGGAGCCCCGCTCCGTCGCAGCTCGCCGCGGGCTCGACTTCGACCACGTCGCGCCGGCTCGCATCGTGCGCGCCGAGGCGAAGGCGCTGGCCGACGCTGCCGCGAAGGCAAAGGCAGGTGCGTGATGGCGAAGTCCTTGAAGATTACGCAGAAGAAGTCCGTTATCAGTGAGAAGCAGAACCAGCGCGAGACGCTGCGCAGCCTCGGTCTCCGCAAGATCGGCCAGTCGGTCGTTCGCGAGGACACCCAGGCCAACCGCGGCTACATCCGTGCGGTCGCTCACCTGGTAGAGGTTGAGGAGATCGACTGATGAGCGAGAAGAACGAGGAGCGCCAGCAGGTGCTCAAGGCGCATCACCTGCGCCCCGCCGCCGGTTCGAAGACCGCCAAGACCCGCGTGGGTCGCGGTGAGGGCTCGAAGGGCAAGACCGCGGGCCGCGGCACCAAGGGCACCAAGGCCCGGTACCAGGTGAAGGCCGGCTTCGAGGGCGGCCAGATGCCGCTGCACATGCGTACGCCGAAGCTGCGCGGGTTCAAGAACCCGTTCCGCGTGGAGTACCAGGTGGTCAACGTCTCGAAGCTCGCCGAGCTCTACCCCGCGGGGGGCGACGTCACCGTCGCCGATCTCGTGGAGAAGGGCGCTGTCCGCGCGAACCAGCCCGTCAAGGTGCTGGGCGACGGCGACATCCAGGTGAAGCTCACCGTCGATGTCGACAAGGTCTCCGGCTCGGCCGAGCAGAAGATCGTCGCAGCCGGCGGTCAGATCAAGTAAGCGTTCGAGTCTGACTCGGAATGCGGGGGAGTCGCGGGCCGGCAGCACATGCCGGCTCGCGATATCCCCCTTTTTTCTTCCCAGCGAGTTGCGTACGCGGTCGATTACGACCTCGGTGCAGCGTGTAGGCTGGTGTGGTTGGTTATCGTCGTGAGGCGAAGCCCCATGACGACGTCCCCAGGAGGCAGGATTTGTTCAGCGCCATAGGACGGATTTTCCGTACGCCTGATCTCAGGCGGAAGATCCTCTTCACGCTCGCCATCGTCGCACTGTTCCGGCTCGGCTCATTCGTGCCGACGCCCTTCGTGCAGTTCGACAACGTCCAGTCGTGCCTCGCCGCGAACCAGGGCGGCACCTCGGGCCTGTACGAGATGATCAACATGTTCAGCGGCGGTGCGCTGCTGCAGCTCTCGGTCTTCGCGCTGGGCATCATGCCGTACATCACCGCATCGATCATCGTGCAGCTGCTGCGCGTGGTCATCCCGCACTTCGAGGATCTGCACAAGGAGGGCCAGGCCGGCCAGGCCAAGCTCACCCAGTACACGCGATACCTCACCATCGCCCTCGCCGTGCTGCAGTCGACGACGCTCATCACGGTCGCGCGCTCGGGGCAGCTCTTCGGCTCCGCCGCCAACCAGGCCTGCCAGAACCTGGTGGCGCAGGAGTGGTGGGCGGTGCTCATCATGATCCTCACGATGACCGCCGGCACCGGCCTCATCATGTGGTTCGGCGAGCTCATCACCGAGAACGGCATCGGCAACGGCATGTCGCTCCTCATCTTCACCTCGATCGCCGCGACCTTCCCGAACGCGCTGTGGGTCATCAAGCAGTCCGAGGGCTGGGAGGTCTTCTTCCTCGTCATCGGCGTCGGCCTGCTGGTCGTATGCGCCGTGGTCTTCGTCGAGCAGTCGCAGCGCCGCATCCCGGTGCAGTACGCGAAGCGCGTCGTCGGTCGCCGCACCTACGGCGGCTCGAGCACCTACATCCCGATCAAGGTCAACATGGCCGGCGTGATCCCGGTCATCTTCGCCTCGGCGATCCTCTACCTGCCGATGCTCATCGCGCAGTTCAATCAGCCGAAGATCGGCGAGGACCCGAAGGGCTGGGTCGTCTGGATCCAGAACAACCTCGTCTACGGCGATCAGCCGCTGTACATGCTGGTATTCTTCCTGCTGATCATCGGCTTCACGTTCTTCTACGTACAGATCACCTTCAACCCGGAGGAGGTCGCGGACAACATGAAGAAGTACGGCGGCTTCGTCCCGGGCATCCGCGCCGGCCGTCCGACGGCCGAATACCTCAACTACGTGCTCAACCGCGTCACGAGCGCCGGGTCGCTGTACCTCGGCGTGATCGCTCTGATCCCGCTCATCGCCCTCGCCTTCTTCGGCGCGAACCAGAACTTCCCGTTCGGCGGGGCCTCGATCCTCATCATCGTCGGTGTGGGGCTCGAGACGGTCAAGCAGATCGATGCGCAGCTGCAGCAGCGTCATTACGAAGGGCTTCTCAAGTGAGCGAAACCACCACCCGACTCCTCATCATCGGCCCGCCCGGCGCGGGCAAGGGCACGCAGGCCGGCCGCATCGCCGAGGCCTACGGCGTCCCCGCGATCTCCACGGGCGACATCTTCCGCGCGAACATCAAGGGCGGCACCGAGCTCGGCAAGCGCGTGCAGGCGATCATCGAGAGCGGCGAGCTCGTTCCCGATTCGCTGACCAACGAGATCGTTCAGGATCGCCTCGGTGCGGACGACGCCCAGGGCGGCTTCCTGCTCGACGGCTACCCCCGCAACGTCGAGCAGGTGCACGCCCTCGACGGCATGATCGACGGCGACGCGCTCGACGCGGTCGTGCTGCTCGAAGCCGACGTCGACGAGGTCGTCTCGCGCCTCCTGAAGCGCGCCGAGATCGAGGGCCGCGCAGACGACACCGAAGAGGTCATCCGCCACCGCCAGGACGTCTACGCGGAGCAGACGGCACCGCTCGTCGAGCTCTTCACGGAGCGCGGGATCCTCGTCGCCGTCGACGGTCTCGGCACTGTCGACGAGGTCGCCGAGCGCATCGCCGCCGGCCTCTCGGCCCAGCTGGGACGCTGAGCATGGCGCGTCGGGGGCTACTGCGCCGATCGATCTACAAGTCGCCGGCCCAGCTGCGGCTCATGATCGAGCCGGGGCGGGCCACCGGCGCCGCGCTCCGCGCGATGCGCGAGGCGGTGCGGCCCGGCATCACGCCGCTCGAGCTCGACGCGATCGCCGAAGATGCGATCCGCTCGCTCGGAGGCGCTCCGAACTTCATGCTCGAGCCCGGATATCGGCACACGATCTGCGCGAACGTGAACGCCGACGTGGTACACGGCATCCCGACCGACCGCCCGCTCGTCGACGGCGATATCGTCTCGCTCGACGTCGGCGCGGTGATCGGCGGCTGGAACGGCGATGCGGCGATCACCGCCGTGCTTCCCGACCCGCGCGACGCCGAGCGCACCGCGAGCAACACGAAGCTCAGCGAGGTCACCGAGCAGGCGATGTGGCGCGGGATCGCGACGCTCGCCCGCGCCACCCATTTGAACGAGGTGGGCACGGCCGTCTCGCAGTACGTGCGCAGCCACAGCGACTTCGGCGTGCTCGAGGACTACATCGGGCACGGTATCGGACGCAGCATGCACGAGGATCCGCCGGTCTTCAACGTGCCGGTCGCCCGCAAGGGTCCCGAGATCAAACCCGGCCTCGTCGTCGCGATCGAGCCGATCATCTCGGCCGGCACCATCGATACGGTCATCCAGAACGACGACTGGACCGTGACGATCGCCGACGGTTCGATGAGCGCGCAGTGGGAGCACAGCGTCGCGGTGCACGAGAAGGGCATCTGGGTGCTGACCGCAGACGACGGCGGCGCCGCCGGCCTCGAGCCGCTCGGCATCACCCCCGTCCCGATCCCCTGATCGAAGTGACCGCCGGGGGAGTCCCACTGACGAGGCGGAGCCTGGTCATCGGTTCCGTCGGTCTGCTGCTCGTCGGTTGCTCCCCGGAAGCGCCCGCCGACGTGCGCCCACGACCCGCTACGAGCACTCCGGCGCCGTTCGCTACACCGGAACCCGAACCGACGCCCGAGCCCGATCCCGTGCTCGAGACGCCGCCGCAGCCCGATGTCGAAGCAGTGATCGCCGCGCATGAGGGCCTGGCCCCGACGCAGTGGGGCATGCACTTCCCGGGCGTCGTCGGCACGGGGGTCGACGCCGGGAGCGCACAGCCCGGTGCGGTGCATCTCACGCTCGACGCGTGCGGCGGGCCCACCGGCTCGGGCTACGACGCCGCCCTCATCGACGGACTCGTCCAGGCCGGGATACCGGCGACCCTGTTCCTGAACCTCCGATGGATCACCGCGAACCCCGATCTCGCGGCGCAGCTCGCGGCGAACCCGCTCTTCTCCATCCAGAACCACGGCGCCCTGCATCGCCCGCTGAGCGTGACCGGCGCAGCGGCCTACGGCATCGCGGGCACGGCCAGCGCCCGGGAGGCCGCGTACGAGGTCTGGGAGAACCATCTCGCGATCGAGAACCTCGCCGGGGTCGCACCGCGCTGGTTCCGCCCCGGCACGGCGCACCTCGACGATGTCGGCCTGAGCATCGCGGCCTCGCTCGGCGAAGGCATCGCCGGCTTCGCGGTGAATGGAGACGGGGGAGCGACCCTTCCAGCAGCAGCCGTCACGGGCGAACTCCTCCGATGCGCGGGCGGCGAGATCGTGATCGCGCACATGAACCAGCCCGGCTCGGGCACCGCGGCAGGGATCCTGCAGGCCATCCCGCAGCTGCAGGCCCGAGGTCTGGCCTTCGCCGCGCTGTGATCCGCGCCGTCGGAATCACCTGCGCGCCTCGGAGGCGCGATAGGCCCAGAGCCCGATGCGTAGATCTGCCAGATCAGCGAAATCCAGAGGGTTCTTGCCGACGATGCTGTGAATGCGCGAGAGTCGGTGCCGCACCGTATTGATGTGCAGGAACTCCGCCTGCGCCGTCGCCTTCAGCGAACCGTTGTGCGCCATGAACGCTTGAAGGGTGCCCAGGAGGTCGCGCCCGCCGCGCACTTTCGGGTCGAGCAGTGGGCCGATGAGCTGATGGACGAACGGAGCGAGGAGCCCGGGCGGCTGCTGCTCGAGCAGGGTTTCGATAGTGGTGAGGCTCTCGGGTCCGCAGACGCGGCCCTGCTTGCGGGCGACCCTGAGGGCGGCACGGGCCTCGAGGATGCCGCGCTGCAGCTCGGGCTGCTCGATCGCGCTGCTGTATCCGCACACCAGCCCGAGTCTCTGCGCGATGCCGTGAGCGTCCGTGGGAGTCGCGGAAGCGACGAGGAGCTCGTCCCCGGTATCGGCGATGAGCCCGGATCCGAACTGCTCGACCAGCAGATGGAATGTGCCGCGGGGCCAGGCGGATACCGAGAGCGGAGCATCTTCCATGCCGCCGCTCGCGAGATCCGCGGCGAGGGAGCCCGGGCGGGCCAATCCATTCGCTACCAGCGTGAAGAGCTCCCCGATGCGACGCGATTGCTGGCGCAGCTTCTCGAACTCGTTGCGGTGCGCGACCTGCAGCACGCGCCCGATCTGGTGCAGGGCTCCGGTCTCGAGTGCTGGATGCGAATCATCGGGGGCCCAGAGCAGCGACTCTTCCGCGTTCAGCCGTACCCGATGCACGGATCCTGAGTCTTCGGGCGCGTTGAGGAGTTCGCGCGCAGCGTGCTCCTGCAGCTCGCCCCGGTGCCAGAAGAGGAATCGGCCGCCGAGAGCGCGTTCGCATTCCGTGATGAGCTCCGAGGTGAGCGCTCCTCCTTGGAGCAGCGTGAGCATCCCGGCGATGATCTGGTCATCGCGCTCTGTAGCGGCGGTATGCAAGCGCAGGCGGTCGTCGGCGAGTCTCACGCTGATCTCCGTGAACGGCGTTCCCGTCGCCATCTCCACCAGAGGCATGCCCGCTCTGCGGCACTCGTCGATGAGGGGCGTCGGGGCGTGCAAGTGCACCTCGCCGAGGCCGAGGCAGATCGCGACAGCTCCCGCACGGCTGACCGCATGCACGAAGTTCGCGCAGTTCGCGGCCGATGTCAGGGCCGTGCCCACCGTGCAGATGAGCTCGCCAGCGCGCACGTACGGGCTCGGGTCGATCGCCTCGGTAGTGTGCACATCGGTGATCATCACCGTCGCGGGCGGTTCAGAGGTGAGCACTGCCGTGATGTTGAGCCCTGGCTCGGCGAGGAGCGCCGAGAGCGGTTTCCCGGGCCAAGGGTCCAGCGGGGATGAGTCGTCGATCATCGGGCTCCTTCTCATTCCTCGTGGGGGCGGCGCAGCCGCCCCGCTTGCGCCGCTGATTGTATGTTCGCACAATAAACGCCGCTGTTCGATAGCACTCATCCAATCTGCTGCTGTTTCGCTTGTCGGATCGTCGTGTGGGTTCGCATAATGTTGCCGTCCGCATATTTGCGTCCGCTCAATGTCGAGTCAGGAGAATGATGAGTGAAACGAAGAACCGCACGACGCCTCGTCTCGCTGCAGGCGCCGCGCTCGCCGGCACCAGTATCGAGTGGTACGACTTCTTCATCTACGCCACGGCAGCGGCTCTCGTGTTCAGACACGTGTTCTTCCCGCCCGATATGAACCCCACGATAGGGCTGATCGTCGCCTTCGGTACCACCTCGTTCGGTTACCTAGGACGGCCGATCGGCGCACTGCTGTTCGGCTATCTCGGCGACCGGATCGGGCGCAAGCCGATCCTCGTCGCAACGCTCCTGCTCATGGGTATCGGCACGGTCGGTATCGGTCTGCTGCCGAGCTACGAGACTGCGGGCCCCATCGCGCCCCTGCTGCTCGTAACGCTGCGCCTCGTGCAGGGCGTCGCGATGGGCGGTGAGTGGGGCGGTGCCGCATTGCTCGCGGTGGAGCACGCACCGCAGGGGCGACGCACCTTCTACGGCTCGTTCGTGCAGCTCGGCTCCTCGGTCGGCGCCACCCTGTCGTCGGTGATGTTCTCGGTCTCGGAGCACATCGGAGGAGGCCTGCTCGAAGGCTCCTGGCGCATCCCCTTCCTCATGTCCGCCGTGCTGCTGGTGCTCGGCCTGATCATCCGGCTGAAGGTCGCGGAATCGCCTGAGTTCACCAATACGGCTGCGCTGGGGATCCTCGTGAAGAACCCGGCGAAGGAGGTCATCACGCGGATGCCGCGACGGCTGCTCATCGGCATCGGTGCGATGTTCATCGCCACGGGCGGATACTACGTGACGTCCTCGTTCTTCCTCGCCTACTCGACGGACGAGGCCGGGGTGCCGATCGATCTCGTGCTGAACGCACTCATCATCGCGGGGCTCTTCGAGATGGCGTTCATGCCGCTCGCCGGCCTTCTGGGCGACAAATGGAAGGCCCATTACGTCGTGGTCGTCGGGCTATCGGGAATCGCGATTCTGTGCGTCCCGCTGTATCTGCTCGCGCACACCGGGTCCATGTTCATCATCACGGCGATGCTGTGCGTCATCGCGCTCTGCACTGCCTTCAACTACGGCCCGATGGCGAGCATCCTCGCGCAGCTCTTCCCTGTGAATGTCAGGTACTCCGGTACCTCGCTCGCCTATCAGGGAGCCGCGCTCACCGCCGGCGTCGTCACGCCGATCGTGCTGCCGACGCTGCTGGGCATCGCGAACGGCTCTCCGTGGCTGATCTTCGCCTACCTCGCCGTCTTCTGCGGAGTATCGATCCTGAGCGTGCTCGCCATTATGCGCCTGCACGACAAGGGGCGCCGGGAAGCGGCACCGGACGTGCATGGCTGAAGCCGGGCGGGGAGCACAGGGCGCACTGATCCGCCCATCATCCATCGATGAATCGCAACACTCGAGAATGGAACCTCTGATGAGCATGGTCGAGACGCTGTTCGTGAACGGCACGATCCGCACCGTCGAAGACGTGGTGGCCGCCGACGCAGTACTCGTGAGGGATGACCGCATCATCGCGGTCGGTACGGAAGCCCAGTGCAGAGCCGCATCGCTGAGGCCACCGGAAGTCATCGATCTCGACGGCGGCACCATGCTCCCCGGATTCGTCGATGCGCATTGCCACCCGTTGATGCTCGGGCAGTTCGATTCGTGGGTCGATTGCAGTTGGAACGCGGCGCCATCGGTCGAGGATGTCGTCGCGCGACTGCAGGAGCAGGCGCAGTCGCAGCGGACCGGCCCGGTGCGGGGCGAGGGGTTCCATCACGGCAATGTCGCCGAGGGGCGCATGCTGACCCTGACCGACCTCGACCGCGTCGCGAGCGACCGGGAGGTGCTCGTTTTCCATTCGAGCGGGCACGGCGCGATCGTCAACTCCTGGGTGCTGCAGCAGGCGGGCGTCACCGAAGACACACCGGACCCCGATGGCGGGCACTTCGGGCGCGATGGGTCCGGCGCGTTGAACGGCGAAGTCTGGGATGCCGCCGCCGACGTCCTGACGGGCGCGGGCGGCGTGAAGATCGCGAACAACGGACCGAACTTCCATCTGCCTGAGGGGCTCGCGGAGCTCGCCGATCATCTCGGCGAGGCTCAGTCGCGCTTCCTCTCAGCCGGAGTGACGACCGTGGTCGACGCGCAGGTCACAGCCCGGGAGCTGCGCGCCTACTTCGCGCTCCGACGTCGGGGCGAGCTCACCATGAGGGTCGAGATGCTCGTGATCTCGAGCCTGCTGGACCAGATGGAAGCGCTCGGACTCGGCGACCGGCTCGGCGACGATCTGCTCGCATTCTCCGGGATCAAGCTCTATGTCGACGGCGCGCTCACCGGCGCCACAGCGCGGTTCAGCGAGCCCTACTGCTGCTCGACGGAGGACTTCGGCTATTACTACCATTCCCCGGAGGAGATCTCGGAGCTCATCGCGCGGGCGGACCGGCTCGGCTTGCAGACCGCGACGCATGCTCAGGGCGACGCGGCGATCGAGGTCGTGATCGACGCGCACGAGGTGATCCGTGCTTCGGGGGGACGCACCGATGCGAGGCACCGCATCGAGCACTTCGGAGCCCCGACCTCCGAGCAGGTGCGCCGCGTCCAGAAGCTCGGATTGTGGCCGGTCACGCAACCGCAGTACATGCGCCGCTACGGCGAGGAGCTCTCGAAGGCGCTCGGCGATCGCGCGCAGCGCCTGTGTCCGCTGGGGGAGATGCGCGACAACGGGGTGCCGCTGGTCCTTTCGTCAGATGCGCCCGTCTGCCCGCCCGACCCGATGGAGGCGGTGTGCACGGCAGTCGCCCGCATGACTTCGACGGGAGAGGTGCTCGGCGGCCCGGAGCTGCGATTGACGGTCGCCGAGGCGATCGAGGCGCACACGCTCGGCGCGGCGAGATCGATCCATCGAGAGTCATCGGTCGGGTCGATCGCTGCGGGGAAGCTCGCGGATCTCATCGTGCTCTCCGCCGATCCCTATGCCGTTGCACCAGAAGCGCTGATGCAGATCGAAGTTCTCGAGACCTGGGTCGGCGGGCATCGCGTATTCGAACAAGAGAGAGGGAACTGAGCCATGGATGATTCGAAAGACCGGAGCAGCGCGAGGCCAGCGCCCGTCGGGCAGGTCGACGGACAGGTCTCGCCGCGATATGCGGGCTTCACGACGTTCGCGCGTCTGCCGCGCATCGACGATGTGCAGGCGCACGATGTTGCGATTGTCGGCGGCCCCTTCGATGCCGGGGTGACATTTCGGCCAGGAGCCCGCTTCGGACCATCGGCCATCCGCGAGGCATCGCGACTGCTCAGGGCGTACAACCCTGCGCAGCAGGTGCACCCATTCGACCAGGTGCAGGTCGTGGACGCCGGCGACATCGCCTGCAATCCGTTCAGCATCGAGACGGCGATCGACGAGGTGCAGGCCGGGCTCGCAGAGCTGATGGGCGGCGAGCAGCGCCCCTATGTGCTCCTCGGCGGCGACCACACGCTCGCGCTGCCGTCGCTGCGGGCCGTTCATTCGGAGCATGGTCCGGTAGCGCTGGTCCATTTCGACGCCCACCTGGACACCTGGGGCACCTACTTCGGAGCATCGATCACGCACGGTTCGCCATTCAGGCGGGCCTCCGAAGAAGGCCTAATCCGCAAGGATCGCTCAGCGCATGTCGGCATCCGGGGGTCGATCTACCAGCCGGAGGATCTGGAGGATGACGAGCAGCTCGGATTCACCATCATCCACTGCCGCGACTTCGACAGGATCGGCGCCGAGGGCGCGCTCGAACGCATTCGGCGACGGGTCGGTGACGCACCGGTGTACATCTCGATCGATATCGACGTGCTCGACCCGGGCTTCGCGCCGGGCACCGGCACCCCCGAGGCCGGAGGGATGACTTCGCGCGAGCTGCTCGAGATCCTGCGCGGCATGAGCGACCTGCACATCGTCGCAGCCGACATCGTCGAAGTCGCGCCCGCGTACGATCACGCGTCGATCACCGCAGTCGCGGCATCGAACCTGGCGTATGAGCTCGTGAGCATCATGGCGACGCAGTCGAACCGGGCGCGAGGCGCGAACTCCTGAGGGAACGCGTGCTTGCGCGAGCGGGATCGCCGGTGTAGAGTAACTCTTTGGTGCTTTGCGCCTGTTTTCGTGTTCTCGAAAACGGTGCCGAGCATTCGCAAGACCAGTACATCCTACTCAAGCGATAGTGAGGCTATGGCGAAGAAAGACGGCGTCATCGAGATCGAGGGCCAGGTCGTTGAGGCACTGCCCAACGCCATGTTCCGTGTCGAGCTGACCAACGGTCACAAGGTACTCGCTCATATCTCGGGCAAGATGCGGCAGCACTACATCCGCATCCTCCCGGAAGATCGCGTAATCGTGGAGCTGACGCCCTACGACCTCACGCGCGGTCGCATCGTCTACCGCTACAAGTAGGCCGCTGGAAAGTAACGACTCGCGGCATCCCGCGAGTACGAGGACAGCGAACCACTAGAGGAAACATCATGAAGGTTAAGCCCAGCGTCAAGCCCATCTGCGATCACTGCAGGGTCATCCGTCGCCACGGCCGCGTCATGGTCATCTGCAAGAGCAACCCGCGTCACAAGCAGCGCCAGGGCTGATCCCCTCGCCGCTCGCGCTTCCCGGCCTCGGCCGGAAACGCGGACGCACCGCTCTCGCAGAGCAGACAAGTCAATACTCACAGCGCATCGAAGAAGCCGAGCCCAGCGGGCGCGGTGGACACCTCGGGCGGAGGCTCGAACCCCCGATGCGCACCACACCTCCACAATCCGCAAGGAGAGCCACCATGGCACGTCTCGCAGGAGTCGATATCCCGCGCGATAAGCGCGTCCAGATCGCACTGACCTACATCTACGGCGTCGGCCGCACGAGCGCACTCAAGGCGCTCGCCGACACCGGCATCGACGGCAGCATCCGCGTCAAGGATCTGACCGACGATCAGCTCGTCGCGCTCCGCGACTACATCGAAGGCAACTTCAAGGTTGAGGGCGACCTCCGCCGCGAGGTCGCAGCCGACATCCGCCGCAAGGTCGAGATCGGCAGCTACCAGGGTCTTCGCCACCGCAAGGGCCTGCCCGTGCACGGTCAGCGCACGAAGACGAACGCTCGTACCCGTAAGGGCCCGAAGCGCACCGTCGCCGGCAAGAAGAAGTAATCGCCGGTTCACTGACCGAACACACAGAGCTTTTCAGGAGAATACTCAATGGCTGCACCGAAGACGGCGGCTCGTAAGCCGCGTCGCAAGGACAAGAAGAACGTTGCAGTGGGCCAGGCCCACATCAAGTCGACGTTCAACAACACGATCGTTTCGATCACGGACACCACCGGTGCTGTGATCAGCTGGGCCTCCTCGGGCGGCGTCGGCTTCAAGGGCTCGCGCAAGTCGACCCCGTTCGCCGCGCAGCTCGCCGCAGAGTCGGCTGCCCGCAAGGCGCAGGAGCACGGCATGAAGAAGGTCGACGTTTTCGTCAAGGGTCCCGGCTCGGGCCGCGAGACCGCGATCCGTTCGCTCCAGGCTGCAGGCCTCGAGGTCGGCTCGATCAATGACGTCACCCCGCAGACGCACAACGGCTGCCGCCCGCCGAAGCGTCGTCGCGTCTAACCAGCACGCGTGTGCGATTGAGCGCGGTCGGGTCACCGGCCCGCCGCGCTCCGTCGCAATTCCTCATTCCCGATACCGCATGAGTCATATAGCGGACTCCAGCGAAAGGACACCACCGTGCTCATTGCACAGCGCCCCACTCTGACTGAAGAATCGATCTCCGAGTTCCGTTCGCGCTTCGCCATCGAGCCCCTCGAACCGGGCTTCGGCTACACGCTCGGCAACTCGCTGCGTCGCACGCTGCTCTCCTCGATCCCCGGCGCCGCTGTCACCAGCGTCCGCTTCGAGGGCGTTGCCCACGAATTCACCACGATCCCCGGCGTGACCGAGGACGTGACCGAGATCATTCTCAACATCAAGTCCCTCGTCGTCTCCAGCGAGCACGACGAGCCGATCACCGCCTACCTGCGCAAGACCGGTGAGGGCGAGGTGACCGCCGCCGACATCTCCGCTCCCGCTGGTGTCGAGGTGCACAACCCCGAGCTCGTCATCGCGACGCTCAGCGACGCGGCCCAGTTCGAGCTCGAGCTGACCATCGAGCGCGGCCGCGGCTACGTCTCGGCAGCCCAGAACCGCAACGAAGACGCAGAGGTCGGCCGGATCCCCGTCGATTCGATCTACTCGCCCGTACTGAAGGTCACCTACCGCGTGGAGGCCACGCGCGCCGGTGAGCGTACCGACTTCGACCGCCTCGTGGTCGATGTCGAGACGAAGCCCGCCATCAGCCCCCGCGACGCCATCGCGTCGGCCGGTTCGACCCTGGTCGAGCTGTTCGGCCTCGCACGCGAGCTGAACACCGCCGCCGAGGGCGTCGAGATCGGCCCCGCGCCGGTCGAGGCGGCCACCGAGGGCGAGCTGTCCATCCCGATCGAGGATCTGGACCTCTCCGTGCGCAGCTACAACTGCCTCAAGCGCGAGGGCATCAACACGGTGAGCGAGCTCGTCGCGCTCTCCGAGGCGCAGCTCATGAACATTCGCAACTTCGGTCAGAAGTCCGTCTTCGAGGTGCGCGACAAGCTCACCGAGATGGGCCTCTCGCTGAAGGATGCCGTGCCCGGTTTCGACGGCGCGCAGTTCTACAGCTACGAAGACGACAACAACTAACGATCCGGCCGTCACCGACCCGATCGCACATCCACTGGAGTAAACAATGCCGAAGCCCAACAAGGGCCCCCGCCTCGGAGGCGGCCCCGCTCACGAGCGCCTGATGCTGAACCAGATGGCTGCGCAGCTCTTCGAGCACAAGCGCATCCAGACGACGGAGACCAAGGCCAAGCGTCTGCAGCCCGTCGCCGAGCGCCTCGTCACCTTCGCGAAGCGCGGCGACCTGCACGCACGCCGTCGCGTCATGCGCCAGATCCTCGACAAGTCGGTCGTGCACGAGCTCTTCACCGAGATCGCACCCCTCGTCGAGAACCGTGAGGGTGGCTACACCCGCATCATCAAGACCGGTTTCCGCAAGGGCGACAACGCTCCCCTCGCAGTGATCGAGCTCGTTCTCGAGCCCGTGAACCCGAAGCCGAAGAAGGCTGCTGCGGCTCCGGCCGAAGAAGCACCCGTCGAGGCCGAGGTCGTCGAGGAAGAGGTCGCCGAGACCGAAGCCGCCGAGACCGAGGCTCCCGCTGAGGAAGCCGCCGAGGAGAAGGCCGAGTAAGGTCTTCGTCCCGTCGCACGAGCGAACGCCCCGCGCATCCGAGAGGAGACGCGGGGCGTTCGTCGTTGTACGCGGCGTCCGGTGCGGCGCGGGCGTTTCGGACCAGGCGGCGCGACGACTGGAGTGGCGCGGCGCCTCAGAATAGCTGCGGCACGGTACTCCGGCTATACGGCGGTCGCGGGGCTATACGGCGGATCCTGCGCGGCATGCAGTGGGCCCTGACGGCCTGGAATCAGCGGCGGGGGATCGCGTAGCCGAGCGCCTCGCCGGGCTGCTGCAGTGCGTCGAGCGCCTGCTGCACCGACGCCGCGTAGATCGCGCCGCCGCTCGGGTTGGGATGGATGTCATCGCCCGCGAGTGCGCCTTCGACGCCGGTCACAGACCCTTGCCAGTCGGCGACGACGACGCCTCGATAGCTCGCAGCGAAGCTCTCGAGCGTCTGGTTGACGCCGGGAATCCAGTCGCGTTCGCCGTACGCGTTCACGAGCACGATGAGGCGCGTCCCGGCGAGGCGGTGCAGTTCTTCGAGCTCCTCGGGGTCGACGGTGCCGTTCGTGCCGAGCCCGACGACGACCACGGAACGCAGTGCGCCCTGGTCGGCCTCCTGCTGCGCCAGACCGACGCCCGGTCCCATGCCGCGCGAGACGGCGGCGTCGATGGCGATGCCCGGGAACGCCTCGGTGAGCTCGGGGAGGCTCGCGAGCATCACGGAGTCGCCGATCGCCGAAATATCGGCCCCCTGCGGCGCCACCGGCGGGAGCGCCTTGCGGCATTCCTCGGCAGAGCGTTTCGCGTCGGTGTCCTTCGAATCAGAGCTCTTCGCGTCGGTGCTCTTGGCGTGGGTGCTCTCGGCGTCAGCGCTTCGGGTGCCGGCGCCCGCGTCGCTCTGCTTCTGGTCGCCGGCGTCCTGCGCATCGCCCTTCGCGGCGGAGGCACCGGCGGAATCGCACGCGTGGGCATCGGCGTCGGCACCGGATGCGGCGTCGGCACCGGTATCGGCGCCGTCGGCCGCGCCCTCGGCCTGCTCGTCGAGCGCAGCTTGGCCGCGCGCGATGGCCTCCGCGGCGGTGCTCAGCGACGGGGCCGTCGCGATCGTGTACGCGGTCGCGGGCACGGTGACGACGAGCAGTGCGGCGAGCACTGCGGCGACGGTGCGGTTGCGGCGCGTACTGATCTTGAACGTGCAGAGCTTCTTCAGCGTGGCGCGCAGGCCGAGGCTCCTGATCGGCTGCTCGACGTAGCTGTACGAGAGCGCGGCGAGCGCGATCGTCACGGCGAACGTGAAGACGCCGGTCACCCAGGGCTCGAGCGCACCCGCGAACGCCGCGCCGAATACGATCAGCAGCGGCCAGTGCCACAGGTAGATGCCGTATGAGCGCTCGCCCACCCAGCGCATCGGCAGGATGTCGAGCGCACGCCCCGCCCACGCCCCCGGGCGAGTGATCGCGCAGACCACCACGATGGCGGCCGCGGTCGCCAGCTGGAAGCCGCCTTGGAAGCTCTCGGGGCTGGCCTCGTCGAGGTCGACCGCGAGCCAGCCGAGCACCGCCAGGCCCGCGAGCGCGATCGCGAGGATGCCGAGCTGGCGCATCACGCCGAGTCGGCGTGCCGGCGGTGCGTCCGGCGAGCGGTGCAGCAGTGCGGCCGCACCGGCCCCGAGCAGCAGGCCGAACGTATGCGTGTCCGACCCGAAGTAGATGCGGGTCGCGTCGGCGCCGAGCATCGACATGATCGCCATCCACGCCGCGGAAGCGCTGCCGAGCCCGAGCAGTACGGCGGCCCGGCTCCACCGGCCGCGCATGCGGAACAGCAGGAGCAGCAGCAGCGGCAGCACGATGTAGAACTGCTCTTCGATCGCGAGTGACCATGTATTGCGGTACAGCTCGGGGTTGTCCCTCGCGAAGTAGTCGGCGCCCAGAACGATGTAGACCCAGTTGCTCACGAAGAACGAAGCGCCCGCGATCTGCTTGCCGATCGAGACGAGGATGTCGCCGCCGACGAGTCGGGCGAGCGACGTGCAGACGAGCAGCACCAGGGCGAGAGCCGGTAGCAGACGCCGAGCTCGGCGCCGCCAGAAGTTGATCAGGCCGATGCGCCCCCGGGCGTCGAGCTCGCGCAGCAGTAGCGAGGTGATGAGAAACCCGCTGATCGCGAAGAAGACGTCGACGCCGAGGAAGCCGCCCGGCAGCAGCGTCGGCCAGAGGTGGTACACGAGCACCAGCCCCACGGCGACCGCGCGCAGCCCGTCCAGTCCGCCGAACCTCGCCGTCGCGATGTGCTGCGATGTGGCTCGGTCGGGCATGCAGGGGGCCTTTCAAGGGGTGCGTCGGGGCGGCCGTCCGGCCGCGGGCATACCGGGACATTGTACGCGGGTGTGCTGACAGAGCCGGTCCGGCTCCGGGGCAGGGGCGTCGGGCGAGGCGCGATCTGGCAGGATCGAAGCGTGACCCCAGAGAACATCAGGCTCCGTTTCGATCTGTCGTACGACGGCACCGACTTCTCGGGCTGGGCGGTGCAGCCCGGGCTGCGCACGGTGCAGGGGGAGCTCGAGCGGGCGATCGCCGTGCTGCTGCGCACCGACGCCGTGCGGCTCACGGTGGCCGGGCGCACGGACGCGGGCGTGCACGCACGCGGCCAGGTCGCGCACCTCGATGTCACGCCCGAGCAGTACGCGAGGTGGCAGGGGCGCGGCTCATCGGCCGGCACGGATCGGGCGGATGCCGAACTGCGCGCCCGCCGGCTGAACGGCGTGCTCGGGCGCAGCGCCCCCGACGCGGTGGTGCACTCGGTGCGCGCGGTGCCCGGCGCGTTCGATGCGCGCTTCTCGGCGCTGCGGCGTCGGTACGAGTACCGACTGCGCGATCAGCGGTCGCGGCGCGACCCGTTGACGGCGCGCTTCACTGCAGATGTGCCGAGGCGCCTCGATGTCGCCGCGATGCAGCGGGCCTCGGACGAACTGCTCGGGCTGCAGGATTTCACGACGTTCTGCAAAGCCCGTGAGGGCGCGACGGCCGTGCGCGAGCTGCTGCGCTTCGACTGGCGCATCGCCGACGACGGCGCGATCGTCGCGGCGATCGAGGCCGATGCGTTCTGCCACTCGATGGTGCGGGCCCTGGTCGGAGCCGCGGTCGCGGTCGGCTCGGGGCGCATCGACGGGGCCGAGGTGCCGGTGCTGAGGGATGCGCGAACGCGCACGAGCCGGTTCACGGTGATGCCGGCGCACGGGCTGAGCCTCGAGGAGATTGCCTACCCGGCCGATGAGGATCTGGCGGCGCGCGCCGAGCAGACGCGGGCCCGGCGCGATGGGCTTCCCGGGGACCTCCCCGGCGCTTCGCTCTAAGGTGGAAGGCATGGGCTTCGAAGCAGAAGGTGATGAACCGGCGACCGAGACGAGCATCGAACCGGGCGGCGACCCTCTCAGACGCGCGCAGGCCGTCGTGCGGCGCATGGTCGAGCCGGGCGGCTGCGCCTGGCACGAGGAGCAGACCCACGAGAGCCTGACCCCGTTCCTCATCGAGGAGAGCTCGGAGTTCGTCGACGCCGTCGAGCGCGGCCTGCCCGCCGACGAAGTGCGCTCGGAGCTCGGCGACGTGCTCTACCAGGTGCTCTTCCATGCGGCGATCGCAGAGCGCGACGGCGAGGGCTACGATCTCGACGAAGTGGCAGGCAGCCTCGCCGACAAGCTGATCGCCCGCCATCCCCATGTCTTCGGCGACCGCGGGTACATGACGGTCGAAGAACTGCATGACGAATGGGAGCGCCTGAAGGAGGACGCGGCGGGCGAGGAGCGCGGGTCGCGCGGCGCGCTCGACGGCATCCCCGCCGGCATGCCGACCCTCGCTCGCGCGGCGAAGGTCGTCGAACGGTTGCGACGGGCGCGGCTCATCGACCCGAGCGACGCGGCCGGCCATTCGGACGACCCGCTGGCCGCTGCGATCGGCCCGGACGAGCAGCGCCTCGCCGAGCTCGCGATCGGCGATTCGATGCTCGCCCTCGTCATGCGCGCGAACGCCGGCGGCATCGACCCCGACCGGGCCCTGCGCCTCGCGGTCGACCGCCTCGCCGAGCGCACGGCCGGCGAGTAGCGGCCGCCGGGGCAGCGCCGTGAGAGAATGGCGGTCATGGCCAATGTGAACCCGCCGCGCGGCATGCGCGACTTCCTCCCTGCTGACAAGGCCCGGCGCGAGCACGCGCTCGGCGTGATCAGAAGCGTCTACCGGGCGCACGGATTCGACGAGATCGAGACGCCGGTGGTCGAGGATTACGGACGGCTCCACGCGGGCCTCGGCGGCGATAACGAGAAGCTGAGCTTCTCGATCCTGAAGCGGGGGATCGGCGCCGAGGCGCTCGCCGCCGCGGCCGAGTCGGGCGACGTCGCAGAGATCGCCGATCTCGGTCTGCGCTTCGACCTCACCGTGCCGCTCACGCGCTTCTACGCCACGCACCGGGCGGAGCTGCCGCCCGTGTTCCGATCGATCCAGATCGCGCCGGTCTGGCGGGCCGAGCGGCCGCAGCGGGGCCGCTACCGCCAGTTCGTGCAGGCCGATATCGATATCATCGGCGAATCGGGGCTGCTCGCCGAGATCGAGCTCGTCACCGCGACGTCGGAGGTCTTCGCCTCGCTCGGCCTCGAGGGCTGCGTCATCCGCGTGAACGACCGCCGCATCCTGTTCGGTCTGCTCGCGCACTGCGGGTTCGCCCCCGCGACGCACGATCACGCGCTTATCGTCATCGACAAGCTCGACAAGATCGGTGCCGCCGGAGTCGTCGAGGAGCTGCGCGGCATCGACTCGACGGCCGCGGAGCGCATCGGGGAGGTGCTCGCCGCCGTCGAGCCCGCGCTCGAGGGCGAGGGCATCGCTCTCGACGGCGACGCCATCCGCGCGGTGCTGCCCGACGGGGCCGCGGAGGAGGGCATCGAGAATCTCGCCGCACTCGGAGATGCGCTCACCGGCTCGTTGCCCGGCGGCGTCGAGGTGCGGTTCGACCCGACGCTCGTGCGCGGCATGGGCTACTACACCGGCACCATCTTCGAGGTCGCCCACCCCGGCTCGGGCAGCTCGGTCGGCGGCGGCGGCCGCTACGACGGCATGGTCGGCCGCTTCCTCGGCCAGGATGTGCCCGCGGTCGGTTTCTCGATCGGGTTCGAGCGGGTCGTCGATCTCGTCTCGATTCCCGGCGCAGACGGCCCCGAATCCGTCGTGCTCGTGTACGACGCGAAGGGCGGCGACGCGATCGCCTCGGCAGACCTCCTGCGGCTCAAGCGCGAGCTCGTCGCACGCGGTCACCGTGTGCGCCTCGAGAAGCGGCAGAAGAACATGAAGACGCTGCTCGCCCGCATTGAGGGCGAGGGGTTCACGAGCTTCGCGAACGCGCGCGCCGGCATCGCCTCGGCAGACGATCTGGAGTGGCGCCCGCTCGGAGGATGACGGTCGTATGACGTGCGGTTCGCCCGCCTCGGGGCGAGCGCGCTACCCTGGCCGTGGAGGCGAGGAGGCGTTCATGAAACCGCGCAAGCGCACACTCAGCGAGGTCGTAGGCCGTCGTGAGCTGGTCATGGTGTCGAACCGATTGCCCGTCGATCGGGTCACCGGCCCGGACGGGGAGGTGACCTGGCGCACCTCGCCGGGCGGGCTCGTCACCGCAGTCGAGCCGATCGTGCGCGAGCTGGGCTGCGTGTGGGTCGGCTGGGCTGGCGTCGCCGATGAGGAGGTCGCGCCCTTCGCGATCGAGACGATGCGTCTCGAACCCGTGCGGTTGAGCGAGCACGAGATCGAGGAGTACTACGAAGGCTTCTCGAACGGCACCCTCTGGCCGCTCTACCACGACGTCATCGCGCCGCCGGAGTTCCACCGCGAATGGTGGGACGCCTATCAAGCGGTCAACCAGCGCTTCGCCGAGCGCGTCGCGAGCAGCGCCGGTCGGGGAGCCATCGTCTGGGTGCACGACTACCAGCTGCAGCTCGTACCGCAGATGCTGCGCGAACTGCGCCCCGACCTCACCATCGCCTTCTTCCTGCACATTCCCTTCCCGCCGGGCAGCCTGTTCGCGCAGCTGCCGTGGCGCAAGCAGATCATGCGGGGCGTTCTCGGCGCCGATGTCGTCGGGTTCCAGCGCGCACAGGACGCGGTGAGCTTCCGGTTCGCCGCCGAGCGCTATCTCGGCACGCCGGTGCTCGGCAACACGTTGGGCGTGCAGGAGGTCGACGGCAGCATGCGCCGCGTGCTCGCGCAGGAGTTCCCGATCTCGATCGACGCCCGGAGCTTCGAAGCCCTCGCCCAGCGTCCCGACGTGCAGCAGCGCGCACGGGAGATCCGCGCCGAACTCGGCGACCCCGAGACCGTTATGCTCGGCGTCGACCGGCTCGACTACACGAAGGGCATCAGGCACCGCTTGAAGGCGCTCGACGAGATGCTCTCGTTCGGCGATATTCCCGCGAAGGAGACGGTGCTCGTGCAGGTCGCGAGCCCGAGCCGCGAGCGCGTCGGCGCCTATCAGCAGCTGCGCGACGACGTCGAGGTGACGGTCGGCCGCATCAACGGCACGCACGGTTCGATCGGCAGCACTCCCGTCGTGTATCTGCACCAGGGCTACGGTCGCGAGGAGATGGCGGCGCTGTACCAGGCGGCCGACGTGCTGCTGGTGACGCCGCTGCGCGACGGCATGAATCTCGTTGCGAAGGAGTACGTCGCGGTGCGCGGCGATGAGCGCGGGGTGCTGGTGCTCAGCGAGTTCGCGGGTGCGGCCGACGAGCTGCGCGAGGCGCTGCGCGTGAACCCCCACGACATCGAGGGCCTGAAGTCGGCGATCCTGCGCGCCGTGCATATGCCGGAGGGCGAGCAGAGTCGTCGCATGCGCGCCCTGCGCGAGGTGGTGTTCCACAACGACGTCGCGCACTGGGCCGACGAGTTCCTGGGCGCGGTGGGCGCTGCCGCCTCGCTCCACGACGTCGCCACGGGCGGCGACGCGATCACCGGGGAGCTCGCCGTGCACCACGCGGCGTTCGTGCCGCGCGGAGTCGCCGAGCGCATCCGGCGCCTCGCCGCGCAGCCGACCCTCACCGTCGCCACCGACTTCGACGGCACGGTCGCGCCGATCGTGTCGCGCCCGCAGGATGCGCGCATCCTGCCGCGGGCGCAGCAGGCCCTCGACGTGCTGAGCCGCGCGCCGGGCGTGCACGTGGTGGTGCTCTCGGGCCGATCCCTGACGGGGCTCGCGGAGACCGGCCTCGACACCTCGGCCTGGACGGTCTCGGGGTCGCACGGCGCCGAACTGTTGATGCCCGGAGCCGCGCGCACCGAGGCGGCGCCCGAACTGTCGGTCGAGGACGCCGAACGCATCGAGGCGCTCGACCGGTTGCTGAAACGGGTGCTCGGCGGCGAGCCCGGTCTGCGCTTCGAGCGCAAGCCGTTCGGCGTGGCGGTGCACACGCGCCAGGTGCGCGACGAGACGCGGGCCGAGGAGCTACTCGAGGCAGCCGTCGGGCTCGCGGCCTCGGCCGGGTTCGCGCATCGCGTCGGCAAGCGCGTGCGCGAGTTCTCGGTGCGCGAGAGCGACAAGGGCACGGCGCTCGCCGCGATCCGCTCCGGGCTGCCGGCGGCGCCCGCGCTCTTCCTCGGCGACGACGTGACCGACGAGGACGTGTTCGCCCGCCTCGGCCGGGATGATCTCGGCATCAAGGTGGGGGCGGGCAGGACGCAGGCCCGCGAACGGGTCGACGATCCCGAGGCGGCCGCGGCCGTGCTCGCGCTGCTCGCGGAGCTGCGCACGGGCACCGTCATCGGATCATCGGAGTAGCACCGGCTGCCGTTCGGCCGGCCCGGCCGAACGGGAGCCGGTCGCTCCGGGCGCTAAGGTGAGACGCATGGCAGCCAATACGCGTGGACGACCCCATGCCTCGTCGCGCGAAGTGCTCGCCGATGCGGCCTGCGAGCTGTTCCTGGAGCAGGGCTACGACGCGACCTCGATCACCGAGATCGCTCGCCGCGCCGGGGTGAGTCGGTCGAGCTTCTTCAACTACTTCGAGTCGAAGCCCGGCATCCTGTGGTTCGTGTTCGACGAGCACGTCGACCGGCTCGAGACGGCGCTCGGCGACGGCGGCATTCCGCTCGCGGCGGCCCTCGCCGGGTTCGGCGACGGTGCGCCGCCCGAGACGCTGGCGCTCGCGATCGTCGACGCCCGCAACATGGGCGTCGAAGAGGAGCTCGCGAGCGGTCGGGCCGTGCGGCAGCTGCGCGTCGCCGGGGCGATCGCCGAGCGCATGGTGCGCGCGGGCGAGGCGCCGATCAGCGCCGAGGTGCTCGCGGCGGGCTACGCAGCGGCGCTCGTCGGAGCGGTGTGGCGCTGGGCCATGCAGGGCGCCGGGCGCCACTCGATGCAGCAGCTCGTCGGCGAGGCGCTCGATGTCGCCGCAGCGCTGCGCGGCTGACCCGGCGGCGTTTCAGAGACGGGCGGCCAGTCGCATGCCCTGATCGATGGCGCGCTTCGCGTCGAGTTCGGCGGCCACGTCGGCCCCGCCGATGAGGTGGCTCGCGATGCCCCGCTCGGCGAGCGCGTCGTGCAGGGACCTCTCGGGCTCCTGCCCCGCGCAGACGACGATCGTGTCGACCTCGACCAGCTGTTCGGTGCGGGCCGGGTCAGCGGCGCCGTCTGCCGTGCCCGCACTGCCGGGAACGCTGATGCGCAGGCCGGCATCGTCGATGCCGAGGTACTCGGCGCCCGCGACCTGGTGCACGCCGCGCCGCACGGCCTCGAGCCGGTGGATCCAGCCGGTCGTCTTGCCGAGGCCCGCACCGAGCTTGCCCGGCTTCCGCTGCAGCATCGTCACCTCCCGGGGCGATCTCGCGGGAGCCGGGGCGGTGATGCCGCCCGGCTGCAGGTGCTCCGGGTCGACGCCCCAGCGGGCGAGGAAGCCGGCGATGTCCGCGGGATCCTCCGGCCCGGTCGCGGTGAGATACTCGGCGACATCGAAGCCGATGCCGCCGGCTCCGATGATCGCGACGCGCTCGCCCGCCTCGACGCGGCCGCGCAGCACATCGGCGTAGCCGACCACGCTCGTGTGCTCGAGACCGGGGATCGCGGGCCGGCGCGGATTCACTCCGGTCGCGACGACGATCTCGTCGAAGCCGGCCTCGGCGAGGTGCGCCGCGTCGACCCGCTGCCCGAGCCATACCTCGACGCCGGTCTCGCGCAGGCGCACGCCGAAGTAGCGCACGGTCTCGTCGAACTCGCTCTTGCCGGGCACTCGTCGCGCAAGGTTCAGCAGGCCGCCGATCTCCTCGGCCGCGTCGAAGAGCGTGACGGCGTGCCCGCGCGATGCCGCCGTCGTGGCGCACGAGAGGCCCGCCGGGCCCGCGCCGATGACGGCGATGCGCTTCGGGGCGGTCGTCTGCTCGATCACGATCTCGGTCTCGTGGGCGGCCCGCGGGTTCACGAGGCAGGAGGTGATCTTGCCGACGAAGGTGTGGTCGAGGCAGGCCTGGTTGCAGCCGATGCAGCTGTTGATGCGCTCGGGGGCGCCCGCCCGCGCCTTCGCCACGAACTCGGGGTCGGCGAGGAAGGGGCGGGCGAGCGCGACGAGATCGGCGCTGCCGTCGGCGATGAGCCGCTCGGCGACATCGGGGGTGTTGATGCGGTTCGCCGCGATGATCGGGATGCCGACGTGCTCGCGCACGCGGCGCGTCACCCATCCGAAGGCGCCGCGGGGCACCGATGCCGCGATGGTCGGAATGCGGGCCTCGTGCCAGCCGATACCGGTGCCGAGCAGCGTGGCTCCGGCCCGCTCGATGAGGCCCGCGAGCGCGAGCACCTCGTCGAGCGGGGCGCCATCGTCGACGAGGTCGAGCATGGAGAGGCGGTACACGATGATGAAGTCGGGTCCGACGGCCGCGCGCACGCGTCGCACGATCTCGAGGGGGAGGCGGCTGCGGTTCTCGAACGAGCCGCCCCAGCGGTCGTCGCGAAGGTTGGTGCGGGGCGCCGTGAACTGGTTGAGCAGGTACCCCTCGGATCCCATGATCTCGACGCCGTCGTACCCGGCGGTGCGGGCGAGCAGCGCGGTGCGCACGTAGTCGTCGATGGTGCGTTCGATGCCGGCTTCGTCGAGCTCGCGCGGCGTCAGGGGGGAGATCGGGGCCTGCAGGGGGCTCGGGGCGACGAGGTCGGGGTGTGCGGCGTAGCGGCCGGCGTGGAGGATCTGCATGGCGATGCGCCCGCCCTCGCGGTGCACGGCGTCGGTGATGAGCCGGTGCGGCGCGATCTCTCCCTCGTGTTGGAGCGTCGCGGCGCCCGGAGTGAGGCGACCGGCCTCGTTCGGCGAGATGCCGCCCGTGATGATGAGCGCTGCGCCGCCGCGCGCGCGTTCGGCGTAGAAGGCGGCCATGCGTTCGAAGCCGCCCGGCACCTCCTCGAGCCCGAGGTGCATGGAGCCCATGATCACCCGGTTCGGCAGCACGGTGAAGCCGAGATCGAGCGGGGCGAAGAGGTGGGGTGCGGTCTGCGCTGACATGGTTCCCTGTCGGTCGGAATCGATGCTTCGAATCTACGGCCGCGGCCGGAGCCGGTCGAACCGTTGGTGGGATTCGCACAATCCAGCGTTTGACGGCACCGGCGCAGGGGCGTATTCTCACTTATGGTCAATATGACTATAAGTGCGGGGGTGGAGATGCAGTACGAGAGCGCGAGCGTGAGCGAACGGCGCACGATGCCGCCCGCGGTCGCCGTGTCGACCGTTGCGTTCGCCCTGCGCCCCCCGCTCGGCGCCGTGCTGGGCTCCACCGCCGGGGCGGAAGGGGTCGGCTCGGGTCGCGCCCCGACCCTCTGGATTCCGCTCGTGCGACGCACCCGAGCACCTTTCCAAGGCCTTTGGGCGCTGCCCGGCGGTCCCACCCGCTGGAACGAGACGCTCGCCGACACCGCGCTGCGCAGCCTGCACGCGGCGGTGCTGCGGCCGCCCGGCTACCTCGAGCAGCTCTACTCGTTCGGCGGGGTCGAACGATCCGCCGAGGCGCAGCGCCTCGTGACGATCGCCTACTGGGCCCTGTACGGAGAACACGATCTCGCGGCCTCGCCGAGCCTCGCGGCTCCGTCGCCCGCGGACGACGACGGGGCGCCATCGGCGGCCGCGCGCTGGGACGACGCCGCGCCCGCGGCGGGTCTCGAGCCCGACCCGGCGGACGCCGACGAAGCCGGGGACACGGAGCCGGCCGACCCGAACGTCGCCTGGTTCTCGGCCGACGACCTGCCGGCCCTCGCCTTCGACCATGCCGAGATCGTGGCGTACGCGCTCGAGCGTCTGCGGTCGAAGACCGAGTACTCGGCCATCGCGCACCGCTTCCTCGGGCCCGTGTTCACGCTGGGCCAGCTGCGCGCCGTGCACGAAGCCGTGCGCGGTGAGCCCGCCGACCCCGCCAACTTCCGGCGGCAGGAGCTCGCCCGCGGCACGCTCGTCGACACCGGCGAGTTCGAGACGGGCACTCCGCATCGCCCCGCGCGCCTCTACCGCTTCCGAGACCCGCACGAGCCCGGCCCGCGGCGACCCGCGTCCGGGCCCACCCCGCCGCAGCGCACGGCACCGAACTCCGAACTCCCGAAGAAGGGCACATCATGACCAGCGTGCAAGAACTCCTGCGCACCGCGAGCCGCATCGAGACGGCCGCCACGCCCGCGCCCTCGCGCCGCCCCATCGCCCTCCGTGCGACCGGCCTCTCGAGCTGCGATTCCGGCCTCACCGCCGACCCGTGGGCGATCGATCGCGCCCTGGGGTACGGCCCGGGCGCCTCCACCGGCGACCGGATTCCGGGCGATGCCCCGCGGCAGGGCCCGCTCCCCGCGCGCTACACCGAGGCGAGCGACGACGAGCTCCACGACCGGATCATGGCGGCGAAAGCGGAGCTGGGAGAGCGCGTGCGCATCCTCGGCCACTTCTACCAGCGGGACGAGATCGTCCGGTACGCCGACTTCGTCGGCGACTCGTTCATGCTTGCCCAGGCCGCCAAGGCGAGCCCCGAGACCGAGGCCTTCGTCTTCTGCGGCGTGCACTTCATGGCCGAGACCGCCGACATCCTATCGGCACCCGAGCAGGCCGTGATCCTGCCGAACCTCGCCGCCGGCTGCTCCATGGCAGACATGGCCACCATCGAACAGGTCGAGGACTGCTGGCGCGAGCTCGCCTCGGTGCTCGGCGAGGGCCCGACGGCGGACGGCCTGCAGCCCGTCATCCCGGTCACGTACATGAACTCGTCTGCCGCGATCAAGGCCTTCTGCGGCCGGAACGGCGGCATCGTCTGCACCTCGTCGAACGCGCGCACCGTGCTCGAATGGGCCTTCGCCCGCGGGCAGCGCGTCGTCTTCTTCCCCGACCAGCACCTCGGCCGCAACACCGCGAGGGCGATGGGCGTGACCGAGGCCGAGATGCCCCTGTGGCGCCCGCACCTGCCGCTCGGCGGCAACTCGACCGAGCAGATCGAGAACGCCCGCGTCATCCTCTGGAATGGTTTCTGCTCGGTGCACAAGCGCTTCTCGGTCGCACAGATCGAGCAGGCCCGCGCGGACTACCCGGGGGTGCGGGTCATCGTGCACCCCGAGTGCCCGGCCCCGGTCGTCGACGCGGCCGACGGCGCAGGGTCCACTGAATACATCCGGGGGGCCGTCGAGGCCGCGGCTCCCGGCGACGTGCTCGCCATCGGCACCGAGATCAATCTCGTGAACCGATTGCAGCAGCAGCGCCCCGACCTCACGATCTTCTGCCTCGACCCCGTCGTGTGCCCCTGTTCGACGATGTACCGCATCCATCCGGCGTACCTCGCCTGGACGCTCGAGTCGCTGGTGCAGGGATCGACGCCCAACCGCATCACGGTCGCGGATTCGGTCGCCGGCGACTCGCGGGTCGCCCTCGAACGCATGCTCGCGGCACGGCCGTGATCGTCGTCATCGGGGCGGGCGTCGCCGGGCTCTCGTGCGCGCTTGCCGCCGCCGCGACGGCGGCCGGCGCCGAGTGCGGCGTCGAACTCATCGGTCTCGAACCCGGGATGGCCGAGGCCGGCGACGACAGCCGTGCGGCGGGCTGCAACACCGTGCTCGCGCAGGGCGGCATCGCCGCGGCGATCGGCCCGGGCGACTCGCCGGAGGCGCACCTCGCCGATACGATCGCCGCCGGCGCCGGTCTCGTCGACCCGCAGGCCGCCGACGTCCTGGTGCGCGACGGCGCCGCGGCGTTGCGGCGGATGCTCGCCGGTGGCTTCGCAGCGGATCGCGACGCCGACGGCCGAGTGCGCCTCGGGCTCGAAGCCGCCCACTCGGCCTCCCGCATCGTGCACGGCGGCGGGGACCGTTCGGGCGCGGTGCTGCACGCATACCTGAGCGCGCGGGCGCGCGACGCGGAGCGCGCGGGCCGGCTCGTCATCCGCGGGAAGATGACGGCGGTGTCGCTGATCGAGGACGCGGGCGCAGTGACCGGAGTCGTGCTGCGCGATGCGCACGGCGGGCTCGCCGTGCGCTCTGCCGATGCGGTGGTGCTCGCCACGGGCGGCTACGCCGGACTGTTCCCGCGCACCTCGAACCATGCGGAGGCCCGGGGCGAGGGCATCGTGCTGGCCGCTCGAGCGGGCGCGCTCGTCGCCGATCTCGAGTTCGTGCAGTTCCACCCGACCGTGCTCGCGGGCACCGGCGAACTGGTGTCGGAGGCCGTGCGCGGAGCCGGAGCGGTGCTCCGCGACGGCAGCGGGCGACGGTTCATGCAGGGCGCCGACCCGCGCGCCGAACTCGCGCCCCGCGACGTGGTCTCCCGCGCCGTGCACCGCACCCTGCGCGAACGAGGCGAGGTCTCGGTGTGGCTCGACGCCCGCGGCATCGAAGCCGCCGAGGGGCCCGGGGCGCTCGCGAAGCGGTTCCCCGGCATCAGCGCCATGCTCGCGCGCCACGGCTACGACTGGGCGCGCGAGGAGATTCCGGTCGCCCCCGCGGCCCATTACTCGATGGGCGGGGTCGCGAGCGATCTCGACGGGCGGTCGACGGTGCCCGGGCTGCTCGTCGCCGGCGAAGTCTCTTCGACCGGCGTGCACGGGGCCAATCGCCTGGCCTCGAACTCGCTGCTCGAAGGCCTCGTGTTCGGTGGCCGCGCCGGTCGTGCCGCCGCCGCATGGGTGCGCGACGGCCGTGCGCGCTGGGAGCCGCGCGGCCCCGGCATCCGGGCCCTCGCCGCCGACGCGACGCCGGTGCGGCTCGCATCGTCGACCGAACCCGTCGCGCACGGCCGGGAAGCGCTCGAACGCGCCGCGGTCGCCGCCGCGCTCGAGACCGGGCTCGGCATCGAACGCGATGCGCACGGGCTGGGCGCCGCGCAGGAGGCGCTGCGCCCCCGCACCGGCCCCGCCGCCGAACTCGCCGCGATGCTCGTGCTCGCGGCCGCGGAGCGCACGGAATCGCGCGGTGCGCATCAGCGCGCCGACCACCCCGGCAGCGACCCCGTCCAGGCGCGGCGACGGGCGTTCCGCTTCTCGCGCCCCGACGCATCGGGTGCTGCGAGTACCGCCGACACCGCGGCCTCTGCCGCGGCACGATCCGTTCAAGGGAGCCTGACCCCGTGCTGACCCCGCACCACATCGAATCCGCCGTCCGCCGCGCACTCGAAGAGGATGCCCCGTGGGGCGACCTCACCGTCGAGCTCACCATTCCGCAGGAGGCGCAGCTCACGGCCCGCATCGTCGCGCGCGAGCCCGGGGTCTTCGCGGGCGGCCCCGTCATCGAGGCCGCATTCGGGCTGACCGACGCGCGCATCGTCGTCGCCGACCTCGTGCCCGAGGGCACGCGCTTCTCGTCGGGAGACGTGCTCGCGCGCATCTCGGGCCCGGCGCGCGGCGTGCTCACCGCTGAGCGCATCGCGCTGAACTTCGCCCAGCGCATGAGCGGCATCGCCACGCTCACCTCCCGCTTCGTCGATGCGGTCACGCATACCCGCGCCCGTATCGCCGACACCCGCAAGACGACGCCCGGTCTGCGCGCCTTCGAGAAGCACGCCGTGCAGGCCGGCGGCGGTTCGAGCCACCGCTTCAGCCTCTCGGACGCCGTGATGGTGAAGGACAATCACCTCGTCGCCCTCGGCGCCGCCGACGCCGAGACCACGACCGCCGCCCTGCGCCACCTGCGCGAGCGCGCCGGGCACACGACCTCGATCATCGTGGAGGTCGACCGCCTCGACCAGATCGCCCCGGTGCTCGAGGCGGGCGCGACCGGCATCCTGCTCGACAACCTCGACCCCGCGGCGCTCGCCGAGGGCGTGCGGCTCATCGACGGGCGCGCGATCGCCGAAGCCAGCGGCGGCGTCACCCTCGACACGGTCGCCGCGATCGCCGAATCCGGCGTCGATATCGTCTCGGTCGGCCTGCTCACCCACGGCGCCCGCGCCCTCGATCTCGGCCTCGACGCCGACCCGGTGGCAGGGCCCGTGACAGGCGCACGATGAACCGCTACCTCGACGCCGCCGCGACGGCTCCGCTGCGCCCCGAAGCGCTCGCCGCCATGGTCGCGGTGCTCGAAGCCGGGCCGGCGAACCCGTCGAGCGTGCACGCGCCCGGTCACCGCGCGCGGGTCGTCGTCGACGAAGCACGGGACACCGTCGCCGCGGCGCTCGGGGCACGGGCCAACGAGGTGGTGTTCACCTCGGGCGGCACCGAGGCCAACAATCTCGCGATCATCGGGGCGGCGCTCGCGCGGCCGCGCGGGCGGCACATCGTCACGACCCCGATCGAGCACCCCTCGGTGCTCGAGAGCTGCGACTACCTCGCCCGCATGTTCGGCTTCGAGATCGAACTGCTGCCGGTCGATGCCGACGGCGTCGTGCATCCGGCGGCCGTCGAGGCGGCCGTGCGCGCCGACACCACGCTCGTATCGGTCGGGCTCGCGAATGCCGAGATCGGCACGGTGCAGCCGATCGTCGAGATCGCCGCAGCCGCCCGTGCGCACGGCGCGCTCGTGCACACCGACGCCGTACAAGCGGCGGCCGCGCTGCCGGTCTCGTTCTCGGACGACGCCGGGTCGGGCTGGCCGGGCGGCGCCGTCGACGCGATGACCGTCGCGTCCCACAAGTTCGGCGGGCCGCAGGGCGCCGGGGCGCTCCTCGTGCGCAGCAGCATCGCGCTCGAACCGCTGCTGCACGGGGGCGGTCAGGAGCGCGGCCTGCGCTCGGGCACCCACAACGTGCCGGCGCTCGCCGGGTTCGCGGCCGCCGTGCGCGCGGGCCGCGCAGCGATCGGCACGCACGCGCTTGCACTACTGCGCAGCCGTGACGCGCTCATCGCCCGCGTGGTCGCCGAATTGCCCGGCGCCCGACTGACCGGGCACCCGGAGGAGCGGCTGCCCGGTCACGCCTCGTTCGTCGTGGCCGGGCGCAGCGGCGAGTCGATGCTCGTCGCTCTCGATGCGGCGGGGTTCGCGGTCTCGTCGGGGTCGGCATGCGCGGCGGGGGAGGACGAGCCTTCGCCCGCGCTGCTCGCGCTCGGCATGGACCCCGTGCTCGCGCAGACCGCCATCAGGTTCACGCTCGACGATGCGATCGACGTCGCCGACGTCGATCGCATCGTCGCGGTGCTGCAGCGGGAGGTCATCGGCCGCTGATGCATGTGTGACGTCCCCTCCACTGAGGTACCGGCGCCGCACCTACGCGGCACGCCCGGCCGACTGCCGCTGCCGAGAGCGGAGCATGCGCGCGGTGAGCGGCACCTCGACGACGCGTTCGACCATGCGCACGATGGCGTCGTCGTCGTCATCATCGGCGGTGATCGCGAGCGCTTCGGCGATGTGACGGCTCGCGACCGTCTGGTTGCCCCGCAACCACCACAGCAGCGCGCTGAGCGCGAACTGGCCCGGACGCAGTTCGGTCGGGGTGTCGGCAATCGACCGAGCCAGGGCATCGACGAGCGGAGGCAGCCGCTCGTGGTCTTCGAAGCCCGGGCAGATGCCCGTCAGGATGCGTCTGATCGACCAGCCGGCGACGGGCGGCCGGCGAGACCCGTCGTCGACATCGATGGGGATGCCGGCGAAGCCCTCGGGCGCTTCTCCGCACTGCGCGAGCTCGATCGGGAACTCGGGCCGCGTGAGCAGGCCGATCACGAGTACGAGCCAACGGTCTGAGTGCGCTGCGGTGCGCGCGAGACGGGCGGTGCTCGTGGGGTCGAGTCCGGAGGAGGGGGTTGCGCTCACGGCCCGCAGCGCCTCGGCCACGGCCGCCGTCTCGTGCATCCAGTCGAGCCCATCGCGGGGGAGGGACCGGCTGCTGCGAGCGGCCTCGCCGAACGAGCGCCCCGGTACCGGCCGGGGGATCGTGTACGGCGGCAGCTGCGACAGTGCCTGCGAAACGGCCTCTGATCGGGCGGGGTCGGGGGCGGGGATGCGACCGAGGGTCGAGAGATCGTGCACCTCGGCGTCGCTCCGATGCAGGCGGGCGACGGTGCTCCGCTCGATCTCGGAGAGCGGCCGCCCGCCCGCGGGCGCGTGCGGGTCGAGGAAGCCGACCCAGCGGTCGGCGGCCAGGCAGCACAGCTCGCGCAGCGGGAGGCCGTCGCGACGCAGACGACGCTCGAGGCGTCGGGCCAGCCGCTGCCAGGGGGCCGGGCCGCGCGGAGGGAACGGCAGATCGGTCGTGATCACGATCGCGGGCGAGATCGTCTCGATCTCGTGCAGTTCGCGCAGGGTACCTGCGATGAAGTCGAGCAGCGGCGCGGTGGTCGCGGGGCTGTCGTCCTCGGGCAGATCGAGCCGCACCGTGCGGCCGGCGAAACGGCCGGCGAAGAGGACGATGAAGATGCTGTTCGTGGCGGTGAAACCGACGAGCAGGGGGAGGGCGGCGAGGAAATCGGCGGTCGTGCGGCACCGGATGACCTCTGGCGTGGAGTCGGAGTATGCGGTCATACCTCGATCATCGGCACGATTCGCGGGCGTTCCGAGTTCTCCACAGAACTCGCGACGAGAGATCCACGAATTCGCCGAATAGCGTACCTGTGGAGGAAGAAGCTTTCGGCGATTTGGCGCCTCGCCCGCCTGCTTGCTACGCCAGTTGCGCCTCCACCTGGCGCAGGTCGGCCTCGAGGGCGACCCAGCCGAGCATGGCGCACTTCACCCGCATCACGAACTTCGAGACGCCCTGCAGCGCGACGGCGTCGCCGAGCAGCTCGTCGTCGGGCTCGCCGCCCTTACCGCGCGCCTGGATCATCTCGCGGAAGGCGTCGATGCGCACCTGCGCCTGCTCGAGCGTCAGCGGCTCCTCGCGGATCAGCTGCGACAGGATCGAGGCCGACGCCATCGAGATCGAGCAGCCCTGGCCCTCCCAGGCGATGCCGGTCACCGTGCCCGTCGCCGGGTCGACCGATACCGAGAGGTCGATCTCGTCGCCGCAGCTCGGATTGAACTCGTGATGCGATGCCGAGAGTTCGCCGACGGCCGGATCGAGCGCGCCCTTGCCGATCGGCCGCTTCGAATGGTCGAGAATGACTTCCTGGTACAGACCGTCGAGCGCGCTCATGCGGATACCTCCACGCCGAAGTACCGCTGGGCGCCGCGGAGCGCGTCGAGGAACCGATCGATCTCGTCCTCGGTGGTGGTCAGGTGCACGCTCGCCCGCGTCGACGAGGCGATGCCGAGGGCCCGGTGCAGCGGCTGGGCGCAGTGGTGGCCGACGCGCACGAGCACTCCCTGCTCGTCGAGGAACTGGCCGACGTCGTGCGCGTGCAGGCCTTCGACCGACACCGCCGCGAGCGCGACGCGCTTCGAAGCATCCGCCGGTCCGAGCAGGCGCAGCCCCGGGGTGGCGGCGATGCCGTCGACGAGGCGCTCGACGAGCTCGTGCTCGCGCGAAGCGGCGCGATCCATACCGACCTGCGAAAGGAACCCGACGGCCGCGCCGAGCCCGACCGCCTGCGATACGGGCTGCGTGCCCGGCTCGAAGCGCATGGGCGGCGGCATGTAGAGCGCCGACTCCATCGTCACCTTCGTGATCGCCGAGCCTCCCGTGCGCGACGGGGGCAGTGCGTCGAGCAGCTCGGGCCTGCCGTACAGTACGCCGAGGCCGTTCGGGCCGAGCATCTTGTGCGCCGAGAAGGCAGCGAAGTCGACGCCGAGCGCGCCGAGATCGACGGGGATGTGCGGCACCGACTGGCAGGCGTCGAGCACGGTGACCGCGCCGACGGCGTGCGCGAGCTCGACGAGCTCCGCGACCGGGGCGACGTAGCCGGTGACGTTCGAGACGTGGGTGAAGGCGAAGACGCGCGTGCGCGCGTTCAGCGCCTCGCGGGCGTCGTCGAGCGTCCACGTGCCGTCTTCGCGCACCGGGATGTAGCGGAAGGTCGCGCCGGTCTTGGCGGCGAGGCGCTGCCACGGGATCAGGTTCGCGTGGTGCTCGCTCTCGGTGACGAGGATCTCGTCTCCCGGCTCGAGGCGGTAGCGTTCGCTGCCCGGCACGCCCAGAGCGTCGCCGGCGTTCGCTTCGAAGATGCCGAGCGCGAGGATGTTCAAGGCGTCGGTGGCGTTCTCAGCCCAGACGATCTGCTCGGGCGCCGGGGCGCCGACGAACTCCGCGACCGCGGCGCGGGCGCCCTCGAACGATTCGGTGGCCTGGCCGACCGCGCCGCTCGTGCCCCGATGCACCGCGGCGTTCGCCGATTCGAGGAAGCGCCGTTCGGCGTCGAGTACGACGCTCGGCCGCTGCGACGTCGCGGCCGAGTCGAGGTACGCGGCCGATCCGGGCGTCGCGTCGAGGTGTGCGAAATAGGGGAAGGCCGCGCGGAGCTCGGCGACCTCGGCATTGGAGAGAGCGGACATATCCACCATTCTTCCACTCGGGACTGTCTGCAGCCCTCAACCGCGTCGGCCGGCGCAGTATTCCGTCTGTCGCGGCCCCAGGGTCCGCCCATCGGCCTCATGGTAAAGACGCGCGTTGCGCTTTTTCTGGATGACGTCTAATGTTCTTGATGGGATGCTCACGGCATTCACGTAGTTTTCGGCAGCAAGATACTCGCGCTTCTGCAAGCACGACCGTATGAACGCGATACCAATGCCGAGAACCCGACTCAATTCTGCGGACTCCGAGGAGAACATTCAGTGAAGAATTCGACAGTGCGTCGTACGAACGTCGCAAAGGTCGGCCTGGCGCTGGCCGCCGCCGGAGCGCTCGCATTCGGCGGTATCTCACCCGCGTATGCGGCAGACCTGACGCTCGGGCCGGGCGACGTCGCCGGTTTCGAGAACGGCGACGAGACGCAGGTCGGTGCGGGCTACAACTACGACCAGTGGCATGTGGGTTCGAACTACGACCCGGAATTCGCACTCGAGCAGAGCGTGCAGTTCGGCGAGTGCTCGGTCACCGCCCTCGCGCAGACGAGCTCCGAGCCCGGTGTCTCGGTCGTGCAGCTGCTGAAGGGCTTCCCGATCGATGCGAGGCCGACCGCCGGACTCCCGGCCTACGGCGGCGACGGCACGCTCGCACCTATCGAAGGGCTCGTGAACTCGACCTCGATCGAGGTGCTGCAGGGCAGTGTCACGCTGCAGATCCCGGTTTTCGTCTTCGATGGCCTGGACGATGAGCCGCGCTCGCCCGAGTCGTTCTCCACGGTCCGATCCGTCGCGCTCGAGCCCGGCACCTATAACCTCGCCGATCTCGCACTGACCGATTCCAGCGGGTGGACGAGCTTCCTCGGCACCTCCTGGAGCGAGATCTACACGAACCTCCAGGCCGATGTCGACGACGACTACTACTTCCAGATCCTCGGCGTCGGTTTCACCGGCTCCGAAGGCGCTGAGGTGTCCACGGTCAGCTTCGGCGGCGACACCTACTACTTCGGCAGCGGTGACTGCGCTCCGGCTCCCGAGCCCCAGCCCGAGCCGCAGCCGCAGCCCGGCCCGACGGCGCCTAAGCCGCCGGTCGCGGTGCAGACGGCCGCCGAGTAACGGAATACAACGGAATAGTTTCACGAGCAGCGCAACGCTGCGCGGAGTGCGACGAGGTCTCCCGGGTGCGTCCCGGGAGACCTCGTCGCACTCGTGATGGAAGGGACCGCGAGATGACGGTTGCGGACGACGAACACGGACAAGGCGCTGAACCCGGGCCGCTCCCTGCCCGTCGGTTCGATTCGGAGACCGGGGCGGTGGCCGCCGACCTCGCACCTCGAACCGCCGAGCCGCGAGCGCGGAAGCGCTGGCCGTGGTTCGCCGCCGCCGGCGCCGTCGTGCTCGCGGGAGCGGGCATCGGCATCGCGGCGGCCCTGGGCGCATTCGCTCCGGCTCCCGAGCCGGTGGCCGAGCGACCCGCTACGACCGCACCTGCGTCTCCCGCCCCCACTACTCCGGCGCCCGCGCCGCCCCGCGAGCCGCTCACCACCAGCATCCCCTCGGTGCAGCAGATGCCCTACACGGAGGTGTGGAACCCGCCGGACGGCGGGCAGTACTTCTGGCAGATCGTGGACCCCGCGAACGGCTACCCGCAGACCGGGGGTACGACGTACGTGCTCGCGCACGCCTGCGAGAACCAGAGCTGTGCGGGCGACCAGTTGCGCAGCCTCGAAGCCGGCGACACGATCGACTACCTCGGCCAGGCGTACCGGGTGCAGGAGTCGCGCGAGATCCTGAAGACGGATATCGCCGCGCAGGACATCTGGTATCACGACCCGAATCGACTCGTCGTCATCACCTGCGTCATCGAGACGACTTGGGATCAGTCGGATAAGAACGACATCGTCATCGCGACGAAGCTGTGAACACCGGCATCATGAGCCTTCCGGCGGGGTGAGTGCCCAGTTCGCGGCGCCGCACGCCAGCACGAGCGTTCCGGCCCCGAGCGGCAGCAGCATCGCGACCTCGACGCCGGCGTCCTCGGCGACGGCTCCTGTGGCAGCGGCCGCGAGCGATTGCCCGAGCATGATGCCCGAACCGAGCATCGTCATCACGGTCGCCGAACGGCCCTCGGGGCTGCGGATCGCGCCGAAGCTGAAGATCGTGACGAGCAGCGGGCCGATGCCGATGCCCATGAGCGAGAGGCCGACGAGCACCGTGCCGACGGAATCCGCGCGCGCCAGTGCGATGCCGCCCACGATGATGAACAGGTTGAAGAGCAACCAGCGGTAGCGCAGGGTGAAGCGCGGCGAGAACAGCGCGACGCACAGGGCGAGGATGGCGGAGCCGACGCCCATCGCGCCGTAGAGCAGGCCCGCCGACTCGGCATCGCCCTGCTGCTGCATGAACGCGGTGAGCGTGGTGAGCGTGGTGCCGAAGATCAGCCCGACCGAGAAGATGCCGAAGACGATGACCAGGAGCGACGGTCGGAACAGGTGGCTCGCCGGGGCGAGCACCGCGGCGCGCTCCTCCTTCGTGCGGGCGGGCACGGCGGTGCGGTGCAGGGCGAAGGCGCCGACGAAGAACACGGTGAGCACCGCCGCGCCGACGATGGGCGCCCACGCGCCGAAGGCAAGCGCGAGCACGCCGACGATCACGGGGCCGAAGACGAACACCATCTCGTCGGCAGCCGACTCGTACGCGAGGATCGACGACAGGGCGCGGGGCGCGCGCTCCGGCGGCAGCCGGGTCGTCGCGATCGTGACCACCCGCGAGCGCGACATCGGCGACACCTGCGGCACGGTCGCGCCGACGAAGAACGCGGTGATGAACACCGCCGAATCCGGGGTGTCCGCGGTGGTCACCCAGGCGATCGCGACGAGCGCGAGGCTGTTGCACAGGCCGGCGACGATGAGGGTCGGGCGCTGGCCGAAGCGATCGGCGGCAGCTCCGATCAGCGGGCCGACGATCGCCGAGCCGATGCCGACCATCGCCGAGCCCAGCCCGGCGGTCTCCACGGAGCCGCGCAGCGAGACGATGAGGGTGAGCACGCCGACCACCAGCATCGCGAAGGGCAGCCGCGCGATGAAGGCGAGCGGGAAGTAGGCGAAGCCCGTATGCGAGATCAGCGTCGCGCCGCGCGGGGCGGGAGTCGGGGTGGAATCGGCGGGGAGCATAGCCGACACAGCCTAGCAGCGTTCGGGCGGAGGAGTGTGGCGCCGCGGGCGACGCGTACGATGAGGGGGTGATCATTCTCGCCGCCACGCCCATCGGCAACCTCGGGGACGCCTCGACCCGGCTGCGCGAGGTGCTCGGCTCCGCGAGCGTCGTCGCGGCGGAGGACACGCGCCACACGGTGCAGCTGCTGCGGCTGCTCGGCATCGAGCACCGCCCGGAGCTCGTGGCGCTGCACGACCACAACGAGCACGACCGTGCGGCGCAGCTCGTCGACCGCGCCGAGCACGAGGACCTCGTGCTCGTGAGCGACGCTGGCATGCCCACCGTCTCCGACCCCGGCTTCCGCGTCGTGCAGCTCGCGGCCGAGCGCGGCGTGCAGGTCACCGCCGTTCCCGGCCCCTCCGCGGTCGTCACCGCGCTCGCGGTCGCGGGGCTCCCGACCGATCGCTTCGCCTTCGAGGGGTTTCTGCCGCGCAAAGCGGGCGAACGCGGTCGCGCGCTCGCGATGCTCGCCGACGAGCGCCGCACGCTCGTATTCTTCGAAGCGCCGACGCGGCTCGCGGCGTCGCTCGCAGACCTCGCCTCGGCGTTCGGCGGCGACCGGCCCGCGGCCGTCTGCCGCGAGCTCACCAAGCTGCACGAGGAGGTGCGCCGCGGCCCGCTCGACGAGCTCGCCGAATGGGCGGCCGGCGGCGTGCGCGGCGAGATCGTCGTCGTGGTCGGGGGAGCGCCCGAACGGACCGTCTCGCCCGAGACCGCCCTCGCCGACGTGCAGCTGCGCGTCGCGGGCGGCGAACGCCTGAAGGACGCCGCCCGCGCGGTCGCCGAGGCCACGGGGCTGTCGGCCAGGGATCTCTACGAGGCCGCCCTCGACGCGCGTCGGGGCGACGGCGCCCGGTGATCCCTGGCGCCGAATACAGAGAACGCAAAGACCGATGGACCAGACTGGGGAGCTGCGCCGATTCGCGCCGCGCGTCGCCGCCCCGGATCATGCCGACCCGTTAGTGAGGAACCCAGCTGTGAAGCTCACCCGCACCATCCTGCCCGCCGCCGCCGTGGCGGCCCTGCTCCTGATGACCGCCTGCTCGAGCGGAGGCCCCACCCAGGACGCCTCGGGGGCCGATTGCATGGCGCCGGGCGATGCCAGCAAGTCGATCGAGCTCTCGGGCGAGACGGGCGCCGAGCTCAAGCTGAAGTCGAAGACGCCGGTGCGCACCGAGACCACCGAGCGCTCGGTCATCACCGAGGGCAAGGGCGCGGTCGTCGCCGAGGGCGACGCGATCACCTACTCGATCACGGTGTTCAACGGCGCCACCGGCAAGATCCTCGAAGCCGATGACGGCGCGGGCAACATGATGCCCATGGCGAACCAGGACATCGAGGGCGTCTTCTCTGCCGCAGCCGGTTCCGACCCGCTCGCGGGCGGCGTGCTCAGCTGCGCCACCGAGGGCCAGCGCGCCGTCGCCGTGGTACCGCTCGCGTCGATCCTGAACGGTTCGACCCCCGAAGACGCCGGTGTTCCCGATATGACCGAGAAGGACGCCATCGTCGTCGCGGTCGACACCACCAAGATCACCCGCGGCGATGGTGCGGCCGCCTCGGGGGCGGAGGATGAGATCGTCTGCGAGAAGCTCGACAAGCGCGATGAGCAGTACCCGAAGGTCGACCTCGGCGACGGCGCCTCCGAGCCGAAGATCACCATCCCCGAGTGCATGGAGCCGCCGACCGACCTCGAGATGCAGGTGCTCGAGGAGGGCGATGGAGCCGTCGTCGCCGAGGGCGACGAGATCATGACCAACTACGTCGGCGTCGACTGGAACGGCGCGGTGCGCTTCGACGGCAACTGGAGCGAGACCGGCATCCCGTTCAGCACCGAGAAGGGCAAGCTGATCGAAGGCTTCCGCTCGGCGATGATCGGTCAGAAGATCGGGTCGACGATCCTCGTCACCATGCCCTCCGACCAGGGCTACAACGATGGCATGACCCGCACCTTCGTGCTGCAGCTCGTCGAGAAGAGCGCCTAGGCGCCCCGCGCCGGTGGCTTCGGGCACAATGGTGGCATGAAGCGCGTCATCATCCTCGGATCCACCGGTTCGATCGGCGAGCAGGCGCTCGACGTCGTGCGCCGCAACCCGTCGAAGTTCCAGGTCGTCGGGCTTATCGCCGGTACGCAGGGCGAGCTCGTGCAGCAGCAGGCCGAGCAGTTCAACGTCGAGCACACCGGCCTCGGCGCGGACGCGGCGGTGCAGCTCATCCGAGATGTGCCCGCCGATGTCGTACTGAACGGCATCACCGGCTCGATCGGCCTCGCCCCGACGCTCGCGGCGCTCGAAGCGGGGCGCACGCTCGCCCTCGCGAACAAGGAGTCGCTCATCGTCGGCGGCGATCTTGTCACGGCGGCCGCGAAGCCCGGTCAGATCGTGCCGGTCGACTCCGAGCATTCGGCCATCGCGCAGGCGCTGCGATCGGGCTCCCGCGACGAGGTTCGCAGGCTCGTGCTGACCGCGTCGGGCGGCCCGTTCCGCGGCCGCACCCGCGACGCGCTGCGCGACGTCACGCCCGCCGAGGCGCTCGCGCACCCCACCTGGGATATGGGCCGCGTCGTGACCACGAACTCGGCGACCCTCGTGAATAAGGGCCTCGAGGTCATCGAGGCCCACCTGCTCTTCGGCGTCTCGTACGGCGACATCGAGGTGGTGGTGCACCCGCAGTCGATCGTGCACTCCATGGTCGAGTTCGTCGACGGCTCGACGATCGCCCAGGCCTCGCCCCCCGACATGCGCCTGCCCATCGCGCTGGGCATGACCTGGCCCGACCGTCTCGCGAACGTCGGCGCGCCGCTCGACTGGAGCACCGCCTCGACCTGGGAGTTCGAACCGCTCGATTCCGAAGCGTTTCCCGCCGTCGAACTCGCGAAGGAGGTCGGGCGGGCGCGCCGCACCTACCCGGCGGTGTTCAATGCCGCGAACGAGCAGGCCGTCGAGGCGTTCCACGCCGGTCGCATCGGCTACCTCGACATCGTCGACACGGTGCGCGACGTGCTCGAGAAGCACACCGCCCCCGACGCGCTCACGCTCGACACGCTCGTCGAGGCCGAGCGGTGGGCGCGCGAGCAGGCCGAGAAAGCGATCGCGGCGAAGGCCCGGTAGCGCCGCGGGTACGGCCAGACCCGACAGGGATCGTCGAGCCCGTCACGCGCAGCGTTCACCGGGCGCGCTCCCCGAAACTCCACAGCGCCGACCAGTAGCCTGAACCGCGTGATCGAAGTGCTGCTGTATGTGCTCGGAGTCGTGATCCTGCTCGCGGGTCTCGCGCTCTCCATCGCCCTGCACGAGGTCGGCCATCTGCTGCCGGCGAAGCTCTTCGGCGTCAAGGTGACGCAGTACATGATCGGCTTCGGCAAGACCATCTGGTCGCGCCGCATCGGCGAGACCGAGTACGGCGTCAAGATGCTGCCGTTCGGCGGATACGTCGCGATGACGGGCATGTACCCGCCGCAGAAGCCGGGGGAGGCGCCGCGCGCCTCGACGACAGGGTTCTTGAACACGGTCGTGCAGGAGGGCGGCGCGGTCGCCCACCGCGACGGTCGCGGCGCCGTGCTCGAGATCGAGCGCGAGCTCGACCGCGTCGGCGATGCCGGCGACGGCGCTGTTGCGGGCGGCGATGCCGAAGACGTGCCGGGGGAGTCCCGCAGAGGGATCGCCGGCCTCGTCGACGAGGCGCGGCTCGCCAGCGCCGAGACGATCGCGCACGGGGAGGACCACCGCACCTTCTACCGGCTGCCCGTGTGGAAGAAGATCATCATCATGCTCGGCGGGCCGTTCATGAACCTGGTGCTTGCCTTCGTGTTCTTCGCGATCGCGCTGGTCGGCTTCGGCGTGCCGCAGTCGAGCACGACCCTCGCCCAGGTGAGCGAATGCCTGCTGCCCGCCTCGAGCACGTCGACGAGCTGCTCGACCGGCGACCCGGCGGCCCCCGCCGCCGCGGCCGGGCTGCTGCCGGGCGACCGCATCGTCTCTGCCGACGGCGCCCCGATCGACGACTGGCAGCGGTTCAGGGATCTCGTCTCGGCGTCGCCGGGAGTGCCGATCGATCTCGTGATCGAGCGCGGCGGGGCCGAGCAGCGCCTCGAGCTCACCCCCGTGGCGAACGAGCGCGCGGTGGTCGACGACAAGGGTGCCGCCGTCACAGGTGCGGACGGCGCACCGGTCACCGAGACCGTGGGCATGGTCGGCGCGACGCCGGCCTCGGAGACCGTCGCGCTGCCGATCACGGCCGTGCCGGCCTACGTCGGCGATAACGTCGCGAACGTCGCGGGCGTCATCGTGCGCCTCCCCGAGCGCATGGTCGATGTCTGGAATGCGGCGTTCGGCTCGGAGGCGCGCGACCCGAACGGCCCGATGGGCGTCATCGGGGTCGGCCGCCTCGCGGGCGAGGTCGCGAGCCTCGACCAGGCGCCGGTCGCGGCGCGCACCCAGATCATGGTGCAGCTGCTCGGCTCGCTGAACGTCGCGCTCTTCGTGTTCAACCTGGTGCCCCTCATGCCGCTCGACGGCGGGCACGTCGCGGGCGCCCTGTACGAGGGGCTGAAGCGCGGCATCGCGCGCCTGCGCGGCAGGCCCGATCCGGGCCCGGTCGATACCGCGCGCATGGTGCCCGTCACCTTCGTCGTCGTGATCGCGCTCGGCGCGATGAGCGTGCTGCTCGCCTACGCCGACATCGTGAAACCGGTGTCGCTCTTCGGCTAGCTCCTAGTAGGTCGGGGCGGCGGGGAGGCCGAAGTAGTCCTCGAGGTTCGGGATGCCCTTCGCCTGCATGTCGGCGGCGACCTCCGGCCCGACGTAGCGGAAGTGCCAGGGCTCGTACACGTAGCCGACGACGGGCTCCTGGCCCGGCTGGTAGCGCATGATGAAGCCGAAACGGTACGCGTTGTCGCGCGCCCAGATGCCCTGCGGCGTGCCGCCGAACGCCTCGCTGAGACCGCAGCCGCCGCACTCCGTGATGTCCATCACGAGCCCGGTCTGGTGCTCCGAGAAACCGGCCCGAGCCGAGTAGGTCTCGGCCGCCTCGACGCCGTCCGACGCGACGTAGCTGTCGAAGAGGGACACCTGGTAGTAATAGTCGCGGAAGCCGCTGGCGATCGTGAACGGGACGCCGGCGGCCGAGGCCTCGGCGTACATCGCCTCGGCCGCCGCCGCTGCCTCCGCGCGCATCGGCTGGCCGTTCTGATTCGGCACGTTCGGCATCACGAGGTCGCCGGGGGCCCAATCGATCGGATTGAACGGGCGCTGCTTGTTGACGACCACCTGGTACGAGGCGGGGTCGTCGACCGACCACTGCGGGGCCGGCGGTTCGACGGGCACCTCTTCGACGGGCGGAGCGGGCTCGGGCGTCGGCTCCGGTGTCGGTGTCGGAGTCGGAGACGGCGTGCGCTTCGGCGCCGCGGGCTTCGACGCCTCGGCCGCGGTGCTCTGCTGCGACATCGCCGAGATCGTGGCCCAGGTCGCACCGCTCGCACCGAGCACGGCGGCGACCCCGATCACGGTGCCGATGAGGAGGCGCTTCCGCCTGCGCCCGCTCGCAGCCGCGGGAGTGCTTGCCGGGGTCGGGGGCGTCTCAGCCGCGCCGTCGCTCTGCTCGCGCGCCTGTTCGTCGTGAATGCCTTGCACGAGGTCTGAGAGGTCGTCGGGGTTCGTCATCGCTGCCAATCGCACGTCCGGGTCTGCGTCACAGGCGATCCTACCCGCGGCACCGGGCGACCCGGCGGAGGAGCACGGCGCTTCCCGGGACGACCGCTGTAGACTCGGGCCCGTGGCAGCTGTGAATCTGGGAATGCCGTCCGTGCCCGAGGTGCTCGCACCGCGGCGCGCGACTCGGGCGATCAAGGTCGGTTCGGTGACCGTCGGCGGCGGTGCGCCGGTGTCGGTGCAGTCGATGACGACGACGCCGACGACCGACATCAACGCGACGCTGCAGCAGATCGCCGAGCTCACGGCGTCGGGCTGCGACATCGTGCGCGTCGCCGTGCCGAGCCGCGATGACGCCGAAGCACTGCCGATCATCGCGATGAAGAGTCAGATCCCGGTCATCGCCGACATCCATTTCCAGCCCAACTACGTGTATGCGGCGATCGATGCGGGCTGCGCCGCGGTGCGAGTGAACCCGGGCAACATCCGCAAGTTCGACGACCAGGTCGGCGAGATCGCGAAGCGCGCGAAGGCCGCCGGGGTGTCGCTGCGCATCGGCGTGAACGCGGGTTCGCTCGAGCCGAGCCTGCTGCAGAAGCACGGCAAGCCGACCGCAGAGGCGCTCGTGGAGAGCGCCGTCTGGGAGGCCTCGCTCTTCGAGGAGCACGACTTCCACGATTTCAAGATCTCGGTCAAGCACAACGACCCGATCGTCATGGTGAAGGCGTACCGGCAGCTCGCCGAACGCGGCGACTGGCCGCTGCACCTCGGCGTCACCGAGGCCGGCCCCGCGTTCCAGGGCACGATCAAGAGCGCCACCGCGTTCGGCATCCTGCTCTCCGAGGGCATCGGCGACACGATCCGCGTCTCGCTCTCGGCCCCTCCGGTCGAGGAGGTGAAGGTCGGCCTGCAGATCCTGCAGTCGCTGAACCTGCGCGAGCGCAAGCTCGAGATCGTCTCGTGCCCGTCGTGCGGCCGCGCCCAGGTCGACGTCTATACGCTCGCCGAAGAGGTCACGAAGGGCCTCGAGGGCATGAGCGTGCCGCTGCGCGTCGCCGTCATGGGCTGCGTCGTGAACGGCCCGGGCGAGGCCCGCGAGGCCGATCTCGGCGTCGCGAGCGGCAACGGCAAGGGTCAGATCTTCGTGAAGGGCGAAGTCATCAAGACGGTGCCCGAGAGTGAGATCGTCGCGACCCTCATCGCCGAGGCGAACCGCATCGCCGAGGAGATGGGGCACGAACGCGAATCGGGCGCGCCCGAGGTCGTCACCGTCTAGACGATCGGCTCCGGCGGCCGTCAGGCGAGCGCGAGCGCGAGCCTGCCGCTCGGCACGTCGGCGCTCACCACCCGCGCCGAAACCTCGGTGCCCGGCGCGAGTCTCTCGGGCACCGGTTCTGCCGACGCCGTGATCGGCGGGTCCGCGATCTGCAGGCGCGCACGCGACCCGCGCACCTCGAGCACGGTTGCGGCGACCACATCGCCGATGCGGTCGTGCAGCAGCGCGGCCTCGACGCGGTCGAGCGCCTCGCCGCCGATGCGGCCCGCGAGCGACGACGAGGCCCGCATGAGCGCGGGCAGGTCGCCGAGGCTCGCCCGCGCCCACTCGGGTACGGGGGAGCCCGAGCAGAGCGCTTCGCAGATGACGAGGCCCCAGCGGTCGACGAGGCGTCGCAGCGGCGCCGTCACGTGCGCGTAGGGGGCGGCGATCGCCGACTGCACGGCGTCCTCGGCCGAGACCGTCCCGCCCGCGTCGAACACGGTGTAGCCCGCGCCGCGGAAGAGGCTGGCCGCAGCGTGAAGCACGGCGAGGCCCTGCGCCGTGTCGCGGGGCACATCGCGCAGGTAGTCGCCGTACGCCGTGCGCTCGGGCCACGGGAGCCCGAGCGCCCGCACGCGCACCTTGAACTCGGCGAGGGTCTCGGCTTCGGGCGCCGGCATGGTGCGCAGAATGCCGATGCCGCCGTCGAGCATGATGCGGGCCGCAGCCATGCCGGTGAGGAGGGACAGCTGCGCGTTCCACTCCTCGACGGGCAGCGGCGACCGGCGTTCGATGCGGTAGCCGGAGTCGTCGCACACGATCTCCTCGTCGGGCATGCTCAGGCTCGCGCCGCCGCGCCGGTGCTCCTGCGCGATGCGCAGCAGACCGAACTCGCGCAGCAAACGCACCTGCTCGCGCGCGCTCTCCGCGTCGATCTCCCGCTGCGCTGCGGCGTAGTCGAGTCGTGCGCGCGAGCGGACGAGGGCGCGCTCGACCCGTGCCGGCGCCGCGGCGCCTCCCTCGAACTCCGCGGCTCCCGACGCGTCGACAGGGATCGTCCAGACGTACGCCGTGCGGTCGCCGGTCGGGTGCAGAGACACCCGGTCCTCGCTGAGGATCGGCGGGTGCAGCGGGACGAGGCCGTCGGGCAGGTAGAGGGTCTGCCCGCGCCGCCGCGCCTCCAGATCGATGGCGCCGCCGGGCCGCACGAACGACGGCACGTCGGCGATCGCGTACCGCAGCACGTAGCCGCCGGCGGCGTCGCCCGCGGGGGCGGGCTCGATGCAGAACGCCTGGTCGAGATCCTGCGACCCCTCGGGGTCGAGCGTGACGAACGCGATCCCGCGCAGATCGAGGTCGGGGAGCGGGCCGCCATGCGCCGCCTCGGCCTCGGCCAGCACCTCGGCCGGGAAGCCGACGGGCACGCCCGATTCGGTGCGGAGCTCGGAAAGAGCGGCCGCGAGGCCGTTCTGTTCCGTCCGCCGGGTGAGATGCGCGCGCCGACTGGGCATGGCCCCAGCCTAGACCTCCCTGCGCGGGGCGCCGCCCGGAATCTTCCGTTCCGATCTCCTAGACTCTGCAGATATGGCCGATCACGTACAGAATCCCGCCGACGACGCTCTCGCCCGATCGATCGACGCGCTGCTCGCGGAGGCAGGCATCGCGCACCAGCGCAAGCTCGTCGAACAACTGATCGAAACGAGTCTCGGCCTGGGAGAGGACGGCACGAGCCGCGCCAATCTGAAGCTCACCGCGGCCGCGATCGCCGAGATGCGGCGCGCCTTCCAGCTCTTCGCCGGCCACGAGGGCCCGCGCAAGGTGACGATCTTCGGCTCGGCGCGCACCCTCGTCGGCGACCCGCTCTGGGAGCAGGCCGAAGCGGCGGCGCGCAGCCTCTCGGAGCTCGGATGGATGGTCGTGACGGGGGCCGGCCCCGGCATCATGGAGGCCGCAGCGCGCGGTGCGGGCCCCGAGATGTCGCTCGGGGTCTCGATCCGGCTCCCCATGGAGGAGAAGCCGAACGACATGATCAACCAGGACGGCAATCACGTCGCCATGCGCTACTTCTTCACGCGCAAGCTCATGCTTGTGAAGGAGTCGAGCGGATTCGTCTGCCTGCCCGGCGGCTTCGGCACGCTCGATGAGACGTTCGAGCTGCTCACGCTGCAGCAGACGGGAAAGATGCTGCCCGCCCCGATCGTGCTGCTCGACCGGCCCGGCGGAGATTTCTGGGGCGGCTTCGAACGCTTCGCCCGCGAACAGCTCGCCGCGTCGGGCATGATCGCCGAGGACGACCTGGATCGGGTGCTCATCACCGACTCCGCCGAGGAGGCGGTCGAGGAGATCGCCGGGTTCTGGCGCAACTTCGACTCGCTGCGCTGGGTGCCCGACCGCAGCGCGACCGGCCCCGGGGCGCCCGAGGCGGAGGCGCGCTCGGCGGCGGGCGACGGCGAGCCGCCGAAGTACGACCGCCTCGTGCTGCGGCTGCGCGCGGAGCCGACCGCGGCCGAGATCGCCCAGCTGAACGAGCGGTTCGGCGAGATGCTCGCGGAAGGCCGCATCGAGACGACCGGCCCGGTCGGCCCCGAGGTCGTCGACCGCGACCGGCTCGAGCTGCCGCGCCTGACGCTCGTGCCGATGCCGCGCGCGGTCGGCAAGCTGCATCGGCTCATCCGGGCGATCAACGCGCTGGAGTCCGCGCCCCGCTGACCGCTGAGCCTACTCGTCGCTCGACGCGGCGAGATGCTGGGGAATGTCCCGACGTTCGTGCAGGACGCGCAGAACCTCGATGCGACTCTCGTCGGCGATCTCGATGTAGAACAACAGGTACGGGAAGTCTCGAGCCTTGCAGAATCGCAGTACGGCGCCGGGAAGAGCCTTCGAATACGCGTCTGAGCCGAGTGCAGGATAGTCGACGATGCGGTGAGAAGCCTCGGCCATCGCGTCGATGAACCGATCTGCGATGTCGTTCGAGCTGTGCTCGGCGTACCAGGCGACTGCACTGAGGTATTCGAGTCGCGCCTGGTCCGTCCAATTAAGCGTCGGCGTGCTCACGCGCGATCCGCCTTGCTTCAGCGTGTATCTCTTCCGAGGACATCGTCGACAGCGGCGAGTTCATCCCGTCGAGGATCTTCTGCCGGAAGATCGCCTCCTCGCGCTTCTCGCGGATGAGCTGGCGCATGTATTCGCTCGCCGAGGTGTACGCGCCGTCGTGCACTTCGTGCTCGACGAACTCCTTGAGCTCGTCACTGAGGGAGATGTTCATCGTGGCCATGCCCGGATTCTACTGCGAATGACAATCTTTGTCATAGGTCATGCAATATATCGGCCCTAACCCGATGCGGCTTTGGCGTGTCAAGCCCCCGCTGCGGCGCGCGCGACGGCGGTCGCGATGCGGCGCTCGCGGGTCTCGGGGCGCTTCGCCTCGAGGATCGCGTTCACGAGCTCCTTGCGGTGCGTGAAACTGAGTCGGTCGAACGACTCGCGGCTGCCGGGTGCCGCGTCGAGCGCCGCGGCGAGATCGGCGGGCATTTCGACTTCTCGGGGCGCAGTGTCGAGCGCTATCCCAGCCTCGATCTCATCGCCGATCTCGACGCCGAGCGCGGCGCGGTTGGCTTTCGAGATGCCGATCATGTACGCGCCGCCCATCGAGGCGAGGCGCAGCCGCGCCGAACGCCCGCCGATCGTGACGATCACGGCCGCGCGCTTGCCGCCGCCGAGCGCGGCGACCTGACCCTCGTCGAGAACGATCGCAGTGGCCGGGCCGTGGGGCTCGAGCACGGTGCGCACGGTGAGGCTCATCCCGCCTCCTCCTCGCCCCGCGCCACGTAGGCGGCGAGATGCCGCCCGGTGAGCGTCGAGCCGTCCTCGACGAGCGCCCGCGGCGATCCCTCGAACACGACCTCGCCTCCCGTATGGCCCGCGCCCGGGCCGATGTCGATGATCCAGTCGGCATGCGCCATCACGGCCTGATGGTGCTCGATCACGATGACGCTCTTGCCCGCATCGACCAGGCGGTCGAGCAGTTCGAGCAGACGCTCGACATCCGCGAGGTGCAGCCCCGTCGTCGGCTCGTCGAGCACGTAGACGTCGGCGTCCTCGATCATGCGGATCGCGAGCTTCAGGCGCTGGCGTTCGCCGCCGGAGAGCGTCGAGAGCGGTTGGCCGAGCTTGATGTATCCGATGCCGGCCTCGACGAGGCGGTCGAGGATCTTCGCGGCCTTCGGCACCTTCGCCTCGGCGCCCGCCTCCGAGGTTCCGGCGAAGAACTCCCGCGCTTCCGCCATCGACAGGTCGAGCACCTCGGCGATGCTCTTGCCGCCGAGCGTGTACTGCAGCACCTCCGAGTCGTAGCGCTTGCCGTCGCACACCTGGCAGACGCTCTCCATCGTCGCCATCATGCCGAGGTCGGTGTAGATGATGCCGGCGCCCTTGCATTCGGGGCAGGCGCCCGCTGAGTTGGCGCTGAAGAGCGCCGGTTTCACGCCGTTCTGCTTCGCGAATGCCGTGCGCACCGGGTCGAGCAGGCCGGTGTACGTCGCCGGGTTCGAGCGCCTGGACCCCTTGATCGGTCCCTGGTCGACCGCCACGACGCCCTCCCGATTCGAGACGTACCCGTGCACGAGCGTGCTCTTGCCCGAGCCCGCCACTCCTGTGACGGCGCAGAGCACGCCGAGCGGGAAGTCGACGTCGACGCCCGTGAGGTTGTGCTTGTCGGCGCCGCGCACCTCGAGCGCGCCGGTCGCCTCGCGCACCGTCACCTTGAGCTTCGCCCGATCGTCGAGATGCCGCCCCGTGCGCGTCCCCGAAGCGCGCAGGCCGTCGACGGTGCCCTCGAAGCAGATCTCGCCGCCGTCGGTGCCGGCACCGGGCCCGAGATCGACGACGTGGTCCGCGATCCCGATCATCTCGGGCTTGTGCTCGACGACGAGCACCGTGTTGCCCTTGTCGCGCAGCTTCACGAGCAGCGCGTTCATGCGCTGGATGTCGTGCGGGTGCAGGCCGATCGACGGCTCGTCGAAGACGTAGGTCGCGTCGGTGATGGGGGAGCCGAGGTGGCGGATCATCTTCGTGCGCTGCGACTCTCCGCCCGACAGCGTGCCGGTCGGGCGCTCGAGCGAGAGGTAGCCGAGCCCGATCTGCACGAACGAGTCGAGCGTGTCGATGAGCTTCGCGATCAGCGGCGCGAGCCCGGGGTCGTCGATCGTGCGCGCCCACGCCGCCACATCCGAGATCTGCATCGCGCACACATCGGCGATCGAGCGCCCGTCGATCTTCGATGATCGCGCGGTCGCGTTCAAGCGGGTGCCGTCGCATTCGGGGCAGGTGCGGAAGACGATCGCGCGATCCACGAACGCGCGGATGTGCGGCTGCATCGCCTCGCGATCCTTCGACAGCATCGACTTCTGGATCTTCGGGATGAGGCCCTCGTAGGTGAGGTTCACGCCCTCGACCTTGATCTTCGTCGGCTCCTTGTGGAGCAGGTCGTCGAGCTGCCGCTTCGTGAAATCGCGGATCGGCGTGTCCATCGGCACGACGCCCGAGAAGACGCGCCCGTACCAGCCGTCCATGCTGTAGCCCGGCACCTTGAGGGCCCCGTCGTTCAGCGACTTGTCGGCGTCGTAGAGCTCGGCGAGGTCGAAATCGCTCACCGAGCCGCGGCCCTCGCAATTCGCGCACATGCCGCCGAGCACCTCGAACGAGCGCCGCTCCTTCACGGTGCGGCCGCCCTTCTCGACGGAGACCGCGCCCGCGCCCGAGACCGAGGCGACGTTGAACGAGAACGCGTTCGTGCCCCCGATGCGCGGCGATCCGAGGCGCGAGAAGACGATGCGCAGCATGGCGTTCACATCGGTCGCCGTGCCGACGGTCGAACGGGGGTTCGCGCCCATGCGCTCCTGATCGACCGTGATCGCGGTGGTGAGCCCCTCGAGCACATCGACGTCGGGGCGCGACTGCGTGGGCATGAACCCCTGCACGAACGCGCTGTACGTCTCGTTGATGAGCCGCTGCGACTCGGCCGCGATCGTGCCGAAGACGAGCGAGCTCTTGCCCGACCCCGAAACTCCCGTGAACGCGGTCAGACGGCGCTTCGGGATCTCGACGTTCACGTTCTTGAGATTGTGCTCGCGTGCTCCGGAGACTCGGATGCGATCGTGCGAATCGGCGGGGTGGACCTGCGCTCGGCCCGCGGCTTCAGTGCTCATAGGGGACAGGGTAGCGCGGGCAGGGGCCGTGCGCTCGCCATCGTGTATTATGGGTTGCTGTACTTCGGCGAGGGGCGCAGCACTGCGCCCGTGATCGACGCGGTAGTGCCTCTCACGGGCCCTTCTGACGCGCCAATCGGCGAGACAATTCGAAAGGGCGCAAGGCCCGTAAAGGAGACATCATGAGCGAGAACAAGCTCGTCGCGAATGCACGCGACAACTTCGGCAAGGGCGCAGCGCGCAAGCTCCGCGCCGCCGGCCAGACCCCGGCCGTCGTCTACGGCCACGGCACCGACCCGCTGCACATCTCGGTCGATGCGCACGCCCTCAGCCTGATCGTCCGCCAGGCGAACGCGCTCATCGAGCTCGACGTCGACGGCAAGCCCCAGCTCGTGCTGGTCAAGGACGTGCAGAAGGATCCGGTGCGCCAGATCATCGAGCACATCGACCTCATCGTCGTGAAGAAGGGCGAAAAGGTCGAGGTCGAGGTTCCGGTGCACGTCACCGGCGTCTCCTTCTCGGGCACCAACGCGCTGCAGGAGCTCAACACCCTGCGCCTGAGCGTCCCCGCGACGAACATCCGCGACTTCGTCGAGGTCAGCGTCGAGGGCCTCGAGGCCGGCACCCGCATCGTCGCCGGCGACGTCCAGCTCGACGCCGATGAGCTGCTGCTCGACGCTGCCGACCAGCTCGTCGTGCACATCGTCACCCCGCGCGGCGCTTCGGAGGACGAGGGCGCCGAGGCAGAGGCCGCCGAGTAAGCGACCCACCGCAGCAGAACCCGTCGGGCCGGCCATCGCGCCCGACGGGTTTTTGCATGCCGCGGATCGTGACCCCGGTCAGCGATCTGCGGCAGAATTGTCGGGGGCCGATGCGAGCATGGAGGCGTTGATGTTCTGGCGCACACGGAATGAGGGAGCGGAACGAGTGTCCGAAGACAGCTGGTTGATCGTCGGCCTGGGCAACCCGGGGGCGAAGTACGAGACCACCCGGCACAACGTGGGCCAGATGGTGCTCGACGTGATCGCCGATCGGCTCTCCGCGCGCTTCTCCTCGCACCGCACCGGCGCGCGCGTCGCCGAAGGACGCATCCGTCCGGGCGGGCCGAAGGCGGTCCTCGCGAAATCGAACGGATACATGAACACTTCGGGCGGCCCGGTCTCCGCGCTCGCGAAGTACTTCGGCGTGCCGGCCGAGCGCATCATCGTGATCCACGACGAGCTCGACCTGCCGTTCGACACGCTCAAGCTCAAGCAGGGCGGCGGCCACGGCGGCCACAACGGCCTCCGCGATATCGCCAAGGCCCTCGGCACCCCCGATTTCCTGCGCGTGCGCGTCGGTATCGGGCGGCCGCCCGGGCAGCAGGACGCGGCCGACTTCGTGCTGCGGCCGTTCTCGAGCGGCGAGCGGTCGACGCTCGCCGTGCTGCTCGAGGACGCCGCGGACGCGGCCACCGCGCTCATCGACGACGGCCTGCTCGCGGCGCAGCAGCAGTTCCACGGAGCCAAGCAGTGAGCCTCGGCGGCATCGAGCGGCTGCTCGAGCAGTCGGAGTCGTTTCTGCAGGCGCAAGACGCCGCCGCGCAGGATGCCGACTTCTCGGTGACGGAGGGGCTGCGCGCCCCGCTGGTCGCCGGGCTCCTGCGACGGCTGCGCGGCGGCGGCGACCGCGGGGCGCTGCTGCTCATCGCGGCCACGAGTCGCGAAGCCGATGCCCTGCGCACTGCGATCGCATCGATTCTCCCGAAGGCCGACACCGTCGAGTTCCCGGCGTGGGAGACGTTGCCGCACGAGCGGTTGAGCCCGAGCCCCGAGACCGTCGGGCGCCGCGCGCAGGCGCTGCGCATGCTGCGGGAGCACACCGGCGAGCGCATGCTCGTCGTGGTCGCCTCGGTGCGCGCCGCACTGCAGCCGATCTCGCCGCACGCGGCGACGGCCGAGCCGCTCGTTCTGACAGCGGGCGCCGCATCCGACGGCCTCGACACCGTCGCTCGCGCACTCGTCGATCGCGCGTACACCCGGGTCGACATGGTCACCCGGCGCGGCGAGTTCGCCGTGCGCGGCGGCATTCTCGACGTGTTCCCGCCCGAAGCGCCGCACGCGGTGCGCGTCGACTTCTTCGGCGACGAGGTCGACCAGATCCGGGCCTTCTCCGTCTCCGACCAGCGGTCGGCAGGCGACCCGCTGCCCGCGGTCGAGCTGTGGCCGGCGCGCGAACTGCTGCTGACCGACGATGTGCGCGAGCGCGCCGCCGCGCTGCTGCCCCGGTTCCCGGCGCTCGGCACCCTCCTCGAGAAGTTGAGCAACGGCATCCCGGTCGAGGGGATGGAGAGCCTGCTCCCGCTGCTCGTGCCCGAACTGCTCCCGCTCACCTCGCTCATGCCCGAGGGCGGGGCCGTGCTCGTGGCGTCGCCCGAGCGCGTCGCCGGGCGCGCGGTGAGCCTCGTCGAGACGAACCGCGAGTTCCTCGAGGCGGCCTGGCATGCGGCGACCGCGGGCGCGGATGCGCCGATCCCCGCCGACGACTCGAGCATGCTCACGATGCGGGAGCTGCGATCGGGCTCCCGGGGCCTGCGCCCGTGGTGGACTCTCTCGAGCTTCGTGCACGGCGAGGATGCATCCGCCGAGCACGAGGGGGGCGCCGACCCCGTCGTGCCCGTCGACCCCGCCGCGATCGCCGTGCACGGCGCGCCCTTCCCGCGCCCGGCGCAGAGCGCAGACCCGACGGGCGCCGCCATCCGAGTGCTCGGCGAGCGCATGCGCGAAGGCTGGCACGCGGTCGTCGCCGCCCAGGGCATGGGGCTCATCGAGCGCGCCCGCGACGTGCTCGCCGAGGCGGGCGCCGCCGCGCGCATCGTCGACGAGCTGCCCGCAGAGCTCGAGAACGGCGTCGTCTACCTCGTCACCGGCGTCGCGCCATCCGGCTTCGAGAGTCCCGAGGCGAAGCTGCTGCTCGCCACCGAGGCCGAGTTCTTCGGCCGCGCCGTCAGCGCTCAGGCCGCGGGCAGCCAGAAGCTCGCCCGGCGCCGCGGCAAGAACGTCGTCGACCCCCTGAAGCTCGTCGCCGGCGACTACGTCGTGCACGAGACCCACGGCATCGGCCGCTTCGTCGAGCTGACGCAGCGCATGGTGCCGACCGGCATGGGGCGCGATGCCGAGAAGGCGCCCCGCGAATACCTCGTGCTCGAATACGCCGCCTCGAAGCGCGGGCTGCCCAAGGACAAGCTGTACGTGCCCACCGATCAGCTCGACCAGCTCTCGCGCTACGTCGGCGGCGAGGCGCCCGCCCTGTCGAAGATGGGCGGCAGCGACTGGTCGAACGCCAAGTCGAAGGCCCGCAAGGCCGTGCGCGACATCGCCGTCGAGCTCGTGAAGCTCTACTCGGCGCGCGTCGCCTCGAAGGGGCATGCGTTCTCGCCCGACACCCCCTGGCAGCACGAGCTCGAGGAGGCGTTCCCGTACGCCGAGACGCTCGACCAGCTCACCACCATCGACGAGGTGAAGCGCGACATGGAGCGGCCGATCCCGATGGACCGCCTGCTCGCCGGCGACGTCGGCTTCGGCAAGACCGAGGTGGCCGTGCGCGCGGCGTTCAAGGCGGTGCAGGACGGCAAGCAGGTCGCCATGCTCGTGCCCACCACGCTGCTCGTCACGCAGCACCTCGAGACCTTCCAGAACCGCTTCGCAGGTTTCCCCGTATCCATCCGCCCGCTCAGCCGCTTCCAGACCGAGAAGGAGTCGACCGATACGATCGAGGGCCTGGCTGCGGGCACCGTCGACGTCGTCATCGGCACCCACCGGCTCCTCGCCGAGAGCGTGCGCTACAAGGATCTCGGGCTCCTCATCGTCGACGAGGAGCAGCGCTTCGGCGTCGAGCACAAGGACGCGCTGAAGAAGCTGAAGACCGGCGTCGACATTCTCGCGATGAGTGCGACGCCGATTCCGCGCACCCTCGAGATGGCGGTCACCGGCATCCGCGAGATGTCGACGCTCGCGACCCCGCCCGAGGATCGCCACCCGATCCTCACCTTCGTCGGCCCGCGCAGCGACAAGCAGATCGCCGCCGCCATCAGGCGCGAGCTGCTGCGCGAAGGGCAGGTCTTCTTCGTGCACAACCGCGTCTCGTCGATCGGGCGCATCGCCGCCCAGATCTCGGAGCTCGTGCCCGAGGCGCGCGTCGCCGTCGCCCACGGCAAGCTCTCGGAGCATCAGCTCGAGCGCGTGGTGCAGGATTTCTGGGAGCGCAAGTTCGATGTGCTCGTCTCGACCACGATCATCGAGACCGGCCTCGACATCGCGAACGCCAACACCATCATCATCGACGCCGCCGACAAGTACGGCCTGAGCCAGCTGCACCAGCTGCGCGGCCGTGTCGGGCGCAGCCGCGAACGCGCCTACGCCTACTTCCTCTACGACCCCGACAAGCCGCTCACCGAGCACGCGCACGAGCGACTCGAGACGCTCGCGACGAACAACGAGCTCGGCTCGGGCATGCAGGTCGCGCTGAAGGATCTCGAGCTGCGCGGTGCCGGCAACCTGCTCGGCGGCGAGCAGTCGGGGCACATCGCGGGCGTCGGCTTCGACCTCTACCTGCGCATGATCGGCGAGGCCGTGAACACGTTCAAGGGGGAGGAGACGAGCGGGCCCTCCGAGCTCGTGCTCGAGCTGCCCGTCGACGCGCACATCCCCGAGGCGTACGTCGAGAGCGAGCGGCTCAGGCTCGAGGCCTACCAGAAGTTCTCGGCCGCATCGCACCCGCAGGCTCCGGAGGATCACGTCGCGCTCGTGCTCGAGGAGCTCACCGATCGCTACGGCGAGCCGCCCGCGGAGGTCGAGCGCCTCGCTGCGGTCTCGGCGCTGCGCCGCCGGGTCACGAAGCTCGGCATCGCGAAGCTCGTCGCGATCGGCCCGAACCTGCGTATCGAACCCGTGCGGCTGCTCGACTCGCGGCGCATGCGCATGAACCGCATGTACCCGGGCGCCCGCTACACCGAATCCACGGGGGTGCTGCAGATCCCGATGCCGGGCTCTGCCTCGCCCGCGCGCAGCCCGCTCGCGTCGGTCGGACGCAAGCCGACGGACGATGACGGCGATGTCGTGGCCTGGGCAGGGCGCGTGCTCGCGCACCTGCTCGAGGACGATGCGCCGGCCGCGTGATCCCTGTGCTAAAGTAGACCCTTGGTGCGCAAGCGCCCGATTTGTTGAGCCCTCCACGGCCCCTGCACCCTCGCGGGACGGGGCACGGAGCGGGATTCACGAAACACCTCCATTTCGACAGAAAGCAGCACGACAGTGACTCGCACTTATTCGCCGAAGGCAGCTGAGCAGAAGCACGACTGGATCGTCATCGACGCCACCGACGTGGTTCTCGGCCGTCTCGCCTCGCACGCGGCAGCCCTGCTCCGCGGCAAGCACAAGACCACGTTCGCCCCCCACATGGACATGGGCGACTACGTCATCATCGTGAACGCCGACAAGGTCGTTCTGACCGCCAACAAGGCGGCCAAGAAGATGGCCTACCGTCACTCGGGCTACCCGGGCGGCCTCACCGCCGTCAGCTACACCGAGCTCCTCGCGAACAACCCGGAGCGCGCGGTCGAGAAGGCCATCCGCGGCATGCTTCCCAAGAACTCGCTGGGTGCCGACCTGTTCCGCAAGCTGAAGGTCTACGCGGGTGCCGAGCACCCGCACGCCGCGCAGCAGCCCACCCCCTACACCTTCGGCCAGGTCGCGCAGTAATCGCGCCCGACGAGACGTTCAAGAGAGAGACTGCACAGTGACTGAAGAGCAGACCGTGGCCACCGAGAGCTACACCACCGAGACCCCGGCCGCCCAGGCGACCGAACAGGCCCCGCGCCCCGCGCTCACCGTTCCCGGTGCCGGCGTCGGCCGCCGCAAGCGCGCGATCGCGCGCGTGCGCCTCATCCCCGGTTCGGGCACCGCGACCGTCAACGGCCGCGAGCTCGCCGAGTACTTCCCGAACAAGCTGCACCAGCAGCTCATCACCGACCCGTTCACGGTGCTCGAGCTGAACGGCTCGTACGACGTGATCGCACGCATCACCGGCGGCGGCCCCTCGGGCCAGGCGGGCGCCCTGCGTCTCGCCATCGCTCGCGCGCTCAACGAGATCGACGCCGAGCACAACCGCCCGACGCTGAAGAAGGCCGGCTTCCTGAGCCGCGACGCCCGCGTCATCGAGCGCAAGAAGGCCGGCCTCAAGAAGGCGCGCAAGGCTCCGCAGTACTCGAAGCGCTAAGCTTCGGAGCTTCCTTATGGGACGCCTTTTCGGCACCGATGGGGTTCGGGGTCTGGCCGGGGTCGATGTGACCGCCGACCTGGCCCTGGGCCTCGCCCATGCAGCGGCTCTCGTTCTCGGCCGTTCGGCCCGGAGCGAGAGCCGTCGTGCTACCGCCGTCGTCGCGCGCGACCCGCGCGTCTCCGGTGAGTTCATCGCGGCCGCTGTTGCAGCCGGCCTCGCCTCCGCCGGAGTCGACGTGCTCGACGCCGGCGTCATCCCGACCCCGGCAGCGGCGTACCTCGTCGCCGACACCGGCGCCGATTTCGGCGTCATGGTCTCGGCCTCGCACAACCCCGCCGCCGACAACGGCATCAAGTTCTTCGCTGAGGGCGGGCGCAAGCTCGCCGACGACATCGAGGACGCGATCCAGGAGGCCATGAGCCGGCCCCCGATCGCGGTCACCGGACGCGAGGTCGGCCGCATCCGCCGCTTTGCCGACGCCGAGGACCGCTATCTCGTGCACCTGCTCGGCACCCTCGAAGGCCTCCGCCTCGACGGGCTGCACGTCGTGCTCGACTGCGCGCACGGCGCCGCGGCCGGCATCTCGCCCGACGTCTTCAGCGACGCCGGTGCGAAGGTCACCGTGATCGGCAACGACCCCGACGGCTTCAACATCAACGACGGCGTGGGCTCCACCCACCTCGAACCGCTGATCGCCGCAGTCACCGAGCACGGCGCCGACCTCGGCATCGCGCACGACGGCGACGCCGACCGCTGCCTCGCGATCGACGCCGACGGCAACGTCGTCGACGGCGACCGCATCATGGCGATTCTCGCGCTCTCGATGTCGGCGCGCGGCCGCCTCGAGCAGAACACGCTCGTCGCGACCGTCATGTCGAACCTCGGACTGAAGCTCGCGATGGCCGACAACGGCATCGATGTCGTCGAGACCGGAGTGGGCGACCGCTACGTGCTCGAGTCGATCAACGCGAATGGCTACTCGCTCGGGGGCGAGCAGTCGGGCCACGTCATCATGAGCGAGTACGCGACGACCGGCGACGGCATCCTCACCGGCCTGCACATCGCGGCCGAGATGGTGCGCAGCGGCAAGACGCTCGCCGAGCTCTCGACATGCATGACCGTGTACCCGCAGGTGCTCGTCAACGTGCGAGGCGTCGACCGGACCGGCGTGAACGGCGACGAAGTGCTGCAGCAGGCCGTGACCCAGGCGGGTATCGCGCTCGGCGGCAAGGGCCGCGTGCTGCTGCGCCCCTCGGGCACCGAGCCCGTCGTGCGCGTCATGGTCGAGGCCGAGCACGAGGACCAGGCGCTGAGTCTCGCGAACGACCTCGCGGCCATCGTCAAGGAGCGCCTCGCGGTCTAGCAGATCCTCGTCGGAGAGCTCACGGCCCCGTCGACCCGAGCGCGGGTCGGCGGGGCCGAGTCGCGCCCTACGATGTACGGATCCCTGCTGAGTGCGGAGCCATACGGTTCACCGTCATGGCCCCGGTGGGCCATATGGCACCACACCTGTTGGAGCGCCGGCGCGGCCGGCGCCAGGGCAGGGAGCCGTTCGATTCAGAGCTTGCGCAGGAGCACCTTCTGCACGCTGTGGTCGGCGTCCTTGCGCAGCACGGCCGTGGCCCGCGCGCGGGTCGGTCGGATGTTCTCGATGAGGTTCGGCTCGTTGATGTTCGTCCAGAACTCGTCGGCGACGGCCATGGCGACCTCGTCCTCCAGGCCGGCGTAGCGGCGGAAGTACGAGTCGGGGTTCGAGAACGCGCTCGCCCGCAGCTTCAGGAAGCGGTTGCGGTACCAGCGGTGGATGTCGGACGTGCGCGCGTCGACGTAGACCGAGAAGTCGAACAGGTCGCTGACCGCGACCGGATGCTCCATCGACGCCGGGCGCAGCACGTTGAGCCCCTCGACGATGAGGATGTCGGGGCGGCGCACCACGGCGTACTCTCCGGGCACGATGTCGTAGATGAGGTGGCTGTAGATCGGCGCGCACACCTCGGGCACCCCGGCCTTCACCTGCGACACGAAGCGCAGCAGGGATCGCCGGTCGTACGACTCGGGGAAGCCCTTGCGCGAGGCGATGCCGCGGCGCCGCAGCTCGGCGTTCGGGTACAGGAACCCGTCGGTCGTGACGAGCGACACGTTCGGCGTCTCGGGCCAGCGCGCGAGCAGGTCGCGTAGAATACGGGCCACGGTCGACTTGCCGACCGCCACCGAACCGGCGATGCCGATGACGAACGGGCTCTGCTGCTCATCCGGATGCTGCAGGAAGCCGCGGGTGCGGTTGTGCATCTCGCGCGCCGCCAACGCGTACTGGTTGATGAGCCGACTGAGCGGCCGGTACACCTCGGCGATCTCGGTGAGGTCGAGCGGCTCGCCGAGGCCGCGGAACGCCCGCACTTCCTCCTCGGTCAGCGGCATGGGAGTGGTGTCCGCGAGGCGCGACCATTCCTCGCGCCCGATCTCGGTGAACGGCGTGAGGAATTCGGGTCGGATCAACGCCTGGGTGTCGGTTCCGATTTCGCCGGTCTCGGCGCTGCTGTCAGTCATCGTCCATCAATCGTGCCACTAAAATATTCCTCATGTGTGGAATCGTCGGATATGTCGGCCCGAATAGTACGGTCGACGCGCTGATCGGTGGCCTGCGCCGCCTGGAATACCGCGGATACGACTCGGCGGGCATCGCCGTGTACGACGACACCGGTCAGATCGCCGTGCGCAAGCGCTCGGGCAAGCTCGCGCGCCTCGAAGAGCTGCTCGAGGCCGCCCCCCTCGCGGCCGCGGGCACCGGGATCGGCCACACCCGGTGGGCGACCCACGGCGGCCCCACCGACGAGAACGCGCACCCGCACCTCGGCGACGACGGCAAGCTCGCGCTCATCCACAACGGCATCGTCGAGAACTTCGCCGAACTGCGCGCGGAGCTCGCGGGAGAGGAGTTCCACGGTGAGACCGACACCGAGGTCGTCGCCGTGCTGCTGGGCCGCGAGGTCGCCCGCACCGGCGATCTCGAATCCGCGTTCCGCGGCGTCGTGAAGCGTCTCGAGGGCACCTTCACGCTGCTCGCGATGCACCGGGACGAGCCCGGCAAGGTGGTCGCCGCCCGGCACCACTCGCCGCTCGTCGTCGGCCTCGGCGACGGCGAGAACTTCCTCGGCTCCGACGTCGCCGCATTCGTCAGCTCGACGCGTCGCGCCGTCGCTGTCGACGAGGACAACATCGCGATCATCACGCCCGAGGGCGTGCGCATCACCGACTTCGACGGCGCTGCGGTCGAGTTCGCCGAGTTCGAGGTCGAGTGGGATGCCGATGCGGCCGACAAGGGCGGCTGGTCGTCGTTCATGGCGAAGGAGATCAACGAGCAGCCCGAGGCGGTCGCGAACACCGTGCGCGGCCGCCTCTCGGGCCGCGCGGTCGTCGTGCCCGAGCTCACTCCGCTCGATGACCGCCTGAAGGAGATCGACCGCATCGTCATCATCGCCTGCGGTACCGCATCGTACGCGGGACAGGTCGGTTCGTACGCGATCGAGCAGTGGGCGCGCGTGCCCGTCGAGGTGCAGCTCAGCCACGAGTTCCGCTACCGCGAGCCGGTGCTCAGCGATCGCACCCTCGTCATCTCGGTCAGCCAGTCGGGCGAGACGATGGATACGCTCATGGCCGTGAAGTACGCGATCGAGCGCGGCACCACGACCGTCTCGGTGTGCAACACGCAGAGCGCCACCATTCCGCGCGAGTCGGATGCGGCCGTGTACACGCACGCCGGCCCCGAGGTCGCCGTCGCGTCGACGAAGGCCTTCACCGCCCAGATCACTGCGCTCTACCTCATCGGTCTGCACCTCGGCCGCGTGCGCGGCACCCTCTCGGACGACGATTCGGCCACGGCCGTCGCCGAGTTCGAGACGCTGCCCGAGAAGGTGCGCGAGGCCGTCGACACCCACGAGCAGATCGCTCAGCTCGCGCACTGGATGGCCGACACCCGCTCGGTGCTCTTCCTCGGCCGCCACGTCGGCTTCCCGATCGCCCTCGAAGGCGCGCTGAAGCTGAAGGAGATCGCCTACATCCATGCGGAGGGCTTCGCCGCGGGCGAGCTGAAGCACGGCCCGATCGCGCTCATCGACCACGGCCAGCCCGTGTTCGTGCTCGTGCCGAGCCCGCGCACCGCGCCGCTCATGCACTCGAAGGTCGTCTCGAACATCCAGGAGATCCGCGCACGCGGTGCCCGGGTGATCGCGATCGTCGAGAAGGGCGACACCGCGGTGCTGCCGTACGCCGACGACGTCATCCGCATCCCGCTCTCGGATCCGCTGTTCGACCCGATCCTGCAGGTCGTGCCGCTGCAGTGGTTCGCGCTCGAGCTGTCGACCGCGAAGGGCCTCGACGTCGATCAGCCGCGCAACCTCGCGAAGTCCGTCACCGTCGAGTAGCGTTCGCAGCATGATCGTCGGCATCGGCGTCGACACGGTCGACATCCCGCGCTTCGAGCGGCAGCTCGAGCGCACCCCGGCGCTGCTCGAACGGCTCTTCACGCCGACCGAGCGCGGGCTGTCGCTCGTCTCGCTCGCCGCGCGCTTCGCCGCCAAGGAGGCGCTGATCAAGGCGCTTGGCGGCTCGGGCGAACTGCGCTGGCACGACATGAGCGTCGCCAGGGATCGGGGCGATGCGCCGGCGTTCATCTCGACGCCGCGCTTCGCCGAGGCGCTCGCCGAGAAGGGCGCGCATCGCGCGCACCTCTCGATGACGCACGACGCCGGCGTCGCCACCGCGTTCGTCATCATCGAGCGCGACCCGCACGCGGAGACCCCCGGGGGAGGCGCGCGATGACGCGGCTCGAGATCGCCGACCCGGATGCGATGCACGACCTCGGCCTGCGGCTGGGGCGCGTGCTCGCTGCCGGCGACCTGCTCATCCTGACCGGGCCGCTCGGCGCGGGCAAGACGACGCTCACGCGCGGCATCGGCGAGGGCCTCGGCGTACGCGGGCCCGTGCAGAGCCCGACCTTCGTGCTCGCGCGCACCCACCCGTCGCTCGTCGGCGGTGCTCCGCTCGTGCACCTCGACGCCTACCGTCTGAACGATGCGACCGAGCTCGACGACCTCGACATCGACTTCGAGGCCTCCGTCGTCGTCGCCGAGTGGGGCGCCGGCCTCATCGACGAGCAGGAGTCGTGGGTCGAGATCGTGATCGAGCGCCCGGTCGGCGCGGGGGAGGCCGTCGATGCGGGCGCGGGGCCCGAGGCGGAAACCGACGCGGAGCACGAGCTCGTCGAACCGCGCATCGTCACCATCGCCGGGCACGGGCCCCGATGGCAGAGGGGAGTGCTCGCATGACCGACGCGCACAGCGATATCGCGGCGCCCGAGCTCGGCGGGCAGGTGCTGCTCGCGATCGACACGGCCATCGGCACGAGCATCGCGCTCGGCGCCGACGGGCGCATCACCGAGGTCTCGAGCGACGACCCCCGCGGCCACGCCGAGCTCATCGGCCCGCTGCTCGCCGAGGTCTTCGACCGCTCGGGCGTCGCGCCCGAGCGGGTGACCGGCGTCGTCGCAGGTATCGGGCCCGGCCCGTTCACCGGGCTCCGCGTCGGCATCGCCGCCGCGCACGTCTTCGCGCAGTCGCGCGCCGTGCCGCTCCTGCCGTTGCAGGGACACGAGGCCGTCGCGCTCGATCACCTGCGGGGCGCCGAAGCCGGCGTGCGCGTCGTGCAGGATGCCCGGCGGCGCGAACTATTCGTCACCGACTACTCGGGCGTCGACTGGGCGGGCATCCCCGTGCGCAGCGACGGGCCGCGACTCGTCGCCCGCACCGACCATGCCCCGGTCGTAGGCGAGATCTGGCCCGAGCGCATTCCGGCGAGCGGGCTCGTGCGCCTCGCCGCCCGTCGCCTGGCCGCCGGCCTCGCCTTCGAATCCGACCGCGCCCTGTACATCCGCCAGCCCGACGTGCTCGTGTCGTCGGGGCCGAAGAAGGTCATTCCGAGTGCTTGATGCGGTGGCGGGCGAGCTCTCGATCCGCTCGGCCGAAGAATCGGATCTCGACGCGATCCTCGCGATCGAACGCGCCGTGTTCGGCGGCGAGGCCTGGAGCGAGGGCGCGCTGCGCTCGGAGCTCACGGGCGACTTCCGCCGCTATATCGTGCTCGTCGATGAAGCCGGGGCCGTGCAGGGCTACGCCGGCCTTCTCGCGGTAGGCGACGACGGCGACATCCAGACCATCGCGCTCGCACCCGCCGTGCGCGGTGCGGGCCACGGCAGACGCCTCATGGATGAACTGCTCGACGAGGCCGACCGACGGGGCACCCGCCAGGTGTTTCTCGAAGTGCGCGCCGACAACCCGCCCGCCCGGGGCCTCTACGCCTCGCTCGGCTTCGCGGAGATCGGCGTGCGCCCCCGCTACTATCAACCCGACGACGTCGACGCCGTGGTCATGCGGCTGAATCTGGAGGACCGGCGATGAGCCCGAACCGCGAGCCTCTCGGGAGCGCTCATGGCACGAGTGTCGAGCCGCTCGGCAGTGCTTATGGCACGAGCGTCGAGCCGCTCGTGCTCGGCATCGAGACCAGCTGCGACGAGACCGGCGTTGGTATCGTGCGCGGCCGCACGCTGCTCGCCAATGCGATCGCGTCGTCGATGGAGGAGCATGCACGATTCGGCGGCGTCGTGCCCGAGGTCGCCGCGCGTGCGCACCTCGAAGCGATGACCCCGACCATCGACCGCGCGCTCGCAGACGCCGGCGTGACGCTCGACGAGATCGACGCCGTCGCGGTGACCTGCGGCCCCGGCCTCGCCGGCGCGCTCATGGTGGGCGTCTCCGCCGCGAAGGCGCTCGCGGTCGCGCGCGGGCTGCCCCTCTACGCCGTGAACCACCTCGTCGGCCACGTCGGCGCCGACCTGCTGCAGAGCGAGGGGCTGCGCCCCGCCGTCGGCGACATCGGCGAGCTCGAACTGCCGACGGTCGCGCTGCTCGTGTCGGGCGGCCATACGTCGCTGCTCGTCGTGCGCGACCTCACGGGCGACGTCGAGATGCTCGGCGAGACGATCGACGATGCCGCCGGCGAGGCCTTCGACAAGGTCGCCCGCCTGCTCGGGCTGCCCTACCCCGGCGGCCCCCAGATCGACCGCGCCGCCGCAGACGGCAATCCGACGGCGATCCGCTTCCCCCGCGGCCTGACGCTGCCGAAGGATATGGCGAAGAACCGCTACAACTTCTCGTTCTCGGGGCTCAAGACCTCGGTCGCCCGCTGGGTGGAGAAGCGCGAGGCCGAGGGGCTCGAAGTGCCCGTCGCCGATGTCGCCGCGAGCTTCAGAGAGGCCGTCGTCGACGTGCTGCTCACGAAGGCGCTCGCCGCGTGCGCCGACCTCGGCGTACCGCGGCTGCTGCTCGGCGGGGGCGTCGTCGCGAATGCGCGCCTGCGCGAGGTCGCCGCGGAGCGCTGCGCCGCCGCGGGCGTCGAGCTGCGCGTGCCGCCGCTGTCGCTGTGCACCGACAACGGGGCGATGATCGCATCGCTCGGCGCGCAGCTCGTGGCGGCCGGCCACGCGCCGTCATCGCTCGGCTTCGGCGCCGACTCGACGCTGCCGGTCACCGAGATCCAGGTCGCCTAGACCCGTCGCCTGCTCGACTCGTCGACTGCAGGCTGCCCGCCCTGCCGCCTGCCCGCCCTGCCGGCTGTTTACCCCGCCCGAACTTCGGCTCTCACCCGTATTTCGGATCGCATCCCCGGTTCTCATCCGAAATACGGGTGAGAGCCGAAGTTCGGGCGCAGGTGTCCGTCAGCAGCGCTCGGCGAGGAGCGCGACGTGGCGCTCGCCCTCGCGGGTGAGGAACAGCGTCGCGCTCCGCGATCCCTGCAGCTTCAGACGCGACCGCAGCTGCGCAGGGTCGACGTCGGCGCCCCGCTTCTTGATCTCCAGGCGACCGATTTCGCGCGCGGCGAGCGCCTTGCGCAGCTGCTTCTCCTTCGCCGGCAGCCGCTCGAGCACGCGAAAGGCGGCGGCGAACGGCGTCGGGACGAGCTCGTCGCCCGTGAGATAGGCGATGCGCGCGCTGACCATGCCCGCCCCCAGCTGCTCGGCGAGCAGCCCGATGAGGCGCGCGCGGATGACGGCGCCGTCGGGCTCGTAGAGGAACTCGCCGAGGCCGCGCGCCTCGGCATCGGGAGTGTCGGCCGAAGCGGTGAGCTCGTGCACGTGGTCATCGCCATCGCGGCCCGAGCGGTGCACGAGCGCCGCGCGACCGATGCCGGGTCGCGCGGCGGCGCCGAACCACAGCCCCATCTCGACGAGCTGCCCGTCGCTCGACACCCACTGCGCCTCGGCGTTCTCGGGGATGAGGTCGCGGTCGAGCCCCGGGCCGAGCTTCACCCCGGTCGGCATCCGGTCGCCGTGCGAGAAGGCGAAGCCGAGCGAGGGGGAGTAGTCCCCGTGCGAAGCGAGGCGTCTCGTATCCCGATGCCCGGCCGTGCGTCGGGCGGGGTCGAGGAAGGCGCCGTCGACGCCGTGCGCGAGCGGCAGCGCCTCCGCGTCGCCCACCCGCACCTCGGCGTCGCAGCCGACCGCCCGCAGGTTGTGCGCCGCCAGTCGTGCCGTGAACGGGTCGAGCTCGACCGGGGCGGGAGTGAGACCCGCGCCTGCGATCGCGAGCGACTCGGCTCCGATGCCGCAGCCCAGGTCGGCGACCGATGCGCAACCCGCGCGCGCGAAGCGAGCCGCATGCAGCGCCGCGATCGGCGCGCGGGTCGCCTGTTCGAGCCCCGCGGGCGTGAAGAGCAGCCGCGAGGCGAGTGCGCCGAACTTCGCCCGCGCGCGGCGCCGCAGGTCGGCCTGCGTGAGCAGTGCCGAGACCTCGTCGGGTTCTGCTCCCGCGCGCCGCAGTGCGGCGCCGACGGCGGAGGGGTCGCTGCCGCCCGCGATCTCGGCCTCGACGCCCCGGAGGCGTTCCGCGCCGTCCGGGGCGAGCAGGGCCCGCCAGCCGGGCGGCCCGTCGGGGCCGTCTGCGCGCGTCATGCTCGGGTGCGGGGCGGGTCAGTATGCGTAGGAATCGTCCCAGGCGCCTTCCATGCCCGAGATGGCGGCGCCCATCGTGCCGAGCATGATGAAGATGAAGCCGATGTAGAAGATGAAGAACAGCGCGACCATGGCGAGCGAGGCGTAGCCGATGATGGTGCCGGTGAGGGCGAGGCCGCGGCCGGCGTCGCCGTTGCGCTTGATCTGGCTGAGGGCCATGTGCCCGAAGACGATCGCGGCGATCGGCGACAGGAAGGCGAGCACGATGGAGACGAGCGCGAAGGCATTGGTCGCGGCGAGCGTCGTGGCGCCGGCAGGAGCGGTGGCGGGCGGCGCGGGGAGCGGGGCGACGTAGGGGGCGGGTTCCGAGCCCGCGACGACGGCCTCGGGGAACTGCGCCGAGGGGAGCTGCATGTCGGGCAGCGGGACCGTGGGCTGTGCGGACGTGGGCTGCGGGGTGTCGGGGGTCGTCATGGTTTCCTCGATTCCGGTCGGCCGAGCAGGCGCGCTCAGGCGTCGCCGTCGATTATTCCACACCGCCGTTTCGCGCCGCCGTTCTCGAGGCGGGCGGCCGCAGGGCGGCGGCGGCCGTTCGCTGAGCGCGATCCCCGGCCGAATCATTGGCACTCACCTTGCGAGAGTGCCAGCGACGGCCATAGACTTTGCTGCAGAGCCCGACCGAAGTGGTGGGGCGCGAGAGTCACCTTGTCATCAGAAAGAGGTCAACCGTGTCGGTAGCCATCAAGCCGCTCGAAGATCGTATCGTCATCAAGCAGGTCGAGGCGGAGCAGACCACCGCTTCGGGTCTCGTGATCCCGGACAGTGCGAAGGAGAAGCCCCAGGAGGGCGAGGTCGTCGCAGTCGGCCCCGGCCGCGTCTCGGACAGCGGCACCCGCATCCCCGTCGACGTTGCCGTCGGCGACATCGTGATCTACTCGAAGTTCGGCGGCACCGAGGTCAAGGCCGGCGGCCAGGACTACCTCGTGCTCTCGAGCCGCGACATCCTCGCGGTCATCGAGCGCTGAGCGCTCACCGAGCACTCGCCCTGAGGGCGCGCACCGCGCCCGGGCATCAGCAGGAGCCCGTCGGGATCATCCCGGCGGGCTCCTGCGCGTTCGCAGGCGGGTTCGCGGAAGCGTTCCCGGTGCGCGATCCATCCCCGCCCGCGCCCTAGACTGGTGCGGATGAGCAGCACACGCACCGGCCTGGCCTTCGGCATCGGGGCGTACGCCTTCTGGGGCGCCTTCCCCTTCTACTTCACCCTCATCGCGGTCGTGAACCCGCTCGAGGTGGTGCCGTGGCGGGTCGCCACCACCTTCGCCGTCTGCATCGTCGCGGTGACCGTGCTGCGCAGATGGCGCCTCGTCCGGGCGATCCTGCGCACCCCGAAGCAGTTCGGCTGGTTCGCGCTGTCTTCGCTCATGCTCTACGCCAACTGGCAGATCTTCATCATCGGCGTCATCACCGGCCACGTCATCGAGACCGCGCTCGGCTACTTCATCAACCCGCTCTTCACGATCGTGCTCGGCGTCATCTTCCTGAAGGAGCGCCTCAGCCGCCTGCAGTGGACCGCGGTCGCGATCGCGGCGGTGAGCGTGCTCGTCTCGGCGATCGCCTACGGCTCGTTCCCCTGGATCGCGCTCGGCCTCGCGTTCTCGTTCGGCATGTACGGGCTGCTGCGCAAACGCACGGGCGAGGTCGACGGCATCACCGGCCTCATGATCGAGACCCTCGCCTCCGCGCCGATCGCAGTCGTCCAGCTCGTGCTGGTCGGCGTCTTCGCGGGGCTCACCGGCCTCTCGCACGGCACCGGCATCACGGTGCTGCTGATGCTGAGCGGCGTGATGACCGCGATCCCGCTCGTGCTCTTCGGCGAGGCCGCCAGGCGGCTGCCCCTGTCGACGCTCGGCTTCATCCAGTTCCTCACCCCGATCATCAACTTCCTCTACGGCTACTTCGTGCTGCACGAGGAGATGACCTTCGGGCGCTGGGCCGGCTTCCTCGGCGTCTGGTGCGCGCTCGCGATCCTCGTGTTCGACATGGTCAGAACGGGGCGGCGGCAGGCCGCGGTCTTCCGGGAATAGGGCGTTCGCCCGAGGCGCAGCCGTTCCGAGGCCGCACCCGCCGCGATCCCTTACACTGAATAGTGGTACGGCGGCCGCCCGCATCAGTCGACCCCGCGCCCCCAGGCCCAGCCACAACATAGATGAGGTTTTATGGAACAGCGTGACCCCTTCGCGTTCACCGGTCTGACTTATGATGACGTGCTGCTGCTCCCCGCGCACACGGACGTCATTCCGAGCGAGGCGGATACGTCGACCCAGCTCACCAAACGCATCCGCCTCGGCATCCCGCTCATCTCGGCGGCGATGGACACCGTGACCGAGACCCGCATGGCCGTTGCGCTCGCGCGCCAGGGCGGCATGGGCATCCTGCACCGCAACCTGTCGATCCAGGATCAGGCCGAGATGGTCGACCGGGTCAAGCGCAGCGAAGCGGGCATGATCACGAACCCCGTCACCACCACGATCGACGCGACGGTCGCCGAGGTCGACGCGCTCTGCGGCGAGTACCGCGTATCGGGTCTGCCCGTCGTCGACCAGAACGGCACGCTGCTCGGCATCATCACCAACCGCGACATGCGGTTCATCGCCCCCAGGGATCGCGCGAACGTGCGTGTCGAGGACGCTATGACGCGCATGCCGCTCATCACTGCGCCGACCGGCATCTCGCGCGCCGACGCCGCGGCGATCTTCAGCAAGCACAAGATCGAGAAGCTGCCCCTCGTCGATGACGCGGGCAAGCTCACCGGTCTCATCACGGTCAAGGACTTCGACAAGGAGGAGGAGTACCCGAACTCGGCGAAGGACGATGCGGGGCGCCTGCTCGTCGGTGCCGCGGTCGGCTTCTTCGGTGACGCGTGGAAGCGCGCGGGCGCCCTCGTCGACGCGGGCGTCGACGTCATCATCGTCGACACCGCCAACGGCGACAGCCGCGGCGTGCTCGAGATCATCGCGAAGATCAAGGCCGACCCCGCATTCGCGCGTGTCGACGTCATCGGCGGCAACGTCGCGACCTATGCCGGTTCGAAGGCGCTCGTCGAGGCCGGGGCCGACGCGGTCAAGGTCGGCGTCGGCCCCGGCTCGATCTGCACCACCCGCGTCATCGCCGGCGTCGGCGTGCCGCAGGTGACCGCGGTCTACGAGGCGGCCAAGGCGGCGACGCCGGCGGGCGTTCCGGTGATCGCCGACGGCGGTCTGCAGTACTCGGGCGACGTGGCGAAGGCCCTCGTCGCCGGCGCATCCTCGGTGATGATGGGGTCGCTCCTCGCGGGCACCGACGAGAGCCCGGGCGAGCTCGTGCTGCTCGGCGGCAAGCAGTACAAGAACTACCGCGGCATGGGGTCGCTGGGCGCCCTCCAGACGCGCGGCGAGCGCACCTCATACTCGAAGGATCGCTACTTCCAGGCCGACGTGCCGAGCGATGAGAAGCTCATCGCCGAGGGCATCGAGGGCCAGGTCGCCTACCGCGGCTCGGTCGGCACGGTGGTGCACCAGATGGTCGGCGGGTTGCGCCAGTCGATGTTCTACGTCGGTTCGCGCTCCATCGACGAGCTCAAGGAGCGCGGCGAGTTCGTGCGCATCACCTCCGCCGGGCTCAAGGAATCGCACCCCCACGACGTGCAGATGGTCGTCGAGGCGCCCAACTACCGGCGCTAGATACGGCACTTCCCGGAAGGGGGCGGAGCGGCTTGAACTGCTCCGCCCCCTTCCGCCGTCTGTCAGGAGCGAGCGGATAGACTGGCAGGGTGAGCAACGAGATCGAGATCGGGCGGGGCAAACGCGCCCGCCGCGTGTACACCTTCGATGAGATCGGCATCGTGCCGACCCGTCGCACCCGCGACCCCGAGCTGGTATCGACCTCCTGGTCGATCGACGCGTTCCATTTCGGGCTGCCGGTGCTCGGCGCCCCGATGGATTCGGTGATGTCGCCCGCGACGGCGATCGAGCTCGGCCGTCTCGGCGGTCTCGGCGTGCTGAACCTCGAAGGCCTGTGGACCCGGCACGAGAACCCCGAGGCGCTGCTCGAAGAGCTCTCGACGATCACCGATGAAGTCGCCGCGGTCAAGCGCATGCGCGAGATGTACGCCGCGCCGATCCGCGCCGAGCTCATCACCGCGCGGCTCGGCGAGATCCGCGAAGCCGGCGTCACGGTGGCCGGGGCGCTCTCGCCCCACCGCACCGCGCAGTTCACCGAGACCGTGGTGAACGCCGGCGTCGATCTGTTCGTCATCCGCGGCAACACCGTCTCTGCAGAGCACGTGTCGGTCGAGGGGCGCGAGCCGCTCAACCTGAAGCAGTTCATCTACGAGCTCGACGTGCCCGTCATCGTCGGCGGGGCGGCGACCTACCAGTCGGCGCTGCACCTCATGCGCACGGGCGCTGCGGGCGTGCTCGTCGGTTTCGGCGGCGGCGCATCGTCGACGACCCGCGCGACGCTCGGCATCCGCGCACCGATGGCCAGCGCGATCGCCGATGTGGCGGGCGCGCGCTCCGACTATCTCGACGAGTCGGGCGGCCGCTACGTGCACGTCATCGCCGACGGCGGTCTCGGCAGCTCCGGCGACCTCATCAAGGCGATCGCCTGCGGTGCCGACGCCGTCATGCTCGGCACGGCGCTCGCCAAGGCGTCTGACGCTCCGGGGCGCGGCTGGCACTGGGGCCAGGAGGCCCACCACGAGGATCTGCCGCGCGGCAAGCGCCTGCAGGTCGCGCCGGTGGCGCCGCTCGCCGAGGTCATCAACGGCCCGGCCCACACCGCAGACGGCGATGCGAACCTCGTGGGCGCGCTGCGCCGCGCGATGGCGACGACCGGGTACTCCGAGCTGAAGGAGTTCCAGCGCGTCGGCATCGTCTACGCCGAACGGTGACAGTGACGAGTACCGAGCCCGCTTCCCGTAAGCCCGAGTACCTCGGCGACCCCACGATCGCGCGCGTCGCGACGCGGCCGCGGTGGATCGCCGCGCTCGCACTCGCGCTGGCGGTCGCCGCGGGGTTCGCCTGGCTCGGCCGGTGGCAGCTCGACAACGCGATCCGCACCGACGCCTTCGACAGCGTCGAGTACGAGACGCCGCGCCCCCTCGAAGAGCTCGCTGAGCCCGGGGTCGCAGTGACCGAGGCGGCCGCCGGCGCCGTCGTCACGACCGCGGGCACGATCCGCTCGGACGACCTGCAGGTCGTCGCCCCGCGAGACAACGCGGGGCAGCGCGGCGCCTGGGTCGTGGGGCACCTCGTCACCCCGGCCGATGCGGCGGGCGAGACGCGCCACCTCGCGGTCGCGATCGGGTGGGCGCCCAGCGCCGCACAGGCCCGAAGCGCGATCGACGAACTCGCCACAGGCGGGGCGCTCGAGCCCGAGCTGGCGATCGAGGGGCGGTTCATGCCGACGGAGGGGCCGGTGGTGCCCGATGCCGGCGAGGACCCGTCGCTCATCAAATCGATGGTGCCGGCCTACCTCGTGAACCTCTGGAACGGCTTCGACAGCGGCGCGTACGCCGGGTACCTCGTGCTGCACCCCGAGGGCGACACCGCGCAGCTGATCGAATCGGTCGCCCTCGACCCGATCGACTCGGTCGCGCCCGAGGCGCCCGAGGCCGTCAACTGGCTGAACGTCTTCTACGCCATCGAGTGGGTCGTCTTCGCAGGTTTCGCCGTCTTCCTCTGGTACCGCCTCGTGCGCGACGCCTGGGAGAAGGAGCACGAGATGAAACTGCTCGTCGCCGAAGAAGCTGCGGCTGCAGAGCGAAATGCACTCGCTGAACGATCAGACAGCGCCGAATAGAATAGGGATCATGCAGCTGCAGCCCAAGCCCGCCGATTATCCTCGCATCCGCAAAGCGTTGAGCTTCTACAAGGTCACCTCGGTGGTGACCGGTGTGATGCTCCTGCTGCTCTGCGCGGTGATGGTCATGAAGTACGCCTTCGGCGTGCAGCTCTACCTCTTCACACCCGACGGCTTCGCGCATTTCACGCCCATCGCGCAGGAGGGGCTCGAGAGCGAGTTCGCTCCGCAGGGCTTCGATCTGTTCCGCGCGATCCTGATCGCGCACGGCTGGTTCTACGTCATCTACCTCGTCTCCGACTTCCTGCTCTGGAGCCCGATGCGCTGGAACTTCTGGCGCTTCATCCTCATCGCGCTCGGCGGCGTCGTGCCGCTGATGTCGTTCTTCCTCGAAGCGCGCATCGTGCGCGAGGTCGACGGCTTCCTCGCCGAGCGCGAGGCCGCGCCCGCGGCGCGGTAAACTTCTCCCATACGTCACCCGCCGCGGTTCATGCCGCGTTATTCCGAAAGGCCGACCGCACAGACTATGGCGACGCAGGCACAACAGACCGAATCCGGGCACCGTCCCGTTCTCGTGGTGGATTTCGGGGCGCAGTACGCGCAGCTGATCGCACGCCGAGTGCGCGAGGCCGGCGTGTACTCCGAGCTCGTACCCCACACGATCACCGCGGCGGAGATCGCCGAGAAGCAGCCGCTCGGCATCGTCATGTCGGGCGGGCCCTCCTCGGTCTACGCCGAGGGCGCCCCCCAGTTCGACCCGGCTATCTTCGACCTCGGCGTACCGATGCTCGGCATCTGCTACGGCTTCCAGGTCATGGCGCACACTCTCGGCGGCACCGTCGCGAAGACCGGTGACAGCGAGTACGGCGCGACCGACGCTCAGCTGCTCGGCGACGGCGGCGCCCTCCTCGGCGGTCAGCCCGAGGCGCAGAGCGTGTGGATGAGCCACGGCGATGCCGTGCAGCAGGCTCCCGAGGGCTTCGAGGTCTACGCGAAGACCGACGTCACCCCGGTCGCGGCATTCGGTTCGCCGGAGCGGGGGCTCTACGGCGTGCAATGGCACCCCGAGGTGAAGCACTCGGAGCACGGCCAGCGCGTGCTCGAGAACTTCCTCCACCGCATCGCCGAGATCCCCGCCGACTGGAATGCGGGCAACGTGATCGCCGATCAGATCGAGCGCATCCGCGAGCAGGTCGGCGACGCCCGCGTCATCTCGGCCCTGTCGGGCGGCGTCGACTCGGCAGTCTCGACGGCGCTCGTGCACGAGGCCATCGGCGACCAGCTCACGGCGGTCTTCGTCGATCACGGACTGCTGCGCAAGGGCGAGCGCGAGCAGGTCGAACGCGACTACGTCGCCTCGACCGGCGTGAAGCTCATCACCGTCGACGCGGCCGACATCTTCCTCGGTCACCTCGAGGGCGTCACCGACCCCGAGCAGAAGCGCAAGATCATCGGCCGCGAGTTCATCCGCGCCTTCGAGAAGGTGCAGCTCGATCTCGTCGCCGAGGCGAAGGCGTCGGGCGAGAAGGTCAAGTTCCTCGTGCAGGGCACGCTGTACCCCGACGTCGTGGAGTCGGGCGGAGGCTCGGGTACCGCGAACATCAAGTCGCACCACAACGTGGGCGGGCTGCCCGAGGACCTCGACTTCGAACTCATCGAGCCGCTGCGCGCCCTGTTCAAGGATGAGGTGCGGGCGATCGGCCGCGAGCTCGGCATCCCCGAGGCGATCGTCGGTCGCCAGCCGTTCCCCGGCCCCGGCCTCGGCATCCGCATCGTCGGCGAGGTGACCCGTGAGCGTCTCGACGTTCTGCGCGAGGCCGATGCGATCGCCCGCGAAGAGCTGACCATCGCCGGGCTCGATCAGACGATCTGGCAGTGCCCGGTCGTGCTGCTCGCCGATGTGCGCTCGGTGGGCGTGCAGGGCGACGGCCGTACCTACGGCCACCCGATCGTACTGCGCCCGGTCTCGTCGGAGGACGCGATGACCGCGGACTGGACGCGGGTGCCCTACGACGTGCTCGCGAAGATCTCGAACCGCATCACGAACCAGGTGCCCGAGGTGAACCGCGTCGTGCTCGACGTCACCTCGAAGCCGCCGGGAACGATCGAGTGGGAGTGAGCGTTCAGGAAACGGCCATTTCTGGCCGTTTCTCGCTCACTCCGGGTTCGTCTCGACCCCGGTTGGCGCGTCAGCGCCAGGGTGTGGAACGCCCATTTCTGGGCGTTTCTCGCCTATTCCGAGGCCGTCTCGGCCTCGGTCGGGGCGCCAGCGCCGTAGAGGTGGAACGGCCATTTCTGGCCGTTTCTCGCTCACTCCGGGGTCGTCTCGACTCCGGTTGGCGCGTCAGCGCCAGGGGAAAAGCCCGGCTTCGGCCGGGCTTTTCCGTTTCGTGTCGCGCCTGCGCGGCCGGGCCTGTCACACTGGGGTGATGGCGGATACTCAGAATGGCCGTGTCGCGGTCTACCTCGACTTCGATAACATCGTGCTCTCCTGGTACGACCGGGTGCACGGGCGCAACTCGTTCGGCCGTGATCGCCAGCGCATCGCCGAGAACCCGAACGATCCCGAGACGGCGGCGCGTCTGAAGGCCGCCATCGTCGACGTCGGCGCGATCATCGACTACGCCTCGTCGTTCGGCACGCTGGTGCTCACGCGCGCCTATGCCGACTGGTCGGCGCCGATGAACGCGGAGTACCGGTCGCAGCTCGTCGCGCGCGCGGTCGACCTGGTGCAGCTCTTCCCTGCGGCTGCGTATGCGAAGAACGGCGCCGACATCCGTCTCGCGGTCGATGCGGTGGAGGACATGTTCCGGCTCGACGACCTCACCCACGTCGTGATCGTCGCCGGCGATTCGGACTACGTGCCGTTGGCGCAGCGCTGCAAGCGCCTCGGGCGCTACGTCGTGGGCATCGGCGTGGCCGGGTCGACGGCGAAGGCCCTGCAGGCGGCGTGCGACGAGTTCGCCTCGTACGATGCTCTGCCGGGCATCGAGCGGCCCGAGCCGCCGGCGAAGGCGGTCCCTGCACGGTCGTCGCGGCGCGGCGGCCGGTCCGGCGCCGCCGCTCAGTCGGCACCGGCCGCGCCCGCGGAGCCGGAGGAGCCCGGCATGAGCCTCGCCGACGATGACGTCGATGCCGTCGACGTCGACGACGAGTTCGACGACGATACCGAGGTGTCGGTGACGGGCCTGCTCATCCGCGCACTCTGGCTCAGCCAGGACAAGGACGACTCGGGCTGGCTGTACAGCTCGGCGGTGAAGCAGCAGATGCGCCGCATGGACCCGTCGTTCAATGAGAAGGCGATGGGGTTCCGCTCGTTCTCCGACTTCCTGCGCTCGCGCTCCGAGGTGGTCGAGCTCGAAGAGACGGGGCACGAGCGCCTCGTGCGGCTCCGGGATCAGTCGGCGTAGCCCGGCGATCCCTGGCGCTGTCGGCCTGGTCGGCCCGGCCGGCCCGTGCGCCTGTGACCCCGCGAATGCTGGAAATAGTGCAGTATCCGTGACGAATTGTGCACCAGATCGTGCATGCGCAGGGTCGCTGCCGCGGCACGGGATGCCCCGGGCCCAGACGACGATGGGCCCGGCCGCAGAACGGCCGAGCCCATCGAAAGCGCGCGCTGAGCGCTCAGTCGCCGCGCAGGATCGCGAGGATGCGCAGGATCTCGACGTAGAGCCAGATCAGCGTGACCATGAGGCCGAATGCGGCCGACCAGCCCCACTTCTCGGGCACGCGGTTCTTGACGCCGTTCTGGATCAACTCGAAGTCCATCACGAGCGAGTACGCGGCCAGCAGTACGGCGAAGACGCCGATCGCGACGCCGAGCCAGCCGGAGCGCATGCCCCACGGGCTGTCGGTGAGGTTGAACATCACCAGCACGAAGTTGATGAGCGAGAACACGCCGTAGCCGACGAGCGCGATGAGGAAGATCTTGTTGAGGCGCGGGCTCGTGCGCACCTTGCCGCTGCGGAAGAGCAGCAGCGTGACGCCGAACACCGACAGCGTGCCGATGATCGCCTGCGAGACGATGCCGGCCCACTGGGCCTCGAAGATGCCCGAGATGCCGCCGAGGAAGACGCCCTGCGCCGCAGCGTAGGCGACGATGAGCGGCACGCTCGGCTGCTTCTTGAACGAGTTCACGAGGCCGAGCACGAGGCCGACGATCGCGGCGGCGAAGATGACGAGCGGGGCGGCCTTCACGAGCCACCAGCCGACGGCGCCGAACGCGAGCACGATCACGAAGAGCAGCGCCGTCTTCGAGATGGTGTTCTCGTAGGTCATCGGGCGGTCCGAGGGAGCGATCGCCGGCGGCTGGCCGGGGCCGAGACCCGCGCCCGTCGCGGGCTGGTCGATGCCCGGGCGCTGCGGCTGGGCGGCCGGCTGGTCGTAGATGCGGTGCAGCTCGTCGGCGGTCATCGTCTTGCCGTTGAGTGCCGGGTTGCGGCTCAGGGCGGGGTTGCTCATGCGTCGGAGTCCTTCCTGGCGTATGGGCCGAAGTCATGTGAGTACTCCCAGACTATCGAATACGGGCCCTGCCGCGCCTGTGTTTTCGGGCTGAATGCCGGTGGGCTCCAGGGATCGCCCCGCTGAGTCCCGGCCACTACACTGTTGGCATGCCAGCGCCTCTCGTCATCGGCCACCGCGGTGCCTCAGGCTATCGCCCCGAGCACAGCGAGTCGGCGTACCGCCTGGCCTTCGAGCTCGGCGCCGATCTCGTGGAGCCCGACATCGTCTCGACCCGCGACGGCGTGCTCGTCGTGCGGCACGAGAACGAGATATCGGGCACGACCGATGTCGCCGCGCACCCGGAGTTCGCCGATCGGCGCACGACGAAGGTCGTCGACGGTAAGAGTCTCACCGGCTGGTTCACCGAGGATTTCGACTGGGCCGAGCTGCGCACGCTGCGCTGTCGCGAGCGCCTCGCGAAGCTGCGGCCCGCGAATACGGAGTTCGATGGCGATGAGCCGATTCTGCGGCTCGCGGATGTGCTGCGCATCATCGATGATGAGAGCGCCGCGCACGGCCGCGAGTTCGGCGTGGTGCTCGAGATCAAGCACGCCCAGTTCTTCCTCGACCGCGGCTACGATCTCGGCGAAATGCTGCTCACCGACCTCGAACGGGCGGGCTGGGACGCGCGGCCCGATCGGGTCGTGTTCGAGTCGTTCGAGCTCGGCGTGCTCGACCGGCTGCGCGAGGCGGGCGCGCAGGGCGAGCTCGTGTTCCTGACCGAACGCGGCGGCGCTCCGGCCGATGAACCGGTCGGCGATGCGCACCCGCGCGGCTACGTCTGGTATCGCAGCGACGCGGGCCTCGATCTGCTCGCGACCCGGGTCGACGGCATCAGCGTCGCGAAGAGCAACCTCATCAAGCTCGGCCCGGTCGGTATCGCGGTCGGCCCGACGACGCTCGTGAAGCGGGCGCACGCGCGCGGGCTGCGCGTCTACACGTGGACGCTGCGGCCCGAGAACTTCTTCCTGAGCCTGCGCTTCCAGCGCCCGATCTCGCCCGCGCACCACGGCGACTGGCAAGGCGAGTTCGGTCTGATCATCGGGTCGGGCGTCGACGGCATCTTCGTCGATCACCCCGATCTGGGCCGCGCCGCGGTGGAGAAGCGCGAGGGCTGAGACCGCCTAGCGTGCTGCGCCGACGCACTCGCCGACGAGGTTCGTCTGCATGAGCGTGCGGATCTCGGCGGAGTCGCAGCCGCGGTCGAGCAGGAAGCCGAGCTTCGCGATCGCGGCCTCGACGGTGAGGTCGGAGCCGTCGATCGTGCCGGTCGCCGCGAGTTCGCGGCCGACGGCGTACCGGTCGAGGTCGACGCCGCCGTTCGCGCTCTGCGTGATCGCGACGACCGGGATGCGGCTGCACACCTCGCGCAGGGCGCCGAGCATGCCGGGGCGCGCCATCGGCGCGGTGCCGCTGCCGTAGCACTCGAGCACGAGCCCGTCGGGCGCCCCGCCGACCGCCGCGCGGAGATCGGCAGCGGTAACGGCGGGGGTGAAGCGGAAGCCGAGCACGCGCGCCGAGGTCGCGCGCGGGCTGCCGTGCGCGACGGGGACACCCGCCGCCCCCTGCGCGAGCGCCCGTTCGGCGCGGAAGGCCTGGAACGCGCTGCTGTCGTGCTTGGTCGCGCGCACGGCGGGCAGCAGGGCGCCGCCGAACGCGATCGATACGGGGGCGGCGCTCGAGGCCCGGACCGCGGTGCGCAGCGCGAGCGAGAGGTTGTCGAAGGCGTCGGTGCCGATGGCGCCGTGGGCGAGCTGGCTGCCGGTGACGATGACGGGCGCCCCGAGGTCGGCCAGGTCGAAGGCGAAGCGCGCCGCGCTGTACGCGAGCGTGTCGGTGCCGTGGGTGATGACGACGCCGCGGGGCCGCTGCGTGCGCACGCGGGCGCGCACCGCGCGGGCGATGCGGGGCGCGGTGTCGGCCTCGGCGTTCGCGCTGTCGATGGCGGGCAGCAGCTGGTTCACGCGGTGCTCGACGCCCATCGGCCCGCAGATGCTCGCGACGATCTCCTCGAGGATGTCCGGGAAATCGGGGTCGGGGGCGAGCCCGCGATCCGTTTCGTGCATGCCGATGGTGCCGCCGGTCGCGAAGACGAGAACTCCTGCCATGCCCACTATTCTCGCGGATGCGGCGACCGTGCGGCGACCGTGCGGCGACCGTGCGGCGACCGTGCGGCCGTCGGACCGCGTTGTCGGCGGCCCGGCCTAGACTTGTGGACGATGAGCGACTTCGAACTTCTCGACCCCTCCGGCATTCCGATCGGCGACGGCTTCGGCGCGCCCGCAGACGCCGGTGCCGACCCGCTGCTCGACGGGCTGAACCCGGCTCAGGAGCGCGCGGTGACCGCCCGAGGGCCGGCGCTGCTGATCGTGGCGGGCGCGGGATCGGGCAAGACGCGCGTGCTCACGCACCGCATCGCGCAGCTCATCCAGGGGCGCGAGGCCTGGCCGAGCCAGATCCTCGCGATCACCTTCACCAACAAGGCCGCCGCCGAGATGCGCGAGCGCCTCGAGGGGCTGCTCGGCTCGGGCGTCGAGGGCATGTGGGTGTCGACGTTCCACTCGGCCTGCGTGCGCATCCTGCGACGGGAGTCCGAGCGCTTCGGCTACGTGTCGGGGTTCACGATCTACGACTCGGCGGATTCGCGGGCGCTGCTCAAGCGCATCATCAAGGAGCTCGACGCCGACAGCTACGGATTCACCCCCGCGAACTCGGGGTCGAAGATCTCGAAGCTCAAGAACGAGCTCACCGACGTCGACGACTACCGCGCGACCATGAACGAGACCGACCCGCGCGACCGGCTCTTCGTCGAGATCTTCGCGATGTACCAGCAGGAGCTGAAGCGCGCGAACGCCTTCGACTTCGACGACCTCATCGGGCAGACGGTGCAGCTGTTCCGCTCGCACCCCGACGTCGCGGCGATCTACCAGCGGCGCTTCCGCCATATCCTCGTCGACGAGTACCAGGACACGAATCACGCGCAGTACTCCTTGATCCGCGAGCTCACGCGGCCGGTCGAGCCCGAGCAGGTCGAGCGGCTCGTGCCGCCGGTGCGGGGCCGCGAACTCGATGCCGCCGGGCGCATCCCGGGCGCTTCGCTCACCGTCGTCGGCGACTCCGACCAGTCGATCTACGCGTTCCGCGGCGCCGACATCCGCAACATCGTCGAGTTCGAGCGCGACTTCTCGGGGGCCGAGGTCGTGAAGCTCGAGCAGAACTACCGTTCGACGCAGAACATCCTGTCGGCCGCGAACGCCGTGATCGGCAATAACTTCGACCGCCAGGAGAAGAACCTCTTCACGACTTCAGGGCACGGGGCGAAGATCGTCGGCTTCACCGGATACTCGCAGCACGACGAGGCGCGCTTCGTCGCCGAGGAGATCGAAGACCTGCGCCGCGAGGGCATCGCCTACAGCGATATGGCCGTGTTCTACCGCACCAACTCGCAGACGCGCGCGCTCGAGGAGCTGCTGATCCGCTCGGCAGTGCCGTACCGCGTGCTCGGCGGCACGAAGTTCTACGAGCGCGCCGAGATCAAGGACGCCATGGCGTACCTGACGAGCATCGCGAACCCGTACGACCCGATCGCCTGGTCGCGGCTGCTCGGTGCGCCGAAGCGCGGCATCGGCCCCATGGCCGAGGCCCACCTCGCGAACTTCCAGGAGGCGCAGGGCATCTCGTTCGTCGACGCCATGCTGCGCGCCGACGAAGTGGCGGCGCTCGGCCCGAAGCTGAAGACGACGGTGCGGGAGCTCGGCTCGCTGCTGTCGCGCGCCGCGCGCATGGCGGCCGGCGGGGGCGCGACCGACGTCTCGTCGACCGCTCCCGATGCCGCCGACGGCGCAGAGAAGGCGCCCGCCCCCGTCGGCGATCTGCTGAAACTGCTGCTCGACGAGACCGAGATGATCGAGAGGCTGCGGGCGAAGCGCGACCCGCAGGACGACGCGCGCGCCGAGAACCTCGAAGAGCTCATCGCGGTCGCCCGCGAGTTCGACGCGAAGCAGCCCGGAGCCGGCCTCATCGCCTTCCTCACCGAGGTCAGCCTCGTGGCCGCCGCCGACGACCTCGACGACACGAGCGGCACCGTCTCGCTCATGACCATGCACACCGCGAAGGGTCTCGAGTTCAAGGCCGTCTTCATCACGGGTGTCGAAGAGGGGCTGCTGCCGCATCAGATGTCGGTCGACGAGATCGGCGGCATCAGCGAAGAGCGCCGTCTCATGTACGTCGGCATCACCCGCGCCCGCGAGCGCCTGTACCTCACGCTCGCCTCGACGCGCGCGACGTTCGGCGACATCTCCGCGGCGATGCCCTCCCGGTTCCTGCAGGAGATCCCCGAGGGACTCATCGACTGGCGGCAGTCCCCGGGCGAGGTCACCGGCCGCGGCGGCACCGAATCGCGCGCGCTCAACGCACCCCGCGGCGGCGCGGCGGCCGGCGCCGGCGGCCGCTTCCGCGCGCGCACCGACTCCGCGGTCTCCTTCGGCGGGAACGCCTCGGGGGCGGCTGCGGTGAGCGAGCCCGCGAGCGGCAATATGCAATCGGCGCTCGACAAATGGCGCGAGCGCAAGCGCCTCGCGAAGGAGGCGCAGGCCGCGGGCGGCGGCTTCCCGAACCTCATCGGCGGGGCGACCCGCGACAACGGCGAGCTCGAACTCTCTCCGGGAGATCGCATCACGCACGACGACTACGGCGGCGGCCGCGTCTCGGCGATCACCGGCACCGGTTCGAAGCGCGTCGCCCACGTCGTGTTCGACTCGGTGGGGGAGCGGAAGCTGCTCGTGAAGCTCGCCCCGATCGCGAAGACCGAGGGCTGAGCGGGCCGATGCGTCGAACCGGGCGGGGCGAACAATCGTGCGCGACCCGCTGCCCGGGTATTCCCGCAGCGGCGAACGGCACCCCGTAGGCTCATGACCATGAACGATTCATCGTCGAATCCGTGGCCGGCCATCGTGGAGGATGCGAGGCGCTACCCGAGCCCGCACAACTCGCAGCCGATCAAACTGCGGCCGACCGGCCGGCTCACCGCGACGGCGTACTACGATCTCGACCTCGGGCTCCCCGCCGAATCGTTCGGCATCCCGTTCGCCCACGTCTGCGCGGGCGTCTTCCTCGAAACCCTGCGGGTCGTCGCGAGAGCCGCGGGCTACGGAGTCGTCGAACGGCTGCACCTCGAAGAGATGGATTTCGACAGCGCCGATCGATTGCACCGCTTCGCCGATGTGACGCTCGCACCGCTCGACCTCGACGCCGACGAGCGCGTGCAGGCCGGCATCGAACTCGAACGGCTGCGCACCCGGCGCACCTCCCGCCGGCCGTACACGCGCCGCAGTGTGCCGGCCGAGGTGCTCGACGCCGCCGTCGCGCTGGCGGCGGGCGCCGGCTACGACTTCCGCTTCACGAACGATCGCGCGCTCGTGAAGCGCATCGTGCACGTCAACCAGGCGACGCTGTTCGACGACCTCGAGAACGACGCCGTCTACGACGAGATCATGACGTGGCTGCGGTTCTCGAAGGCGGAGGCGGGCGAGAAGGCGGACGGGCTCTCAGCGGAGGCGATGCTGATGCCCGGGGGCGTACTGAAATACGCGATGGGGCATCGATCCCTGTGGCGGGCGCCCGTCGTCGGCGATGCGATCAGGGCCGTCTACCTGAACACGATGCGCGGCGTGCACCAGCTCGGATGGCTCGAGGGGCCGTTCGACGGACCGGGCGACTACCTCGAGGCGGGGCGCACTTTCATGCGCCTCTGGCTCGAACTGCACCGGCACGGCGTCGTACTGCACCCCTTCGGCACGGTGATCACGAACCCGCGCTCGCACGAACTGTTCGCCGAAGCCGTCGGCACGCGCGAGGGAAGCGGGCGCATGGCCTGGATGCTGTTCCGCTTCGGATACAGCGCGTACCCGCCGCTCGCGCACCGCCGCAGCGCCGCAGCGATGCTGCTGGAGGCCGCAGAGGAGACCACCGCCGATATCGCCCCAGACCCGGGCCACGACTCAGAACCAGACCCGGGCCGCGGCCCCGCGGGCGCAGAGGAGACAGCATGAAACGCCTGATCGCATTCGGATTTCTCGCACTGCTCGAGCAAGCGGTGCGGCTGCTCATGCCGCGCGTCGGCACGCACCGCATCCTGCTCGCCCCGGGCATCGAGCCGCTGCGATGGAAGCTCGGCCGACTCCGCGCCTGGCGCACCTTCGAGCAGACCGCGCGCCGGGTGCCGGCCTACCGCGAGTTCCTCGCCGAGCGCGGCTTCCCGCGCAAGCTCGACACGAGCGCCGGGCTCGAGGCGGCTCTGAAGACCATCCCCGAGATGGACAAGGATTCGTATGTGAAGCGCTGGTCGATCCCCGAGCGCTGCCAGGGCGGCCGCATTCCGCGCCGCGGCGTCATCGTCGACGAATCGAGCGGCAGCTCGGGCACGCCGACGAGCTGGATCCGCGGGCCGCGCGAGCGCCAGGCCACGCGCCAGATCCTGCAGCTCGGCTACTCGAACACCGCGAGCGCGCTCAAGTACCCGCCGTTCGTGCTCAACGCCTTCTCGCTGGGCGCGTGGGCGACCGGCATGAACGTGACGACCTCCCTCACCGACGTCAGCATGATCAAATCGATCGGCCCCGACAAGAACAAGATCATCCAGACCATCCAGGAGTTCGGGCCGCGCTACACCTACGTGATCCTGAGCTACCCGCCGTTCTTGAAATCGCTCTTCGACGACACCCGTCTCGACTGGTCGCAGTACGACATCGTCGCGGCATTCGGCGGCGAAGGCATCAGCGAGAGCATGCGCGACCGCATCCTCGAAGTGGCGCACTCCGCCTACGGCAGCTACGGAGCGAGCGACCTCGAGATCAACCTCGCCCTCGAGACCGACTTCACAGTCGAGGTGCGGCGGGCGATCGCAGCGAACCCGGAGCTCGCGAAGCGCATCAGCAAGCGCGCCGAGTACGGCGTGCTGCCCATGGTCTTCCAGTTCAACCCGTTCAATTACCGCATCGAGACGAACGATCGCGGCGAACTGCTCGTGACCATCCTCCGCGCCGAGAACCTCAACCCGCGCGTCAGGTACAACATCCACGACCGCGGGCATGTGCTGCGCGTCGCCGAGCTCGAGCCGGTGCTGCGCGAGCTCGGGATGCAAGGCGTGATGCAGTCGAAGCTGCTCGACCTGCCGTTGCTCTTCCACTACGGCCGCAGCGACCTCTCGGTCGACTTCAACGGCGCCGTCATCGGGCCCGACTCGCTGCGCGATGTCGTGAACGCGCACGAGCTGCTGCTCGGCATCGTCGAGAACCATCGCCTCATATCGTTCGAGGACGCGCACGGCAACCGCCAGCTGCACCTCGCCATCCAGCTCGTCGACGGCGCCGACGCCGCCTCGCTCGATGCCCGTGCCCTCGCGGCCGAGATCTTCGCGCAGCTGCGTCGCGCGAACGGCGACTTCCACAACGCGATCCTCACCTCCGACGAGGCGATGCTGCCGACGCTCGCGTTCTACGCCTTCCGCCGAGGTCCGTTCGAGGGCGATGGCGCGAAACTGAAGAACGTGTACGTCGCCCACCTCGACGCCGATGAGGCGGCCGCGGAAGGGCTCGACCTCGAGATCGTCGCCGAGCAGCAGCTCGGCAAATAGCGCGGAAGCCGGGAAACGGCGGCTCGGCGAGAGGTCTGGAGACTGGCGCCTCAGCCGAGCACGGTGCGGTAGTTCGCGAGGGCCTGCAGCAGGTCGCCCTCCTCGGCGATGGTGTCGCCGTCGCGGCTCGCCCAGATCGGCATGTATGCGGCGACCATGCCGTGCACGAGAGTCACGGCGAGGGTCGCCTCGGTCTCGGGCGAATCGAGCTTGGCGTGCTCGGGGTGGGCGTTCAGCCAGGCGGTCGTGACCAGGCTGAGGTGGTACGACGACTCGAGCAGCGACGAGATGGTGAGGTGCAGCGCCTGAGGCTGCTCGGCCAGCAGTCGGGAGCGCAGGCGCGCGACCTCGGCGTTGACGTTCGCGTGACCGATCGCGGCGAACAGCAGTCGGAAGACGCCGAGCGGCAGATTGTCGGGGGAGGAGTCGAGCACGGCGAACGCTTCGGAGCCCTCGGGCAGCGTGATGGCACGGCCGACGATCGCGTAGTCGCGCGCCGAGAAGTAGTTGAAGAAGGTGCTGCGCGAGATGTCGGCCTTCTCGCAGATCGCCTCGACGGTGACGTTGTCGACGCCGAGCTCGAGCGCGAGGCGCACCGCGGAGCTCTCGATCGCATTCTCCGTCGCGCGGCGCTTGCGGGCGCGCAGGCCCTCGGGCTTCGGAGATGCAGCGTTGTTCACGTGAGCGTTCCCTTCCTCGTGCCTGGGCAGGCGGGGCCCGCGTCGAACGCGCACCGGCCCCGGCAGTCGATCAGCGAGTGTATCCAGCCGGCCTGTGAAGCCGTGCAGGATCGGGCATGCGTGCGCAGGCTGGCACTCGTGCCTCTCGTCTGCGCCGGGTGAGGGCGGCCGCTGTACCGGCTCCGCGCTCTGCGCGGGCCCCTGAGCGGACTCAGATCCGGGCTCTGCCAGGCGGTGGTACACTTGGCCATTGGTCGACTTATCTCGACATCGAGACATTTTCAGCCTCGGATCACCCCCGACTCCCAATGCAAAGGACAGTACGTGGATCTGTACGAGTACCAGGCACGAGATCTTTTTGAGCGATACGGAGTGCCGGTGCTTGCCGGCATCGTCGCGGACACTCCCGAGGAGGTGCGTGCGGCAGCCGAGAAGCTGGGCGGCGTGGTCGTCGTCAAGGCCCAGGTGAAGACCGGTGGCCGCGGCAAGGCCGGCGGCGTGAAGGTCGCGAAGAGCCCCGACGAGGCGTTCGAGGCCGCCCAGGCCATTCTCGGCCTCGACATCAAGGGCCACGTCGTGAAGCGCGTCATGGTCGCAGCCGGTGCCGATATTAAGCAGGAGTTCTACTTCTCTGTGCTGCTCGACCGCGCGAACCGCTCCTACCTCTCCCTCTGCTCCGTCGAGGGCGGCATGGAGATCGAACAGCTCGCCGTCGAGAAGCCCGAGGCGCTCGCGCGCATCGAGGTCGACCCGATCGCGGGCATCGACGCCGCGAAGGCCGAAGAGATCGCGCGCGCCGCGAAGTTCCCCGAGGAGCTCGTCGGCAAGGTCGTGCCGGTCTTCCAGAAGCTCTTCGAGGTGTACGCCGGTGAAGACGCGACGCTCGTCGAGGTCAACCCGCTCGTGCTGACCGGCGAGGGCGATATCATCGCGCTCGACGGCAAGGTCTCGCTCGACGAGAACGCCGAGTTCCGCCAGGCCGGCCACGCCGAGCTCGAGGACAAAGCCGCGGCCGATCCGCTCGAGGCGAAGGCCAAGGCGCAGGATCTCAACTACGTGAAGCTCGACGGCGAGGTCGGTGTCATCGGCAACGGTGCGGGCCTCGTGATGTCGACGCTCGACGTCGTCGCCTACGCCGGTGAGAACCACGGCGGCGTCAAGCCCGCCAACTTCCTCGACATCGGCGGCGGCGCCTCGGCCGAGGTCATGGCGGCGGGCCTCGACGTCATCCTCGGCGACCCGCAGGTCAAGTCGGTCTTCGTCAACGTCTTCGGCGGCATCACCGCCTGCGACGCGGTCGCCAACGGCATCGTCGGCGCGCTCGAGAAGCTCGGCGACGCCGCGAACAAGCCGCTCGTCGTGCGTCTCGACGGCAACAACGTCGAAGAGGGCCGCGCGATCCTCAACGAGGCGAACCACCCGCTCGTCACCCAGGCCGCGACCATGGACGCGGGCGCCGACAAGGCCGCCGAGCTGGCGAACGCCCGCTGATCCCGCACGAGACTCAAGGAAAGAACTAGCACTATGTCGATCTTCCTGAACAAGGATTCCAAGGTCATCGTCCAGGGCATCACCGGCGGCGAGGGCTCGAAGCACACCGCGCGCATGCTCGCCGCGGGCACCAACATCGTCGGCGGCGTGAACGCGCGCAAGGCCGGCACCGTCGTGTCGCACACCGACGCGTCGGGTGCTGCCGTCGAGCTGCCCGTGTTCGCGACCGTCGCCGAAGCGATGGCCGAGACCGGCGCCGACGTCTCGGTCGCCTTCGTGCCGCCGGCATTCACCAAGGACGCCGCCGTCGAGGCGATCGACGCGGGCATCGGCCTGCTCGTCATCATCACCGAGGGCGTGCCCGTCAAGGACTCCGCAGAGCTGTGGGCGCACGCCCAGGCGACCGGGAACCGGACGCGCATCATCGGCCCGAACTGCCCCGGCATCATCACGCCGGGCGAGGCGCTCGCCGGCATCACCCCGGCGACCATCACGGGCAAGGGCCCGATCGGTCTCGTCTCGAAGTCGGGCACCCTCACCTACCAGATGATGTACGAGCTGCGCGATCTCGGCTTCTCGACCGCCATCGGCATCGGCGGCGACCCCGTCATCGGCACGACGCACATCGATGCGCTCGCCGCGTTCGAGGCCGACCCCGAGACGAAGGCGATCGTCATGATCGGCGAGATCGGCGGCGACGCCGAGGAGCGCGCGGCCGAGTACATCAAGGCCAACGTGACGAAGCCCGTCGTCGGCTACGTCGCCGGCTTCACCGCCCCCGAGGGCAAGACCATGGGCCACGCCGGCGCCATCGTGTCGGGCTCGGCGGGCACCGCTCAGGCGAAGCAGGAGGCCCTCGAGGCCGCGGGCGTGAAGGTCGGCAAGACCCCGACCGAGGCCGCCGAGCTGCTGCGCGCGGCGTACAACGCGCTGTAATCCACGCGCGCCCGCAGCCGAGGCCCCTGTTCCCCGATTCCGTCGCGGGAGCAGGGGCCTTCCGCGTCCCCGCTCCGTAGTGCTCGCGAACGGCACCGAAGCCTTCGCGTTCACCACCGTAGAGCTCGATCACGAGTGTGGATGCGAATCACCGTGATTCGGGTGCACACTCGGTCGAGACCTGCACGCTCGCTCGTTCTGCGCGGGCCGGGCGGGGAGCCGGTGCGAGTAGCCTGGTCGGGTGAGCGAACAGGTCGGGCCCGGGGCGCGGTGGTGCGCGGTCGGCTGGGCCGGGGATCGCGTCGCGCTCGTCGATCTCGACGCATCGGGAGCCGCGATCGGTCGCACCGACGTCGAGCCCGCCGAACTGCCCGCGACGGTCGCCGCGCGCGAGGGGGAAGATCGCCCGCGCTGGGTCTGGAGCGATACCCCGCACTGGTACCCGCGGCTGCTCGACGCGGGCGTCGAAGTGCAGCGCGCCCACGACCTGCGCCTCTGCCACGCGATTCTGCGCAGTTCGGACGGCGCCGCCGGCAGCGCCGAGCACCGCGCGCTCGCCGAGGCGCGCGAGTGGGATCGGCCGTCGGCGGCCCTCGCCGCGGCCCCGGCGAGCCAGGCGACGCTCGGGGCGGATCCCGCGACCGCGCTTTTCGAAGTCGACGAGCTCGGAGACCTCGACGGTCGGGGCGCCCCCGCCGCACGCGCAGACGAAGTGCCGCACCGCATCGACGCCGCCCTCGCCGAGTTCGCACGCCAACGGGCGGCGCTCGCCCGCGCGGCGGGGTCTGCGCGTCTCGGCCTGCTGCTCGCCGCCGAGTCGGCCGGCGGCCTCATCGGCACCGAGCTCGGGTCTGCCGGGGTGCCGTGGGATGCCGACGAGCACGACCGCATCCTCGTGCACGAGCTCGGCCCGCGCCCCGACCCGGGTGCGAAGCCCGCCGAGATGCTCCGGGCGGCCGAAGCGGTGCGCGCGGCGCTCGGCGATGCGGCCGTGAGCCTGGACTCGCCGCCGAAGCTGCTGCGTTCGCTCCGCGCCGCCGGCATCGAGGTCGCCTCGACCTCTCACTGGGAGCTCGAGGAGCACGACCACCCTGCGATCGCGCCGCTGCTGCGCTACAAGAAGCTCGCACGCCTCCTCAGCGCCAACGGCTGGGCCTGGATCGACGAGTGGGTGCAGGGCGCGCGCTATCGCCCCGTCTACGTGCCCGGAGGCGTCGTCACCGGGCGGTGGGCGTCGAGCGGCGGCGGCGCGCTGCAACTGCCGCGCCAGCTGCGCCCCGCACTGCGCGCCGACCCGGGATGGACGCTCGTCTCGGCAGACGTCGCCCAACTCGAGCCGCGCGTGCTGGCCGCCATGTCGGGCGACCGTGCGATGGCCGGGGCGGGCTTCGGCACGGACCTGTACTCGGGCATCGTCTCCAGCGGCATCGTCGGCTCGCGGCAGGAGGCGAAGATCGCGGTGCTCGGCGCCATGTACGGCGGCACGAGCGGCGACAGCGGCCGGCTCGTACCGCGGTTGCGCCGCAGCTTTCCGCAGGCCATGGGGCTCGTCGACGGAGCAGCCGGCGTGGGGGAGCGCGGCGGCATCGTCTCGACCCGGCTCGGCCGGTCGTCGCCGGCGCCGGGGCCCGAGTGGGCCGAGCTGCAGGCACGAGCGAGCCTCCCGGGCGCGACGACGCGCGACGAGCAGCAGGCGCGCCGCGCCGCCCGAGACTTCGGCCGCTTCACCCGCAACTTCGTGGTGCAGGGCACGGCTGCCGAATGGGCGCTCGCCTGGCTCGCGGACCTCAGGCTGCGTCTCGCCGCGTTCCCTCCGGTGCCGGGCGGCGATCCGGTCGCCGAGGCATCGGGCCCGGTGTTCGCCCGCCGACCGCATCTCGTGTTCTTCCTCCACGACGAGGTGATCGTGCACGCCCCGCTCGAGCACGCCGATGCCGTGGCGGAGGCCGTCGCCGCTTCGGCGGCCGGGGCTGGGCGGCTGCTCTTCGGGGACGCGCCCGTCGACTTCCCGCTCGACATCCGGATCGCGGAGCGCGCCGCCCAGCACTGACCGGAGGGCCGGCCGCCGTCATCGTCCGTCATACGGCGCGCGCCGAACGCCGCTCGCAGGATACTGGGAGGATGAGCGAGCGCACCATCGAACCCCGCGGCTGCCATCTCGTCGGCAGCATCAACTTCGACGATGCCGAAACGACGCTGCGCGTCGCGGCCGAGCACCTCGGCGACCGTCTGAAGCGCATCCCCGACGGCGAGGTCGGCGAGCGCTTCCACTGGATCGTCTTCCAGGCCGACCGACTCGGGCGGGCCGCCGGCATCGAGCGCGTCGGCGATACGCCGATCCCGCTGCGCATGCTCGACATGCGGCAGGTCAGACTCGCCGACGGAGTCCGAGCGGCGGAGCTCGATCTGCCGCCGCTCGGCTACGCCGAGGCGGCGATCGACTCGTTCGCGATCTTCGACCGCCTGCAACGGGAGGGCGCGATCCCTGCGGCGACGCGCTTCCAGGTATCGCTGCCGACACCGCTCGGCGTCGTCGGCAGCTTCGTGCGGGCCGAGGATCGCGCCGAGTTCGAGCCGGTCTACGAGGCCGCGCTGGCGCGCGAACTCGACCGCATCCTCGAGGAGCTGCCGCACGACCGCACCGCGATCCAGTGGGATGCCGCGCTCGAATTCGCCATGCTCGAAGGCCAGACGAGCTTCGACGGCAGGCCCTACGAATGGTTCGACGACGTCTGGCAGGGCACGAGCGAGCGCCTCGCCCGCCAGGTCGACCGCGTGCCCGCCGACGTCGAAGTCGGGGTGCACCTCTGCTACGGCGACGTCGCCGAGAAGCACTTCGTCGAACCGGCCGACTCCGGCAACCTCGTGAGCTTCGCGAACCTCGTCGTGCGCGCGGCGCACCGACCGCTCACCTGGCTGCACCTGCCGGTGCCGATCGAACGCGACGACGACGCCTACTACGATGCGCTCGAAGCGCTCGAGATCTCCGGAGAGACCGAGCTCTACCTCGGCCTCGTGCATCGCGAGGACGGCGAGGAGGGCGCCGCCCGGCGCATCGCGGCGGCGCGGCGGCACGTGCCGCGACCCTTCGGGGTGTCGACCGAGTGCGGTTTCGGGCGGGCTCCCGAGGGCGCCGCCGTTCCGCTCTTCGCGGCGCACCGGGCGGTTGCCGCGGCCTGGTAGCTACGACGCGAACGAGTCGCGAAGCGCGGGCGCGAGCTCCGGGTAGGCGAATTCGAAGCCGACCCGCTGCAGCCGCTCGGGCAGCACCCAACGGCTCTTGAGCACGAGCTCGGTCTCGGTGCGAATGCCGATGGCGCCGATCTCGAGCATCCAGCGCGGCATCGGCGGCCCGAACTTCACGCCGAGCTGCCGCCGCACCTCGGCCATGAAGGCGCGGTTGTCGACGGGGTTCGGGCTGCTCGCGTTCACGGGCCCCGAGAGCGACGGAGTCGCCTCGGCGAAGTCGATGATGCGTGCGACATCGTCGATGTGCACCCAGCTGAAGCGCTGGGCGCCGTGCCGCGCGCCGGGAAGGTGCGCGGTGCCGGCCGCGCGCCGGGCCCGCGTGACCGGCCATGCGCCGTCGTGCTGCGCCCCGCCGAGACCGAGCCGCGCGAGCACCCTGATCGGGCCGAGCACGCCGCCGTCGCCGAGTACGATCGCGCTGCGCAGCGCGATGCGGCGTGTCGAGTGGAGCGCATCGGCGCAGAGCGCGCGCTCCCAGGCCTTCGCGACCTCGACCGAGAACCCGCTGCCGATCTCGCCTGCATCCTCGGTCATCGGGCGATCCTCCGCATGGCGGTAGATGGTCGCGGTCGACGAGTTCACCCAGAGCGGCGGGGGAGCCGCGGCGGTGCGGATCGCCCGCGACAGCGCCGCCGTCGTCTCGAGCCGCGACCGGAAGATCTCGGCGCGGTTCGCCTCGGTGTACCGGCAGTTCACGCTCTTGCCCGCGAGTCCGACGACGAGGGCTGCGCCGTCGACGGCCGCGGCGATCCCTGGCGCGTCGCCCCAGGCCAGGTCGGCGCCTGCGCGCCCGATCGTCACCACCTCGCGCCCCGACTCGCGGTAGCGCGACGCGAGGCACCGGCCCATGAAGCCGCCGGCTCCGCCGAGCACGACGCGCCCGCCGCTCGCAACCGACTCGTACGATTCAGTCATGTTCGGCCTCCGGCACGATCTCGTAGGTGAAACTGCCGCGGTACGCGTAGATGCGGCCGACGAGCGGCGCGTCGACCGTCAGGTCGACCCGCTGCACGCCGAGCGCATCATCGTACGCCTCGCTGAGCCGTACCACGGGCGAGAACCCGCGCGGCAGCCGCACCCGGAACCGCCCGCACACGAGGCCCACCGCGCGGCTCGTGAGCCGCAGCGCCCCGCCTCGCACCTCGGCGTCGAAGAGGGCCGACATCGTCCAGGGCGCGCCGATGCGGTCGACGACGCGCGACCCGACGCAGACGACCGAGTCGACCATCGTCCACGGCCCGCACGGCAGCTCGACGACCCGCTCGGCCCGGGCGGCAACGGTGCCGTCGCCGAGCGGTACCGACCGATTGACGATGCGGAACGGCACATCGCGCCCGCGGCCGGCGGCGAGCGCCCGGCGCCGCTCGAACGGCATGAGCAGCGGCCGCAGCCAGCCCCGTGCCGCCCCGAACACGGAGAACACCCCGTGCCCGACGCCGATGCTGCCCGCAGGGATCGCCGAGAAGTAGCGGCGCAGCCGCGGATGCAGCTCGTCGACCCGCGCTCCGAGCGCGGCCTCGTACGGGCCGAGCACGGCGGCGGGTGTCGTGGCCATGCCCCCAGCCTAGGGGCCGGGACGCAGAGTCGGGATGCGGAACCGGAACGCAGAGCCGGTGCGCGCCGCTCGCAATGTCACCCGGAACCGATGATCGGCAGCGGGATGCCGAGCTGCGTCGCGCCCGAGCGCACGAGCAGGAACCCGATGATGCCGAGCACCCAGGCCGTGTTCTCGGCCCCCGTGCGCTCGAGCCAGGCCGCGAGCCGCCGCAGCGGTGCGTCGATGACGCGGGCCAGCAGCAGCCGGCCCGCGATGAGCACGAGCGCCGGTGCGATCATCACAAGGCAGTAGCCGGCGAGCAGCGCGACACGGTGCGGCATCGTGATCGGGGCGTCGGCGATCATGGTCATGCCGATGAGGTAGGGCAGCATCGTCGCGACCTCGACGAGCCCCGCGGCGAGCGCGACGCCCATGATGGCGCCGCCGCTCGTGCCGTCGGCGAGCAGACGGTCGCGCCATCGCGCGATGCGTCCGCTCGGCGACTGGGCCGATTCCTGGGCCGATCCCAGGGGCGATCCCTGCAGCGCCCCCGGGGCCGACCCCGGGGGCGATCCCTGCAGAGCCCGCTCCCGTTCGGCGGCTTCGGCCTTCCGTTGCCGGGCCTTCGGACCGGGAATACTGAACGCGGCGACGAGCATGACGATGCCGATGGCGAGCATCGCCGTCTGCCCCGCCGGTGAACCGATGAAGGCGCGGCCGGCATCGACGATGTTCACGAGCCCGAGCATGAACAGTACGCCCACGGCGAGGTAGAACAGCGTGATAGTGCCGAGGTAGAGCATGATGCGGCCGGTGCGGGGCCTGCCCGGCGCGATGAGGAAGAACACGGGGATGAGCAGCGTGCCGACGCTGAGTCCGTCGAGCAGAGCGAGCAGGGTCAGCCCCGCGGGCAGCGGGATGCCGGTCAGGAAGTCCATGCCATCCAGATTCGCGTCACGGGCGGGGATGCGGATCGGCGAAGAGGACGAGGGGGCCTCATCCTTTGGGCGGAGCCGAGCGGGCCCTTCGTACTGGTTGGATGGGAGCATGACCGCACCGCAATCCGCTGCAGCGCCGAGATCAGTGCCGCTCTGGGCGCAGGCGATCGGATATGCGCTGCTCGCGGTGTTCTTCGCGGCGCTCGGCTTCTCGGGGTTCTGGACGGTGTTCCGCATCGTGCCCGAGTACTCGCCGGTCTGGTCGTCGCTGCTGACGGGACTGCCCGCGGCGGCGCTCGCGCTGACGAAGCAGCGGGCGCCGCTCGCGGGCTGCCTCGGCGCCGTCGTACTCGTACTCGTCGACCTGCTGTTCGTGGGCGGCCTCGTGCCGTTCATCGTGCTGCTCGACCTCGTCTACACGCTCACCGTCGCCCTACCGGCTCGGGCCCGCCGCCGCGTGCTCGTGGCCGTGGCGATCGCGACGGCGGCCGTCGCGGTGTTCACGATGATCGTCGGCGGCGATCTGCGCGTGACCGTGGTGATCGGGCTGCAGTTCGGTGCGCTGTTCGGCACGACCTACTGGTACGGCACCGCCGTCGCGCAGTCGCGCGAACTCGTCGAGCTGCATCGCCGGCAGGCCGACGACGCGCGTCGTCTCGCCGAGCTCGACCGCGAGGCGGCGGTGCTCGGCGAGCGGGAGCGGATGGCGAGCGAACTGCACGACATCATCGCGGGGCACGTGGCGGCGGTCGCGATCCGCAGCGAGGCGGCGCTCGCCGCAGTGCCGGCGGAAGTGGGGCAGCCCGAGGGTGCGACGGCCTCGGGTGCCGTTCCGGGCGCATCCGCCGAGCGCGCCGCGCTGCGGGCGGTGCGCGATTCGAGCCTCGAAGCTCATGAGGCGCTGCGCGCGATGATCGGCGTACTGCGGGGCGGCTCGGGCGAGACGGCGGCGGCACCGGGGATCGACCGCATCCCGGTCATGATCGAGGGCGCCAGACGCTCGGGCGTGAGCGTGGAGCTCGACGACCGGATCGCCGGCAGTGAACTGCCCGATGCGGTGGACCGGGCGACCTGGCGCATCGTCAACGAGGCGCTCGTGAACGCGGTGAAGCACGCCTCGGGCTCGGAAGTCGACGTGGTGCTCGTCGCGGAGGGCGGTGCCGCGCGGGTCGATGTCGTATCGCGGGGCGGAGCTCCGATCGCTCGGCCGGTGCTGCGGGGCGGCGGCATGGGGCTCGAGATGCTCGCCGAGCGGGTGCGGGCGCTCGGCGGCGAGTTCGATGCCGGGCCGATCGCGGGCGGCTGGGCCGTGCGCGCCCGCATACCGATGGAGGCGCGCGCATGACCGGGCGGGGAACCGACCAGGGGCGCGATCAGAGTCGGGAACCGACTGCCGTGGGGCGTGCGCCGCGCGTCCTGATCGTCGACGATCACGGAATGATCCGCGAGGGCCTGCGCCTGATGCTCGAGCGCCAGGGCATCGAGGTCGTGGGCGAGGCCGCCGATGGCGCGTCGGCGGTCGGCAATGCGCGATCCCTGCGTCCCGATGTGGTGCTGATGGACCTGCGCATGCCCGGCGTCGACGGCGTGACCGCGACCGCGCGCATCGTGGGCGACGGCATCGCCGAGGTGCTCGTGCTGACGAGCTTCGACGAGGATGAGCTCGTGTTCGCGGCGATCCGCGCTGGGGCCGCCGGATTCCTGCTCAAGACGACCGAGGCCGGGGCGCTCGCGGAGGCGGTGCGGCGAGTGGCCGCGGGCGACGGCGTGCTCGACCCGCGGGTCACACGACGGGCGCTCGCGGCCCTCGCCGACGCCCCGGAGGAGGCGCGGCCCGAAGCAGACCCCGTCGACCTGGCGCAGCTGACGGCGCGGGAGCTCGAGGTGCTCGAGCAGTTGCGCGAGGGCCGCTCGAACACGGCGATCGCCCTGCGGCTCGGCATCTCGGTGACCACGGTGAAGACGCACGTCTCGAGCATCCTCGTGAAGCTCGGCGCCGAGAGCCGCACTCAGGTGGTCGCGATGCTGAACCGCTGAGGCGGGCGCGGGGTCAGAAGTCGCGCTGCTGCATACGCACGGTGTTGCCGGCCGGGTCGCGGAATGCGAAGTCGCGCACGCCCCAGTCCTGCTCCATCGGTTCCTGCAGAATGTCGGCGCCCGCGGCCTCGACGCGTTCGTACAGGGCGTCGAGCTCGTTCGTCGCGAGGATGATCGTGGCGAAGAGGCCCTTGGCGATGAGCTCGCCGATGACGCGGCGCTCCTCATCGGTGAGGCCGGGGTCGACGGCGGGCGGAGTGAGCACGATCGAGGTGCCGGGCTGGTCGGGATGGCCGACCGTGATCCAGCGCATGCTCTCGTAGCCGACGTCGCCGCGCACCTCGAAATCGAGCACGTCGCGGTAGAAGGCGAGCGATGCCTCGGCGTCGGTGTGGGGCAGGAATACGGTGGTGATGTTGATCTTCATGACTGCCACGCTAATCGCCGGGCGGCGGCGGAACTTCTTGATTCCTGACCGGTCTCGTCATCCGCATCGCGACGACTCCGGGGAGCCCCGGCATCGGGCGCTCGCGCAGCCTCCGGTATCGGCCCGGCGAGACGCCCACGAGCTCGGTGAACCGTGTGGTGAACGTGCCCAGGGATCCGTACCCGACCGCGAAGCACACCTCGGTCGTGCTCAGCTCGCCCACGCGCAGCAGCGCCATCGCGCGTTCGATGCGCCGCGTCATCAGGTAGCTGTACGGCGATTCGCCGAAGGCCGCCTTGAACTCGCGGCTGAGGTGCCCCGCCGAGAACCCGACTTCGCGGGCGAGGGAGTCGACATCGAGCGGCTCCGCGTAGTCGCGATCGATGCGGTCGCGCACGCGGCGCAGCCGCACCAGCATGTCGAGGCGGGCGTCGTCGGGCATGGAGTCAGCTTACGCGCAGCGGTTTCGCCCGATGGAGCGGGTGCCGCGTGGAGCGGGAGGGGTTCGGTGCACTATACGGGCGGATTCTGCACCAAACCCCTCCCGCTGTGCGCCGGTGCCCGGCCGCCCGCGATAGCCTTGACGAGTCTTGAAAGGTGAGCGATGAGAGCAGTGGTGACGGCGGTGATCGCCGCGATCGAGGCGGCGGCCGTCGCGCTCATGGGCATGGCCGTCGTCGTCGTGCCCGCTGCGCTGCTCTGGGCGGTGACCTTCGATCTCGCGGCAGAGCCCGTCTCGGTGTTCGCCGGGGCGATCGGCGTCTGGTTCCTCGCCCACCTCGTGCCCATCGGCTTCGACGTCGGTGCGGAGGCCGCGGTCGGGCTCGGCCTGCCGCAGCAGGCATTCGAGTACCCGCTCTCGCTCGCGCCGCTCGGGCTCACCTGCGTCACGATCGCGCTCGCGGTGCGCGCCGGCCTGCGCTTCGGCGCCAGAGGTGGCATGGGGGCCGCAGGCGTGCTCGGCGGCATGATCGGGTTCGGCGCGGTCGTGCTCGCCGCGCTGCCGGTCGCCGCTCCGCTGCTGCACTGGTCGCCGGAATGGTCGATCCTCGTGCCGGTGGCGCTCTACGGCGCGTGCGCGACCGTCGGCTTCTGCGTGCGCGCGGCCCGCGACGGCCACGACTGGTGGCTGGCCGCCGTGCGCGCGGCGCAGCGGGGCATCGCACGCTTCGGCCTGCCAGGCTCGGCCGCGCTGCCCGATCGCGCTGCGGCGGCCGTGCGGATCGCGACCGCGCTGCTGCTCGCAGTGACGGTGCTCGCCGCAGTCGCAGTCGCCGTCACGCTCGTCGTGCACTACGTGCAGGTGGTCACGCTCTCGCAGTCGCTGCAGCTCGACCCGCTCGGCGCGCTCGTCGTGTTCCTGCTGCAGCTCGTCCTGCTCCCGGTGCTCGCGATCTGGGCGGCGTCGTGGCTCACCGGCGCCGGATTCGCGCTCGGCTCCGGCAGCAGCGTGACGCCGTTCGAGACGCTGCTCGGCCCGGTGCCCGCCGTGCCGATGTTCGGCGCGATCCCTGCCGGCTGGGACGGGGCGGGGCTGCTCGCGCCGACGCTCGTCGTGCTGGCCGCGGTCGCCGTCGGCACCCTGTTCTCGAGGCGGCCGCTGCTGCGCCGCGCCTCATGGGCTGCGACCGTCGCGATCGCCGTGTCCGCTGCCGCAGGCGCCGGGCTCGTGCTCGCGGGGGCGGGCGCGCTCGCCTCGGGCGGCATCGGGCCCGACCGGCTCACCGAGACCGGGCCCTCGCCCTGGGTCTTCGGCGGGTTCGCGGCGGCCGAGCTCTGCGTCGGCCTCATCGTCGGCCTCGCGGCGGGCCGCGTCGATGCGCGCCGCGTCGCGACGTCGCTGCCCGGCCTGCGCGGGTCGCAGGATCTGCCCGGCGAGGATTCCGAGGCCGGCGCCGCCGCCGCGACGGTGCTCGGCACCGATGCCGAGCAGGAGACGGTGCCGCTCGACGAGGCCGTGAAGGACCTGCGGGTGAAGGTCTGGCCCCGTGTGAAGCGCGCGGAGCAGGCCGACGGGAAGGCCGCACTGGAGTCCGATCCGCCACAGAGCGGGAGCCATGATCAGGGCCAGGATCAGGACGAGGTCGAGACCGGAGTGATCCCCGACAGCGTGCGCGACGCGGCATCAGCCCCGACCGCGGCAGCCGCCGGCCCCGCAGCGGCCTCGGGAGCGGAAGAAGCTGCCCCGGGCCCCGCGGTCGACGCCGATGCCGACGCGGACGACCTGCTGCGGGCCTACTCGTGGGATCAGCGCGACCGTGCCGGCGATGCCGCCCGCGAGGCGGCCTCCCGCAGCATTCCCGGTGCCGCGGCGGGCGACGGCAGCGCGTCCGGCGCCGACGGCGAAGCCGCGTCGAAGCGACGCCGCGGCTGGCCGTTCGGCCGGCGCGACGGCTAACCCGAATATGCCCTAAGGTGGAGGGTGCAATCCACGGGAGCCCCGACGCGCGGGGCTGAGAGGAAGCACGCGTGCTTCGACCGTTCAACCTGATCTGGGTCATTCCAGCGGAGGAAGGAACACCTCGATGACGCTTGTCCGAATCTCATCGCCCGCGCTGCGCCGCTTCGGCACCGCCTCGGTCGCCCTGACGGCGGTCGCGACGCTCGGCCTCGGCCTGACCGCCTGTTCGACGGGCGACGACGCCGCAGACGCCAGAACCGTCACGCTCGTCGTGCACGACGCGTTCCCGAACGAGGAGTTCGCGGCCGCCGCGAGCGAGGCGACCGGGTACGACGTCGAAGTGATCACCGCGGGCGCCGGCAGCGAACTCGCCAACAAGCTCGTGCTCACGAAGGGCGCCCCGATCGCCGACGCGTTCTACGGCATCGACAACATCGCCGCGGCGAGCCTCGTCGACAACGACGTGGCCGAGTCGTACACGCCCGAGGGGCTGCCCGAGTCGGCCGCCGAGTACGCCTTCGCCGGCTCCGATGCGCTCACCCCCATCGACATGGGGGCGACCTGCATCAACATCGACACCGCCTGGTTCGCGGAGCACGGCATCGCCGAGCCCGCGACCTTCGAGGATCTCGCCGACCCCACCTATCGCGACATGACCGTGCTGCTCGACCCGCTGCAGTCGTCGACCGGCAGCTCGTTCCTCGCAGGCACCGTCGCCGCGTTCGGCGAGAACGGCTATGCGGAGTACTGGAAGAACCTCATGGGCAACGGAGCGCGCCTCGAGCAAGGGTGGAGCGACGCCTACTACGGCCAGTTCTCGGCGCTCGGGGAGGGTACGAAGCCCATCGTGCTGTCGTACAGCTCGTCGCCCGTCGCGACGCTGAACGACGACGGGACCGAGACCACGACGCGCGCCCTGCTCGACACCTGCACGTCGCAGATCGAGTACGCAGGCGTGCTCGCGGGCGCCGCGAACTCCGAGGGCGCGCGGGCCGTCGTCGACTACCTCGTCTCCGACGAGTTCCAATCCACGATCCCCGACACGATGTACATGTACCCGGTGAGCGCGAATGCCGAGATGCCCGAGACCTGGGTGAAGTTCGCACCGCTGCCGGCGCGGGATCAGCTGAACGACCTCGACCCGGCCACCATCAACGCCGAGCGCGAGACCTGGCTCAAGACCGTGAGCGAGCAGATCGGTCTGTGACCGCAGCGGGGCCGAGGGCGGGTGAACCGGAGGGCGGTGACGGCACCGCCCTCCGGAGCCCGGCGACGGCCTGGAGCGTCGCCGGATGGACGCTCGCCGTCGCGGTCCCGCTCGCCTTTTTGGCGCTGTTCTTCGCGTGGCCGGTGCTCGCACTCGTGGCGACCGGGTTCGGCGGCACTGGGGCAGGCGCCGGCGCCGTGTTCGACACGAGCGGTATCGTCGAGGTCTTCGGAGCGCCGCGCACCTGGCGGGTCATCGGCAACACGCTCGCGCAGGCCGGCCTCGCGACGATCGTCTCGGTGCTGCTCGGCCTTCCCGCCGCGTACGTGCTCTACAAGCTGCGCTTCCGCGGCAGACTCGTGCTGCGCGGCCTGCTGACAGTGCCGTTCGTACTGCCGACCGTCGTCGTCGGCGTCGCCTTCTCGGCGCTCTTCGCGCCCGGCGGGCTGCTCGAGTGGACAGGGCTCGACCGCACGCTCGCGGTCGTCGTGCTCGCGCTCGCCTTCCCGAACGTTGCGGTCGTCGCGCGTACGGTCGGCGGGTTCTGGGCCCGTCTCGACGACAGCTCCGAGCAGGCCGCCCGCGTGCACGGCGGCGGCCGCCTGCGGGCCTGGACCATGATCGTGCTGCCGGCCCTCGCGCCGGCCCTCGCATCGGCGGCCGCCCTCGTCTTCCTCTTCTGCTCGACGTCGTTCGCGATCGTGCTCATCCTCGGCGGCAGCGCGAACGCGAACGTCGAAACCGAGATCTATCGGCTCACCGTGCAGTTCCTCGACCTCAAGGGCGCTGCGGTGCTGTCGCTCGCGCAGTTCGCGATCGTCGGCGCGACGCTCATCGTCTCGTCGCGCCTCAGACGGGCGGGCGAGCGCGCGGTGCAGCTGCGCGAGGACAGTCGGGATCTGGAGCGGGCGCCCGGCCGTGCCGACGCCGCCGTGCTCGCGGTCTTCGCGGCGACCGCACTGCTGCTGCACGTGCTGCCGCTCGCCGTGCTCGTCGCCCGTTCGCTGCGCGGCCCCTCGGGGGAGTGGACGTTCGAGAACTACGTCGCGCTCGTGCACCCGCCCGACGGCCTGCCGCTCGACGCGCCCGTGCTCTCAGCGGTCCTGCTGACCTTCCGGTACGCCGTCGCCTCGGCGGCGATCGCGATGACCCTCGGCGTGCTGCTCGCCTTCGTGCTCTCGCGCCGGCCCCGATCTCGCCTCCTCGCGCGCGGCATCGACGTCTTCGACGGCGCCGTCATGCTGCCGCTCGGCGTCTCGGCCGTCACGCTCGGGTTCGGCCTCCTGCTCACCATGCACCGGCCGCTCGGCATCGGCTTCGACCTGCGCACCTCGACCGTGCTCATCCCGATCGCGCAGGCGCTCGTCGCGCTGCCGATCGTGGTGCGCGTGCTGCTGCCGGTGCTGCGCGGCATCGACCCCGCACTGCGCGAGGCCGCCGCTTCGCTCGGCGCGACGCCCTTCGCCGTGCTGCGCTCGGTCGACCTGCCGCTGCTCGGCCGCTCGACGGGCGTCGCGCTCGGCTTCGCGCTCGCGGCCTCGATCGGCGAGTTCGGGGCGACGTCTTTCCTCGTGCGGCCGGGCGCGCAGACCCTGCCGATCGCGGTCGGGCAGCTCATCGGCAGCCAGGCACCGGGTGCCTACGGGGCCGGGCTCGCGGCGGCGGTCGTGCTCGGGGCCCTGGCCGCGGCGATCATGCTGCTCGCGGAGCGCCTGCGCACCGACCAGGCGGGGGCGGAGTTCTGATGCGCGGCGCCGAGACCCGCGGCAGTGCGAGTGGCGGGACGCAGGGGCAGACCGGGCGGGTGCCCGGTTTCGAGGTGCTCCTGATCGACGGCCGCTCGGGTGCGGGCAAGACGCAGCTCGCCGATCGGCTGCTCGCCGAGCTGCGTGCGGCGGGGCAGCGGCCGGAGGTGCTGCGGGTCGAGCACCTGTACCCCGGCTGGGACGGGCTCGCCGCGGGATCGTCGGCCCTCGCCGCCGCGCTCGACACGGGGGAGTATCGGCCCTACGACTGGGTCGCCGAGCGCTTCGGGGCGGCGCAGCGCATCGGCCCGGGCCGGCCCCTCGTCATCGAGGGATGCGGGGCTGTGACGCGCGAGAACCTCGCGGCCGCCGCGCGCTTCGCGGGTCCCGGCGGACGGGTGCGGAGCCGATGGGTGGAGTGCCCGGCGGCGGCCCGGCGGGAGCGGGCGCTCGCGCGCGACGGCGAGATGTACGCACCGCACTGGGAGCGCTGGGCGGCGCAGGAGGAGGCGCACTACGCGCGCCACCGCCCGTGGGAGATCGTCGACGAGGTCGTCGCGGGCGGCGCGGCCTGACGGGACGACAAAGGGTCGCGAATTGGGGTTCCGATACGGGACGAACCCCAACTCGCGACCCTTTGTGCGCGGCGCGGCGCGGCATGGCACGGCATGGCACGGCGCGGCGCGGGAGGTGCGGCGCGGGAGGCGCGGTGCGCGTTTAGAACGCGGCGGGCACGCCGAGCTCCTCGAGCACCGAGCGCACCTCGTCGCTGTGGAACGCCTTCGCGAGCGCCTGCGTGGCGGCCGAATCCTCGTCCTCGCCGCGGCTCACGAGCGACACGGCGAACTGCTCGTCCTGCTCGACCGCGATCGCGTCGTTCTTGGGCGTGAGCTCGAGCTGACGCGCGAAGGTGCCGTGCAGGAAGACGGCGTCGGCCTCGGGGTAGGCCGCGACGAGCTGCATGATGTCGATCTCCGTGAACTTGAGGTTCTTCGGGTTCTTCACGATGTCCTGCACCGTGACCTGCCACTTGTCGACTGAGGGGTCGAGCTCGATGAGGCCCTGGTCGGCGACCATCTGCAGCGAACGGGCCGCGTTCGAGGCGTCCTGCGGAATGACGATATTGCCGCCCTCGGGTACCTCGTCGAAGCTCTTCCACTTGCTCGAGTACATGCCGACGACGGTCAGGTAGACGGGTTCGACCGCGACGAGGTCCGCGCCGTTGGCGGCGTTGTACTCCTCCATGAACGGCGGGTGCTGCACGAAGTTCGCGGCGAGCTCGCCGTTCTGCAGCATCATGTTCGGCTGCACGTAGTCGGCGACCTCGACCATCTCGATCGTGTACGGTGCCTCGATCGCCTTGCCGGCAGCCTGCACGACGTCGGTCATCGGCGTGGTGGTGGCGGCGACCTTCAGGGTCTCGGTGCCCTTCGCTTCGTCGCCCGAGCCGTCGCTCGATCCGCCGGCGCATCCGGTGATGAGCAGCAGCGCGGCAGCTGCCGCCGAGATCGGGGCGAGGAGGTGTCGTTTCATAGGGATCCCTGTCGTTGTGTCAGATGGAGCGGAATGGGGGAGATCAGCGCTTGTCGATCGCGCGCGAGACCTTGTGGCCGAGCGCCTGCAGCCCGACCACGCAGAGGATGGTGATCGCGATCGTCACGTACATGAGCGCGAAGTCGTACCGGTGGTAGCCGTAGCGCATCGCGAAGTCGCCGACGCCGCCGCCGCCGACGACGCCGAGCACCGCCGAGTACGAGACGAAGCTGACCGTCGCCGAGGTGAGCGCGTAGACGAGACCCGAACGGCCGTCGACGAGCAGGAAGCGGAAGATGGTCTGCGGCACGGAGGCCCCCATCGCGGCCGCGGCCTCGTTCAGACCGCTCGGCAGCTCGAGCAGGATCTGCTCGGTGAAGCGGGCGTAGATCGCGACCGCCACGAAGCCCAGCGGGAAGGTCGCGGCGACCGTGCCGAAGCTCGTGCCGAAGACGGCGCGCGTGAGCGGGATCATGAAGACGATGAACAGCAGGAACGGGAACGAGCGCACGATCGTCACGTAGAGGTCGGCGATGGTCCAGACGGTGCGCTGCTGCATCAGCCCGCCTTCGCGGGTGAGGTAGATCAGCGTGCCGAGCGGCGTGCCGATGATGACGGCGGCGAGGATCGAGACGCCGACCATGTAGCCGGTCTCGGCCATCGCGACGGCGATCTCTCCGCCGTATTCGCCGAATACGCGCTGCAGTTCTTCGATGATGATCATGCGCCGAGCACCTCCTGCACGTGCGAGAGGTAGCGCTTGCCGCGGTCGCCGCGGGCGTGCTTCACCTCGACGATGTCCTGCAGACGGCCCTGCTCGAAGACCGCGGCGCGGTCGCAGATCGCCTTCACGGCCTCGAGCTCGTGCGTCACGAGCACGATGGTGGTGCCGAACTTCTCGCGGGTCGTGCGCAGCAGATCGAGGATCTCGCCGGTCGTGTGGGTGTCGAGGGCCGAGGTCGGCTCGTCGCACAGGAGCAGCGAGGGGTCGGTGACTAGCGCTCGGGCGATGGCGACGCGCTGCTTCTCGCCGCCCGAGAGCTTCGCGGGGTGGTGGTCGCGGCGGTGCGAGAGGCCGACGAAGTCGATCATCTCCTGCACCCGCGCCGGATCCGTGCGGCGCTGCAGGCGCAGCGGCAGTTCGACGTTCTGCCGCACGGTGAGATTGCCGACGAGATTGTACGACTGGAAGACGACGCCGATGCCGTGGCGCATCCGGTTCATCTGGTGCTTGTTCAGCTTCGAGAGGTCGGTGCCGCCGACGAGCACGGTGCCTTCAGTGGGGTGGTCGAGGCCGAGCATCTGCCGCAGCACCGTCGACTTGCCCGCTCCGCTCTCGCCGAGGATGCCGAAGATGGTGCCGGCCGGGATGGCGAAGTCGACGTCGTCGAGTGCGATCACGGGGGTCGGGCCGTCGCCGAAGCGTCGGGTCACGCCGCGGAACTCGAGGGCGTAGGCGACGGGTTCGCTGGCGGTCGTGTGCGCCTGCTGCGCGTTCATTCTGGGGATGGCTCGTTGTTTCGCGTCGAGGCCCGAACGGGGCCGAGGGTGGTGCGGCGGTGGCTGCGGGGCGGCGACCGGTGGGTCGTAGGCCGGGGCTGCCGCCGGATCGGTGTTGTTAGACTCGGTTTAAGATAGGCCGGATCGGTCGAGAAATCAAGTGGAGCGGCGTGACGAACATGCGGACGGAACAGTTGGGCGACGTCGTTTTCACGGCGGTCGCCGAGAATTCCAGCGGAATCAACGGTGAGAGCCGCGTAGAAGGCGGCCTCGCCGTCGAGGTGGCCTCGCCGACGGCGCAGGATCGCGGCGGTGCCACGAACCCCGAGGAGCTGCTCGCGCTCTCGTGGGCGACCTGTCTGAACGCCGCGGCCCGCGTCGTCGCCGGGCCGGGCGTCGAGGTCTTCGCGCGCACGCACGTGTCGCTGCACCGACGTGCAGACGGCGAGGGCTTCGAGTTCTCGGCCCGGGCCGAACTGCGCTTCGACGGCAAGACCGCCGAAGAGGCCGAGGCGCTCGCCGCCGCCGCGCACGAGCGCTGCCCGGTGTCGCGCATGCTGAGCGGGCGCTCGCCCGTCAGCGTCGTCGCCATCCCGTAGATATCCAGAGCGGGGCTGCAGAGCGGGGCTGCAGCGGAGCCGCGGCCCTGAGAGGGCCTCCGGTGCCGTGCGCACAGGCGCCCGTGCGGTCGGCGGAGTAGACTGGTGCGGTGCTGAATGTCGTGGTGCTCATTTCAGGCGGAGGCAGCAACCTCAAGGCGCTGATCGACGCGGCCGCCGACCCCGCATACCCGGCGCGCATCGTCGCGGTCGGTGCGGATACCGACGCGGCGGGTCTCGCGCACGCCGAGGCGGCCGGCATCCCGACCTTCGTCGAGCGGCCGGGGGAGTACCCGGGCCGCGACGCCTGGGGCGACGCGTTCGCTGCGCGGATCGAGGAGTTCGAGCCCGGACTCGTCGTGAGCGCGGGCCTCATGCGGATTCTGCCCGCGGGCTTCGTGCGCCGCTTCTCGCCGCGCCTCATCAACACCCACCCCGCGCTCCTGCCGCTGTATCCGGGAGCGCACGCCGTGCGCGATGCGCTCGCCGCGGGCGCCACCGAGACCGGCGTCACGGTGCACGTCATCGACGAGGGCGTCGACACCGGCCCCGTGCTGCGCCGGGCGTCGGTCGAGATCGCGCGCGGCGAGCTCGAAGACGACCTCCACGAGCGCATCAAGCAGCTCGAACGCCCGCTGCTCGTGCAGACCGTGCGCGAGATCGCGCAGGGCGGCATCGACCTCGCAGCTTTCCGATCCTGATCACCCACCTCTCGAACCAAGGAGCCAGATGGCAGTCCAGAGCCACGATCCCAGCCTCTACGAGCACCGCGACCTGATTCCCGTGCGCCGTGCGCTCATCTCGGTGAGCGACAAGTCCCGCCTGCTCGATCTGGCGGCGGCACTCACCGAGGCCGGCGTCGAGATCGTGTCGACGGGTTCGACCGCGGCGACCATCCGCGACGCGGGCCACGCCGTCACCGACGTCGCCGAGGTCACCGGGTTCCAGGAGGTGCTCGACGGTCGCGTGAAGACCCTGCACCCGGCCGTGCACTCGGGGCTGCTCGCCGATCTCCGCCTCGCCGACCACCGTGCGCAGCTCGAGGATCTCGGCATCGCGCCCTTCGAGCTCGTCGTCGTGAACCTCTACCCGTTCGACGAGACGGTCGCCTCCGGGAAGCCCGCTGCGGACGTCATCGAGAACATCGACATCGGCGGCCCCTCGATGGTGCGCGCATCGGCGAAGAACCACGCCAACGTCGCGGTCGCCATATCGCCCGCGCGCTACGACGAGATCATCGCCGCGGTGCGCGCCGGCGGTACCGGCCTGTCGCTGCGCCGCTCGCTCGCCGCCGAGGCGTTCGTGCACACGGCGCAGTACGACGCGTCGGTCGCCAACTGGTTCCTCGATCGCGAGGATGCGGACTGGAGCGACGCCCCGGCCGAGGAGGAGCAGACGCCCGCGGGCGAGGGCGACATCGACAGTCTATTCGAAGCGACCGAGGGGTATGTCGGCTACGAGACCTTCGGTCTGCGCGAGGCCGTGCTGCGCTATGGCGAGAACAGCCACCAGCGCGCCGCGCTCTTCACCGAGAACGAGGGCTCCGGCATCGCCCAGGCGACGCAGCTGCACGGCAAGGAGATGTCGTACAACAACTACGTCGACGCGGATGCTGCGCTGCGCGCCGCATTCGACCACGAGCGGCCCGCGGTCGCGATCATCAAGCACGCGAACCCCTGCGGCATCGCCGTCGCGCCCGAGGGCGCGGCCGATCCGATCGCCGCGGCCCACGAGCTCGCCCACGCCTGCGACCCCGTGTCGGCGTTCGGCGGTGTGATCGCCGCCAACCGAGTCGTGACCGAGCAGATGGCGCAGACCGTCTCGGGAATCTTCACCGAGGTCATCGTGGCGCCCGGCTTCGAACCGGCCGCGCTCGAGATCCTCACGCAGAAGAAGAACCTCCGCCTGCTCGTGCTGCCCGCCGACTTCTCGGCGAACCCGATCGAGTTCCGCCAGATCTCGGGCGGCTTCCTGCTGCAGGATGCCGATCGCAGCTTTGCGCCGGCCGCCGAGTGGGAGCTCGCGACCGGCGAGCCCGCCGATGCCGCGACGCTCGCGGATCTCGAGTTCGCCTGGCGCGCCTGCCGCGCCGTGAAATCGAACGCGATCCTGCTCGCCTCGGGCGGCGCCTCGGTCGGCGTCGGCATGGGCCAGGTCAATCGCGTCGACTCGTGCCGTCTCGCGGTCGCCCGCGCGGAGGATCGCGCGGCCGGATCGGTCGCGGCATCCGACGCCTTCTTCCCCTTCGCCGATGGCCTGCAGGTGCTGCTCGACGCCGGTGTTCGCGCCGTCGTGCAGCCGGGCGGGTCGGTGCGCGACGCCGAAGTGATTGAGGCCGCGACGGCCGCCGGCGTCACCATGTACTTCACCGGCGAACGCCACTTCTTCCACTGACCCGGTAGTCGACCACCGGGCCGGGACACACACCAGGAGAGATAGGAACCATGGAAATTCTTCAGGGCATTCTCGTCGTGCTGCACATCGTGGGCTTCGCCCTCGTGTTCGGCGGCGCGCTCGGGCAGCTGCCGAACGTCAAGAAGGGCATGGCGCGCGTGCAGCCGTTCATGCTCTGGGGTGCGCTGCTGCTGCTCGTGACGGGCCTCGCGCTCGTCGGCATGACCTACGCGCTCGGCGGCCAGCCGAACAACATGAAGATCGGCGTGAAGCTGATCGTACTGCTGGCGCTCATCGGACACATCTTCGGAGTGCGCAAGAAGGAGAGCCTCTCGGCGGGCGGGCTCACCGCGATGGCGGGCATGGCGCTCGTCAACGCGAGCATCGCGGTGCTCTGGCACTAGCGCGCACCGGCTCCGACGAGACAGGCGGCCCAGGGATCATCGATCCCTGGGCCGCCTCTCTCGTGTCCGGACCGGGAGCCGGCAGACCACTTTTAGTCCAGTTGGTTTCAACTGGACTAATTGGTCTAAATGTGTTTGACTCTCTTCAGAGCCGAAATCCGCGGCACTCGAATGGCGAAGGAGCAACCGCAGTGACCACACCTATCTCGCTGGCGATCATCGGCGCAGGTACGATCACCCAGTCCGTGCATCTGACGAGCCTGCGCCGTGCGGGCTACGATGTCGCGATCGTGTGCGACCTGTCGCCGTCCCGCGCCGACGAAGTGGCGCGGAGCATCGGCGCCCGCGCGGTCAGCGATCCGGCCGAGGCATTCGCCTCGGACGTCGATGCGGTGCTCATCGCGACGCCGGGCAGTCACGCGAAGCTCGCCGCCGATGCGATCCGCGCCGGCAAGCACGTGCTCGCCGAGAAGCCCCTGGCATTCACCGTGCGCGAGGTCGACGAGCTCGAGGCCCTCGCCGCCGAGCACGGCGTCGTCACGCAGGTCGGCTACATGAAGATGTTCGATCCGCTGCTCGAAACCGCTGCGTCCGAGTACCGCGACCTCAATGGTGTGCGCATGGTGCGTGTAACGGTCATGCATCCGGCCGATGAGCCGCAGATCTCCCACCTGCGCATGTCCGCGCCGCCCGCGGACGCCGACCGCGCCGCGATCGCCGAGTCGGTCGCGTACGACGAGGCCCGTGCAGCCGAAGCGCTGCCCGGTGCCGACGCGGCGCTCGTGCAGTACTACGCGAACGTGCTCAACGGTTCCGTGATCCACGAGCTCAGCCTCATGCGCGCCATGGGGATCGCGCTCCCCGAGAGCTGGCGCGCGGACGCGATCACGCCGCTCGACGGCGCAGCGCCCGCTTCTCTGCTCGCGACCGGTGTAGCCGGTGAGACCGCGTTCGTGCTGAGCTGGAACTGGCTGCCCGATTACCCGGAGTACGCGGAAGAGCTCGTCGTGCTCGGCGCGAACGGCCGTCTCGAATTCGATCTCGCGAAGCCCTATCTCGTCGAGGAGCGCAGCCGTCTCGTCAGCCGCCGACACGACGGCGATCTCCGTGCCGACACGGAGTACCGTTCGGGTCACGAGACCGGTTTCCTGCGCCAGCTCGACGCGTTCGCCGCGGCCATCCGCAACGGGGCGACGAATCCCGCGGACTTCGCCGGGGCGAAGACGGATATCCGTCAACTGCAGCGCCTCGCGCAGGCGATCGCCGCGGCGCATGGCGACACCATCGCGATCGAGGCCGATACCGTTGCGGTCGGTGCCTGATATGCGCTTCGCGAACGCCCCCATCTCGTACGGCGTCTTCGGCGACCTGACGGTCGAGGGAGCGACGACCACCGAGGAGCTGCTCGCCACCATGGCGGAGACCGGCTACGCGGGGTCCGAGCTCGGCCCTCCCGGCTTCTTCGGTTCGATCGACCGGATGGTCGCATCGTTCGATGCCGCTGGTATCGATGCCGTGGGGGCCTACGTCCCGCTGAACACGCAGCAGCCCGGGCCCGTACTCGATCGGGATCTCGAGCGCATGGAGATCACTCTCGACGAGATCGAGGCGGTGAACCCCGGGGCGCTCGTCATCCTCGCGGACGAGGGCGATGCGGAGATCATCGCGCAGCCGCGCAAGGACCCGTCGCGCATGCTCGGCGCAGAGGACTGGAAGCAGCTCGTCGAGACCGTGCAGGGCGCCGCCGACCGAGCCCGCGCCCGCGGGCTCGAGGTCTCGTACCATCCCCATGTCGGGACCTTCGTCGAGCTGCCCGACGAGATCGAGCGCTTCCTGAACGACACCGATATCCCGCTCACGTACGACATCGGGCATGTGGTGCTGGCCGGCGGCGACGGCGTCGCGCTCTTCCGACGCTGGCGCGACCGCATCAACCATGTGCATATCAAGGACGTGCTCCCCGGCGTGCTCGAGGAGGCGCGCGCGAACGGCGCCGATTTCGAGGAATGGTTCCCCCGCGCGTGCACGCGGCTGGGGGAGGGCGAATCGAACCTCGCGGCTTTCGCGGGCGCGCTGCGCGATACCGGGTACGACGGCTGGGTGGTCGTCGAGCAGGATCGCGAACCGTTGACCGCTGACACCTACCGCCGTGTCGTGGCGGATCAACGAACGAACCTCGAATGGCTGCAACGGCACCTCGCCGTCTCGGCCGCAAACTGAAAGGACCACTAGCGATGTCAACTCAACGTCGAATGACGCGCCTCGCCCCCGTCGCGCTGGGCGTCGGCCTGGTGCTCGGGCTCTCCGCCTGCGGCGCTCCCGGAGGGAGCGCGAAGCAGGCCGCGGAGTTCACTCCGATCGATGCCCCGGTCACGGCCGAGCAGGTCGCCGAGCTCGGCGACGTCACCCTCAACGTCTGGGCGGATCAGGGCGAGCAGGATCTCATGGACCAGTTCGTGCCCCTCTACGAGGAGCAGTTCCCGAACGTGGACGTGCAGATCCAGTTCAAGAGCTACAACGACCTCACGGCGACCGTGCTCAACGCCATGAACTCGGACGACGCGCCCGATGTGACGCAGGGCAACCAGGGCTGGGCCACCGACGGCGCGCTCGTGAAAGCGGGTCTCATCCGGCCGCTCGACGACGTCGCCGATGCCTACGGCTACCGCGAGGCCGCGGGCGATGCGATCACCCAGCTCGAATGGTCGGAAGACGGCAAGACGTTCGGTTCGGGCACCGTCTACGGCATGTCGCCCGACAACCAGATGGTGGGCCTCTTCAGCAATACGGAGAAGCTCGCGGCGCTCGGGCTCGAGGTACCGACCACGCTCGACGAGTTCGAGGCCGCACTCGAGACGGCGAAGGCCGCCGGCGAAGTACCGCTCACGCTCGGCAATTCGGATAAGGCGTCGGCGATGCAGGCGCTCTCGCTCGTGCAGGGCGCGCTGACGCCCGCCGAGGACACCCGCGCATGGATCTCGGGTGCCGAGGGATCGGACTTCGCGGTCGACAGCAATATCGCAGCGATCGAGAAGTTCACCTCATGGGCGCAGGCCGGATACCTGACCGAGGGCTACGACGGCATGAGCCCCGATGATGCCGCGACCGCGTTCGCGGGCGGCGACGGCGTATTCTTCGTCCACGGCAACTGGTACGCCGGCACCATCTCGGACGGCGCGAAGTTCGACTTCTCCGCGGGCCTCACGGACGGCGACTATGCGACTGCAGGGTCCTTCGGTATGCCGTGGCATGTCGGTTCGGCCTCCGAAGCGGAGCTCGCAGCGGTCGCCTTCGTCGGCATGCTGAACTCCGAAGAGACGTCCTCGATGCTCGTCGACGTGCAGCGCGTGCCGATCTACTCCGTCGAGGCGGGCGATCCCGCGACGACGTTCCCCGACCTCCTCGCGGCATCGAGCGACCAGCTCCAGGGCGCGGGCCCCCTCTTCTGGTACGACTGGGCGACCGACACCATGTTCGACACCTTCACCGGCGGACTGCAGGAGGCCATGGCGGGCAAGACTGCGCCGGAGGATCTCGCTACGCGCGTCCAGGACGACTGGAGCGCCTTCCACGACAAGTAATCGGATGATGGCGCACCCGACTCTTCGAACCGGGTGCGCCATCGACGATGGATGGCAACGGACATGCATACAACAGCCAGAACCCGGAACCGGCGCTCTCTCCTGCGCCGGTACGACTGGGACGCCTATCTCTACCTCCTCCCGGCCTTGGTCTTCTACGCCTGGTTCCTGCTGCGGCCGACGATCGAATCCGCGTGGATCGCGTTCTTCGATTGGGACGGCATCGGCCCGAGCACCTGGGTCGGTCTCGGCAACTTCGCGGACGTGCTCGGCGACCCGAAGGTCTGGGAAGCGATCGCGCACTCGTTCGTGTTCGTCGTCTTCTACGCGCTGCTGCCCATCGCGTTGGCGCTGCTCATCGTCGGCATCGTGTCGCGCTTCCGCGTGAAGGGCCTCGCGTTCTTCCGCGCCGTGCTCTTCATGCCGTACATCCTCTCGACCGTCGTCATCGCCATCGCGTGGCGATGGATCTTCGCCGAGACCGGCCCGTTGAACTCGGCACTGCGCGCGGTCGGCCTCGACGCGCTGACGCGCAGCTGGCTCGGAGATTTCGGCACCGCGCTGCCGTCGGTGGGCATCATCGGCACCTGGGCGATGTTCGGCCTCGCCTTCGTGCTCTTCGTGAGCGGCCTGCAGGGTATCCCCGGCGAGCTCTACGAGGCGGCGCGTCTCGACGGGGCCGGTCCCGTACGCGAGTTCTTCACCGTGACCCTCCCGGGGCTCCGCGGCGAAATTCAGGTCGCTCTCGTGCTGCTCATCACCGCAGCGCTGCGCAACTTCGATATCGTCTGGAACACGACGGCGGGCGGCCCCGGCAACTCGACGACCGTGCCGTCGTACTTCATCTATCGCGAGGCGTTCACTGCGCACCACGTCGGCCGCGCCTCGGCCATCGCCATCATCCTGATGCTGCTCATCTTCGCCGTGGTCGGCCTCGTCATGTATCTCACCCGCCCTGACGATCGGGGGAACCGATGAAGGTCGCACGCCACGAACGCATCATCGGCTACATCGTACTGATCGTCGGTGCCATCCTCGCGTTCTATCCGTTCTTCTCGATCCTGATGCTGTCGGTGACGCCCGCGGACGCGCGTCGTCCCGGGCAGGTGATTCCTCCCGCCTTCACATTCGAGAACTTCATCGAGGCCTGGACCCGCGGCGGTTTTGGCTCCGCGCTCTGGTCTTCGCTCGTCGTAGCCGTCGGTGTGGTCGTCGGTGCGCTCATCGTCTCGATGCTCGCGGGCTACGCGTTCGTCGTGCTGCGCTTCCCCGGCAAATCGCTCATCATGGCGGTGCTGCTCGTCGGGCTCATCGTGCCGTACGAGGGCATCATCGTCCCGCTCTACTACCTGCTCGACGGCATGGGGCTGCTCAATACCTATTGGGCCCTGATCCTGCCTCAGATCGCGACTTCGGTTTCGCTCGGAGTGCTCTGGATGCGCACGACCTACAGCAACATCCCGAAGTCTTTGAACGAGGCAGCCCGCGTCGACGGCAATACGCACTGGGGCGCGCTCTGGCGCGTGTACGTGCCGATCTCCGGGTCGGGCATCGCCACCCTCGGCACGCTGCTGTTCCTCTACACCTGGAACGAGTTCCTCATGGCGCTCGTGCTCGTGCCGCAGAACCCGGACGTGCAGACCGCGCCGCTCGCGCTCTCGTTCTTCGCCGGCAGTACGCGCAATTTCGACCCGGGCGTGACCGCAGCCGCGGCCGTGCTCGTGGCATTGCCCATCCTGATCTTCTACGTCATCTTCCAGCGACGATTCATCAATGGAATCGCCGCCGGTGCAGTCAAAGAATAATTGAGAGGAAGCGACGCGATGTCGAACCCGCACAATCCGATCGTCGTCCACCCGGACGCCGAAACACTGGGCAGCGCAGTAGCCGCCGATATCGCTGATCGTATGAGCGAGAAGATCGCGGCAGGCGGGCGCTTCCTGCTCGGCTGCCCGGGGGGGCGCTCGCCGCAGACGACGTATGCGGCGCTCGCCGATGAAGCCGCTAACCGCGGTCTCGATCTCGGTTCGCTCGTCATCGTGATGATGGACGACTACCTGCAGGAAGTCGATGGCGGCTGGGATCACATCCCGGCCGACGCGCACAACTCGTGCCGTCGCTTCGCTCGGGAGGACATCCAGGCCGTACTGAACCGTGCGGTGCCCGAAGAGCACCGGGTTCCCGATGCGAACGTCTGGTTCCCGAATCCGGCCGACCCGTCCGCATACGACGGCCGGATCCGCGACGCCGGCGGTATCGACTTCTTCATCATCGCGAGCGGCGCCGGCGACGGTCACGTCGCATTCAATCCACCGGAGTCGCCGGTCGACTCCCGCTCCCGTATCGTCGAGCTCGCCGAGCAGACTCGTCGCGACAACCTCGCGACCTTCCCCGACTTCCCCTCGATCGATGCCGTGCCGACGCACGGGGTCACGGTCGGTATCGCGACGATCGCCGAGCTCTCGAAGGCGGGTGCCCTCGTACTCGTCGGGGCCGACAAGCAGTCCGCATTCGGCAAGCTGGCCGACGGCGAGGGGTACGACCCGAGCTGGCCTGCGACGGTGTATCGCCTGATCGATGGCGCCGTGCTGCACAGCGACGCCGCAGCTGCCGGAGATCGCGCCTGATGACGAAAGCGACGAGCAGCGCGAGGGAGCTCGGGAGGGCGGCCTCCGGCGCTCGCCGTCGCATCATGGAGCTGATCGACTCGGGCGTCTACCCGCCGGGGAGCAAACTGCCGGGCGAGCGCGAGCTCGCAGTCGCTGTCGGAGTGAGCCGAGCCGTGCTCCGCGACGCGCTCGGCGTACTCGCCGACGAGCAGCAGCTCGAGGCATCGCCCTGGCGGGGCTGGTTCGTCACCGCCCCGCATATGGAGGAGAAGGTCGATCTGCTCTCGTTCACCGAGATGGCCGAACAGCGAGGGCTCCGCGCCGGCGCCGAAGTGATCGACTTCGCACGCCGAGCCGCGACGCTCGAGGAAGCGCGCAGACTCCGCCTCGCCCCCGGTGACGAGGTCTTCGATCTCGTACGTCTGCGCACGCTCAACGAGAACCCCGCCTGCGTCGACTACACCGTGATGCCGGTGGCGCTGATGCCGAGTGCGACGCGCGATGACTTCGTCGATGCCTCCCTGTATGCGGTTCTCGAAGCACGCAGTGCAGTCGTGATCGTGCGCAGCGACTACGCGGTACGCGCAGAAGGCGCGGCCGCAGAGGACGCCGGAAGGCTCGGCATCGACTCCGGGTCCCCGGTGCTCGTGGGCGAGGAGACCGCGGGAGCGATCGATGGCGTGCCGAGGCTTCTCGGCCGAGTGGTCTACCGTCCCGACGCGTACGAGTTCCACGCGACCCTGTTCAGATCGGTCGGCGCATGAACGGGACTGTTCTCGCCATCGATATCGGGGGCACCAAGACGCTCGTCGGCCTCGTCGATCGTGCGGGCTCGGTCCTCCTGGAATCCGAGCAGACGACACGTCCCGGGGCGGCGCCCGAAGCTGCCGTCGAACCGGGCAGCACGGACGAGTTCGATCGTGCATTCGCGTTCGGCTGCGAATTCGCTGCATCAGCGGGCGTGCATCCGGTCGCCGTGGCGGCCGGGGCTCCGGAGTACGTCGCCGCCGACGGCACGGTCAGTACCTCGGAGGTGCTGACCTGGCAGCGCCAGCCCGCTGAGTCACTGCTGCGACGCGCGACACAGGCGTTCTCGAGCCCGAGTGCCGGCGTAGTGCCGGCGGTGCTCGACTCCGACGTGAGACTGGGAGCATTGGGGGAGCTGCGCTTCGGCGCGGGGCGAGGCCTCGGCTCGTTCCTCTATGTCTCCCTCGGCACGGGATTGTCGTCGACGCTCGTGATCGACGGGCGGCCCTGGGCCGGTGCGCGCGGCCAGGCGATCGCACTCGGCGAACGGGTGATCGGATCGGGGGCCAATCTCGAATCGTTCGCGTCGGGGACGGCACTGACGGTACGCTACGAAGCGGAGACCGGCGAGCGCCTGCCCGGGCCCGAGCTCGTGCGCCGAGCGAACAGCGGTGATCATGTCGCCGCCGAGGTGCTGCGCACTGCGGGCGAGGCGCTGGGCGATGCATTCGCCGATGCGCTCGAGCTGCTCGATCCGGGCGCGATCATCGTGGGCGGCGGTCTCGGGTCCGCTGAGACTCCCGTGATGGATGCGGCGCGAGCGCGCTATGAATCCCGTGCCGTGCACCGGGCCGGCGGCGCGCCGCTGATCACGGCGACGTGCGGCAAGCGCTCGGCTCTGCTGGGTGCGGCCGCGCGCGCCTGGGGGCTCGTTCAGCCCGCGTGACGCTCGAGCGCGCCGATCTCGGCGCCGCTCTCGTCGAACAGGGTCAGGGTATCGCCCGACAGCTCCGCCGTGCGCGCCTGCACGAGCCACGTGTCGACGCCCTCGCAGAACATGAGCGTCGACCGCATGAGTCCGAGGTCGATGCTGCCGTCCTCGACGGTGAACGACCCGCCGACCGAGTTGCACCCGTCGGTACCGGAGTAGTCGCCGGAGCCCTCCGTGCCGCTGAACTCCAGCGACGGCGTCGCCTGCGCATCCGGGTCGCCCCACGTGCCGATCAGTTCGCCCGAGGGCGACGCGCATGCCGAGAGTCCGATGAGCACCGCTGCGGCGAGGGCGGTCGTGCGCAGGAGAATCTTCATGCTGCTCAGCATAGACGGGGCACGCCGGAGGCGCGCGGGTCGGAACCGGGCATCCGCTGTGCTAGTTTTAGTATGTTGAAATTATTTGATGTTTATTGAAACTTGACTGGAGCAGCGCGCCGCGGGGCGCCGCAGCGACGGCACGACGGAGTGTTATGAAGATCGTAGACCTGCATTCGGATGTCTTCACCGACATCGCCTGGCGGGTGTCCCAGGGCGAACGACAGGTATTCGACCGCCTCCATTATCCCGCACTGCGCGCCGGCGGCGTCGACACCGTGATCTGCGTGTTCTGGGTCGAGGAGCGCCACCTGCGGCAGGCGAGCCCGCGCTTCAGGGATCTGCGGTCGCGGGTGCTCGCAGACCTCGCCCGCAGCGAGCACGCGAACATCGTCGCCGAACCGGCGCAGCTCGCGGACGCGCCCGAGGGGCGCATCAACATCGTGCTCGGCCTCGAGGGGATGAACTTCTTCGAGACCGACGCCGTGCTCGACAGCGAGCAGTCCGTCGACGAGCAGATGCAGCAGCTGCACGAGAACGGCATCCGCCATGCGATGCTCGTCTGGAACGACAACAACGCACTCGCCTCGGGCACGGGGGCCGCGCATCCGAGCCCGGAGCCGGGACTCAGCGCCGCCGGCCGCCGGGTCGTGCGCTCCATGCAGCAGCGCGGCTGGGCGCTCGACGTCTCGCACCTCGACGTGAACTCGTTCTGGGGGATGCTCGAGGCGACCGAGGCCCCGATCATGGCCTCGCACTCGAACGCATTCGCCCGCTGCCCGCACGAGCGCAACCTGCGCGACGAGCAGCTCCAGGCGCTCGCCGAACGCGACGGGCTCATCGGCCTGAACGCCTACTACGCGTTCGTGGACGAGGAGGACCCGAACCTCGACGCGTTCATCGACCACGCCGTGCACATCTGCAGCCTCATCGGCGTGCGCCACGTCGGCTTCGGCTTCGATTTCCTCGATTTCCTGCCGACCGAGCACGGCGGCTCCTTCATGGGCGGCCGCACCCGGGGGCTCGAGAGCCACCGCGACATCCCCGCTCTGATCGAGCGCATGTCGGCACGCGGCTTCTCCGAAATCGAGATCGCCCAGATCGCCCATGTCAACGCCACGCAGTGGCTCACCCGAACCGCACCCGCTACAAGGAAGTAGGTACCACCTCCCATGACAGACACACTGATCCAACCCGATGACACGCTCACACTGTGGTCGATCATCATCGTCTGGGCCACCATCAGTATCGTGCTCGAGCAGCGATACAAGTGGGCCAGCCGCATCTCCGGCGCCATCATCGCCCTCATCGGCGCGCTCGCGCTGTCGAACCTGAACGTGATCCCGACCGAATCCTCGGTCTACGACGCGGTCTGGGGATTCATCCTGCCGCTCGCCATCCCGCTGCTGCTCTTCCACGTGGACCTGCGGCAGATGTGGCGCGAGAGCCGCAGGCTCCTGCTCATCTTCCTGATCTCGACGGTCGGCACCGTCGCCGGCGCGATCCTGAGCTTCTTCCTGCTGCGCGAGCACATCCCGTACCTCGACAAGATCGCGGCCATGATGACCGCGTCGTACACGGGCGGCGGAGTCAACTTCGCCGCGATGGCCGGCAAGTTCGAGACCCCCGGCGAGATGGTCTCGGCCACGATCGTCGCCGACAATCTCATGATGGCGCTCTTCTTCGTCGTGCTCATGGCGATCCCGGCCATGTCGTTCTTCCGCAAGCGCTACCAGACCCCGCACCAGGATGCGGTCGAGCGCGACGCCGCCGCGGCCGGTGACGACGGCACCGAGACTGTCGCGGCCGAGTACTGGGGGCGCAAGGAGATCTCGCTCAAGGACATCGCGCTCTCGATCGGCACCGCGATCTTCCTGCTCGCCGTCTCGACGAAGCTCGCCGAGTTCTTCGCGGGCATCATCCCGACGGGCGACGGCGACAACGTCTGGCTCAACCTGCTCACCGGCATCTTCGGCGACAAGTACCTCGTGCTGACGACGCTCACCTTCGTCGCCATGCTGCTCTTCCCCGGCTACTTCAAGTCGATCGCGGGCAGCCAGGAGATCGGCACCTTCCTCATCTACCTCTTCTTCATGGTGATCGGCATCCCCGCCTCGATCCCGCTGATCGTGCAGAACGCGCCGCTGCTGCTCGTCTTCGTGTTCATCATCGTCGCATGCAACCTCGCGCTCTCGCTCGGCCTCGGCAAGCTGTTCAAGTTCGATCTCGAGCAGATCCTGCTTGCCTCGAACGCGAACATCGGCGGCCCCACGACCGCCGCGGCCATGGCCATCGCGAAGGGGTGGAAGAACCTCGTCGGCCCGATCCTCGTCGTCGGCACCGTCGGCTACCTCATCGGCAACTACCTCGGCACCGCGGTAGGGGTCACATTTGCTGGCATGATGTAGGCATGGTGTCACTGGGGTCGGCCGATGTTTGACGGCACGAGGCTGCGCGAGCTGCGCCAGAAGCAGGATCTGACGCTGAAGGATCTCGCCGAGCGATCGGGCGTGAGCCTGAGCATGATCAGCCAGATCGAGCGCGGCAAGGCCGACCCCACCCTCACCACCCTCTACAAGATCTGCAAGGGCCTCGAAGTCCCGCTGTCGATGCTCGTCGTCGACGACGCCGAGGAGTTCCAGATCGTGCGCGCCGATGAACGGCGCGTGATGAACTTCCCCGACTCGCGCTCGCGCTACGAGTTCTTGACGCCCAGCCATCACGGCGGCGTCGAGATGCTCATGATCCATCTCGAGCCGGGCACGCACAACCGGCACCAGGTGCAGCACACCGGCGAGGAGTGCGGTCTCGTGCTCTCGGGCATCCTCACCGTGTCGCTCGCGGGCGAGGAGCACGTGCTCCGCCCGGGCGACAGCATCAGATATCTGAGCACGTTGCCGCACCGCCTGCACAACGACTCCGACGAGGTGACGGTGTCGGTGTGGGCGATGACGGGTCAGGCTCTGTAGCGGTGCTCGTCCAGGGATCGCGCGAGCAGCGCCACAGCGACGCCGACGATCACGAGCAGTCCGAGCGCCCAGCGCAGTGAGGCGGCACCGGCGAACAGGCCGATCGCGGGGCTCGCCACGACGGCGCCGACGCGCATCAGCCAGCCGATGAGCGTGAGCGCTGTGCCCTGCCTGAGCCCCGGCACCTCGGCGGCGGCGCTGAACGCGCTCGGGATGAGCGTCGCCGAGCCGAAGCCCGCGAGCGCGAGGCCGGTGAACAGCAGCACGGGGCGGCCCTCGGCACCGACCACGGCGAGCCCGCCCGCGGCGATGAGGATGCCGCCGAAGCGCGCGACCCGTGCCCGGCCGTAGCGATCGATGAGCGGGTCGCCGGTGAAGCGGCCGAGGCACTGGCTGCCGATCATGAGAGTGTATGCGATGCCCGAGACGGCGGGCGGGCTTCCGCCCACCGCGACGGCCGAGAGCGCGGCCCAGTTGTTCGCGATGTCCTCCACCACGGTCGCGAAGAGGCCGATGCAGACGAGCGGGGCGATGGCGACCATGATGCGGCGCCGGCTCGGGGACGGCTGCTCGGCGCCCGTTGCGCCGCCGCCCGCTTCGCGCACGCGGGCCCTCCCGGTGAAGCGTAGGGTCATGGCCCCGCCGGTGATCACGAGCGCCGCCCCCGTGCCGCCCGCGACGATGAGGTAGGCGCCGATGCCGAGTCCGGCCGCGGCCGCCGCTGTGGCGAGGGCTCCGCCGGCGACGCAGCCGAGGCTCCACATGGCGTGCATCGACGAGATGATCTGCCGTCCGCGCCTGCGCTGCACGGTGATAGCGGCATCGTTCTGGGCGACGTCGGCGATCGCGTCGCAGAAGCCGATCGCGCCGAGGCAGGCCGCGAGCATCCAGGGGGCGCCCGCGAACCCGGCCGCGGCGAGGCCGGCCGCGAGCAGCAGCGTCGAGCCGATCGAGACCGGAATGGGGCCGAAGCGCCCGACGAGCGGGGCGGGCAGCGCCGACGAGACGATCGCGCCGGCGACGAACGCCGAGACGACCAGGCCGAAGGCCGCCGTATCGAGTGCGAGCCGCTCGACGAGCAGCGGGTACCAGGGGAGCAGCGACGCGAAGAGCGCGCCGTTGCTCGCGAACATCAGCGCGACGCCGATGGTCGGGCGCAGCGTGCCGTCTCGTCGCGTCATCGTCGCACCGCCATCATCGCCCGGGTGCCGTCCGCCCGCGCTACGCGGTCGCCGGGAGCGCCCAGCGGCTGCCCCAGGAGCGCGAGGCGCCCGCGGGGGAGACCGTCTGCGCGACGCCGCGCGGGTTGTCGTCGCGCAGCACGTCGGGCAGGAACGCGGCGGGCGCGTTCTGGAAGGCGACCGGGCGCAGGAAGCGGGTGATCGCCGAAGTGCCGACCGAGGTGTTCGCGTCGTTCGTTGTCGCGGGCCACGGGCCGCCGTGCTGCTGCGCCGGCGTCACTGCCACGCCGGTGGGCCAGCCGTCGAAGAGCACCCGACCCGACTGGCGTCCGAGCGCCGCCACGAGCGCCTGCAGCTCGGCGACGTTCTCGCTCGCACCCGCGGCCTCCTCGCCTCCGAGGTGCACGGTGCCCGACAGGTTGCCCTCGAACAGTTCGGGTACGAGGGCGGCGAGATCGGTGCCCTCGGGCACCTCGACGATGATCGACAGCGGCCCGAAGGCCTCCTCCACGAGCGCGTCGGCCGAGGCGCGCAGCTCCGCGAGCGGCACGGAGGCGATCGTCGCAGCGGCCCACCCCTGCTCGTCGGCGTCGAAGCGCAGCGCCCCCGGTACGACCGCTCGCACGCCGGGGGCGGCGAGCACCGCGTCCCGCCTGGCGGCGAAGGCCGCGGCGATGCGCGGCCCGAGCAGCCGGTGCTCGGCGAGACCGTCGGCCGCGGCCGCGGCCGCGGCCACCGCCTCCGTGAAGCCCGACCCCTCCGGCACGAACACGATGCCGGGCTTCGTGCAGAGCTGGCCGGCGGAGCCGGAGACGCTCGTGAGGTAGCCCGCCGCGATCCCCTCCGCGCGCTCCGCGAGCGCGGCCGCGGTGATGAAGACCGGATTCATGCTGCCGAGCTCGCCGAAGAACGGGATCGGCGCGGGGCGCGACGCCGCGATGTCGGCGAGGGCGCGGCCGCCGGGGATGGATCCCGTGAACGCGCCCGCCGCGATGCGCGGGTCGCGGAGCACGGCGACGCCCGCCTCGCGCCCGTGGATGAGCTGGAATGCGCCCGCGGGAAGGCCGGCCGAAGCGATGGCCGCCGTCGCGATCTCGGCCGTGGCGTCCGAGAGCTCCGGGTGGCCCTCGTGGGCCTTCACGATGAGCGGGCAGCCCGCCGCGATGATCGAGGCCGAGTCGCCGCCCATCACCGAGAACGCGAACGGGAAGTTCGAGGCCGAGAAGTTGATGACCGGGCCGAGCGGGAAGTGCGCGCGGCGGATGTCGGGGCGCGCCCCGAGCACGAAGTCGGCATCGGCCGGGTCGATGCGCGCGCCGGCGTAGTCGCCGTCGACCGCCTCGTCGGCGAACAGCCGCAGCTGCACCGCCGTGCGCGTCACCTCGCCCGTGAGCCGTGCCTCGGTGAGCCCGGTCTCGCGGGCCGCGATCTCGACGAGGCAGGGCTTCGCGGCCTCGAGCGCGTCGGCGATGGCGACGAGCGCCCGGGCGCGCTGCTCGGGTGCGGTGCCGGCCAGCACCGGGGCGGCCGCTGCGGCCCGGGAGACCACCGCCTCGAGTTCGGGGGAGAGGGCGATGTGCTCTCGCTGATCGGTCATGCTCGGGATCCTTCCGGCGGTGCGCTGCACCGCTCGCGTTCTCTATCGAAAGCGGCTGAGCCTGTTCCCGCGATCCGATCGCGGGAACAGGCTCAGCCGGGTGGGTGGCGTCTAGGCCTCGAAGCGCAAGGTCTCCGCGACGATCCGCTCCTGCTCGACCGCGTGCACCTTGGCGGAGCCCGTCGAGGGGGCGGCGGATGCGGCGCGCGACACGACTCGGATGCGGTCGTTCGCGAGGTGCTTCGCGAGCATGAGCGAGATGAACGGCCATGCGCCCTGGTTCTCGGGCTCGTCCTGCGCCCACACCAGTTCGGCGTCGGGGTAGCGGGCAAGCACGCGACCGAGCTCGGCGGTCGGCATCGGGTAGTACTGCTCGATGCGCACGAGCGCGATGCGCGGGTCCGGGCCCCGCTCGAGCGCCGTCGCGAGGTCGTAGTAGAGCTTGCCCGAGACGAGCACGACCCGTTCGATCGTCGACGCGTCCGCAATGGTCGGGTCGTCGATCACGGGGCGGAAGTGGCCCTCGGTGAAGTCCTCGACGTCCGACGTCGCGCCGCGCAGGCGCAGCATCGACTTCGGGGTGAAGACGATGAGCGGCTTGCGGGGGCGGGCGTACGCCTGGCGGCGCAGCAGATGGAAATAGTTGGCCGGCGTGGTCGGCTCGGCGACGACCATGTTGTCCTCGGCGCACAGCTGCAGGAAGCGCTCGATGCGGGCCGACGAGTGGTCCGGGCCCTGTCCCTCGTAGCCGTGCGGCAGCAGCATCACGACGGAGGACTGCTGGCCCCACTTCTGCTCGGCGCCCGCGATGTACTCGTCGATGACGGCCTGCGCGGTGTTCGCGAAATCGCCGAACTGCGCCTCCCACACGACGAGTGCGTCCTCGCGCTGCAGCGAGTAGCCGTACTCGAAGGCGAGTGCCGCGTACTCGGCGAGCAGCGAATCGTAGATCCAGAACCTCGACTGATCCTCCGAGAGATTCAGGAGCGGAATCCATTCCTGGCCGTTCAGACGGTCGTGGAAGACGGCGTGGCGCTGGGCGAAGGTGCCGCGGCGCGCATCCTGGCCGGCGAAGCGCACGGCCGTGCCCTCCATGAGCAGCGAACCGAGGGCGAGCAGCTCGCCGAAGCCCCAGTCGATCGAGCCCGACCGGCTCATCTCGGTGCGCTTCTTGAGCAGCTGGTCGAGCTTGCGGTGCACCGTGAAGCCCTCGGGCTTGTTCTGGTGCGCATCGCCGATGCGTTCGATCATCGCCCGGTCGACACCGGTCGGGATGACCTCGGTCGAGGCCGCGTTCGACTCGGCGGGGGCGCCGGCGGAGATGCCGCTCTGGTCGATCACGGGGATCGAACCGGTCTGCGCGGCGTGCGTCTCCATGAAAGCGCGCTCGAGGCGGCTCTGGAAGTCCTCCTTCGCCCGCTCGTACTGCTCCTCGGTGAGATCGCCGCGGCCGACGAGGGCACTCGTGTACAGACGGCGGGTCGAGCGCTTCGCCTCGATCAGGTCGAACATGAGCGGCTGCGTCATCGATGCGTCGTCGCCCTCGTTGTGGCCGCGTCGGCGGTAGCAGACGAGGTCGATGATGACGTCGACGTGGAATCGCTGGCGGAACTCGTACGCGAGGCGCGCCACCCGCACGACCGACTCGGGGTCGTCGCCGTTCACGTGGAAGATCGGGGTCTGCACGACCTTGCCGATGTCGGAGGAGTACACCGCCGAGCGCGAATCGCGCGGCAGGGTCGTGAAGCCGACCTGGTTGTTGATGATGATGTGGATGGTGCCGCCGGTGCGGTAGCCGCGCAGCTGCGACATCTGCAGCGTCTCGTACACGACGCCCTGACCGGCCATCGCGGCGTCGCCGTGGATGAGCACGGGCAGCGTCGTGAACGAGCCGATCGGCTTCAGGTCCTGCTTCGCGCGCACGATGCCCTCGAGCACGCCGTCGACGGTCTCGAGGTGCGAGGGGTTGGCGGCGAGGTGGATCGGGACCTTGGTGCCGTTCGGCGCGGTGAACACGCCGGAGGTGCCGAGGTGGTACTTCACATCGCCGGAGCCGCGGCTCTGGGTCTGCGCCCCCTCGAACTCGCGGAAGATCTGGCCGTAGGTCTTGCCGGCGATGTTCGAGAGCACGTTGAGGCGGCCGCGGTGGGCCATGCCCACGTCGACGCTGTCGACGCCGTCCTCTGCCGCATCGATGAGCATCGCGTCGAGAAGCGGGATGACCGACTCGCCGCCTTCGAGGCTGAAGCGCTTCTGGCCGACGTACTTGGTCTGCAGGAAGGTCTCGAAGGCCTCGGCCTCGTTGAGCTTCTCGAGGATGCGCATCTGCTCGTCGTGGTTCGGCTTCGCGTACGGCACTTCGAGCTGCTCGCGCAGCCACAGGCGCTGCTCCGGATCCTGGATGTGCATGTACTCGATGCCGATCTTGCGGCAGTACGAGTCGCGCAGCACGCCGAGGATGTCGCGCAGCTTCATCGTGCGCTTGCCGCCGATGCCGCCGGTGACGAACTCGCGGTCGAGGTCCCAGAAGGTGAGGCCGTGGCTCTCGATCTCGAGGTCGGGGTGAGTGCGCTGCACGTACTCGAGCGGGTCGGTGTCGGCCATGAGGTGGCCGCGCACGCGGAACGAGTTGATGAGCTCCTGCACCCGCGCGGTCTTGTCGACCGCGCCCGACACGTCGACGTGGATGTCGGAGGCCCACTGCACCGGCTTGTAGGGGATGCGCAGGGCGGCGAAGATGTCCTCGAAGAAGTCGTGGCCGCCGATGAGGCGCTCATGCACCTTCTTCAGGAACTCGCCCGAACCGGCGCCCTGGATGACGCGGTGGTCGTAGGTGCTGGTGAGCGTGATCGTCTTCGAGATGCCGAGGTTGACGAGCACGTCCTCGGAGGCGCCCTGGAACTCGGCGGGGTACTCGAGCGCGCCGACGCCGATGATCGACCCCTGGCCCTTCATGAGGCGCGGCACCGAATGCACCGTGCCGATGCCGCCCGGGTTCGTGAGCGAGATCGTCGCACCGGCGAAGTCGCCGGCCTCGAGCTTGCCGCCGCGGGCTCGCTTCACGAGGTCTTCGTAGGCGCTCAGGAACTCGTTGAAATCGAGAGTCTCGGCGCGCTTGATGGCGGGCACGAGCAGCGAGCGGCTGCCGTCGGGCTTCGGGAGATCGATCGCGATGCCGAGGCCGACGTGCGCGGGCACGACGATCGACGGCTTGCCGTCGACCTCCGCGTACGACACGTTCTGGCTCGGGAACTCCTTCAGCGTCTGGATGAGCGCCCAGCCGATGAGGTGCGTGAACGACACTTTGCCGCCGCGGCTGCGGCGGAGGTGGTTGTTGATGACGATGCGGTTGTCGATGAGCAGCTTCGCCGGCACCGTGCGCACGCTGGTCGCGGTCGGCACGGTGAGGCTCTGGTCCATGTTCTTGGCGAGCGTGCGCGGCATGCCGCGCAGCGGCGTCACCTGATCGACCGCCTCGTCATCCGAGGTGCCGGCGTCTGCCTTCGCCCGCGGGGCATCCGCAGGGATCGGGGCCGTGCGCGGCGCGACGTTGGTGGTGCGGGCCGGTGCAGCCGCTGCCTGAGCGGCGGGAGCCGCTGCAGCGGGGGCCGCGGGCGGCGCCGGAGCCGGGGCTGCCGGGGCCGCGGGTGCCTGCTGTGCAGCGCCGTACTGCTCGAGGACCGGCCACCATGCCTGATCCACCGAGTTCTTGTCGACTTGGAATTGCTTCCACATCTCCTCGACAAGCCAAGCGTTTGCACCAAAATCTTCTGCGGAACCGCCCTGTACGGGGGTCTCCGTGCGCTCCGCCAAAGCGACGTCCTCTCGTTTGTGCCGATGCGTGGCGGCGATGCAGCCGGGGTGGCGGCTCCATAGCCCAATGCCTCCGACAAGCCTACGCCTTTTCCTCTTCGATGTTCGGAGCTTTTCTCAGGGCATCGCCCGTACGGGCTGGTAAAGTGGGGAAGGCTATGGATGCAGACTCCCGAAGACCCTCAGACCCCCCGAGTACCAGCCGCGCTGACGCGCGGCCCCTCTTCCTTCCGAGGTGCACCCGGTGAACGACTGGGTGCTCCTGCTCATCGGAATTCTGCTCACCGCGGGCACCGGCATCTTCGTCGCCGCGGAATTCTCGCTCGTCGCGCTCGACCGGCAGGATATCGAACGCCGCCGCGACTCCGGCGAGCGCGGACTCGACCGCGTCATCAGCGGTCTCGCGCGCACGTCGACCCATCTCTCGAGCGCGCAGCTCGGCATCACGCTGACGACGCTGCTCGCGGGCTACACGCTCGAACCCGCGATCAGCGGGTTCCTCGACGCCCCGCTCGGCGCGCTCGGCGTGCCCGAAGAGCTGCGCCGTACGATCAGCGCCCCGGTCGCGGTCATCGTCGCCACGATCCTCTCGATGATCGCGGGTGAGCTCGTCCCGAAGAACTTCGCGATCTCGCGGCCCCTGGCCACCGCGAAGTTCGTGATGCCGGCGCAGGCCGCGTTCACGGCCGTGTTCAAGCTGCCGGTGCTGGCGCTGAACGGCAGCGCCAACGGCATCCTGCGTTCGATCGGCATCGAACCGAAGGAGGAGCTGTCGGGTGCGCGCTCGGCCGAGGAGCTCTCGTCGCTCGTGCGCCATTCGGCGAGCGCCGGCTTGCTCGAGGCCGACACGGCGACGCTGCTCGATCGCACGCTGCGGTTCGCCGAGCTCACCGCCGGCGACGTGATGACCCCCCGTCTGAAGATCGAGAGCCTGCACCGGCTCGACTCCGCGCAGGCCGTGCTCGAACTCTCGGGTCGCAGCGGGTTCTCGCGCTTCGCCGTCATCGACGACGACCGCGACGACGTCGTCGGCATCGTGCACGTGAAGCAGGCCGTCGCCGTGCCGCGGGCGAAGCGGGCCGAGGTGCCGGTCGCGGCGCTCGCCGAGGAGGTCCTCCGGGTGCCCGACACGATGCGCCTCGATCAGCTGCTCGAAGAGCTGCGCGGCAGCGGCTTTCAGTTCGCTCTCGTCGTCGACGAGTACGGCGGCACGGCGGGCATCGTGACGCTCGAGGATCTGGTTGAGGAGATCGTCGGCGAGGTCGCGGACGAGCACGACCGCGCCTCGGCCGGGGTGATCGGCACCGCCACCGAGATGACCTTCCCGGCGAATCTGCGCCCCGACGAGGTGAAAGAGCAGACGGGCATCGACATCCCCGAGAACGACGATTACGACACGATCGCGGGCTACGTGCTGCTCGAGCTCGGCCGCATGCCCGAGGTCGGCGACTCGGTCGACCTCGAGGGCGGCGGCACCCTGACCGTGACGCGGCTCGAGGGCCGCCGCATCTCGCGCGTGAGGTTCACGGCCCCCGCGCTGCCCGAGACGCAGGGCGACGCGGGCGGCGATGCCGGCGGCGCGGGTGCGACGAACGGAGGCGCGGCATGAGCGACTGGATGGGAATCTTCTGGCTCGTGGTGCTGCTCGTCGCGAACGCCTTCTTCGTCGCGGCGGAGTTCGCGGTCATCTCGGCCCGTCGGTCGCAGATCGAACCGCGCGCCGAGGCCGGTTCGAAGAGCGCGAAGACCGCGCTCTTCGCGATGGAGCACGCGACGCTTATGCTCGCGACCAGCCAGCTCGGCATCACGGTGTGCTCGCTCCTGATCCTGAACGTGTCCGAGCCCGCCATCCACCACCTGCTCGCGGGGCCGCTCGAGTGGACGGGGCTCTCGACGCAGGCGGTATCGGTCACGGCGTTCGTGATCACGCTGGTCATCGTGTCGTACCTGCACGTCGTCTTCGGCGAGATGGTGCCGAAGAACGCGGCGTTCTCGGTGCCCGACCGGGCCGTGCTGCTGCTCGCGCCCCCGCTCGTGGCGATCTCGCGACTGCTGCGGCACGTGATCGCGTCGCTCAACGCCGTCGCGAACGGCGCGCTGCGCCTGTTCGGCGTCGAGCCGAAGTCGGAGACCACGAGCACCTACACGCTCGAGGAGGTCGCGAGCATCGTGAGCCATTCGACGCGCGAGGGCGTGCTCGAAGACCGCAGCGGGGCGCTCTCCGCCGCGTTCGAGTTCACGACGAAGCACGCGTCGGACCTGCTCGTGACCTCGGATCGGCTGGTCGTGCTGCCCGAGGGCGCGACGCCCGAGGACGTGGAAGCGGCCGTCGCCCGGCACGGCTTCTCGCGGTACCCGATCGCGGGCCCCGGCGGCGAGCTCGAGGGCTACGTGCACATCAAGGATCTGGTGCGCCTCGGCGAGGATCGCATCGCCCAGCCGATCCCGGCGAAGCGCATCCGCACGATGGTCACCTTCCCGGGGGGCGCCGACCTCGAGGACGTGCTGAGCAGCCTGCAGCGCGGCGGCATCCACCTCGCGCGCATCTGCGACAGCGATGGGCGCGAGCTCGGCGTCGTCTTCCTCGAGGACATCATCGAGGAGCTCGTCGGCGAGGTGCACGACGCGACGCGCCGCCGCCGCTACGAGTAGGCGGTACGGGGCCTGCTCAGAGCGCGGCGGGTGCGGTGCGTCGTGCCCGCCGCGTCCCGTCGCCGTCAGGGCGCGGCGGTGAGTGCGATGCGCGCCGTGAGATCTTGCACGGTCGCGGCGCTCTGCTCGAACGGCAGTTCGCTCGGCAGGTCGAAGTCGATGTCGAACACGAGCTCGTCGATCTCCAGCGTCGTCGGCGTGAATTTCACCATCGTCGGAATGGGCGGGTGATCGCCGATGGTCAGCTCGCCGACGGCGTAGGCCGGCCCGGTCTCGTTCTCGGCCCGGCGCAGCGTCGTCGGCTCGGTGAGCACGAAGCTCGCGCTCTGCAGGCCGGTCACCCCGAAGTCGAACTCGGCGTCGGTGATGATGTCGTCGCTCAGCACGATCGCACCCGAGTAGCGGAAGCCCGACTGCGCCGCATCGCTCAGCGAGGCGAGGGCGCTCGGCGCGGTGATCGTGAACTCCGAGAGCTCGTACACCTGCTCCGTCGGCAGCGCCAGCAGGTTCGAATCGCGAGCCGCTCGCAGTTCGGCGAGGTGCTCGGAAGGCGCCGCGACGGCCGCGGAGCACCCGCTCAGAGCGAGCGGCAGCAGCACTGTTGCGATCGCCGCAGCCGTGACCGTGCGCGGGGCTCGAATCACGTGCAAAGGGGCTCCAGTCGAATCTGACCCGAGGGCGGATCTGAACAGTACTGGGCCGAGCCTACGACCGGAATGTGTGAAGCTCTTGTGAGAACGTCGGGAGAACGCTTCGGCGTCACTCCGCGAGCAGTCGGGCGAGCTGCGCGCCGACCATCTCGAACTCGATGAGGAAGGAGTCGTGGCCGAACGGCGAGTCGATGCGGGTCGCGAGATCGCCGTCGAGACTGCCCGGCGCGTGCCGCGCGATCTCGTCCTGCCCCTCGAGCGTGAAGAGGCGGTCGCTCGGGATGCCGAGCACGAGCAGCGGCATGTCGAGCGCCGCGAGCGCCTCCGCGACGCCGCCCCGCCCGCGGCCGACATCGTGCGAATTCATCGCCTGCACGAGCGTGAGGTAGCTGTTCGCGTCGAAGCGGCGCGTGAACTTGTTGCCGTGGAAGTCGAGGTACGATTCGACGGCGAAACGGCCGCCCGCGCCGAGCGGGCTCACCGCCGACTGCCAGGAGCGGCCGAAGCGCTCATCGAGCTCGGTGTTCGAGCGGTAGTTCAGCAGCGCGAGGCGGCGCGCGGTCGCGAGCCCGTGGTGGGGGCCCTTGCCGTCGGGCGCGTCGTAGTAGTCGCCGCCGTGGTAATTGGGGTCCGAACGGATGGCTTCGAGCTGCACGAGGTTCAGGCCGATCTGGTCGGCGGTCGTCACCGGGGGAGCGGCGATGACGGCCAGGCGCTCTACGCGGTCGCGGTGGGCGATGCCCCATTCGAGGGCGTGCATGCCGCCCATCGAGCCGCCGATGACGGTGTGGAAACGGTCGATGCCGAGCGCGTCGGCGAAGCGGGCGGTCGCCGCGACCTGATCCCTGATGGTCAGGTACGGGAATCGGCCGCCCCATTCGCGGCCCGTCGGGTCGAGCGAACCCGGGCCCGTCGACCCCTGGCAGCCGCCGAGCACGTTCGGCACGACGATGCAGAATCGAGAGGTGTCGAGCACGAGCCCGGGGCCGACGATCTCGGACCACCAGCCGTCGGTCGGGTGGCCTGCGGTCGCGGGCCCCGCGATGTGGCTGTCGCCGGTGAGCGCGTGGAACACCAGTACGGCGTTGTCGCGGGCCTCGTTGAGCTCGCCGAAGGTCTCGTAGGCGATGCGCACGTGGGGCAGCTCATCGCCGGATTCGGTCGTGAGCGCGCCGACCGGCACGAATCCGCGGTCGCCGACCGGGTCGCCGTCGCGCCAGCCGCCCGAGATCGGGGGGCGGCCCATGAGCGCCCGCAGCTGCGCGTCGGTGATGAAGTCGGTCGGAAACGAATCCTCGGGCGTCTGCCAGTCCATAGCTCCCTATTCTGCCCGCGATGCCGGGGCGTCGCGGCAATGTTACGACGGCCGGCGGCGCGAGCGGCGGTTTCTCCAGGGATCGCCCGGCCCGGGCCCGCCCCGACGCATGCGAAAGGCCGCATATATGTCCGCCTCGCGACGGGAGAACATAGATGCGGCCGATCACATATCGTGAGCCGGAGCCGGAGCCGGAGCCGGAGCCGGAGCCTAATGACCGAGAACTAGGCGCGGGCGGACGCGACGACCTCGCGTGCGGCGGCGAAGCCGAGCTCGAGGTCGCTCTTGATGTCGTCGATGTGCTCGAGGCCGACCGAGAGGCGCACGAGGCCCGGAGTGACGCCGGCCGTGAGCTGCTGCTCGGGGGTGAGCTGCGAGTGCGTCGTCGAGGCCGGGTGGATGACGAGCGAGCGCACATCGCCGATGTTCGCGACGTGGCTGAACAGCTCGAGGTGGTTCACGAACGCCTTGCCGGCGTCGACGCCGCCCTTCAGCTCGAACGACAGCACCGCGCCGACGCCCTTCGGAGCGTAGGCGTTGGCGGCCGCGTACCACGGCGAGGTGGGCAGGCCCGAGTAGTAGACGGCCGCGACGTCGTCGTGGGCGTCGAGCCACTCCGCGATCTCCTGCGCGTTCTGCACGTGGCGCTCCATGCGCAGCGACAGGGTCTCGATGCCCTGCAGCAGCAGCCAGACGCTGAGCGGCGCGATCGCCGAGCCGAGGTCGCGCAGCAGCTGCACGCGCGCCTTGATGATGTAGGCGATGCCGTCGCCGACGGCCTCGGTGTAGCTGACGCCGTTGTACGAGGGGTCGGGCTCGGTGAGACCCGGGAACTTCTCGACGTTCTGCGACCACGCGAACTTGCCGCCGTCGACGATGACGCCGCCGATGGTATTGCCGTGGCCGCCGAGGAACTTCGTGGCCGAGTGCAGCACGATGTCGGCGCCGTGCTTGAGGGGCTGGATCAAGTAGGGGCTCGCGACGGTGTTGTCGATGATGAGCGGCAGGCCGTTCTCGTGCGCGACGTCGGCGACCGCGCGGATGTCGAGCACGCTCGAGCGGGGGTTGGTGAGGCTCTCGGCGAAGAAGAGCTTCGTGTTCGGGCGCACGGCGCGCTGCCAGGCCGCGACGTCGTCCTGATCCTCAACGAACGTGACCTCGATGCCGAGCTTCGCGAGGGTGTACTTGAAGAGGTTGTAGGTGCCGCCGTAGATCGACGACGACGACACGATGTGGTCGCCGGCGTTCGCGATGTTGAGCACGGCGAAGGTCGAGGCGGCCTGGCCGCTGGCGAGCAGCAGCGCCGCGGTGCCGCCCTCGAGGGCTGCGATGCGCGCCTCGGCGGCATCCTGCGTCGGGTTGCCGATGCGGGTGTAGATCGGGCCGAGGTCGGCGAGTGCGAAGCGGTCGGCCGCCACCTGCGTGCTGTCGAAGACGAACGACGTGGTCTGGTGGATCGGGAGGGCGCGCGATCCGGTCGTCGGGTCGGGCTCCTGGCCCGAGTGGATCTGCTTGGTCTCGAAGCCCCAGGCGGTCTGGTCGGTCATGAAAACTCCTCGGTGAGTGGAATCGGGGGGTCGCGTGCGGAACGGCAACGCTCACGAGAGTATGCAGAGCGATCGCGAACGGCAAGGGGCCGCGACACGAAGTGTAATGTTCTCCGGGCGATAGGGTGGGAGGCGCCGGCAGACGGAGCCGTCGATGAAGGGAGACTCGGATGCAGCGAGTGGTCGTCACAGGAGCGAGTTCGGGCATCGGCGCGGCCTCGGTGCGCAGGTTCTCGGAGCTCGGCTGGCAGACCGTCGCGGTCGCGCGGCGCGAGGATCGGCTCCGCGAGCTCGCCGAGGAGACCGGCGCGTACCCGATCGTCTGCGACGTGACCGACGAGGAGCAGGTATCGCGGCTCGCGGGCGAGGTCGCGGCCACCGGCGGCGCGACCGGCCTGGTCAACAACGCGGGCGGTGCGATCGGCACCGAATCGGTCGAGCACTCGTCGAACGAGGACTGGCGGCGCATGTTCGAGGTGAACGTGCTCGGGCTGCGCGCGGTCACGGCCGCCATGCTGCCGGTGCTGCGCGAGGGCGCACGCCAGACGGGGTGGGCTTCGATCCTGAATCTCACCTCGACCGCCGGGCTCAACGCCTACCCGGGCGGTGCGGGCTACAACGCGGCGAAGTATGCGGCGCACGCCGTCACCGAGGTCATGCGCCTCGAGCTCGCGGGCGAGCCGATCCGCGTGATGGAGCTCGCACCCGGGCTCGTGCACACCGAGGAGTTCACGCTGAAGCGTCTGCGCGGCGACGCGGCCGCGGCCGCGAAGCCGTACGCCGATGTCACGCCGCTGACCGCGGAGGACGTGGCGAGCGTGCTCGTCGGCGCATTCGAGCAGGCGCCGCACATCAATCAGGATCTCATCGTGCTGCGCCCGGTCGCGCAGTCGAGCGTGTTCCATACGCACCGCGGCCCGCTGGTGCCGAAGATCTGAGACGCGACGCATGGCGATGACGGCGGGCGGGGCCCTCGGGAGCGGCATCGCAGCCGACTGGGCCGAGGTTCTCGCGCCGGTGCGCGGCACTCTCGCCGAGCTCGAGGCGTTTCTGGATGCCGAGCGCGCTGCGGGGGAGCAGGTTCTGCCCGCCGAGCGGCGCATCCTCGCCGCATTCGAGCGGCCGCTCGCCGATGTGCGGGTGCTCATCGTGGGGCAGGATCCGTACCCGACCCCCGGCCACTCGATCGGGCTCGCGTTCGCCGTGCAGCCGGAGGTGCGGCCGATCCCGCGCAGCCTGCGCAACATCTACCGCGAGCTGCACGACGATCTCGGCATCGCGCCCGCCGACCACGGCGATCTCACGGCCTGGGCCGATCGCGGTGTCATGCTGTTGAACCGCGTGCTGACCGTGCGCGCCGGGCAGATCGCCTCGCACCGGCGCAAGGGCTGGGAGACCGTCACCGCTGCAGCGATCCGGGCGCTCGCCTCGCGCGGCGGCCCGCTCGTCGCGATCCTGTGGGGCAACGATGCCCGCGCGCTCGCGCCCGTGCTCGGCGACGTCCCGTGCATCGAGAGCCCCCACCCGTCGCCGCTGTCGGCATCGCGCGGGTTCTTCGGGTCGCGGCCGTTCAGCCGCGCAAACGCGGCCCTCGCGGCGCAGGGGTCGCCGCCGATCGACTGGTCGCTCGCGTAGCGGGTCCGTTCTGCAGCATCGCTCAGGCGATGCGCGAGCCGCGCGGCAGCCGCTTCGCCGGGGTGTCGAGCCGGCGATAGCCGCCCCAGAGGGCTCCTGCGACGAGCAGCAGCTGCAGGCCGAAGCCGATCCACCACACGGGCACGGTGCTCTCGAAGACCTCGTCGGTGGGGTCGACTTCGAGCGGCACCCGGTTCTCGGGCGCGCAGTCGTTCCACCCGGTCGGCGCGGCCGGGGCCTGCTGCAACGAGCGCACCGTGTAGGCGATGCCGCCGAAGAGGTCGTTGGGAGTGCGGTACCGGTCGAGTTGCGGCGGCACCATATCGGCGACGACGACGTAGGGGTTGAGCGCCAGAATCCACCACAGCCGGTCGGTGGGCACGTAGGGCACCCGGTCGATGCGGGTCTCGCACTCCTCGGGCACCGCCTGCCAGCACGCCTCGTCGGTGCACTCCGCGGTGGCGGCGTAGTACTCCGATGTGAATGCGCGGTTCTCGACCTCGTGGTAGCTCGTCGTCACGCCGCTCGCGAGGGCGAAGCCGATGAGGGTACCGACCGAGAGCAGCGCCACCATGAGGTAGGCCATGACGATGGCGAACACCTGCGAGCGGATCATCGCCGACAGGCCGACCCCGATCGCGGTGAAGACGCCGATCTGCAGGGCGAGCGCCACGAGCGCCAAGCACAGCTGGGCGGCGCCGGTGCCGCTGAGCAGCAGACTGAACACGACGAACGGCGCCGCGATGACGAGGAAAGCGATGCCGGTGATCCAGGCCGCGAGGGCCTTGCCGAGCAGGATCTGCCAGAGGCCGATCAGCGTGACCTGGGTGGTGGCGAGCGTCGCCTGGCCGCGCTCGGCGCCGATCGAACCTGCCGAGATGGCGGGGGCGACGAGGGTGCCGAAGAGCAGCACGAAGGCGACGATGAGGGAGAACAGCGGGTACCCGTCGGTCTCGGCTCCGGCGGCCCCGAGCATCGCCGAGAGCGTCGCCCAGGCGAGCAGGGTGACGGCGCCGATGATGACGAACCAGACGATCGCGAGCACGAGTAGGGCGCGCGACCGCATGCGCTGCCGCAGCTCGAGCGCGGCGATGAGCCGGAGGCCGCGCCAGAAGCCCGGGCGGCTCACGGCGAGGCGGTCCGGGGCACGGCCGGTCATGACCGGCCGGCTCTCTCCCCGGCCGCTCATCATGCCTCCTCCGCCGAGAGGTGCACGAACGCCTGTTCGATCGCGCTCGAGGCGGGCCCGAAGCCGATCACGGGCACTCCGAGCGTGACCAATCGGCTCAGCAGCTCGGCCGCGGCCGGTTCGTCGGCGAGCTCGACGGTGAGGCTCGTGCCCGCGAGCGTCTGCCGGGTCTCCGCGGTCACGCCGAGCTGCGCGAGCGCGGCGTGCAGCGCGCCGGCGTCGAGCGCCCGGATGCGCCAGCTGCGGCCCGGGCGCAGCGCCGCCTCGACGACCGCGGTCGGCGAGGTGCTGCCGTCGTGCAGGAAGACGACGTTCGAGGCCAGCTCGTCGAGCTCGTCGAGCACGTGGCTCGTGACGAGGATCGCGGTGCCCTCGGAGGCGAGACGGCGCAGGAGGTCGCGCTGCGCAAGGCGCGCCGCCGGGTCGAGGCCCGCGGCCGGCTCGTCGAGCAGCAGCGCGCGAGGGCCGTGCGCGACCGCGCGGGCGAGACTCAGGCGCTGCTTCTGGCCGCGCGATAGCGTGCGGGTCTGCTGCGCGGCGAGACCGTCGAGGTCTGCGAGGGCGAGCAGCTCGGCGACGCGACCCTCGGCCGCCGCGCCGCGGATGCCGTACATGCCGCAGACGGCGACGAGCGTCTCGCGCACGGTCAGCGTCGGCCACGAGCCGAGCGCGTCGGGCATCCATCCGAGCGCAGCACGTGCCGAGGCGGGGTCGCTCGCGGCATCGTGACCGGCGATGCGCACCGTGCCGCGGTCGGGCGCGAGCAGCGTCGCCAGCATGAGCAGCAGGGTCGTCTTGCCGCTGCCGTTCGGCCCGACGAGGGCCGTGATCTCGCCGGCGTGCACCGCGAGCGACGCGTCGCGCACCACGTCGACCCCGCCGAACGAGCGCGCGAGCCCGTCGGCCACGATCACCGGTGCGGCGGTTGCGGCTTCCATGGCCTCACGGTAGCAGGTGCGGCGCGAGGCCCGGCGAGACCTGCGGAGACTCCGAGCGGTCGAGTCTGCCGGCGAGGCCCGCGGCGGCCTCGAGCACGCACATCGCGGCGAGGCGCACGGTGCGCTGGTCGGCGGCGTCGGCCGTCGCGTCGACCTCGGCGATATCGATGCCGCGCACCCGGAGGTCGGCCGCGAGCAGCCGCGTGATGCGGCGCAGCTCGTGCGCCTGGATGCCGCCCGGGATGGAAGCGGGGCAGGCTGGCGCGACCGAGCGGTCGCAGACGTCGACATCGAGGTCGACGTGGATCGGGCCGCCCGAGGCCCCCGCGACCCCGAGGGCCTCGGCCACGATCTCGCCGAGCGGGCGGTCGTGCAGCTCGTCGCGGTGGATCACGGTGATACCGAGCTCCTTCGCGCGCCGACGGTACTCGTGGGAGTTGGCGAAGTCGGCGATGCCGATCTGCACGATGCGCCGCGGGTCGAGGCCCGCCTCGATCAGGCGGCGCACGGGCGCGCCGTTGGTGCGGCCGTCGCGCAGGTCGTGATGGGCGTCGAGCGTGATGAGGCCGGCCGTGCCGAGCTCGTCGCCCGCGACGCCGAGCGCCGCCGGCACCGTGAGCGCGTTGTCGCCGCCGAGCGCGACGACGAGCTGCGCCTGCCGCGCGAGCTCGGCGACCCGTGCGGTCGCGGCGCGCTCGCCGTCGACGGAATCGGCGTCGGCGACGTCGCCCACGTCGACGATGCGCAGCGCCTCGTCGATGACGGTCTCGGCCTCGTCGCCCCGCGACTCCGCGTCGCCCGGGGCGACGACATGGCCCGAGTAGCGGCGCAGGGCGGCGCGCACGGCGGCGGGCGTCACGTGCGCATTCGAGGGAGAGAGGGAGGTCTGCGACGTCGGGATGCCGATGAGCGCGAGGTCGACCGGGTCGCCGCCGGGGGCGGGCCATCCGCCGGTGCGGGGCCAGGAAGGGTCGTGCGGCAGGGGGCGCTGGGTCGGGGCGTCGGGGCTCATGCCTGCGACGCTAGCAGCGGGCCCCGGCGCGGCCGCGAGAGGGATCCGCGGCGCCGTCTGGAATCCCGGACACGATCGGGCGCCGTGCACCCCTGCGGCACCCGCGCGTGCGGTTCCATCGAAGTTATGAACACTCGCCCAGCACCGGTCGTCGTCATCGGTTCGTCGCCCCTCACCGTCGCCGACGTCGTCTCGGTCGCCCGCCACGACGCGCGCATCGAGGTCTCGGAGGCCGGCCTCGCCCGCGTCGCCGAGAGCCGCCGCGTGATCGAGGAGCTCGCGAACGACACCCGGCCCCACTACGGCGTCTCCACAGGCTTCGGCGCGCTCGCGAAAGTGCAGATCCCTGTCGAGAAGCGGCAGCAGCTGCAGCGCAGCCTCATCCGCTCGCACGCCGCCGGCACCGGGCCCGAAGTCGAGCGCGAGGTCGTGCGCGCCCTCATGCTGCTGCGCCTCGACACACTCGCCTCGGGCCGCACCGGCGTGCGCCCGGTCGTCGTCGAGACCTACGCCGCCATCCTCAACGCCGGCATCACCCCGGTCGTGCACGAGTACGGCTCGCTCGGCTGCTCGGGCGACCTCAGCCCCCTCGCGCACTGCGCACTCACGCTCATGGCCGAGGGCGACGTGCGCGTGAGCCTCGACCCGCACGACGCGCCGATCTCCGCGGCCGAAGCGCTCGCCGCCGCCGGTATCGAACCGCTCGTGCTCGCCGAGAAGGAGGGGCTCGCCCTCATCAACGGCACCGACGGCATGCTCGGCACGCTCTGCCTCGCCCTGCACGACCTCGCCCTGCTGCTCAAGACCGCCGACATCGCCGCCGCCGCGAGCGTCGAGGGCCTCACCGGCACCGACGCCGTGTTCGCCGCCGATCTGCACGCCCTGCGCCCCCACCCGGGCCAGGGCGCGGCCGCCGCCAACATGCTGCGCGTGCTCGAAGCCTCGACCCTCTGCCAGCGCCCCGCCGAGGGGGAGTTCACGCGGGTGCAGGACGCGTACTCGCTGCGCTGCGCCCCCCAGGTGCACGGCGCCGCCCGCGACACCGTCGACCATGCCGCCCGCGTGGCCGCCATCGAGCTGCGCTCGGCCATCGACAACCCCGTCGTGCTGCCCGACGGGCGCGTCGAATCGAACGGCAACTTCCACGGCGCCCCCGTCGCCTACGTGCTCGACTTCCTCGCGATCGCCGTCGCCGACGTCGCCTCGATCAGCGAGCGCCGCACCGACCGCTTCCTCGACACCGCGCGCAATCACGGCCTGCCGCCCTTCCTCGCAGCCGACCCCGGCCTCGACTCGGGTCTCATGATCGCGCAGTACACGTCGGCCGGCATCGTCTCCGAGCTGAAGCGCCTCGCGGCCCCCGCCTCGGTCGACTCCATCCCGTCGTCGGCGATGCAGGAGGACCACGTGTCGATGGGGTGGCACGCCGGCCGCAAGCTGCGTCGCGCCATCGATGGCCTCGGCCGCGTGATCGCGATCGAACTGCTCGCCTCGACCCGCGCGCTCGACTTCCGCGCGCTCGACGCCGCCGCGGGCGTCCCCGGTGCGGCGACCGCGGCCGTGCACGCGCTCTTCCGCACCGCCATCCCGACGCCCGACACCGACTCGTTCCTGTCGCCCACGATCGCGGCCGCGCACGAGTTCGTCGTGACCGGGCGGGCGCTCGAGGCCGTCGAGGGCGCGCTCGGCTCGCGGTTGGACTGAGCCGGGCTACTTCGCCCAGCGCAGGTCGCTGAAGCCGAACCGGCCCGCTTCGGGTGTCGCCGCGAGGATCTGCTCCCGGGTGAGCATCTTCCTGGGGAGCAGATCCTCGGGCAGCTTCTCGGCGTATGGCGCAGCATGCGAGACGCCCTCCGCGAGCATGCGCACCTGCGCCTTCGCGACGAGCGGCACCTGCATGGTCCATTCGGTGAGCTGCCCGAGCGCGGTGAGCGCCCAGACCGGTGCCGGCAGGATCCCGATCGGCCGGCCCTGCACATCGGCCACCCGGCGCACCACGCGGCTCAGCTTCAGCTCCTCGGCGCCGACGACCTCGACGGTCTTGCGCTCGAGCCGCCCGCGGAGCGCCGCCTCCATCACGTCGACAAGCTCTTCGACGGGTACGGGGCGCACGGTCTTCTCCTTGAGCCCGACGGTGGCGAACAGCGGCAGAGTTCTGACGGTCCGCGTAGTGTGATCGATCAAGTGGTCGCCGAGCCCGTAGATCATGCCCGCTTTGAGGATCGTATAGTCGACCCCCGAGGCGCGGATCATCTCCTCGGCCTCCCACTTCGACTCGTGATAGGGCGACCCGCTTCCGGGCCTGGCGCGGAGGAAGCTCAGCATCACGATCTTCTTCACACCGGCCCGCTTCGCCGCCTCGATGACGGCGGCGGTGCCGCGAACATGCACGCGCTCGTACGTCTGGTCGCCGATCTCGCGGTTGATGCCGGCGCAGTGGGCGACGGCGTCGCACCCCGCGAACACGCGGGCGAGCGCCTCGACGTCGTCGACCGGGACGCCGGTTCTGCGGGAGACGATCACGGGACCCTCGAACCGTTCCGCGAGGTTGCGTCCGACGAATCCAGTGCCGCCGGTGATTGCGATGCGAGGTTCAGCCATATCCCGACAATAGCCGCCGAAGCCCGCAGTAGGATCGATGGATGACCCAGCCGAAGGTGCCCGCGGCCGACCAGACGCTGCGCATCCTGAGCCTGCTCGCAGCCTCGCGCGGGCCGCTGGCGGCGAGCATGATCGCGACGCAGCTCGAGCTGCCGCGATCGACCGTCTACCATCTGCTGGCGACGCTGCAGGAGCACGGCTTCGTCATGCACCTGCCCGAGGAGCAGCGGTACGGGCTCGGCATCGCCGCGGTCGAACTGAGCTCGGCCTACGAGCGGCAGGAGCCGCTCGCCCGCATCGCCCGCCCGCTCATCGCCTCGCTCGTCGACCGCTTCGGCTTCAGCGGGCACTTCGCGGTGCCCCACGGGCGCGACGTTCTCTACGTCGTCGAGGAGCGCGCGCAGGGCGCCCCTGCCCTCATCACCGATGTCGGAGTGCGCCTGCCGATGCAGCTCGCGGCGAGCGGCCGCTCCATTCTCGCCGCCCTGCCGCGCGCCCAGGTGCGCGCGCTCTTCCCCGACAGCGCCGCGTTCGTGCACCGGCACGACACCGCGCTCCGGCCGGGCGACGTCGAGATCGACCGCTACTCGCGGTTGCGCACGGTGCTCGACGACACGACGACGCGGGGCTATGCGCTCGAACGCGGTTCGGTGACGCCGGGCTTCGCCTCGGTCGCGCTGCCCGTGCTCGACCACCGACACTGGCCCGTCGCGGCGGTCGCGCTCACCTTCCGCGAAGGCGAGGTCGACGAGGCCGGGCTCGCAGCCCTCGTCGCCGAGGTGCGCCGAACGGCGACGACGCTGTCGCAGCGCATCCACGGCCGCAGCACGGCCGGGAGCTCCGGGGCGGCGGGGTAGCACGGGCTCGGCAGTGCGAGCTCAGCATCGCGGGCTCGGCATCGCGGGCTCAGCGCTGCGCGGCGGCGGGATCGTCGGTGCGCGCCGCCGTCTCGTCCACGAGCGGGTGGGGCTTTCGCCCGTCGCCCCGCACGAACGCGAAATAGCAGATCGCGAGGAGACCGACCCAGATGAGGCCGACCCAGAGCGCGGGCCGCGAGTCGGGCACGATGCCGACCATCACGATGACGAAGCCGATGAACCCGACGGTCAGCCACGAGGCGACCGGCCACAGCGGTACGGGGAACTCGCTCGATGTGCGGCGCTCGGCGGCGATCTCGCGCTTCATGCGGATGTGCGCGATGAGGATCACGAGCCACACGAGCACGGTCGCGAAGGTCGCGAGGGCGCCGAAGAGGAACAGCGCCTGGTCGGGGTAGAGGTAGTTGAGGACGACGCCGACGAGCAGGCCGACGACCATCGTGGCGACGGTCATGATCGGCACGCCGCCCCGGGTCGTGCGCATGAACGCTCGCGGCGCTTGACTCTGCTCGGCGAGGCCGTGCAGCATGCGCCCCGCGCCAAAGATGTCGGCGTTCATCGCCGAGAGCGCGGCGGTGATGAGCACCACGTTGAACACGGCGGCCGCGGCCTGGAAGCCCATCGACTCGAAGAGCGAGACGAAGGGGCTCGTCTCGCCGGTGATGTCGACCCACGGCTGGATGCACATGATGACGCCGAGAGCGAGCACGTAGAAGAGCAGGATGCGCAGCGGCACCGAGTTGATCGCCTTCGGGATGACCTGCTTCGGGTTCTGCGCCTCGCCGGCCGTGACGCCGATGATCTCGATGCCGCCGAAGGCGAACATCACGATGGTGAACGAGGCGAGCAGCCCGGTCAGCCCGTTCGGCATGAAGCCGCCGTGCGCGACGAGATTCTGCGGGCCCATCTGGTCGTGGCCCGCGACGCCGAAGCCGAAGACGATGACGGCGGCGCCCGCGGCGATCAGCACGACGATCGCCGAGATCTTGATGAGCGCGAACCAGAACTCGAGCTCGCCGAACACCTTCACGCCGATCATGTTGATGGCGGCGATGAAGAACACGACCGCGAGCACCCACACCCACTGCGAGACCTCCGGGTACCAGAACCGCATGTAGACGCCGATCGCAGTCGCATCGAAGACCGCGACGAGAAACATCTCGAAGGCGAAGCTCCACCCGACGAGGAAGCCGGCGAAGGGATGGATGTAGCGCGATGCGTACTGCCCGAACGAGCCCGAGACGGGGTGGCGCACGACCATCTCGCCGAGTGCGCGCATGACCATGAAGACCGCGGCACCGCCGATGATGTAGGCGAGCAGCACGGCGGGGCCGGCGCTCTGGATGGCGCTCGACGAGCCCATGAAGAGGCCGGTGCCGATCGCGGATCCGAGGGCCATGAAGCGGATGTGCCGAGCGTTCAGCCCGCGCTTGAGCCCAGTCCCGGTGCGCTGCGACGACTCCATGTGCTCTCCTTGCTCGGTGCGGCGCGCCGCCCGGGGTGAGGCGAGATGGTGCGCCGCGCTCAGGCGACCCGTTCGCCCGCGCGCCAGACCGCCGCGGTGAGCGGCACGCCGGGGCGGTAGGCGAGGTGGGTGGCCGACGGGGCCTGCAACAGCTGCAGGTCGGCACGCGCGCCGGGGCGGATCGCACCGACCGCCGGCTGCGGGGCGCCGTGCGGGTCTCGCCAGCCGTCCTCGTGCATGCCGAGGGCGATGGCCCCTCCGAGCGTAGCGGCCCGTACCGCTTCTTGCACGCTGAGCCCCATCTGCAGCACGGCGGTCGCGACGCAGAAGCCCATCGAGCTCGTGTACGACGTGCCGGGGTTGCAGTTCGAGGCGATCGCCACGATGGCGCCCGCGTCGGTGAGGCGGCGGGCCGGCGCGAGCGGCATGCGGGTCGAGAGGTCGCAGGCCGGCAACACGGTTGCCACGGTGCCGCGCGCACCGCCCGCCCACGACGCGGCCAGCGCCTCGATGTCGGCGTCGTCGAGGAAGCCGACGTGGTCGACGCTCAGCGACCCGTGCTCGACCGCCAGCCGGGCGCCCGGCCCGTGCCCGAGCTGATTGCCGTGCACGCGGGTGGCGAGTCCCTTCGCGGCGGCGGCCTCGAGCACCCGAGTCGAGGCGGCGCCGTCGAAGGCGCCCGTCTCGCAGAACACGTCGACCGCGCTCACGTGCGGCGCGACCGCGTCGAGCATGGGGCCGCAGACCAGGTCGAGGTACGCGTCGGCGTCGGCCCCGGCGGGCACGAGATGCGCGCCGAGGAATGTGACGGCGTCGACTCGGCCCGCGGCGATGCGCGCGCTGCGCAGCTCGTGCTCGACGTCGAGGCCGTACCCCGTCTTCGTCTCCATCGTGGTCGTGCCGCCGCGCCGGGCCTCGTCGACGAGCCGAGCGAGGTTCGCGTCGAGTTCGTGGTCGCTCGCAGCGCGCGTCGCGTTCACGGTGACGTTGATGCCGCCCGCCGCATACGACTCGCCCGCAATGCGCGCCTCGAACTCGGCCGTGCGGTCTCCGGCGAACACCATGTGGGTGTGCGAATCGACCCACCCCGGCAGCAGCGCGCGCCCCGCGGCGTCGAAGCGCTCATCCGCCGCGGGTGCCTGCGCCGCCGGGCCCGCCCACGCGACGCGACCGTCCTCGACCACGACGGCGGCATCGGCGATGCGGCCGCCGATCCCTGCGTCGAGCGCCTCGTCGTTCGTGGTCAACTCGCCGATGCCGTCGATGAGAAGCGTTGCCATGCCGGGAACCTACCAGGCGCGCTCGGTGTTGCGGATGGTCGGCTCGAGGGGAACGCGCACGTTCCGCTCGCTCGCGACCTCGGCGGCGCGTTCGTAGCCCGCGTCGACGTGGCGGATGACGCCCATGCCGGGGTCGTTGGTGAGCAGGCGCTCGAGCTTCTGCGCGGCGAGCTCGGTGCCGTCGGCCACGGAGACCTGGCCGGCATGGATCGAGCGGCCGATGCCGACGCCGCCGCCGTGATGCAGCGACACCCAGGTCGCCCCCGACGAGGTCGCGGTGAGCGCGTTGAGCAGCGGCCAGTCCGCGATCGCGTCGGAACCGTCGGCCATGGCCTCGGTCTCGCGGTAGGGCGACGCGACGGAGCCCGAATCGAGGTGGTCGCGGCCGATCACGATCGGCGCGGAGACCTTGCCCTCGGCGACCAGCCGGTTGAAGAGCAGGCCGGCCCGGTGCCGTTCGCCGTAGCCGAGCCAGCAGATGCGCGCGGGCAGGCCCTCGTACTCGACGCGCTCCTCGGCCGCATCGAGCCATTTGTGCAGGTGGACGTTCTCGGGGAACAGCTCCTTGAGCGCCTCGTCGGTGACGCGGATGTCTTCGGGGTCGCCCGAGAGCGCGGCCCAGCGGAACGGGCCGAGCCCCTCGCAGAAGAGCGGGCGGATGTAGGCCGGCACGAAGCCTGGGAATGCGAAGGCGCGGTCGTAGCCGCCCGTGCGGGCCTCGTCGCGGATCGAGTTGCCGTAGTCGAACACCTCGGCGCCCGCGTCCTGGAACTCGACCATGGCCTTCACATGCGCGGCCATCGACGCCTGCGCATCCTTCGTGAACTGCTCGGGGTCGGCCTCGGCGCGGGCGAGGTGCTCATCGACCGAATAGCCGATCGGCAGGTACGACAGCGGGTCGTGCGCCGAGGTCTGGTCGGTCACGAGGTCGATCGCGATCTCGCCGGCGCGGTGGCGGCGCAGGATCTCGGGGAACACCTCGGCGGCGTTGCCGACGAGCCCGACCGACCAGCCCCGCTGCTCGTCCTTCGCCTGCCGCACCCGGGCGAGCGCGGCATCGAGGTCGTCGACGACCTCGTCGAGGTAGCGCTTGCCGGCGCGGCGCTCGAGGCGCGTGCGGTCGACGTCGACGATGAGGCAGGCGCCGTCGTTGAGGGTCACGGCGAGCGGCTGGGCGCCGCCCATGCCGCCGCAGCCGCCGGTGAGGGTGAGCGTGCCGGCGAGCGATCCCTTGCCCTCGACCGCCGCGATGCGGCCCTGACCGATGAGCTTGCGGCCGGCGGCAGCGAAGGTCTCGTAGGTGCCCTGGAGAATGCCCTGGGTGCCGATGTAGATCCACGAACCGGCCGTCATCTGGCCGTACATCATGAGCCCCTCGGCCTCGAGCCTGCGGAACTCGGGCCACGTCGCCCAGTCGCCCACGAGGTTCGAATTGGCGATGAGCACGCGAGGCGCCCACACGTTCGTGCGGAAGACGCCGACCGGCTTGCCCGACTGCACGAGCAGCGTCTCGTCGTCTTCGAGGTCGCGCAGCGTGTCGACGATCGCGTCGAACGCCTGCCACGAGCGCGCGGCGCGGCCGGTGCCGCCGTAGACGACGAGGTCGTCGGGGCGCTCGGCGACCTCGGGGTCGAGGTTGTTCATGAGCATGCGCAGCGGGGCTTCGGTCTGCCAGCTCTTCGCGGAGATCTCGGTGCCGCGCGGGGCGCGGACGGGGCGGGCGCCGGGGAGTGACATCGGGTGCCTTTCGGTCGGTGCCGCTCGAAACTCGAGCGGGCGGCGGATGCTGCTTCGACCATCTCATCGCGGGTCGGGGGAGCGGACAACGAAGTTCGGCCGGTCATTGTCCGGAATCCCGGACCGCGGGCGCGGGGCCAGTGAACAATCGGGGTGAGCCGGTCGTGGGGGCGGTAAAGCGGTGTAAGATGGTACGATGCCCTCTTCCGAGAACCTGGACCAGCCCGACGCCGAACACAATTCGGTCGTCGAGGACGCCGCCGCACCCGCCGAGACCCCCGCGCCCGCAGAAGCAGAGGTGACCGAAGAGGCCGCCGCCACCGACGCCGCGTCGCACGACACCGCCACCGGGGCCGCCGACCCCGCTGCGGCCCCCGAGGCCCCCGAGGCCGCCGCTCCCGCCGCTCCCGCCGCTCCCGCCGAGAAGGAGCGCGCGACCTTCGCCGACCTCGGCCTCGCCCCGAAGGTGCTGCGCGCCATCACCGACGTCGGGTACGAGCACCCGTCGGCGATCCAGGAGGCGACCATCCCCGTGCTGCTCGAGGGGCGCGACGTCGTCGGCCTCGCACAGACCGGCACCGGCAAGACCGCCGCGTTCGCGCTGCCGATCCTGTCGCGCATCGAGCCCGGCGCCGGCGTGCCCCAGGCCCTTGTGCTCGCGCCGACCCGCGAGCTCGCGCTGCAGGTCTGCGAGGCCTTCGAGAGCTACGCCGCGCACCTGCCGAGCGTGCACCTGCTGCCCGTCTACGGCGGCCAGGCCTACGGTCAGCAGCTCTCGGCGCTGCGCCGCGGCGTCGATATCGTCGTCGGCACCCCCGGTCGCATCATGGACCACCTGAACCGCGGCTCGCTCGACCTCAGCCAGATCAAGTACCTGGTGCTCGACGAGGCCGACGAGATGCTGAAGATGGGCTTCGCGGAGGATGTCGAGACCATCCTCGCCGACACCCCCGCCGAGAAGCAGGTCGCTCTGTTCTCCGCGACGATGCCGGCGCAGATCCGCCGCATCTCGCAGCAGCACCTGAACGACCCGCGCGAGATCAAGATCGCCGGCAAGACGCAGACCTCGTCGAACATCACCCAGCGCTACGTGGTGCTGTCGTACACGCAGAAGCTCGACGGCCTCACCCGCATTCTCGAGGTCGAGGACTTCGACGGCCTCATCGTCTTCACGCGCACCCGCGGCGACTCCGAGCAGGTCGCCGAGAAGCTGCGCGCCCGCGGCTATTCGGCCGCCGCGATCAACGGCGACATCCAGCAGGCGCAGCGCGAGCGCACCGTGCAGGCGCTGAAGGACGGCAAGCTCGACATCCTCGTCGCGACCGACGTGGCAGCGCGCGGCCTCGACGTCGAGCGCATCAGCCACGTCGTCAACTACGACCTGCCGATCGACACCGAGTCGTACGTGCACCGCATCGGCCGCACCGGCCGCGCCGGCCGCTCGGGCGACGCGATCAGCTTCGTCACGCCCCGCGAGCGCCGCCTGCTGAAGGCGATCGAGAAGGCCACGAAGCAGCCGCTCACCCAGATGCCGCTGCCCATGGTCGACGAGGTCAACGCGACACGCCTGTCGCGCTTCGACGACGCCATCACCGCCGCGCTCGCCGAGACCGCGCGCGTCGACCGCTTCCGCGACATCATCGACCACTACGTGCGCCACCACGACGTGCCCGAGGCCGACGTGGCCGCGGCGCTCGCCGTCGTCGCGCAGGGCGACACGCCGCTGCTGCTGTCCGAGGACGACGACCGCAAGTTCGAGCGCGACCGCAAGCAGGCCGCGAAGTTCCTCGAAGAGGCCCAGGGCGGCCGAGACCGCTCCGACAGGGATCGCCCGCGCGAGGATCGCGGCCCCCGCGAGCGCCGCGACGACCTGAAGATGTTCCGCATCGAGGTCGGCCGCCGCCACAACGTGAACCCGGGCCAGATCGTCGGCGCCATCGCGAACGAGGGCAACCTCAGCCGCGGCGACTTCGGCCGCATCCAGGTGCGCGACGACTTCTCGCTCGTCGAACTGCCCGCGAACCTGTCGGCCGAGACGCTCGCGGCGCTCTCCGATACCCGGATCAAGGGCAAGCCGATCGAGATCAGCGAGGACAACGGCCCCGCTCCGCGCGGCAAGGGCTGGGAGGATCGCCGCGGCGGCCGCGATCGCGATGATCGCGGCGGCTACCGCGGGGGCGACCGCGGTGACCGTGGCGGGTATGACCGCGGGAACCGTGGCGGCTACGACCGCGGGGGTCGAGGCGACCGGAACGATCGCGGGGACCGTGGCGGGTACGACCGCGGCGGGCGCGGCGGGTACGACCGGAACGACCGTGGCGGCTACGACCGGAACGACCGTGGCGACCGCGGCGGGTACGACCGCGGGGGACGCGGCGGCTACGACCGGAACGATCGGGGCGGCGATCGCGGCGGCCGCGGCTGGGAGGATCGCGGGCGCGATTCGGGCTCCGGTCGCGCTGATGGCAAGCGCAAGCCCCGCTGGTAGGTTCTCGCGGGCGGATCGAGCGAAGATCCGCCGCAGCGCCTGACAAAGGGTCGCGATCTGGGGTCGGTGCGGCCACCGGACCCCAGATCGCGACCCTTTGTTCGCCGTGAGCGCCTGGGCGCACGAGGAATCGTGCGCCCAGGCGCTTCGCGCGTTCAGGCGGGGAGCACCGACCCGAGCAGCACCGCGACCGAGAGCGCGAGCATGCCGAGGCAGTTGACCCAGAACGCCTGGCCGAAGAAGCGGGCGCGGATGTGCGCGACCGCGGCGCACACGAAGTAGACGATCACGCCGACGTTCGCGGCGAAGGCGACGCCCGGAAGCCAGATGCCGACGATCAGCCCGGCCGCCGCCAGGGCCTTGATGACGATGAGCGCCCACCACCAGCCGCGCGGGAAGCGCACGCCGTCGAGGCAGTCGCGGATGAAGCGGGGAGGCCGCACCGACATCGCCGCATCGGCGAGCAGCGCGATCGCGAGTGCGACCGGCAACCACCAGATCGCGGGCAGCGGCGGCAGCGTGAGCACGGTCGGCGTCATCGTGCCTCCACCGCGCTTGCAGTCGCACCTCGAGCGCCGCCGTCGCGCCCAGCGCCCGAGCACCGGCAACAGGCGGCGAACGCGCGCCGCAGCTCCTGCTCGATCTCACGGACATCGACGGCTCCGGTCGCCGAGGCACTGAAGAGCACCCCGACGTAGGCGTAGTACAGGGACGCTGCTCGAGACGGTGCGTCCGCGCTCGCGGCGCAGCCGCGCGGCGACGCGATGGCCGCGGCGAAATCCTGCCGCAGCCGGTCGGCGAGCTCGGTGAAGAGCGTCGAGCGGTGCGTGCCCGATACGAGGATCGCCGCGTAGCGCCGTGCGAGGTCGGCATGCACGGCGAAGAGCTCGACGAACGGTCGTGCGAGGGCCGCGAGTCGGTCGACGCAGGTCCCGGTCGCGGCGCTGCGCTCGGTTGCAGTGCTGCGGTCTGCCGCCGCTGCGTCGGTCGTCGTCGGAGCCGCGCCCTCGTACCATGATCCCGCGTGCAGCGCCGCGATCTGCGCGTCGAAGACCTCGATGAGCAGCGCGTTCTTGTCGCCCACCGCCATGACGGTACCAGTGCTGACCCCTGCCGCTTCGGCGATGCCGCGCACCGTGGTCGCGGCGTAGCCTCGCTCGACGAAGCGCTGCCGCGCCGCCGCGATGACGCGCCGCCGGGTGGCGAGTCTGTGCTGCTCGCGAGTGGTGATCATGGGCGACCCCTTTCGTCCGGTCCCTGCCGCGCCCGGAACAGCGCAGTCAGTTCGCTGAACGTGTTCAATGAACGCGTTCAGCATATCATGTGAGCGGTTCGGGGCGCGGCGCGGCGGGGCTACCGACGTCGAGGGGTTCGGCGGGTTCGGCGGACCGACGGGCTGCGCGACGCCGACCGGCCTAGCAGAAGCCCCGCAGGGCGGCGAGCAGCACGCCGCCCGCGGCACCGGCGAGCACTGCGACCCAGGGCGGCAGCTTCCAGACGACGAGCAGCGCGAAGCAGACGAGGGCGAGCGCGAAAGCGCCGGTGCTCCCTCCGATGCCTGCCGGGCCTGTCGGGCCGGCCGCGCCGCCGTGGTCCGTTGAGCCCAGCACGGCGGTCGTGAACACCGGAGAGTAGAGCGCCGCGGCGAGCACGCCCACCACAGCGGCATTCGCCCCGCGCATGAACCCCCGCACCGCATGTCGCTCGCGCAGCGCCTCCCAGAACGGTAGCACCCCGATGAGCAGCAGGAGCCCGGGCAGGAAGATCGCGGTGAGCGCGATCGCGGCACCGGAGTGGCCTCCCGGGCCGACCGTCGAGTCCGCGCCCAGAAATGCAGCGAACGAGAACAACGGGCCGGGCATCGCCTGCGCGGCGCCGTATCCGGCGATGAAGTCGGCGGCCGGCACCCAGCCGGGTGCGACGACCGAGGCCTCGAGGAGCGGCAGCACGACGTGGCCGCCGCCGAACACCAGTGCGCCAGCAGTGGCGAAGGCATCGAACAGTGCGAGGCCGCCGGCGGCGTCGGAACGCGCCCCGCCGGTCGCGTGCACGACGACCGGGAGCAGAGCCAGCAGGCATGCGAAGAGCACCAGGCAGACGATGCCCGTCGCCCTGCGCGGTGCGGCCGGACGCACCGGCCCCGACGGCCGCGCGGGCGCCTCGGCCGGAAGCCCCCTGCGGCCGAGTGCGAGCCCGGTGACCCCGCCGAACGCGATCGCCGCGACCTGGCCGAGCGACCCGGGCAGCAGCAGCACCAGCACCGCGGCGCAGACCGCGATCGATGCGCGGGACCGGTCGGGGGCCAGCGTGCGAGCCATGCCGATCACGGCCTGCGCCACGACCGCGACGGCGACGATCTGCAGCCCCGAGATGAGGCCGGCGCCGATCGGGCCGTCGATGCGGGCGGCGCCGAACGCGAACACCACCATGAGCGCCGCCGACGGCAGAGTGAACGCCGCGAACGCCGCGAGGGCGCCGAGTAGCCCGGCCCGGCGCAGCCCGATCGCGAACCCGACCTGACTCGATGCGGGCCCGGGCAGGAACTGGCAGAGCGCGACGAGATCGGCGTACTCCTCGTCGCTCATCCAAGCGCGCCGCTCGACGAACTCGGTGCGGAAGTAGCCGAGGTGCGCGATCGGGCCGCCGAACGAGGTCGCCCCGAGCTTCAGGAAGACGCGGAGCACCTCCCGCGCCGAATGCCGCGCAGACGGTGCGCCGTCAGGGGGCGTCGCGGGCTCGGGCATGCCGGGAGCATACCGGGGCCGGGTGAACGCCCGGTGGCGCAGGCGGCCTCGCGCCCGGGCCGGGTGCCGCGCAACCGGGCTCGGGCGCCGCGCGGGTCACCGGGCTCGGGCGCCGTGCCGGGACGACAATGGGTCGCAAATCGGGGTGGAATCGACCAGAGAACCCCGATTTGCGACCCATTGTCAGCGCATCAGCGCGAGAAGATCAGCCCGCGAAGCGGAACAGCTTCTTGTTCGCGAACTCGAGCATGCCGACGCGGCCGAGCTCGCGGCCGTAGCCCGACTTCTTGACGCCGCCGAAGGGCACGTCGGCGCCCTCGAGGCCCGCGGCGCCGATGAAGACCATACCCACCTCGAGCTGATCGCCGACGCGCTCGGCGCGCTCCAGGTCGTCGCAGATGATGACCGAGCCGAGGCCGTAGGGCGACGAGTTCGCGAGTTCGACGGCCTCCTCATCGCTCGACACGCGGTAGAGCTGGGCGACGGGGCCGAAGAGTTCCTGGCTGTAGGCCTCCATCGCGGGCGTGATGTTCGCGAGCACGGTCGGGGTGAAGACGTTGCCCTCGGGCTCGGCGCTGCCGACGAGCACCTCGGCGCCCTGGTCGATGGCGCCGCGCACCTGGCCGGTGAGCGTCTTCGTAGCGGCGGCCGACGAGAGCGGGCCGAAGTCGCTGCCGTAGCTCTGGCCGCCGATAGCGGCGACGAACTTCTCGCGGAAGGCGTCGAAGAGCGAGTCGATGACGACGATGCGCTTCGAACCGTTGCAGGCCTGGCCCGAGTTCTCCATGCGGCCGCCCACGGCGTGCGCGACCGCATGGTCGAGGTCGGCGGTGTCGAGCACGAGGAAGACGTCAGAGCCGCCGAGCTCGAGCACGCACTTCTTGAGCGCGCGGCCGGCCTGCTCGGCGACGATCGCTCCGGCGCGCTCCGAGCCGGTGAGCGAGACGCCCTGGATGCGGTCATCGGCGATGATGCCGGAGATCTGCTCGTGGGTCGCGAACACGTTGACGTAGGCGCCCTCGGGGAAGCCGGCGTCCTTGAACAGCTGCTCGAGCGCGAGCGCCGACTCGGGGCACTGCGCCGCGTGCTTCAGCACGATCGTGTTGCCGAGGATGAGGTTCGGCACGGCGAAGCGGGCGACCTGGTAGTAGGGGTAGTTCCACGGCATGATGCCGAGGATCACGCCGGTGCCCTGGAAGCGGAAGAAGGTCTTCAGGCCGTCTTCGACCTCGAGCACCTCGTCGGCGAGCCACTCCTCGGCGTTGTCGGCGAAGGCCGCGGCGATCGCGCCCGAGAACTCGGCCTCGCCGACGGACTGGTCGAGCGGCTTGCCCATCTCGCGGTTGATGATGGCGCCGAGTTCGTCCTTGCGCTCGTCGAAGAGTTCGGCCGCGCGCTTCGCGAGCGCCGCGCGCTCGGCGACGGTCGTCTTCCGTGACCAATCGCGGTAGGCGCTCTGCGCCGACGTCAGCGCGTTCTCGATATCCGCCGCGGTCGCGTCGGGGTATTCGGCGACGGTCTGCCCGGTGGCGGGGTCGATGACTGCGAATGTACCCATGTTCGGATCACTCCTCCATAAGGATGCTGGTGGGCTCGGGTGCCGCAAGTCTCGCACATTTGCTCGAGGCGCGCTACGCGGTCGAAAATGAGGATCCCGGAGGATCGATGATCCCTGCAGAACTGTTTTCGAAGAATCTTGTGCCGTATGCTTCGGAATGAGTCGAATCGATGGAAAACTCTTCTCAGCTTTCGCCCCGGCGCGAATTGCTGCACAATTGGCGCTATGTCGAAGAAGACCCTCAGTAACGCCACTGAAACAGGGCACATCCACGTCGGCAAGGGCCTGAGCGCAGGCACCCTCGGCGTCGTCGGCTCCACCGTCATCGGCCTCGCGTCGACTGCTCCGCTCTATTCGCTCGCGGCGACGCTCGGCTACGTCATCCTCGCGGTGGGCTCCCAGGCACCGCTCGTATTCGTGGTCGCCTGCGTGCCCATGATCTTCGCGGCCTTCGCCTATCAGGAGCTGAACCGCGATATGCCCGACTGCGGCACCACCTTCGTGTGGGGCGCGAAAGCGTTCGGCCCCGTCACGGGCTGGATCGGCGGCTGGGCCGTGGCGGTATCGGCCATCATGGTGCTGTCGAACGTCGGCGAGATCACCGGCAAGTACTTCTGGCTGCTGCTCGGCAACCAGGAGTTCGCCGACAATCGCGTCATCGTCGTGAGCACTTCGGTCGTGTTCATGGCCATCATGACCGTCATCAGCACGATCGGCGTGCAGATGGGCGAGCGGCTGCAGATGGTGCTCATGACCGTGCAGATCGTCGCCATGGTGCTGTTCGCGGGGCTCGCGATCGGGCATGCCGTGAACGGCACCTCCGAGGGCTCGATCGCCTTCGACTGGCAGTGGTTCAACCCGGCGGGGCTCACCTCGTGGTCGGGGTTCATCGAGGCCGTGCTGCTCGCCCTCTTCATCTACTGGGGCTGGGACACCTGCCTCGCGCTGAACGAGGAGACGAAGAACCCGCGTAAGACTCCGGGTCGCGCGGCGCTGTCGAGCATCGTCGTGCTCATCGTGCTCTACGTCGGCACCTCGATCGCGGTCATGATGTTCTCGGGCTTCGGCGACACCGGCTTCGGGCTCACGAACCCCGAGAGCATCGACGATGTGTTCTCGGTGCTGAGCGGGGCGCTGTTCGGGCCGTGGGGCTGGTTCCTCATCCTCGGCGTGATGATCTCGGCGGCCTCGTCGACGCAGACGACGATTCTGCCGACCGCGCGCGGCACCCTCTCCATGGCGGTCTACCGCGCGCTGCCTGCGAAGTTCGCCGAGCTGCACCCCCGCTTCAAGACCCCGTGGTTCTCGACCACGCTCATGGGCGTCGCTGCCATCGTCTACTACGTCGGCATGTCGATCATCTCGGAGGACGTGCTCGCCGATTCGCTCACCTCGATGGGGCTCGCGGTCGCGCTGTACTACGCGATCACCTCCTTCGCCTGCGTCTGGTATTTCAAGGACACGCTGCGCGAGAACGCCCGCAACCTGTGGATGCGCGGCATCCTCCCCGCGCTCGGCGGCCTCATGCTGAGCTACGCCTTCGTGCAGTCGGCGATCGATATGATCAGCGTCGACTACAGCTACACGGTGCTGCTCGGCATCGGCGGCGCCTTCGTCATCGGCGTCGGCGCGATCCTGCTCGGCTTCGTGCTCATGGGCATCTGGTGGCTGCGGCCGAACTCGAAGCCGTTCTTCCGCCGCGAGAGCCTGAACCGCGACACGCCGGTGCTCGTTCCCGACGAGTGAGCCGGCCAGGGATCGCCGAGCGCGATGAGCAGCCGCCCCGAACGGCGGCATGACGAGTGAAGAGCGGAGAGACGATGGAACACTTCGATTCGATAGTGGTGGGAGCCGGCATCGCGGGGCTCACCGCGGCCGGGCTCCTGGCGCGCGCCGGGCAGCGCGTGCTCGTGCTCGAGGCGCGCGACCGCGTGGGCGGCCGCGTGCACACCGAGCGCGAGGGCGGTCGCGTCACCGACATGGGCGCGTCGTGGATCCACGGCATCGACGACTGCCCCCTCTTCGACGTCGCGGCCGGTTTCGGTCTGCCGATGACGGAGTTCACGATGGGCAGCTACCAGCCCGACGGGCGCCCGCTCGCGTACTACCGGCCCGACGGCGCGCGCCTGACCGACGAGGCGGCGGAGGCCTTCGCGGCGGATATCCATGAGACCGATGCCCGCCTCGAGGCGATCATCGCCGCGGCGGAGCCCGGCGCCTCGTACGGCGACGTCGTCGATGCGGTGCTCGACGAGCTGCGCGCGGGCGGCTGGGAGGCCGAACGCGCCGCGCGCGTGCGCGAGTACCTGCGGCACCGCAGCGAGGAGCAGGTCGGCGCCGATGCGACGATTCTCGGGGCGCACGGCCTCGACGACGACGTCATCGACGGCGACGAGGTCGTCTTCCCGCGCGGCTACGACGAGCTCGCGACCCGCCTCGCCGCGGGCCTCGACGTGCGGCTCGAGCACGAGGTGTCGCGCATCGTTTGGTCGGAGGCCGGAGCGGTCGTGGCCGCCTCGGGCGACGAGTTCGCGGCCGACCGCGTCATCGTCACCGTGCCCGTCGGCGTGCTCAAGAGCGGAGCGCTGGCCTTCGAGCCCGAGCTGCCGCAGCCCGTCGCGGGCGCGCTCGCGGGCTTCGAGATGAACGCCTTCGAGAAGGTCTTCCTGCGGTTCCCGCGCAAGTTCTGGGACGACGGCGTCTACGGCGTGCGCCGGCAGGGCGCTGCGGGCGACTGGTGGCACTCGTGGTACGACCTCAGCGGGCCGAGCGGGGAACCCACGCTGCTCACCTTCGCCGCGGGGGAGTGCGCCCGCACCATCCGCGACTGGAGCGACGAGCGCATCGTCGCCTCGGTCATGGAGGGGCTGCGCGGCATCTACGGCGATGCCGTCGTCGAGCCCGTGCACGCGCGCATCACGCGCTGGCAGCACGACCCCTACACGCGCGGCTCGTACTCGTACATGACCGTCGACGCGGTCGGCGCCGACCACGAACTGCTCGCGACGCCCCTCGGCGGCGGCGTGCTGCACATCGCGGGCGAGGCGACCTCGGGCGACGACTCGGCGACGGTCACCGGCGCGATGCACACGGGGCATCGTGCCGCCGAGCGCGTCGCCGGCCGCCCGCTCGCCTACGCGTCGCTGCTCGAGCCGCTCGCCGGCTGACCGGGCTCGGCCTGCCTCGGAGCAGCCCGGCCGGGTGCCGCCTGCTCGGGTGATGCCTGCGCCGCGCGCCGCGCGCGGCCGCGTCGGCGGGCGCGGCGTACGATCAGCACGACGACGAGCGCGATGATGCCGCCCACGACGAGCCACGGCAGCAGTACGCCGAGCAGCACGAGGGCGCCCGAGCCGGCGGCGCCGAGCGACGAGAAGCCGGCGAGGAGGCCTTCCCAGAAGTTCGCGGGGCCGCCGCCGGGCAGCGTGCTCGGGCTCGTGAGCGACACCGTGATCGTCGATTCGGCGACCTGGCCCTCGAGTGCCTGCAGCTGGGCCTTGAGCCCGTCGAGCTCCTGCTGGCGCTGGGACAGCATCGATTCGGCCTCGAGCAGTTCGGTCGTCGAGGCGGCGTTCGCCATGAGGCCCTGCAGTCGCTCGACCGACGTCTCGAGGGCGCCGACGCGAGCGTCGAGATCGGCGTGCTCGGCCGTGACGTCGACGGCCGACCGGTTCTCGGATTCGACGGTGCCGATCTCGCCGAGCGCTGCGAAGGCAGCGTCGAGCTCGTCGGCCGGGACGCGCAGCGTGAGGTTCGCGGTGGAGCGGTCGCCCGTGCCCGACACCGACATCGATTCGACCGATCCGCCGAACTTCGCGGCGACCCGAGCGGCCTCGTCTGCCGCGGCGGTGGGGTCTTTGACCGAGAGCCTGATGTCGCCGGTCTGAATGATCGACTTCTCGGCGCCCGGCGTCTCCGCCGAACCGCCCGGCGCCGAATCCTCCATGGACCGAGCCGCGTCCGAGCTGACGAAGTCGCTCGAGGCCGCGAGATCGGGGACGCTGCCGCCGGTGCCGCCGGAGCATGCTGCGAGCGGCAGGAGCAGCAGACCGCCGGCGGTCAGGGCGGTCAGGGCACGGGTTCTCGTAATGGAGGCCATGCACCCCACCATAGGGTGGCCGTGCTCAGCGGCACGGGGAGGCGCCTGCCGAAACCCTGGACGCGACCGGATCGTTACGATGCCTGTCGAACGCACCGCCCTACGGCAGCGGGAGGGTGACGGTGCCCGTCTCGGGAGGCGCCTCGATGCTGCGGCCGCGCAGATCGGGGATCCAGCGGAGCGTCGCCACCGAGCAGATGAGGCCTGCGAGCAGCAGCCCGCTCGACACGAGCAGCGCGCCGTGCGCACCCGAGGCGTCGATGGCGATACCCGCGAGCGCCGAACCGGAGGCGACGCCGACGAGCTGGCCGGTGCCGATCCAGCCGAACGCCTCGGCCGTCTCCGAGAACTTGATGGAGACCGCGATGATGCTCGAGATCGCGGCGAATGCGGGCGCCGTGCCGAGGCCGCCGATGAACAGCATGACGCTCAGCCACCACATGTCGAGCATGACGAGGCAGGCGGCGATGCCGACGAGCACGACGAAGAGGCGCAGCGCGAGCGACCAGGGGCGCATCTCGCGGTGCCCGAAAAGCAGACCGCCGACGAGCGAACCGCCCGCGAAGAGAGCGAGCACGATGCCCGAACGGATATCGCCGTGCCCCTGGCCGGGGCCCGCGAAGGCCGCGACGACGCCGGCCTCGAGCGACGCGAACGACGCGACCATGAAGAAGCCGACGACGGTGGTGATGACGACGGTCGGGTGGCGCAGTACCGCGCCGAAGCCGCGCTTCGGGCGGGCGAGCCGCACGGCGCCCAGGGCAGGGCTCACGATGAACCAGGCGCCGCCGACCAGCATGAAGCCGGCCGCGACGCACAGTCCGACGGTCGTGCCGAACTGCGACGACACGAAGACCGCGATGACGGGGCCGGCGACCCAGATGATCTCCTGCGCCGCCGCGTCGAGCGAGTACAGAGCCGACAGCTGCGTGGCGGGCACGAGCTTCGGGTAGATCGTGCGCACTGCCGGCGTGACCGGGGGAGTGGCGAGGCCGACGAACACCGCGATGACGGCGACGACGGGGAGCGGCAGGTGCACGACGGCGACCGTGATGAGCAGCGCCGCGCACACGATCGAGGTGACGGTGAGCACCGGGCGCATGCCCCAGCGGCCCATGAACCTGCTGCTCAGCGGGCCCGATACCGCCTGGCCCGCGCTCTGCGCCGCGAGCACGATACCGGCCGAGGTGTAGTCGCCGTAGGCGTTCTGGATGTGCAGCAGCAGAATGATCGAGAGCATGCCGAACGGGAACCTCGCGAAGACCTGCGAGAGAACGATACGGAAGACGCCGGGGTTGCGCCCCAGATCACGATAGATGCCCACCGATCGAGTATAGGTGCGAAATGCGCGCGAAAACAGTGGTTCGAGCACTCATTCCGTCACAAGATTTCGGCCGAGGGGGTGGAGATACGACGAATGGAGACGCGACGAGCGGAAACAGGACGAGCCCCGCACCCCGAGGCGATCGGGGTGCGGGGCTCGTCGAGGACGTGTCAGCTGTTGGTGGAGTAGACCGTGCCGCCGCCCGTGGCGCGGCCGCGACCGCCCGTGCGACGGCGGCCGCTGCCCGGCTGACCCTGCGTGCGGGGCTGCTGGGATCCCTGTCGATTCTGCTCCTGCCGGCCCTGGCCGGCGTTCTGGCCGCCCTGCGAACCGCCCTGACCGCTGATGCTCTGGCCGGCGCCGCCACCGCTGCGCCCGCGCCCGCCGCGCGAGCGCTTGCGCTTGGCGTTGGCGCCCTGCGACTTGCCCTCGCCCGCGGGGGCGTGCCCGGCGGCGCGCTGCTGCGCGACCTGGGCCGCGGCACGCTTGCGCTCGGTCTCCCGGGGGTCGACGCGCGGCGCGACTTCGCCGATGAGCGCGAGCACCTCGGGGGCGATCTGCGCGGCCATCGGGTTGACCTGCTGCGGGGTCACGCGGATCTTCGCGGCGCGCATGATCTGGCGCATCTCGCCGCGCTGCTCGGGCAGCACGAGCGTGACCACGTCGCCCTCGTTGCCGGCGCGGGCGGTGCGGCCCGAACGGTGCAGGTAGGCCTTGTGCTCGACCGGCGGGTCGATGTGCACGACGAGCTCGACGCCGTCGACGTGCACGCCGCGGGCGGCGACGTCGGTTGCGACGAGCACCTTCGCCTCGCCCGAGACGAACTCGGCGAGGTTGCGGTCGCGTGCGTTCTGCGACAGGTTGCCCTGCAGCTCGACCGCGGGGATGCCGCGGGCGGTGAGCTGCTTCGCGAGCTTCTTCGCCTGGTGCTTCATGCGGGTGAAGAAGATGCGGCGAGCCGTGCCCGAGGCGAGGGCCTCGATGAGGGCGTCCTTCTGATCTTTGCCCGCGATCTCGAAGACGTGGTGCGTGAGCTGCGGCACGGGCGACTCGGCGGCGTCGACCGAGTGCAGGATCGGATCGTGCAGGTACTTCTTCACGATGTTGTCGACCCCGTTGTCGAGGGTCGCCGAGAAGAGCAGGCGCTGGCCGTGCTTCGGGGTCTTGTTCATGATGCGCGTGACGACGGGCAGGAAGCCCATATCGGCCATGTGGTCGGCCTCGTCGAGCACCGTGATCTCGACACCGTCGAGGCTGACGACGCCCTGGCGCATGAGATCGTCGAGCCGACCGGGAGCGGCGACGACGATGTCGACTCCGGCTTCGAGGGCGGCCTCCTGGCGGCGCTGCGGGATGCCGCCGAAAATGGTGGTGACCTTGACGCCGATCGGGTCGGCGAGCATTTTCACGGTCTCGGCGATCTGGGTGACGAGCTCGCGGGTGGGGGCGAGCACGATGGCGCGCGGGCGGTTCGGTCGGCGCTTCCTCGCCGCGTCCTGCGCGTCGCTCGCGAGGTTCGCGACGAGGGGGATGCCGAAGGCGATGGTCTTGCCCGAGCCGGTGCGGCCGCGGCCGAGCACGTCGCGGCCGGCGAGGGTGTCGGCGAGGGTGTCGCGCTGGATCGGGAAGGCGGTCTCCTTGCCGTTCTTCTCGAGGGCGTGCGCGATGGCTTCGGGTACGCCGAGGTCGCGGAACGACGGGGCGGGAGTGGTCTGTTCGGTCACGGGGACCTTTCTGGCTGAGCAGCGCGGCGCGCGCGGGCCCGTGCTCCCGGCAGGGATCGGGCGGCGCGGTCGTGCGTCGCTGCGGTTCGGCGGGTGCAGCGCGGGGCCGCGCGCACCGTTCGCCGCGGAAAGTCTCGGGGCCTGGGGCCTCGGCTCGGGCCTGTCGAACGGCCCGGTATGCATGAAGATCAGCGACGATGGGGCCGATATCGGATCGGCCCGTGCGCACCAGTCTACCGTGCGATTTCACCAGTGCGGAAGAAGTGCCGAACTTCGCGGAAGGATCTGCACGATTCCGCCCGGTACGGGGCGGTCGCCTGGCATGATCGAGCCATGGCACGCATCACGATCCGAGAATTCCATGACGACGACCTCGACGCCGTCGTCCGGCTGTGGTGGGAGGCGCAGGCCTCCGACGAGCAGCCCGTGTACTCGCTCGCCGAGGTGACCGCCTCGTGCCGCGAGGATCACGCCGTCGTCGCCGTGCGCGACGAGATCGTGGTCGCCGCCGCGGTCGGTCGAGCGGCGCACGCCCAGGGGTGGGTCGTGTTCTTCCGGGCATCGGAGGATGCGCGCTCCGAGAACGTATCGGGCGCGCTGCTCGACGCGCTCGAGCGCAAGATGGCGCCCCTCGGGCTGTCGACGCTGTCGGTGCTGATGCCCGAGGGCAGTCGCCTCGACATGCTGACGTCGAACGGGTTCCGCGTGCGCTCGGATCTGCGCTTCCTCGAACGGCAGATGCCCGTGCAGCGGCGCGAGCTCGAACTGCTCAAGGAGGTCGGCGGCCGCATTCTGCCGCGCCACCTCTGGGGCAATGTCGCGGGTATGCGGCACGAGAAGCAGCTGCTCGAGGAGCGTCTGGTGGCTCCCCTCGCGCAGCCCGATCTCGCCGATCGCTACGGTGTCGTGCCGCCCCGGGCGGTGATGCTCTTCGGCCCGCCCGGTACCGGTAAGACGACGTTCGCGAAGGCGGTCGCCTCGCGGCTCGAATGGCCGTTCGTCGAGGTGTTCCCGTCGCGCCTGGGCGACGGCATGAGCAGTATGGCGTCGTCGCTGCGCAGCACTTTCGAGCAGATCGACGAGCTCGAGCACGGCGTCGTGTTCATCGACGAGGTGGAGGAGATCGCGTCGCGCCGCAGCGACCCGCCGACGCCGACGCAGGGCGTCACGAACGAGCTGCTGAAGATCGTCGCCGACTTCCGCAGCCGCGAGGGCATGCTGCTGATCTGCGCGACCAACTTCGTGCGCGCGCTCGACGCCGCGTTCCTGCGGCACGGCCGCTTCGACTACGTGCTGCCGATCGGCCTGCCCGACGACGAGGCGCGCGGCGCGATCTGGCGCCGGTACGTGCCGCAGGCGATCGCGGGCGAGATCGACTTCGCTGCGCTCGTCGAGCGCAGCGCGGGGCTCACCCCGGCCGATATCGAGTACGCCGCTCGACGGGCGTCGCAGGAGGCGCTGGCGCGGGCGCTGCGCTCGGGCGGCGGCACGGGCAGCGACGACGGCGAGGGGGCGGCCGCGGGCCCGGGCGCCGGCGAGCCCGGGGCCGACCTCACGACGGGTGACTACCTCGCCGCGCTCTCGGTCACCCGTGCGACGGTATCGGACGAGCAGCAGTCCCTGTTCCTCGAAGACATCGAGGAGCTCGCGCGGCTCTGAGCGCGGGGCGATCCCTGGCGGCCATGGGCCCAGAGCGGAAAGTTCGTGCAACCACTTGCACACTTGCCAAGTGGTAACTATTCTTGCAACTACTATCCGAACTGCGAAAGGGATTGCATCATGAACACCGAGATCACCCGCGAGGAAGCGGCCGCCGCGCTCGCGAAGACCGACCTGCTCGCCGCGAACATGCGCCGCGACCTCACGGCGATGCGCGTCGCGATGGCGGCCTTCGGCATCGGCAGTGCGGGAGCGATGCTCATCATGGGGCTCGTCGGCATGGGCGGGCAGCCCGGCGCCCTCGTCGCCGGCGTCGTGCTGCTCATCGCGGCGATGATCCCGGTGCAGATCGTCGGCGTGCGCGCCAAGGCCCGCGTCTCGAAGTTCGCCCGCCGCTACCTCATCGCCATCCTCGTCTGGGGCGTCGTCTACGCGGCCGGCATGATCGTCGGCGGCTTCGTCTTCCCGCTCGTGCCCGCGTTCTGGATTCCGGCGGCCGTCGTCAGCGCCCTGCCCGGCCTCTGGTTCGCCGCGACCGCCCGGGACGCGCGATGAACCACCCGCGCAGCGCGCTCGACAAGGAGCTGCTCGCGCCGCTCAGGCTCTCGATCGCGGCTGCGCTCTCGCGGGTCGGCGAAGCCGACTTCGGCAGCGTGCGCGATGCGATCGAGACGAACGACGCCGAGCTGTCGCGCCAGATCACCCGGCTGCAGGCCGCCGGCTACCTGACGATCGACAAGCGCAGCAGCGGCCGCTACGGCAAGACCTGGCTGGCGCTCACCGATGCGGGGCGCGAAGCGCTCGCGGGGCATGTCGACGCCCTGCGCAGGATCACCGGCGAGTGAGCCGCGCTTTCGGGAGGGCACGGCCCCGGCCCGTTGTCGGCGGCATCCGATAGCTTCATGAGCGACGCCGGGGTCGGCCCGGCAGGCGGAAGGAGACGGCATGTTCGTGCAGCAGCGCAGCGAGGGCGGCCAGCGCCTGGTCACCAGCGCGAGCGACCTGACGGCGGCGAGCGCCTGCGAGTTCGCGTTTCTGCGCCGCGTCGACGCGAGGCTCGGCCGCGACATCGAAGTGCCGCCCGACGACGACCCGATGCTCGCCCGTGCGGGCCGGCTGGGCGACGCGCACGAAGAGCGCACGCTCCAGGACTACCGGCGGCGCTTCGGCCAGGGATCGGCGGGGGAGCCGGGCGGGGTCGTCGAGATCCCGCGGCCCGACTCCATGCACGAGGCCGACCTCGTCGCCGTCGCCGAATCGACCGTGCGGGCGCTCGCCGGGCGGGCCGATCTCGTCTTCCAGGCGACCTTCTTCGACCCCGCGCAGCGCGCTGCGGGCGACCCGGGCTCGGAAGGCGCAGGCGGTGCGGGCGAGCTCGAGATCGGCTTCATCGGTTTCGCCGACTTCCTCGCGCACACGGGCGACGGCGCCTACGAGGTGCAGGATACGAAGCTCGCGCGCCGCGCGAAGGTGACCGCGCTGATGCAGCTCGCCGCCTACGCCGAGCAGCTCGAGCGCATCGGCATCCCCGTGCGCGACGAGGCCGTGCTCATCCTCGGCGACGGCGCGCACTCCCGGCACCGCATCGCCGACATCGCTCCCGTCTTCCGCGCCCGCCGCGAACGGCTCCACCGCATCCTGCTCGACCGCGCCGCCGCCACCGGCCCCGACGGGGCGCGCGAGACGGCCGCGGCGATCGCGTGGGGCGCGCCCGGCATCGCCGCCTGCGGCCGCTGCGAGGTCTGCGAACCCGAGATCGTGCGCACCCGAGACCCGCTGCTCATCGCCGGCATCCGCGCCGCGCAGCGCGACGCGCTCGTCGCGGCCGGCGTCGGCACGATCGACCGCGTCGCCGAACTCGCACGGCTCGTACCGGGCGACGGCGGCCCGGAGATCGCCGGCATCACCGCGCAGGCGCTCGCACGCCTTGCCCGGCAGGCCGCGGCCCAGATCGGCGCGGTACCGGGGGAGGCGCCGCCCTTCCGCGTCACCGACCCGGCACCGCTCGCGGCGATCCCTGCCCCCGATGACGGCGACATCTTCTTCGACTTCGAAGGAGACCCCATGTACCGCGAGCCCGGCCCCGACGGGTCGGCGCGGTGGGGCATCGACTACCTCTTCGGCTGGGTCGACCGTGCCGGCGAGTTCTCGGCGCTCTGGGCGCACGATCTCGTCGCCGAGCGCGAGGCCCTCATCGCGTTCATCGCGTACGTCGCGGCGCGCCGCCGCGCGCACCCCGGCATGCGCATCTACCACTACGCCGCCTACGAGCGCACCCACCTGCTGAGCCTCGCCGCCCGCCACGGGGTCTGCGAGGCCGAAGTCGACGAGCTGCTGCGCGAGCACGTGCTGGTCGACCTCTACCCGATCGCGCGCCGCGCGCTCACCGTCGGCTCGCGCTCGTACTCCATCAAGAAGCTCGAACCGCTCTACATGGGCGCGGAGCTGCGCGACGAGGCGGGCGTCACCAACGCCGCGCAATCGGTGACCGAGTACGCCGAGGCCGTCGAGCAGCTGGCCTCGGACGACCCCGCCGCGCGTGCCGCGGGGCAGCGGCGCCTCGACGACATCGCCGACTACAACCGCTACGACTGCGTCTCGACGCTCAGGCTGCGCGACTGGCTGCTCGGCCTCGCCGACGAGCACGGCATCGCACCGTTCCCGGCGGCGTCCGCGGACGACGCCGCGCAGCCTCCCCTCGAACTCAGCCCCGTCGCCGCACGCCTCGCCGTGCACGCCGACGCCTGGGGCCCCGGCCCCGAGCGCTCCGCGATCGCGCTCGCCGGCAGCGCCATCGACTACCACCAGCGCGAGCAGAAGTCGTTCTGGTGGGAGCACTTCGCGAGACTCGTCGACCCCATCGACGACTGGGCCGACACCCGAGACGTGCTCGTCGTCGACTCCGCCCGCAGCCGGGTGGGCGAGGACTGGTTCGTGCCGCCGCGCGCCCGGGCCGAGCGACGCCGCCTCGAGCTCCGCGGGGCGCTCGCCCCCGGCAGCGGCCTGCGCGCGGGCAGCGACGCGTTCCTGCTCTACGAGCACCCGGCGCCCTTCCCGCAACCGGGCGCCGCCCCCGGAGCCCGCGGAGCGAAACAGGTGAAGATCATCGACGGGGCCCCGGCCCCGTCAGACGCAGGCTCCGGTGACGATGCCCGCGAGACGCTCGTCATCGTCGAGGAGATGATCGGAGGCGCAGCGCAGTACCGCGAGCTGCCGGTCGCGCTGGTGCCCGGCCCGCCGCCGCGGGCCGGCGCGCAGAAGGGCGCGATCGAGGAGTGGGGCGCCCATCTCTCGGAGGCGCTCGACCGCGGCGAGTTCCCCCGCGACCCCGTCGTCGACCTCGTGCTGCGCGAGACGCCGCGGGTGCGGGCCGGCGCCGGGGCCGGGCTCGTGCGCCCCGAATCGGAGGAGGCGCTCGCCGCCGGGGGCGGCGACCCCGAGGCGCGCACCATCGGAGCCGTCGTCGAGAGCCTGCGCCGACTCGACCGCAGCACGCTCGCGGTGCAGGGCCCGCCCGGCACCGGCAAGACCTATCTCGCCGCGCACGTGATCGCGCGGCTCGTCGCCGACCACGGCTGGCGCATCGGCGTCGTCGCCCAGTCGCACCGCGTCGTCGAGAACGTGCTCGACGCCGTGGTCGGCACGGGCCTCGCGCCCGGCCTCGTCGGCAAGGTGCCGCAGGGCGGCAGGCTCTCCGATGACGACCCGAGGCCGCCGTACACGGTGCTGCAGCCGAACCGGCACCGCGCCTTCGCCGAGGGGCACCGCGACGCCGGGCGCGGCTGCGTGATCGGCGGTACGGCCTGGGACTTCAGCAACGAGACCCGCTTCGGGCGCCGCAGCCTCGACCTCCTCGTCGTCGACGAGGCCGGGCAGTTCTCGCTCGCCCCGACCATCGCCGCATCCGTCGCGGCCGAGCGGCTGCTGCTGCTCGGCGACCCGCAGCAGCTGCCCCAGGTGTCGCAGGGGTCGCACCCCGAGCCCGTCGACTCCTCGGCGCTCGGCTGGCTGCTCGGTGCGCACGAGACCATGCCCGCCGAGCTCGGCTACTTCCTCGCCGAGACCCGGCGCATGCGGCCCGAGCTCGCCGGCATCGTCTCCGAGCTCGCCTACGACGGGCGCCTGCACGCCCACCCTGCGGCGTCGCAGCGCGAGGCGGTCGGCGTGGGTGCCGCGGGGCTGCACTGGCATCCGGTGCGGCATTCGGGCAATGCGACGGCCTCGAACGAGGAGGCCAGCGCCGTCGCGCGCATCGCGCACGACATGCTGCGGGGAGCACTGCGCGCGAGGGGTGCGCCCGAACGCCGGCTCGACGAACGCGACGTCATCGTCGTCGCGGCCTACAACGCGCAGGTCGGGCTGATCGCGGAGGCGCTCGCCGAGGCAGGCCTGCCCGGCGTGCGCGTCGGCACCGTCGATAAATTCCAGGGCCAGGAGGCCGTCATCGCGATCGTCAGCCTCGCCGCGTCGAGCGCCGACGATATTCCGCGGGGCGTCGAGTTCCTGCTCATGCGCAACCGCTTGAACGTCGCGATCAGCCGCGCGCAGTGGGCGGCGCACCTCGTCTCGTCGACCCGGCTGGGCGACGGCCTGCCGAGCTCGGCCGAGGGCGTCGCGGCGCTCTCGGGGTACCTCCGCCTGCTCGAACGGGCCGAACGGGCCGAACCGGCCGAGCAGGCCGTGTCGGCGGGATAGCCTGGAGGCATGGTGACACCCCGAGGCCCGTTCAAGACTCCGCCGTCCAGACGGCTCCCGCCGCGCGAGGCACCCGCGACCGCGCACGCGCCGCTGGCGCTGCCCGCGTCGGAGCGTTCGCGCATCCCCGCGTTCGAGGTCATGCGCATCACCGATGAGATCGCGAAACGCCGAGCCGCGGGCCACGATGTGGTCTCGCTCTGCGCCGGCGAACCGAGCGCCCGCCCCGTCCCGGGCACCATCCGCCCCGCCGGATACACGGGCCCGCTCGGTACGACGCCGCTGCGCGAAGCCATCGCCGGGCACTACCGCGCCTGGTACGGCATCGAGGTCGACCCTGCCCGCGTCGCCATCACCACCGGCTCATCGGGCGCCTTCCAGCTCGTCTTCCTCGCCGCCTTCGACCCGGGCGACCGGGTCGCGCTCGCGAGCCCCGGGTACCCCGCCTACCGCAACATCCTCACGGCGCTCGGCGTCGACGTCGTCGAGATCCAGACCGGTCCCGAGACCCGCTACCAGCCGACACCCGAGCTGCTCGACGCGGCCGTCGCCGCGGGCGGACCGCTCGCCGGTCTCATCATCGCGTCGCCCGCGAACCCGACCGGCACCATGCTCAGCCGCACTGAGCTGCAGGCGCTCGACGCGTGGTGCCGCCGCGGCCGCACGCGCCTCATCAGCGACGAGATCTACCACGGCATCACGTTCCCCGAGACGGGCGATGCCGATAGGCGTGGCATCTCGGCGCTCGAGCTCGACCCCGACGCCATCGTCATCAACTCGTTCTCGAAGTACTGGGGCATGACCGGGTGGCGACTCGGTTGGGCCATCCTGCCGGAAGACCTCATCGCCCCGTTCGAAGCGCTCGCTTCGAATTTCGCGCTCTCGCCGCCGGCCCCGGCGCAGGAGCTCGCCCTCACCGCCTTCAGCGACGAGAGCTACGCCGAACGCGACGCGATCGTCGCCGGTTTCGCCCGGGCCCGCGCCCTCATCCTCGAGGCCGAACCGCAGCTCGAGTGGGGCGTCGCCGCGCCATCGGACGGCGCGTTCTACTACTACTCCGAGCTCGGCGAGGCGCTGCTCGAACGCTACGGCGACTCGGTGTCGTACGCCCGGGCACTGCTCGAAGCCGCCGACGTCGCCCTCGTGCCCGGCGTCGACTTCGACCCCGCGCAGGGGCATCGGGCCGTGCGCCTGTCGTACGCGGCGGGGGAGCCGGCGGTCGCCGAGGCGCTCGACCGCATCATCCGCTTCCAGCGCAGTTGACGCTGAGCGGGCCGCGGCGCATTCGCCGACCGGACCGCTCAGCGATTCAGCGGGCTGCATGCTGGAGTTCCTTACCGAAGGTGGGGACCGACCGGTCTCAGCTCATGCTTCCGGCTCCGACTCGGTCTCCGGCACCGCGAGCAGCGCGAGGGTCCGCTGCGCTTCGTAGACGGCCGCGTCGAACCCGATCTCCGGGTCGGTCATGATGCGCTCGGTGGCGATGGCGTGCGTACGCACCTGCAGATCTGCGTGAGTCTGCAGACGGCCGACGACCGGCAGCGCGGCTTCTCCGAGGGCCGCGAATGCGCGACTCAGGCTCAGCTGCACCTCGCGGTCGCCCCGGGCGAACTGCGATGACAGCTCCTCGGCCAACGCCGCTTCGCGTCCGTCGGGTACGAGCCCTGCGGCGGTGCGCCACGCCGTGCGCGCCACCTCGTCGTCGCTGTCGCGCAGCAGCTCCGAGGTGATCGCGGGCCAGGTGCTCGGCGCTCCGATCTTCGACAGCGTGTGGAGCGCCTGGCTCCGCGCCTGCGCGGCCTCGGAGTGCAGTTCCGGGAGCACCCGATCGAGCACCGCCGCCTGATCGTGGCGGATCAACGCCCAGGTGAGCATGTCGCGCACGTAGAAGTCCGGTTCGACTGCGCAGCGCTCGACGAGGACGTCGATGTAGTCGGGCGACGGTTTCGTGCCGGCAGTGAGCGCGGCCTGCAGACGCCCCGAAGACGTCGGTGCGTCGAGCGCGGCCCGAAGCCGTGCTGCCGGGTCATCGTTCTGTTTCATCTGGGTCATGGTAACAACCTGTGTTCCCTTCCTACAGGCTGGTCGCGGTGAGGAGTCTACGAGACGGGGCGCCGAGGCTCTCCGCCGGGAATAGCTGCGAGCCACGACGAGGAGCAAGGGCCCCCAGGCGAGCATCGGGGCGTAGGCTGCAGTGATCTGGGCGGCCTGCGGGCGTTCGCGGATCGGGCGCAGGTCGCCTCCGGGTTCACCGACGATCTGCAGATCCGGTCTGGCAGAGGCCGCTGTGAAGTAGTTGTAGATGTAGATGGCGGCGATGGTCATGACGATCACCGCTCCTGCGACAGCGAACCTCGTGACGATCCGTGAGGAGAGCTCGCGCCCGCCGACGATCGGGACGCGAGACGGAATTCGCTCGCCCCATGGGCGCACGAGTCCTACGGAGAGGAATGCGACTGCCAAAGGACCCGCGGAGAGGATGACGAAGTACCACCAGTTCTCCGGCTCTTCGCCGATGACTCGCAGCCGCCAGATGGCGGAAGGCAGCACGGTCAGCGGGATCAGCCAGGCCATGCCGACGATCCAACGATTCGGCTGGGCATACATGGTTCTACGCTCCCTGCTCTTCGCGTGATCGCTCTGCTCCACAGTGCGGGCTGCGAGATCTCCAGATCGCGACGGCCAGGAGGAGCACGGAGAGACCCCATAGCAAGCAGAAGGTGCCGAAGGGCCACCCTCCGCGATCCTCGAGAATGCTTCCGGCGACCGTGAAGACGCCCAACGCGGCCAGTGCTGCTCCGAGCACGGCGAGGGGAGGAGCGAACGCGACCGGGTGCCACCGCTGGGTCACCGGGAGGAACGGCAGGAGGACAGCGCACAACATGAGAGCGCCGACGCCTGCGTTCGCCCATTGCGCGAGCGAGATCTGCGCCGCGTTCGCGTATTGGAGCGTCTCTGCAGCGGTGACATGCGGGCCGCCGTGGATGCCGAGCTTCCCGGCGAAGGCGAAGTCCGCCTTCGCCACGATGTAGAGGGCGGTGAAGCCGGCCGACACCAGTGCCGGGATGCGAATCGTCATCGGAGTCATGGATTCTCCCTTCTGCGGTCTCGGCCTCGGTGGAGCACCCCGCGCGCAGCGCGCATCGTGGTGATGGTTCCGCGGATGACCAGTTCCTTTCCGAGGCCCCCGAGCCATGATGCGAGCGCGAATCGCCGCAGGCGATCGCGGCCGGTGACGAGCTGGACCCGGCCCGTGAACCGTCCGAGGTCGATGCAACGGATGATGTAGTCGTGCTGGAAGGGCGGCGGCGTTCGCAGGCCTTCGACTGCAGTGATGACGTCTGCGGCGTGCGCGCCCATCGGCAGCGCGGTCGCGCACGACATGCGCAGGTGACTCGCATCAGGGCCGGCGACGCATATCGCATCCCCGGCACCGATGATGCGCGGATGATTCGCGACCTGCAGCGTCGGTGTGACGACCAAACGTCCTCGGTCATCGGTCGGAAGCCCCGAAGATGCGGCGAGAGGCGGAGTCTGCAGACCGGTGCAGTCGACGAGAAGCTCGTCCGGGGGGTTCGGCGCGTCCCGCTCGGAGAAGACGAGAGGGATCCCGAGCCTGTCGAGGCGTCGTTGCTGCGCCCGGTGATAGGCGTCCTCAGGCCAGGCGGTGCGAGAGGCCAGCGTCACGTCGCGGCCTGCCGTTGCCAGGGCGGCCGCGGTCTCCACTCCCGTGAGCCCGGCTCCGAGCACCCGGACAGGGGCGTAGGGGCGCCGGGCGAGCGTGTCGGAGAGCCGGGCCGCGGCGTGTTCGTTGGCGACACTGTGCCGCTGCCTATGGTCTCTTCGGTGACCCGAGCCGACGGTTACGATGAGCCAGTCGAAGTCGATCTCTTCTCCTGATGCCAGAACGACGAGGTTGTCGTCCGCGTCGATCCGATCCGCGGTCGAGGTGATCGTCTTGATCTCATGGTGCAGCACTCGGTCCATGGGGATCCGGGCATGCGGCCGGTGGTTCGCCGCGACACGATGGAGTCTCACCCGTTCGACGAAATGCGGAACGGGGTTGACGATGGTGACGTCGAACCCTCTGCGGGCGAGCTTGTTCGCAGCGACGACTCCTGCGTATCCTGCTCCGAGTACGAGTGCTCGGGTCATGTTGATACCTCCTGAGTATGGTCGTGCTGAGTGCGATCGGGCGATGGCCGGCGACGGGGATTCTGCGTACTTCTCGACCAGAACGCCCAGGCGGCGACAGTCAGGGCGGCGCCGAATCCGGCGAAGGCCGTCACTCCGATCCATGCCACCAGCAGCGCGTCTTGCGGTGCGGGGAAGTCTCCGGCGGGGATGGCGAGAACACCGGCGGAGACGAGGGCGGTGTAGCCGATGCCGATGAGGCCGTAGGGCAGGAGCGTCCCTGCCCCGACGGCCGACGGGACCAGCAGCAGCCACCGAGGAATGACTCGGCTCCACGGCAGGACGAGCATCCACAAGAGCAGGGCGCCGGCGCACGAGAAGAGCACTGTCGGATCCAGCCCGAGGTGTTGCAAACGGAGCCAGACATCCGAGGCTCCATTGCTCGCAGAAATGCGCGCGACATCTTCCCCGGACCGTCCGGCGAATGAGCCGCCAGTCGCCCAGAGCGTCTTCATCCACGCATACGGAAGAAGTGCGATCGTTCCGAAGACAGCTGCGATCCGGGCGGTGTACGGGTTCGCTGCCGACAGTGAGAGGCCTCGAGCTGGGAATCGCCTTGCCGTGAACATCGTGAGCAGGACGGCGCCGACCGCGGAGAATGCACGCGCAACGAGCGTCCACAGATCTTCTGGAAGCTGCCCGGAGACGATCATCAGCAGATCCTGCAGCAACCCCCACGTCGACAAGACCGCGACCCCTGTCAGGATCCACAGCCAGCTTCTCTTGCCGAATCTGCGGCGCGATATCACCGTCCCGGCAGCCGTGATGCCGAGCACCGGCCCGATGATGGTCTGCAGCCAGGAGACCGCGTCCGGCTTCGTGTCATCCTGCGCGATGAGCACGGCGGTGAAACGGGCGAGCTGGAGGGTTGCATACACCGACCCCCAGACCGCTACTCCGACAGCCGCGCCCCGGTACGGGTGAGTCGGGGGAGCGCTGTTCGCATGCTGGTCCCTCATGATGGAATCACTCCTCGGGCGATTGTTCTGAGCAGTCGCTTCAGCAGGATCCGGTGCATGCCGGTACCGAAGACGGCCAGCCGGTATAGCGCGCCCTGAAGCCCGGCGAACGTTGCATGCGAGCGGATCCGCACTGTCACCCGGTCGTCGACGTCCGCGTCGACCAGGATCACCATGGCGTATTCCGAGAGCAGATGGCGGCCCGACAGCACCAGGGCTCGTGGGCGGTCGATGTGCGAGACGGCGAAGCCCGGCACTGCCGACCCTTGTTCTGGGAATCGACCATCGGCGAAACGGGGGCGAGCTCGGACGGCGCTCGCATAGGCCCGTGCGGCGCCGTTGTCGAACCCGCCCACACAGGCGAGCAGGCTCGCCCAGACGGCGGCCGGCGGTGCCGCCGCACCGGTTCGGTGTTCATCCAACAGCGGCAGCTCCGTGTGCGCCGAGCTGTTCCGGGATCCGCGCATCGCCGTCATCGTCGTTCACCTGTTCGCGCCGATCAGTGCGGCGATGTCGTTCGCGATCCGCTCCGGCTGTTCACCGTTCACCGCGTGCGAGGCTCCCTCGTAGACGTGCACGATGGCATTCGGGAAGCTCCGTCGCGCAGTCGCCGCAGCCTGCCGAGCGTCATGGATCGCCGAGTCGCCGCCGATGATCACCAGCGTCGGTACGGTGATCCTGCGCAGCTCCGCTTCGGGGATCAGCTTCAGCTGCGGCAGCCGTAGGATGAAGTGCTTCATGCCCGCCTCGATCATCTCGGCCACGGGAAGATCTGCCACGGGTGCACCGCCCGCCATGTAGGAGTTGAACCCGTCGCGCCACGACTTCGGGAACCAGCGCACCGTGGCAGGTAACGAATGCATGATCATCCGAACCGGGAGGTTCGCGAGTGTGAGCGCTGCATCGATGAGGGTGAGCGTGGCGACCTTGCCCGCGTCATGCAGCACGAGGTTCGCCGCGCTCCATCCGCCGAAGGAGATGCCGGCGAGGTGGAAGGCTTCCTCGGGAAGCGCCTGCATCGTCTGGGCGAGCCACGTCGCCTGGTCCGCGGCGTCGGTGATCGGACGATCTTGAACGCTCATGCCCGGTTCGCCCAGCAGATCCACGGCGTAGACGTCTCCCAGCTCGAGCAGCGAGGGCATGTTGTCCGCCCAGATGGGAGTGCCGGATGATTTTCCGGGCAATAGGAGCAGAGGATGCGGGCCGGAGCCCGCGCCGGCGAAGCGGTAGCAGCGGACCGAGCCGAAATCGGTGCGGATATCGAGTGTTTCAGCGGGCTGGGGCAGGCTCGCGAATGCACGTGCATACGCGTCCATGTATCGTGCCCGCCCCTGGGGGGAGTCCCAGCGACCGAGGAGTTTCGCTGCGTCGTCGATTGTTCTCATCTTGAGACCTAACCATTGGTAAGTGTTCTCACCATAGGTTAGGATCGGAGGCATGGCAACCCAGAAGATCGCAGGGCGCGGTGAATCCTTCACCGAGCAGGCTCGGCGCGCGCAGCTCATCGGCATCACCCGGAACCTGATCGCCGAACGCGGCCACCGGGGCACTTCTCTGCAGAGCATCGCCGATGCCGCCGGTATCACCAAGGCAGCCGTGCTTTACTACTTCCCCACGAAGGCCGCCGTGATCGAGGCCGCGTACGGCGAAGTCGTCGCCGCCCTCGCGCGCGACGTCGGAGCGGCCGTCGAGGCAGCGGCTCCGGGGCATGAGCCCGCGGCGTACATCCGCGCCATGGTGCATCATCTGCACGAGCACCCGCAGCACACCCGCATCTTCGCCGAGGCCGTATTGCACGACGAGCGGCCTCACAGCAGAAAAGAACGTTGGCAGCCGCTGGCGGCACTCATCGAGACGGCTGCGGGCCAAGACGCGGTAGACGCTCGTGATGCCCGCGCGACCGCGATCATCATCGGCGGCGCCATCGACGGCATCATCGCCGAGCAGCTCGACGACCCCGATTTCGATTCCGGGCATGCGGCAGAAGTGCTCATAGCGATGCTGCCGGGGGCGTCGAACGCGGCGACCGAATCCTAGGAGTCACCGCCCGTCGGTATGCGATCCTCCGTGGATCTGGGATTTCGCCCGGGTTACGGGCATTCCTTCGGCAGAAGACATTTGGAAGAGGAACCCTGGCGCGGTGGGGAGACACCTGCGGGGGACAGATCCAGGGGAGAATCCGAAGCGAGGCGAGCCCGCCCCGATGAACGGCGAAGGCCGTGCGGAGGACGATGATCTCTTCCTCCGCACGGCCTGCACTCGGGGGAGCGTCAGTACTCGATGACGCTGCGGATGCCGCGACCCTGGCGCATCTCGGCGAACGCCTCGTTCACCTCGTCGAGCGCGATGCGATCGGTGACCATCGAGTCGAGGTCGACGAGGCCCTCCATGTAGAGATCGACGATCTTCGGGAAGTCGATCGACTGGCGGCTCGAGCCGTAGTTCGAACCGATGAGCTTCTTCTCCTGGTCGCTCATCACGAACGGGTCGATCGAGATCTTCACGCCGTCGGCGACCTGGCCGACGACGACCGCGGTGCCGCCGCGGCGCACGGCCTCGTAGCAGGCCTCGATCGTGAAGGGCAGTCCGATCGCCTCGAAGGCGTAGTCGACGCCGCGACCGTCGGTGAGCTGCTGCACGGTCTCGAGCAGGTCGACCTCGCGGCTGTTGATCGTGTGTGTCGCGCCGAACTTGCGGCCGAGCTCGAGCTTGTCCTCGCTGACATCGGCGAGAATGATCTGCTTCGCACCCGCGAGGCGTGCGCCCTGCACGACGTTCAGGCCGACGCCGCCGCCGCCGACGACGAGCACGGTCGAGCCGGGCTCGACCTTCGCCGTGTTGACGACCGCTCCGATGCCGGTGGTCACGGCGCAGCCGACGAGGGCGGCCTGCGCGAGCGGGGCGTCCTTGCGGATCTTGATGGCGGCCGAGGCCGGCACCATGGCGTGGTCGCCGAAGGAGCCGACGGCGAGGAAGCTCTTGACGTCGTCATCGCCGTCGCGCAGACGGGTCTTGCCGTCGAAGAACACGTGGTTGTACGCGGTCTCGTTGGCGAGCTGGCAGAGCACGGGGTTGCCCGAGACGCAGAACTCGCACCTCTGGCACGACGGGGTCCACGAGAGGATCACGTGGTCGTCGACCTCGAGATCGTCGACCTCGCTGCCGACGGCGATCACGACTCCGGCGCCCTCGTGCCCGAGCACGAGCGGTGCCGGGGTGGCCCAGTCGCCGTCGAGCGCGTGCAGATCCGAGTGGCAGACGCCCGAGGCGGCCATCTTGACGAGCACCTCGCGGGGGCCGGGCTGGTCGGAGATCTGGAGATCGCGGAGCTCGAGGGGCTGTTCGGCGCCGACGAAGACGGCGGCTTTCACGTTGACCATGGAGTGTCCTTTCAGAGGGTGGATGGCAGGCGGGGGAGCAGGCCCGGGGGATCCGAGCCCGATCGGTTCGCGCGTCAGGCGGCGACGGCCGCCTCGGCGATGCGGGGGCTGCGGAAGCTGCGGATGAGCGCGAGGATGCGCTCGACCTCCCCTGCGGGGAAGGCAGTGGCCTTGAAGACGGGCGGGATGAGCACCCAGACGAACGAGCCGCCCATCGGCACGATGCTCAGTGTGCGGCCGTCGACGGCGGAGGCGATCAGATCGATCTCGCGCAGTTGCCCGCCGACTTCGCGGTTGACCGCGTTCAGGCGCGGGCCGGGAGCGGGGCGGGTCGCCTGGCCGACCTTCTTCGGTACGTACCGTACCGCGCCCTTCTCGCGGAATGAGAGTTCGATGCCGCTGGGCACCCGAGTGTCCGCAGGCAGCGTCGCCATGATCCGCAGGTTGTACACCCGCGAGAAGATGTAGTTGCCGGGGTCGTACGACAGCGTCAGGGTGATGCCGTCGGCTGTGCGCACCGTGGCGGTGGTCTGGTCGGCGGCCGTCACCTCGCCGAACTGGGCCGCGGTGTGCTGCAGCGCGGCCCGGGCGCGGTTGACGATCGGGCCCTCGCCCGCGAGTGCGTCGCGGCGGGGCCGTTTCCCGGACTTCACTTCGTCTCCTCCGTCTCGAGTGCGCCCTCCGCTTCGAGCGCGTCGTCGTACTCGTGCTCGAGACCCTCCGAACGCACGACGATGTTCGTCTGCGTCTCGGTGAGATCGGTCGGGGCGAAGAGCGGCAGGCGGTTCATCTTCAGCCAGATGATCGCGAAGATCGCGATGGCGGCGATGACGATGCCGGCGCTGCCCCAGATCACGAGGCGCTGCGACATCTCGGGCACGATGAAGACGATGAGGTAGGTGCACGAGGCGATGCCGAGAATCTGCGGCAGCGGGTAGAGCGGCGTCTTGAAGGGGCGATGCGCCTGCGGGTAGCGGCGACGCAGCACGACGACGTCGACCTGGGCGATGATGTAGCTCAGCAGCCAGGTGGTGCAGGCGATGCTGATGAGGTTCAGGATCATCTCGATGCCGCCGTCGGAGAAGGTCGAGTACAGCAGCACCGAGGCCATGCAGCCGGCGGTGACGAGCATGCCGGTCCAGGGGACGCGGCTGCGGGGGCTCACCTTCGAGAGCCACTTCGGCAGCAGGCCCTCGTTCGACAGGCCGTACAGCATTCGCGGGATGGCGGCGAGGTACGAGTTGCCGGTCGAGAACGAGGCGAGGATGGTGACGACGGTCATGATGAGGCCGCCGGTGGCGCCGAAGATCGCGGTCGCGCCGACGACGTGCGGGATCGACGAGGTCGCCATCTCGGCGAGGTCGGCGTAACGGGTGGCGCCCCAGCCGAAGAGCACGTCGACGAGGAAGATGGTGCAGACGCCGATGACCATGGCGAGGGGGATGTTCTTCCAGGGCTTCTTGACCTCTTCGGCGAGGGGAGCGACGAACTCCATGCCGATGTAGAGCCAGATGGCGACGGCGCCCATCGAGGCGAGCGTGCCCCAATCGGTCGCGAGGAAGTCGTTCTCGACAGGGGTGCCGGTCGCGAAGCCGGTGATGCCCGCGAGGCCCATCACGGCGAGGATGCCCATCATGCCGAACACGACAGGGATCTGGAAGCGCGCGAAGATGTCGACGCCCGAGATGTTCAGGGTCAGCAGGATGGCGAGCAGGATGAAGGAGAAGAGCGGCGCTGGGAAGCCGGTGAGCGATTCGAAGGAGTCGCCGGCCACGAGCAGCTGCGTGCCGCCGTCGGCGGAGACGAGCACGAGGTAGCCGCCGAGCACTGCGATGATCGCCATGAGGCGGCCGAGCGCGGGCAGCGTGTACTCTCCGACCATGCCGCCGCCCGGCAGCATCGATGCGAGCTCGCCGTACGAGATGGCCACCATGACGATGATGATGAGGCCGATGAATGCCGGGATAGCGAAGGCGAGCCCGCCCGTGCCGAAGCCGTTGCCGAGAGAGACCATGGCGGTCCCGGAAACGACGAGTCCGGTGGAGGCCGCGTAGGCGGCGCCGAACCCGAGGCTCCTCTTGAGCTTGGTTCTGGACATGTCTCAGCTCCTTTGCTGTGTGCTGTGTCGTGAACGAACGTCCAGCAGACAGCTTGCTCCCTCCGTGCACGTTCCGCATTCGACACAGTGGTGATCTGGAGGAGAATGCTGGCCGGTCTGCCATTGGATCGTGCGAGGTTTCGACATCAGTCTGTCGAAATCAAATTCGACTACTGGACGTTCTGCTCCGAAGGCTGGAAATAGCGCAGGGCGAGCGTGAGCTCGGCGCGCACCTGGTAGTCGTCGAGATCGCTCGAGGTGATGTTCGCGATCTGCTCGAGCCGGTTCGCGAGCGTGTGCCGGTGGATGCCGAGTTCGCGGGCGGCCGGTTGCTGTCGGCCGTGCTGCTCGAGCCAGACGCGGAGGGTGCGCAGCAGCTCCGCGCCGCCTGCGGCGTCGGTGGCCTCGAGCGGGCCGAGCAGGCGCCGGGCGACGTGCGAGGCGTCCGACGCGTCGATCAGGTCGGTCACGCCCTCCCGCCAGATGTCGGGGAAGCCCGTGACGCCCGCATCGCCGCGTCGCAACCCGAACTCGGCAGCCTTCTTGGCTTCCTCGAGCGCGAGCGGCAGCCCCTCCCACACGTCGCAGTGCGAGCGTCCGATGACGAGCCCGAACGGAGCGAGCCGGTCGATGAACGCGTCGGCGTCGGCCTCGTTCACGAGGATGGCGGTGTCGCTGCGGTACTGCGCGAAGAAGAACGGCTCTTCACCCTCGAGGCGCAGCTTGTCGAGCGCGGGCAGCAGGCGCGAAGCGTCGAAGTGCTGGGGGATGCCGATCAGCGCGACGAGCGGCGGCTGCGGGAGCGGCCCCCACACGCTCTGCACGATGTGCCGGGTGACGTCGATGCTGCCCGAGAGCAGCAGCTGCAGCAGCGCCTCGCGCAGTGTGCGCTGCAGCGCCTCGAGGGTCTGGTTCTGCGCGAGCGAGACGCTCACGAGGGCGAGCACGCTCGAGAGCACGTTGCGCGACACGTCGTCGAAGCCGCGGCTGAGGGTGAGCGCCAGTACGCCGGTCGGGTAGTCGGCGCCGCCGAGGGTCTGCAGCACGACCTCGATCTCGGGGGTGGCCTGCAACGATACGAAGCGCTGCCCGTTCTCGAGGGTCTGCTGCACGATCGGGGTGAGCTCGGCCTCGGGCAGGAGGCGCCCGTCGGGCGACTCGATCAGCGTGAGGGGGCGGCCGAGCGGGTCGTAGAGCGCGACGCCGCAGCCGAGCTGGCGGGCGGTCTCGCGCAGCGTCGCCGTGAGGCCGTCCTTGCGCGTGGCGGCGTTCGCGATGGCCTTCTGGGCCCGCAGCGATCGGGTGTACCGCTCGGTCTGGTCGCGCTGCAGCACGCGTGCCGCCTCCTGCAGCAGATCCATGAACGAGATCTCGTACGGCACGTCGAAGAGGATGAGCCCGTGGCGGTGGCAGGCGAGCGCGAGCTCGTGCGGAATGCCTCGGTGCACGACATCGCTGCCGAAGCCGATGCCCTTGACGCCGTAGGCGGCGACGAGGGCCGCGTAGTCGTCGTAGATGCGCGCGAGGCGCTCGGGGTCGATGCGTACCTCGGGGATGGAGGCATCGGCCGATTCGGTGATGGGGAACTGCCAGCCGAGCGTCAGGATGACCTCGGCCGGGCCGAGGAACGGGGTCGGGTCGATGAGGTCGGTGGCGTGCAGCCACTCGAACTCCTCGTCGAACGCTCCCTCGCCGCCCGCGCCGTCGCTCTCGTCGCCCGCGACGACGAGGCGCAGATGCAGCGAGGGGTTCTGGAGCAGTCTGCGCAGGCTGAGCGACATCGCGGGGAGGGGTCAGGCGCCGAGGCGGATGGGGGTGCTCTCGGCGACGCCGATGCGCTGCTGCAGGGCGGCCGGCACGACGAGCACGGGCAGTTCGGTATCGACGCCGAGCTCTGCGAGCGCCTCGAGCTCGGCCCCGCCGAGATCGACGACGAGCGCGGTGATGGAGTCGACGAGCGGGCCCTCGAGGCCGGCGACCGCGCGGCTGAGCGCCGACCGCAGGGCGCGGGCGAGGTCAGCGGTCTCCGCGCCCGTGAGCGCCACCGCTGCCGTGGAGTAGGCGACGCCGTCGCCCGAGAGCGCCTCGGCGATGATGCGGGTCCCGGATGACTGCGCAGTCTCCGCCGCTTCGGACGCGTCGCGCGCTGCGTCCTCGAGTCGCGCCCGCACTTCGAGGACGCTGCTCGACCCTCCCGACGAGGTCGTGAAGGGGAGCGGAACGGCCGAAGGAGCGCCACCGTGATCGTGATGATCGGGTGACGCTCCTCCGAAAGTGAACTTCAAATCCATGAGGTTCAGCCTACTCCCCGCATCGGCCTCGCCGGGCGGGGAGGGACGGGGTTACGCGCTGGCGAGCACGTCCTCCAGCGACTTCGAGGCGAGGTCGGGGAACGCGACGGCGACGCCGTGGTTCGCGATGACGCCGTCGTGCGCGTTCAGGCCCTTGGCGAGCGACGCGTCGTCGTTCAGCGCCTTCTCCCAGCCCTTGTCGGCCAGTGCGACCGCGTAGGGGAGGGTGGCGTTGGTGAGCGCAGCGGTCGAGGTCTCGGGGACCGCGCCGGGCATGTTCGCCACGCAGTAGTAGATCGAGTTGTGCACCGGGAAGGTGGGGTCGTCGTGCGTGGTTGCGTGCGAGTTCTCGAAGCAGCCGCCCTGGTCGATCGCGATATCGACCAGCACCGAGCCGGTCTTCATCTGGGCGACCATCTCGTCGGTGACCAGCTTCGGCGCCTTCTCGCCCGGGATCAGGACCGAGCCGATGACGAGATCGGCTTCCTTGAGCGCCTCGGTGATGTTGTGGGCGTTCGAGGTGCGGGTCTGGATCCGACCGTTGAACTCGTCCTCGAGCTGCTTCAGGCGGGGGAGAGCGATGTCGATGACGGTGACCTCTGCGCCCATGCCGTAGGCGATGCGTGCGGCCTGCTCGCCGGCAGCGCCGCCGCCGATGACGACGACCTTGCCGCGACGGGTCGCGGTGACGCCGCCGAGCAGGATGCCGCGGCCGCCGTTGGCCTTCATGAGCGAGTAGGCGCCGACCTGCACCGAGAGGCGGCCCGCGACCTCGGACATGGGGGCGAGCAGCGGCAGCGCGCGGTTGGGCAGCTGCACGGTCTCGTAGGCGATGGCGGTGGTGCCCGACTCGAGCACGGCCTCGGTGAGCTGCTTGTCGGCGGCGAGGTGCAGGTAGGTGAAGAGGACCTGGCCCTTGCGCAGCTTCGCGTACTCCGAGGGGATGGGCTCCTTGACCTTGAGGATCATGTCGGCCTCGGCCCAGACGCCGTCGGCGCCGTCGACGATCCGGGCGCCGGCAGCGGCGTACTCCTCATCGGTGATGGCCGAGCCCAGGCCCGCGCCCGACTGCACGAGCACCTCGTGGCCGCGGCGGGTCAGCTCGAAGACGCCGGCTTCGGTGATGGCGACACGGTTCTCGTTGTTCTTGATCTCGGTAGGAATGCCGACGCGCATGTTTGCTCCTCTTGTGGCGGTGGAGTGATTCGGGGAGGATCACTGTGATAGCCCGTATCGCGCGGTGACACGAGGGCCGCGACCTCGACAAGGGCAATGCACTGATTGTGCAGTATATTCGTCGGTTTTCAATAAGTCATGAATGCTATTCGGAAAATTGGCGCTATTCTTGTCCGAAATACCGCAATAAAGGATAAGAGTGACTGAAACTTCGAAGAATCTGCGCGCCGATTCCGACCTGGACGCGATCGATCGGAAGATCGTCGAGGAGCTGCAGGCGAACGGCCGCATCACGAACGCCGAGCTCGCCGATCGCGTCGGCGTCGCCGCATCGACCTGCATCGCGCGCGTGCGCAGCCTCGTCAGCCGCCGCATCATCACCGGCTTCACCGCCAGTGTCGATCCGCGGGCGATGGGGCTCGAGCTGCAGGTGCTCGTCAGCGTCACCGTGCGTTCGGGCGCGCGCCAGCGCATCTCCGAGCTGAGCGAAGAGCTGCGATCCCTGCCCGAAGTGATGCAGCTCTTCTTCCTCGGCGGAGTCGAGGATTTCATCATTCACCTGGGCGCCCGCGACTCCGACCACGTGCGCGAGTTCGTGACCGAGCACCTGTCGGCGCACCCCGCGGTCTCGTCGACGCGCACCAGTCTCGTCTTCAGCCATCATCAGAATCCTGTGCGGTCATTCGCCTGATTTCGGGCACCGGATGCGTTTGGGTCCGGTCCAGAGTCGTTCTCTCCAGTATTTCCTGCTGAATTTTGTCTGAGAGTCTCACCGTTGCACAGCCGTTACCAAGCTGCGCATATACTTCCTCAGTGTGGTGCGCGAGCGCCTAAGTAATTTTCATGTCCAGCACGTCGCAAAGTGGCGAAAGCAGAATAGGAAACCTTCTCCATGGACTTCCAGGGATTTCTCGACTGGTTGAGCGGAATTATTTGGGGGCCCTTCGTCCTCATCCCGCTCCTCTTCCTGACCGGTCTCTACCTGACCATCCGCCTCGGCGGGCTTCAGTTCTTCCGCCTCGGCGCGGCGATCAACCTCGGCATCATCCGCCGTCGTGACCCGGGCTCCAAGGGCGATATCTCGCAGTTCCAGGCGCTGACCACCGCCCTCGCCGCGACGGTCGGCACCGGCAACATCGTCGGCGTCGCGACCGCGATCGGCATCGGCGGCCCCGGCGCGCTGTTCTGGATGTGGGTCACCGGCGTGCTCGGCATGGCCTCGAAGTACTCCGAGGCGTTCCTCGCGGTGCGCTACCGCACCGTCGACGCCAAGGGCGAGCGCAACGGCGGCCCCCAGTACTACCTGGAGAAGGGCATCAAGGGCCCGGTCGGCAAGATCCTCGGCTGGTCGTTCACCATCTTCACCGTGTTCGCCTGCTTCGGCATCGGCAACATGACCCAGTCGAACGCCATCGCGGCGAACGTCGAGAACAGCTTCAACGTGCCGATGTGGATCACCGGCGCCGTCGTCGCCGTGCTCACCGCGATCGTGCTCATCGGCGGCATCAAGTCGATCGGTAAGGTCACCTCGGCGTTCGTGCCGATCATGATCGTCTTCTACGTCGGCGCAGCGCTCTACATCCTGTTCGCGAACATCGTCGACGTGCCCGCCGCCTTCGCGCTGATCTTCACCGACGCGTTCACCGGCACCGCCGCCACCGGCGGCTTCCTCGGCTCGGTCTTCATCATCGCCGTGCAGTACGGCTTCGCCCGTGGCATCTTCTCGAACGAGTCGGGCATGGGCTCGGCCGCGATCGCCGCCGCCGCAGCGCAGACCAGCCACCCCGTGCGCCAGGGCCTCGTCTCGATGACGCAGACCTTCATCGACACCATCATCGTCGTCACCATGACCGGCCTCGTGATCATCACGACCGGCACCTGGAACAGCATCGATGCCGAAACCGGCGAACAGGTGTCGCCGGCGCTGATGACGAGCGAGGCGTTCTCGCACGGCCTCCCGGGGCAGTGGGGCCATTGGGTCGTGACGCTCGGCCTCATCTTCTTCGCCTACTCGACGCTGCTCGGCTGGTCGTACTACGGCGAGCGCGCGCTCGAGCGCATCTTCGGCCGCCCCTCGGTCATCCCGTTCCGCGTCGTGTGGGCCATCGTCGCCTTCGTCGGCGCGACCACGCAGCTCAGCCTCGTGTGGTCGTTCTCGGACGTGATGAACGGCCTGATGGCGCTGCCGAACCTCATCGGCCTGCTCATCCTCTCGGGCCTCATCGCCCGCGAGACCAAGGCGTACCTCAAGTTCGACCCGAAGCTGCGCGCTACCGAGCCCGAGATCCGCGCCGCCCTCAAGGACGAGCCCGGCTACCAGGAGTGGCTGACGCAGGAGGACGACATCGACGTCCAGATCGACGAGCACCAGAAGAAGAAGCAGGCCCGCTAGACCGTCGGCTTCATCGCGACTGAGGGTCGGGGCGGCATCGCCGCTCCGGCCCTCCGCCGTTTCCGCGCGCTGATCGCTGCATCGACAGGGATCGGCGTAACCTGAACCTTGCCCCGCGCCGCAGCGCGCACTCGACCTTTCGGAGGTACTCCGCACCATGACCGCTCTCTTCCGCGAAGCGCGCATCGACCCCGTCGCGATCTCGCAGAACATCGCGCATGCCGTGCAGCTCACCGGCACCGAGGTGATCGGCGTGGTGAAGGCGAACGGCTACGGGCACGGTGCCGCGACGGTCGCGCGGGCGGCGCTCGAAGGCGGGGCGCGGCGCATCGGCGTCGCCGACCTCGGCGAGGCGTTCGCGCTGCGCGAGGCCGGCATCGAGGCGCCGCTCATCGCCTGGCTGCACGGGCCGGGCACCGACTTCTCGCAGGCGGTGGAGCAGGGCATCGAGCTCGGCGTCTCGTCGGCCGCGCAGCTCGCCGCCGCGGCCGCTGCATCGCGCCCGGGGGCGCCCGCCCGTGTGCACCTGAAGCTCGACACGGGGCTTTCGCGGGGCGGTCTCGCCCCCGAGGAGTGGGACTTCGTCTTCGCCGAGGCCGCCCGCCTCGAGGCCGCGGGAGAGGTGCGCGTCGCGGGCATGTTCAGTCATCTCGCGAACACGACACCCGCATCGAATCGCGAGGCGCTCGACGTCTACCTCGGGGCCGTCGACCTCGCAGCATCCCTCGGCGTCGTGCCCGAGACGCGCCACCTCGCCGCGACGCACGGCACCTTCGAACTGCCGGAGGCGCGCCTCGACGCCGTGCGCTTCGGCATCGGAACGTACGGGCTCTCGCCGTTCGACGGGGTGACGTCGGCCGAACTCGGGCTGCGCCCGGCGATGACGCTGCGCGCCGCCGTGGTGAAGACGCGCAGGGTCGCCGCGGGCGCAGGCGTCTCGTACGACCACACCTACCGCGCCGAGCGCGAGACGACTCTCGCCCTGGTGCCGCTCGGTTACGCCGACGGTATTCCGCGCCAGGCCTCGGGCGCCGGCCCGGTGCTGCTGAACGGCCGCCGCTACCGCGTCGCGGGCCGCATCGCCATGGATCAGTTCGTGCTCGACGTCGGCGACGACCGGGTCGCCGAGGGCGACGTCGCGACGCTCTTCGGCGACCCCGCGAGCGGTGCGCCCTCGGCGACCGACTGGGCCGACGCCGCGGGCACCATCAACTACGAGATCGTGACGCGCATCGGCGCCCGCGTGCCGCGCACCTGAGCGCGGGTTCGGGGGCGGCCCCGGTGCGCGGCGCTCAGTGGATGCCCGAGAGGCGCGTCTCGTGCACGTCGAGCGCGAGCTCGGCCTGGCGCAGCGCGCTCGAACTGTAGCGCCCGATCGCGCGCTCCTCGAGCAGGGCGTCGCGCTGGGCGTCGAGCACGTAGCGGGCGACGCGCAGATACGCCTGCGCCGGCGTCTCCTCCTCGAGCCCCGCGATCGCGCCCGTCTCGGGCAGCGACACCGCGAGCGGTGCGAGCGCACCCCGCGAGCTCGCCCGCACCCGTTCGATCACACGGTCGGAGGGCACGGCGAAATCGGCCTCGTCGTGCGGCGGGTTCGTGAGGAGGTCGTCGAGGGCGATGTTGCCCGCTTCGATGAGGTCGCTGCTGAGCGACGCGAGCTCGAGGCCGTCGTCGTCGGTGCCCGCGCCGCCCGGCCACAGCTTCTTGATGACCGTCGGCAGTGTGAGGCCGTGCAGCAGCAGGGTGATGACGGCGACGAAGAACGCGATGAGGATGAGCTGGGGGCGCAGCGGCACTTCGGTCGGGATCGACTGCGCGGCCGCCAGCGTGACGACGCCCCGCATGCCGCTCCACGAGAGCACGGCACCGTCGCGCCAGCCGAGCCGCTGGTCGCGCTCGTGGGCGAGGTCGGCGCGCGAGCGCTGGGCGAGGCGGTCGAGGCGCTCGACCCGCGCCGGGTCGGCATCGTCAGCGTCGCGCAGTCGGCGCGAGATCTTCATGAAGCCGGCGCTGCGCAGCTGGTAGCGGCCGAGGTTGCGGCGCATCGAGAAGAGCAGCGGCACGAGGAAGAGGGCGCGGATGGCGATCAGCATCACGACGACGCCGATCGCGATGAGCGGCAGATGCCCGAGCTGCAGGTCGTTACCGCTGACGGCGTCGACGAGAGTGTGCAGTTCGAGGCCCATGATCAGGAAGACGCCGTTCTCGATGACGAACTGCAGAGTGCGCCAGTTGAGGCGCTCGTTCATGCGCGCGGTCGCGCTGAAGCGGCTCGCCGAGTGGTGGCCCGTGTAGAGGCCGGTGACGACGACGGCGAGCACGCCCGAGGCGCCGATCTCTTCGGCGGGGAGGAAGGCCACGAACGGCACCACGAACGAGATGACGGTGTCGTGCACGGGGTTCGTGAGCTTCGAACGCACCCACACCGTTGCGATGCCGATGAGGTAGCCGATGATGATGGCGGCGGTGACCGAGAATGCGAAGGTGCCGGCCGCGCTCCAGAATGCGAATCCGCCGGCGACGGCGGCGAGGGCGGTCTTCAGCAGCACGAGCGAGGTCGCGTCGTTGACGAGGCTCTCGCCCTCCAGGATGGCGACGAGCCGTTCGGGCATGCCGAGGCGCTTGCCGATGGAGGTCGCGGCGACCGCGTCGGTCGGGCTGACGACGGCGCCGAGCGCGACCGCGACGGGGAAGGGGATGGTCGGCACGGCGAGGTGCAGCAGGCCGCCGATCGCGAGGGCCGAGAGCAGCACCAGCACGACCGAGAGGCCCGCGATCGGCTGGATGTTGCGGCGGAAGTCGACGAGCGGCGTGTTGACGGAGGCGGCGTAGAGCAGCGGCGGCAGCACCCCGAGCAGGATGATCTCGGGGTCGACGCGGATGTCGGGCACGATCGGGATGTAACCGATGCCGATGCCGATGACGACGAGCAGCAACGGTGCGGCGATGCCGATGCGGGCACCGAAGATCGAGGTGCCGACGAGCAGCACGATCGCGATGACGGCGAGCAGTCCCAGTTCCATGGGAACAGATTACGGGCAGCGCCCGCTCGCCGCGCCGGTTACGCGTCTGCGACGGGCATGATTTCGACGGGCGGGGCTTCGGCGCCGTGGAAGGAGGCCCAATCCGAGACGGGCACGGCGAGCGATGCGGGGTCGAGGGGCGGTGCCGCGGCGGCGGTGCCCGCTGCAGGGATCGCCGTGATCTCGAGCGCCGCGCGCTTGCCGGCGCCGCGCTTCCACGTGCCGACGGTGCGCCCGCCCCGCACCACCGTCGCGAGGAACATGCCGTTGCGGCCCGGCACGATGCGATCGAGCTGCCCGGCGCCGAGCTGCGGGGTGCGCTCGGCGTAGCCGAGCAGATGCTCGTCGAACGCCGGCAGCAGCAGGGTTTCGGCGGTGAACCCGGCACCGGCACCGGCACCGGCAGAGGCCGCCTCGGCGGACCGGAGCGCGTCGAGCTTCTCGAGCGCCTCCGGCGCCGCCCACAGCGCCGCTGCCGCGCCGCTCGCGTTCTCCCGATGCACCGGGGCGAGCCTGCCGGCCTCGGCCGCGAGCTCCATCCCGCGGCGCGCGTCGCGCACGGGCAGCCCCGCCCACCAGGCCAGATCCTTCGCATGCACGGGGCCTCGTGCCGCGGCGTAGCGGCCTGCGAGCTCGGCGAGGGCGTCGTCGCCGTCGAGCTCGCGGGGCGCGGCGATCCAGTCGCGCGCGAGCACGAGGCGGGGCTCGCCGGTCTCGCCCGGAGGCCCGAAGACCGCGATGCCGTTCTGGCACAGCCACCAGATGACGTGGTAGCGCCAGTTGCTCGGCCACTCGATGCCGGCCTCCGTCCACACGCTCGACAGGCTGTCGCGGTCGTGCGAGGCGCCGCCCGCGAGCGCCTGCTGCGAGACGTCGACGAGCCGGTCGAGGTCGGCGTCGCTCATGCCGAGGTATTCGCGACGCTTCGGCGCCCCGGCGAGCACGCGCGCGTTCGTGGCCCGCTGCATCCACCTGATGTCCTCCGCCGCGACGACGTGCACCGTGCCGCGCATGGGCCACGAGCGCACGATGAGCCCCGTCGCGTACGCCGCGCGCACGTCCGCGATCGTCGACCCGGGGGTGCGCACGCCGAGCGCCCATTGCGCGGCCCGCCAATCCTGACCCTGCACGGCGAGCATGCGCCGCGCGGTCGCGGCGATGCGTTCGGAGCCGGACGATGATCCCTGCAGGGACGGGACCGCGTCAGCGGCATCTGCCCCGCGAGCGTTCAGCCCGAGGGAGCGCATGCGCAGGCGCAGCAGTTCGTCATCGGTCACGGCGGTGGCGCTCGCGGTCATGAGCACAGTGTACGAGCAGCCGCCGTCATCGCGCCGGGCGGCCCGCGACCCGTCGACGGCGCTGCGAGCGAACAGACGCCGGGTGCGCACTCGGGCGGCGTATCATGGCTAACGCTCGCAGGCGCAGCGAGGGTCGGCCGAACAGCCCGCGCACGCCCGCGCGCCCGCGCCCCGATCGCCCCCTCCGGAAGGCCGCCGTGTCCTCACTGCTGCGCATCATGCGCTTCACCCGATCGCTCACCCCCTATTACGTCGGCATCGCGGCCGCCGCGATCGTCGTGACGCTCGCGAGCCTGACCGTGCCGTTCATCACCGGCCGCGCGACCGACGTCATCGTGAGCGCCGTGTCGGCGACGGCGCAGGGCGGCAGCGCGGCCGGCGGCACGATCCGCACCGTGGTGCTGCTCGCCGTCGGGCTGCTCGCCGCGAGCCTCACCTCGACCCTGCTCAGCAACGTGGGCGGCTACTGGGGCGACGTCATGAGCGCGAAGATGCGCACGATCCTCTCCTCGCGGTACTACGAGCAGCTGCTGTCGCTGCCGCAGCGCTACTACGACAACGAGCTCACCGGCACGATCGTCGCCCGCCTGAATCGATCGATCAACGAGATCACGAACTTCATGAAGACGTTCTCGAACCTGTTCGTGACGATGTTCATGACGACCATCGCGGTGCTCGCGATCAGCGCCTGGTACTACTGGCCGCTCGCCGTGCTGCTCGCCATCGCCTACCCCGTGTACCTGTGGCTCACGGCGCTCACCAGTCGCAAGTGGCAGGTGCTCGAGGGGCGGAAGAACGACCACGTCGACATCGCCTCGGGCCGTTTCGCCGAAGTCGTCGGGCAGATGCGCGTCGTGAAGTCGTTCGTGCGCGAGCGCAGCGAGCTCGAGGAGTTCGACCGGCACTTCGACGCCACCGTCGGACTCACCGCCCAGCAGTCGCGGCACTGGCACGCGATGGATGCGCTGCGCCGCGGCGTGCTCAACGTCATCTTCTTCGCGCTCTACATCATCATCTTCGTGCGCACCGTCACCGGCCATTTCACGGTCGGCGACATGGTCATGCTCATCCAGCTCATGGCGCTCGCCCGGCAGCCGGTCGAGAGTCTGAGCTGGGTCGTCGACTCGACGCAGCGCGCCGTCGCCGGGTCGAAATCGTACTTCGAGGTCATGGAGCTCGACCCCGCCGAGGTCAAGGGGCGGGGCGGCGGGGCGCTGCCGCAGCCGCTCGAGACGGGCGCCGGTGTCGGTGCCGGTGACGACGACGGCATCGCAGCCGCCGCCGAGGCCGACGGCACGGGGGCCGACGACGTCGTGCGCTTCACCGAGGTGCGCTTCGGCTACGACGACGACCCCGACGTGCTGTCGGGGCTGTCGTTCACGGTGCGGCGCGGCGAGCGCATCGCGTTCGTGGGGGAATCGGGCGGCGGCAAGACGACCATCATGAACCTGCTCATGGGCCTGTACACGACCCGTTCGGGCGCGATCGAGATCGCGGGGGCGGGCGAGGGCGTCGAGGAGCTCAGACGCGGCATCGGCGTCGTCTTCCAGGATCCGTCGCTGTTCTCGGGCACGATCGCCGAGAACATCTCGTACGGCCGCCCCGACGCGACGCGCGAGGAGATCGAGACGGTCGCCGAGCGCGCGGCCGTGTCGCAGTTCGTCGCGCGCTTCCCCGACGGCTACGACACCCTCATCGGCGAGCGCGGCATCAAGCTCTCGGGCGGCCAGAAGCAGCGCATCGCGGTCGCGCGGGCGATGCTCAAGGACGCGCCGATCATCGTGCTCGACGAGGCGACCAGCGCGCTCGACACGAAGTCGGAGCGGCTCGTGCAGGCCGGCCTCGACGACCTCATGCAGGGCCGCACGAGCTTCATCATCGCGCACCGGCTGTCGACCATCGCCGAGGTCGACCGCATCATCACCCTGCGCGAGGGCCGCATCGACGAGATCGGGTCGCCGGCCGAGCTCGCGCGCTCGGGCGGCATCTACGCCGAGCTGCTCGCGCTGCAGCATTCGGCGTCGAAGGCCGACCGCAAGCGCATGAGGCGCTTCGACCTCGTCGGGTAGCCGCGCGCGGTCCGTCCCGCGATGTCCGCGGTCTGTGCCACTGTTGAGGGGTATCGCCCGCCCGGCAATTCTCGAATGGAGCTCCCGATGCACGAGATCAAGTGCCCGCACTGCGGCAAGGCGTTCACCGTCGATGAGGCGGGCTACGCCGACATCCTGAAGCAGGTGCGCGACCGCGACTTCGAACAGCAGCTGCACGAACGCCTCGCCCTCGCCGAGACCGACAAGCAGAACGCCCTCGAGCTCGCCCGCGCCACCGCGGCCGGCGAACTGCAGCAGGCCGCCGCTGCGAAGGAGGCGCAGATCCAGGAGCTGCGGGCGCAGATCGACGCGGGCGCGACCGCGCAGAAGCTCGCCGTTGCAGAGGCGCTCGCCGCAGTCGAGAAGCAGCGCGATGAGCTCGCGACCGAGCTCGCCCGGACGAAGCGCGACGGCGAGGCCGCGAGCGAGCTCGCACAGGCGCGGCTCGCGGCCGAGGTGCAGCGCGCGGAGGCCGAGAAGGACGCGGAGATCCAGCGCCTCAAGGCGCAGGTCGAGGCGGGGCAGACGGCGCAGAAGCTCGCGGTGACCGAGGCGGTGGGCGCGCTCGAGAAGCAGCGCGACGAACTGAAGAGCGGCCTCGACCGGGCGGCGCTGGAGAAGGAGCTCGCGGAGCGGGCGCTGAAGGAGCGCTACGAGGCGCAGCTCGGCGACCGCGACGAGCAGATCGAGCGACTGCGCGACATGAAGGCGCGCCTGTCGACGAAGATGATCGGCGAGACCCTCGAGCTGCACTGCGAGAACACCTTCAATCGCTACCGCGCCATGGCCTTTCCGAACGCCTACTTCGAGAAGGACAACGACGCGCGCACGGGCAGCAAGGGCGACTACATATTCCGCGACTTCGACGACGCGGGCATCGAGCTCGTCTCGATCATGTTCGAGATGAAGAACGAGGCCGACACGACGGCGACGAAGAAGAAGAACGAAGACTTCTTCAAAGAGCTCGATAAGGATCGCACCGAGAAGGGCTGCGAGTACGCCGTGCTCGTGTCGCTGCTCGAACCCGACAGCGAGGTCTACAACGACGGCATCGTCGACGTGTCGCACCGCTACCCGAAGATGTACGTCGTGCGACCGCAGTTCTTCATGCCGCTCATCACCCTGCTGCGCAACGGTTCGCTGAATGCGCTCAAGTACAAGGCCGAGCTCGAGCAGGTCAAAGCGCAGAACATCGACATCACGCAGTTCGAGGAGCACCTCGACAAGTTCAAGGACGCGTTCGGTCGCAACTACGACCTCGCCTCGCGGCAGTTCCAGGAGGCGATCGACCGCATCGACAAGTCGATACTCGAGATGCAGCGGGTGAAGGAGAACCTGCTGAAGTCCGAGAACAACCTGCGCCTCGCCAACGACAAGGCGCAGGGCGTTACGATCAAGAAGCTCACCCGCGGCAATCCGACGATGCAGGCGAAGTTCGCCGAGGTCGACGCGGCGGCACGGCTTTCCGCCGCACCCGAAGACGCCTAGGAGGGCGAACGCCGACATGAACCTGGGATCGATACTCGCGGCCCGCCGCTTCGACGAGCCGGAGGACGCCTACGCGGCGTTCGAGGAGTGGGCGCTCGAGGAGAAGGGCCTGCGCCTGTACCCGGCGCAGGAGGAGGCGATCCTCGGCATGACGCTCGGCTCGAACGTCATCCTCGCCACCCCGACCGGCACCGGCAAGTCGCTCGTCGCGATGGGGGCGCACTTCATCGCCCTCGCCGAGGGGCGGCGCACCGTCTACACCGCGCCCATCAAGGCCCTCGTGAGCGAGAAGTTCTTCGATCTCGTGGGCGTGTTCGGCGCCGAGAACGTCGGCATGGTGACGGGCGACAGTTCGATCAACTCCGATGCGCCGATCCTCTGCTGCACCGCCGAGATCCTCGCGAACCTCGCCATCCGCGACAAGAACGTCGACAATCCCGACGCGGGCGGCATCACCCAGGTCGTCATGGACGAGTTCCACTACTACGCCGATCCCGACCGCGGCTGGGCCTGGCAGGTGCCGCTGCTGCTCATGCACGACGCGCAGTTCCTGCTAATGTCGGCGACGCTCGGCGACGTCACCGAGCTCGCCGCAGACCTCGGCGACGCGACCGGACGCGACACCGCGCTCGTCACCGGCGTCGAGCGCCCGGTGCCGCTGAGCTTCGCCTATGCGGTCGCCTCGGCACACGAGGTCGTGGAAGAGCTCATCGCCGACCGCGAGACCCCCGCCTACCTCGTGCACTTCAACCAGTCGCACGCGGTCGAGCAGGCGCAGGCCCTGTCAAGCATCAAAGTCGTCGACCGCGCAGGGCGCGACGCGATCGCCGCCGCCATCGGCGACTTCCGCTTCTCGACCGGCTTCGGGCAGACCCTGTCGCGCCTCGTACGATCGGGCATCGGCGTGCACCATGCAGGCATGCTGCCGCGCTACCGCCGCCTCGTCGAGCAGCTCGCCCAGCGGGGCCTGCTCAAGATCATCTGCGGCACCGACACCCTCGGCGTCGGCATCAACGTGCCCATCCGCACCGTCGTCATCACCGCGCTCACCAAGTTCGACGGCGAGAAGATGCGGCGGCTCTCCGCCCGCGAGTTCCACCAGATCGCGGGCCGCGCCGGCCGCGCCGGCTACGACACCGAGGGCGACGTCATCGCGCTCGCCCCCGAGCACGAGGTCGAGAACGCGAAGATGAGCGCGAAGGCCCAGGCGAAGGCGGCGGCCGGCAAGAAGGTCGGCAAGGGGCCGAAGAAGAAGTCGGCGCCGCAGGGCTTCGTCGCCTGGAGCGAGCAGACCCTCGACAAGCTCGTCGCCTCCGAGCCCGAACCGCTCGTGAGCCGCATGCGCGTCACCCATTCGATGGTGCTCGGAGTCATCGGCCGCGGCGAGGAGTGGGAGGGCGAGGCCCTCAACACCATGCAGATGCTCATCTTCGACAGCCACGAGCCGAAGGCGCGCCAGTTCGCCCACGCCCGCACGGCGCTCGAGATCTTCCGCACCCTCAGGAACGGCGGCATCGTCGAAGCGCACGAGCGCGTCGACGAGCGCAGCGGACGCACCGAGAAACTCTTGCGCCTCACCGTCGAACTGCAGGCGAACTTCGCCCTGAACCAGCCGCTGTCGCCGTTCGCGCTCGCCGCGATCGAACTGCTCGACCCCGAATCCGAGCACTACGCGCTCGACGTGATCTCGGTCATCGAGGCGACGCTCGAAGACCCGCGTGCGATCGTGCGCGCCCAGGAGCATCGGGCGCGCGGCGAGGCCGTCGCCGAGATGAAGGCCGAGGGCATCGAGTACGACGAGCGCATGGAACGGCTCGAGGCGATCACCCATCCGCAGCCGCTGAAAGAGCTGCTCGACGAGGCCTTCCGCGCCTACACGAAAGAGGTGCCGTGGGCGCGCGACTACGAGCTGCGCCCCAAATCGGTCGTGCGCGACATGGTCGAGCGCGCCTTCGGGTTCCGCGACATCGTGTCCTTCTACCAGCTCGGCCGGGCCGAGGGCGGCGTGCTGCGCTACCTCTCCGACGCGTACCGCGCCCTCGAGCGCACCATTCCCGAGCAGGCGAAGACCCCCGAACTCGAAGAACTCATCGACTGGCTCGGGGAGCTCGTGCGCCAGGTCGATTCGAGCCTCGTCGACGAATGGGCAGCCACGCTTGAACTCGAGAACGGAGTCCTCGACGCGGGGCTGTTGCCGCACACGGCGGCACTCGCAAACCCGGAGGCGGCGGCCGAGCACGCGGCGGCGCTGCACCCCGAGGGCGACGCCGCGATGCTCGCCCCGCCCACCCGGTCGGTGCTGCAGAACGAGCGCGCCTTCACCGTCATGGTGCGCAACGCGCTCTTCCGGCGCGTGCAGGCGGCGGCGTTCGAGCGCTACGCCGAGCTCGCCGAGCTCGACGGCCCGCACGGCTTCGGCGGCGACGCCTGGCGCGACGCGCTCGACGGCTACTTCACCGAGTACGACGCGATCGGCGTCGACGCCGATGCGCGGTCGGCAGCCCTGCTCGAGCTCGACCGCGGCGACGAGGCGCGCGCGGCGGGGGAGTGGCGCTTCCGCCAGGTGCTGCTCGACCCGGCGGGCGACCGGGACTGGGGCATCGAGGGCGCGATCGACCTCGCCGAATCGGAGCTCGCGGGGGAGCCCGCCGTGCGCGTGCGGCGGGTCGGCCCGCTGCACGACTGACCGCTCCCGACCCCGCGCGAACGCCGACTGCTAGGCTGAATCGCGATGACTCCGAGCTCGTTCCCCCCGGTCTTCGCACCGGCCCCGTGGCTGCTGCCGCACCCCGGCACGAACGGGTACGTCTCGTCATGGGGCGCCATGCTCTCGGGAACGGCTCCCACGCGGGTCGCAGCCTGACCCCGCCCGGCAGCGCCGCTCGCGCGCTCCCCGGCCGGGAATCCCGACCGACTGCGCACCACGAACGGACGATCCCGTGACCCCGTCACCCGCACCCCGCACCACCTTCCCCCACTACGGCACCTTCGCCGAGGCGCGACGCATCGCGGCGCTGCTGCGCAAGGAGACCGTCGGCGGTATCCTGCTCGTCGCCGCCGCGCTCATCGCGATCGTATGGGCGAACTCACCCGCCTCCGATGCCTACTTCGCGCTGCGCGATCTCGAGATCGGGGTCGAGCCCTGGCATCTGCGCCTGAGCCTCGGGGCCTGGGCCGCCGACGGGCTGCTCGCCATCTTCTTCTTCCTCGTCGGCATCGAGCTTAAGAAGGAGTTCGTCGCGGGCGATCTGCGGAAGTTCCGCACCGCGATCCTGCCGATCGCCGCCGCGGCGGGCGGGGTCGTCGTGCCCGCGCTCATCTACACCGCGATCGTGTGGCCGCACCCCGAACTGCGGCACGGCTGGGCTATCCCGACCGCCACCGACATCGCCTTCGCGGTCGCGGTGCTCGCGATCATCGGCTCCCACCTGCCCACCCCGCTGCGCATCTTCCTGCTCACCCTGGCCGTGGTCGACGACCTGCTCGCGATCAGCATCATCGCGGTCTTCTACACCGACCGCATCGAGGCGGTACCGCTCGCGCTCTCGTTCGCCGCGATCGCCGTCTACGGCCTCATCGCGCAGACCGGACGCCGCTTCTTCGCCCGGTACCCGGTCGCGGCCTGGCTGATCCTGCTGCCGATCGGCGCGGTCGCGTGGGCGCTGATGCACGCCTCGGGCATCCATGCCACCATCGCGGGAGTGCTGCTCGGCTTCACCATTCCCGTGCTGCACCGCAGGGCCGACCGGGGCGAGCCCGGGCCCGGGCTCGCCGAGGAGTTCGAACACCGGTTCCGGCCGCTGTCGGCCGGCTTCGCGGTGCCCGTGTTCGCGTTCTTCGCCGCCGGCGTCTCCGTCGGCGGCTGGTCGGGCGTGCAGACGGCGCTGACACATCCGGTCACCTATGCGATCGTCGCGGCACTCGTACTTGGCAAGCCCCTCGGCATCGTCACGACCACCTGGCTCATGACGAAGGCGACCGGCAGCCGCCTCGACCCCGCCCTGCGCTGGATCGACATGGTCGGGGTCGGGCTGCTCGCCGGGATCGGGTTCACGGTGTCGCTGCTCGTCGCCGAGCTCGGGTTCCCGAACGGCGCCATCGAGCACGACTACGCCAAGGTCGCGATCCTCGCCGCTTCGCTCATCGCGGCCGCCCTGGCCTCCATCCTGCTCGGGGTGCGCAACCACCAGTACGGCCGCATCAGGCACCGCGACCGGGCCGATCTCGACGGCGACGGCATTCCCGACGCGTACCAGCGCGAGTCGGGGCCCGCCGACCCCGGGGCCCCGACCCCTTAGACTGCTCCCATGCGCCTCGGAGTCATCGACGTCGGTTCGAACACCGTCCACCTGCTCATCGTGGATGCCCACCCGGGCGCGAGCCCGGCGCCGTACCATTCGCAGCGCTCGGTGCTGCGGCTCATGCGCTACCTCGACGCCGATGGCGCCATCACCGAAGCGGGCGTGCAGCGCATTCTCCAGGCCGTCAGCGAGTCGGTGCGCACGGTGCGCGAGATCGGCGTCGACGACATGATCGCGACGGCGACCAGTGCCATCCGCGAGGCCGCGAACGGCGAAGAGGTGCTGGCCCGCATCGAGCGCGAGGCGGGCGTGAAGCTCGACGTGCTCTCGGGCGAGGACGAGGCGCGCATCACCATGCTCGCGGTGCGCCGCTGGCTCGGCTGGTCGGCCGGCGAGATCCTGCTCTTCGACATCGGCGGCGGCTCGTTCGAGATCGCCCAGGGCGCCGACGAATACCCCGACGTGCAGGTGTCGCTGCCGCTCGGCGCGGGCCGCTCGACCATCAACTACCTGGCTGAGGATCCGCCGTCGCGCGAGGCGGTCTCGCGCCTGCGCGCGCATTCCCGCGCCGAGTTCACGCGCGTGCGCGACGAGCTCTTCAGCGACCGGCCGCAACCGAAGCGCGTCGTCGGCACGTCGAAGACGATCCGATCCCTGGCGAGGCTCATCGGCGGCCCGGCAGATGCGGTGACGGGCGATCTCGCTCAGCTGCAGTACGTCGGCCTGCGCGAGTGGGAGCCCGCGCTGCGCGACATGCCCGGGTCGGTGCGCGAGTACCTGCCCGGCATCACCCCCGAGCGCGGCTACCAGATCATGGCGGGCGCCGTCGTGCTGCGCACCGCGATGAAGGTGTTCGGCGTCGACACGCTCACCATCTCGCCGTGGGCCCTGCGCGAGGGGATCGTGCTGCGCTACATCGACGCGCTCGACGGCCGCGGGGCCGACCCGGTCGACCACGCGGAAGCCCGCGCCGAGTAGCCGCCGAGCCCGGTGCGAAGCCTCCGCCGAGCGCCCGCACCGGCCCGGCCCGTTGTCGGGACCCGACCGCCCGCGCGCGCGAATACCCGCGGCCGCATGTGCGGTTCGTAACCATTTGGTATCTGCTCTGGCGACCCCGATGCGATCTCCGGTAGGAATAGGCGGAATGGTTCTGATTTCGTCTGTCTCGGCGGGCGATCGACTGGGAGGCATGAATTGTCTAAAACTCACGTGAAGAAGTTGATCGGCAGCGTCGCCGTCGCCGGCCTGCTGCTCGGGCTCGCGGGCTGCGGCCAGTCGGGCGAAGCCGGGTTCAAGCCGTGCATGGTCTCCGACGAGGGCGGGTTCGACGACAAGTCGTTCAACCAGCTCGGATTCGAGGGCCTCCAGAAGGCCGCAGACGAGCTCGGCGTCGAGATCGCCAAGTCCGAATCGAAGAGCGCGAGCGATTACGAGGCGAACCTCGACGGCCTCGTCTCCGAGGGCTGCACCTTCATCGTCTCGGTCGGCTTCATGCTGAGCCAGCCGACCGTCGACTCGGCCCTCGCGAACCCCGACATCGACTACGCCATCATCGACGATTGGGCCGACAACGACGGCGACGGCGAGACCGACGCGCCGAACGTGAAGCCGCTCGTGTTCGACACCGCCCAGGCGGCGTTCCTCGGCGGCTACGCAGCGGCCTCGTACTCGACCACCGGCACCGTCGGCACCTTCGGCGGCGCCAAGATTCCGCCGGTGACGATCTTCATGGACGGCTTCGCCGACGGCGTCGCCTACTACAACGAGCAGAACGGCACCGACGTCAAGGTCATCGGCTGGGACGTGACCGGCCAGGAGGGCCAGTTCACGAACGAGTTCGCCGCCAACGACACCGCGAAGCAGATGGCGCAGGGCCTCCTCGACCAGGATGCCGACGTGCTGCTGCCGGTCGGCGGCCCGATCTACCAGTCGGCCGCAGAGGCCATCCGCGACTCCGGCGGCACTGCGGCCCTCATGGGCGTCGACGCCGACGTGTTCGAGACCGACCCGTCGGTCGCCGACATGCTGCTCGCATCGATCATGAAGGGCATGGACGTCGCCGTGTACGACGCCGTCATGGAGGCGTCCGAAGACAAGTTCTCGACCGATCCCTTCGTCGGCACGCTCGAGAACGACGGCGTATCGCTCTCGGGCTTCCACGACTTCGAGTCGAAGGTGAAGCCCGACCTGCAGGCGCAGCTCGACGAGATCCGCGCCGGCATCATCGACGGTTCGATCAAGGTGGAGTCGCCCTCGTCGCCGTAAGACGACACCAGTTCACCCCCGAGCACCGTACCTCCAATGCGCGAGGTGCGGTGCTCGGGCGATACGGATAGGTTGGTCCACATGACGCTCGAACTGCGAGGGATCACGAAGCGCTTCGGCTCCTTCACCGCGAACGACCGCATCGATCTCGAGGTGCGTCCCGGCGAGATCCATGCGCTCCTCGGCGAGAACGGCGCCGGCAAGTCGACGCTGATGAACGTGCTCTACGGCCTGTACCAGGCCGAGGAGGGCGAGATCGTCATCGACGGCGAGGTGCAGAGGTTCAAGGGGCCGGGCGATGCCATGGCGGCGGGCATCGGCATGGTGCACCAGCACTTTATGCTCGTGCCGGTGTTCAGCGTCGCCGAGAACGTCATGCTCGGGCACGAGGACACGAAGTTCGCGGGCGCCCTCGACCTCGCGAAGGCGCGCGCCCATGTCGAGAGCGTCGCCCAGCGCTTCGGGTTCCACGTCGACCCGAACGCGATCGTGCAAGACCTGCCGGTCGGGGTGCAGCAGCGCGTCGAGATCATCAAGGCGCTCTCGCGCGACGCCCGCATCCTGATCTTCGACGAGCCGACCGCGGTGCTCACGCCGCAGGAGACCGACGAACTCATGGCGATCATGCGCCAGCTGCGCGACGAGGGCACCGCGATCGTGTTCATCACGCACAAGCTGCGCGAAGTGCGCGAGGTCGCCGACCGCATCACCGTCATCAGGCACGGCAAGGTCGTCGCCGAGGCGAACCCCGATTCCAGCAACGCCGAGCTCGCCTCGCTCATGGTCGGCCGCGCGGTCGAGCTGACGGTGCAGAAGGAGCAGCCGAAGCTCGGCGAGGGCGGGCTCCTCGTCGAGGATCTCGTCATCGCCGACGAGCACGGCGTCGTCGCCGTCGACCGCGTCAGCTTCGCGGTGCGCCCGGGCGAGATCCTCGCCGTCGCGGGCGTGCAGGGCAACGGCCAGACCGAGCTCACCGAGGCGCTCGTCGGACTGCACGACGTCGACCTAGGCAGCATCACGCTCGACGGGCGCAGCGTGATCGGCCGATCGGTGAAGCAGATCATCGATTCGGGCGTCGGCTTCGTGCCCGAGGATCGCATCGAGGACGGGCTCGTCGGCACCTTCACGGTCGCCGAGAACATGATGCTCAACCGCACGGGCGACCCGGCCTTCGTGACGGCGGGCACGGTGCGCCGCGGCGCGCTGCGCGAGTTCGCCGAGTCGAAGATCGAGGAGTACGACATCCGCACCCAGGGCCCCGACGCGCTCGCGGGCCGCCTCTCGGGCGGCAACCAGCAGAAAGTCGTCATCGCGCGCGAGCTCAGCCGCGAACTGAAGCTGCTCGTCGCGTCGCAGCCGACGCGCGGCGTCGACGTCGGCTCGATCGAGTTCATCCACAAGCAGATCGTCGCGGCGCGCGACACGGGGGTGCCGGTGGTGCTCGTGTCGACCGAGCTCGACGAGGTGTCGGCCCTCGCCGACCGCATCGCGGTCATGTACAAGGGCGCCATCATCGGCATCGTGCCGGGCGACGCGTCGCGCGAGACGCTCGGCCTCATGATGGCCGGCGAGATGCCGGAAGGGGCAGCGGCATGACGAATCCCGACCTCGGAGCCGACGGCCTCGCCGTCGCCGCGCAGACCGGGGGTGCGCAGCCGGAGCTCACACCCGAGACCGGTGCGCAGTCGACCCCGGAGGCGCCGCGGCAGAACCGGGTACTGCAAGAGATCTTCACGAGCTCGATCACGACGACCGTGCTCGCGGTCGTGCTGTCGATGATCATCGGCGGCGTGCTCATGGCCTTCACCGACCCGCAGGTGCAGCAGGCCGCGGGCGACGTCATCAGCCGTCCCTTCGACTTCCTCGCGGCCGTCTGGCAGTCGGTGGCGGGCGGCTACGCGGCCCTCTTCCGCGGCGCCGTCTTCAATTACCAGGCGCCGGGCCTCATCCGCGCGATCAAGCCCCTCACCGACACCCTCAACTTCGCGACCCCGCTCATCGCCGCGGGCCTCGGCGTCGGCCTCGCGTTCCGCGTCGGCCTCTTCAACATCGGCGGTCGCGGCCAGATGCTCATGGGCATCATCGCCGCCGCGTTCGTCGGCATGACGGTGCAGGCGCCGCTCATCATCCATCTGCCGCTCACCATCGTCGCCGGTATGGTCGGCGGCGCGATCTGGGGCGGCATCGTCGGCTATCTGAAGGCGCGCACCGGGGCGCACGAGGTGATCCTCACGATCATGCTCAACTTCATCGCGTTCTACTTCATCTCGTGGCTGCTGTCGACGCCGGGTATGCTCATGCGACCGGGCGGCAACCAGCCGATCTCGGCCGAGACGCCGGTCACCGCGCAGTTCCCGCTGATCTTCCCGGCGCCGCTGTCGGTCAACTGGGGCTTCGTCGTCGCCGTGCTCGCGACCGCGTTCGTATGGTGGCTGATGGAGCGCTCGGCGCTCGGCTTCCGCATGCGCGCCGTCGGCGAGAACCCGCACGCGGCGCGCGCCGCGGGCATCAACGTCGGCCGCATCGTCTTCATCGCGATGGCGTTCGCCGGTGCGCTCGCGGGCCTTGCGGGCGTCAACCAGATATCGGGCACGATCACCTCGGGCTTCGCGAGCCACATCGATGCGGGCATCGGCTTCGACGCGATCACGGTCGCGCTGCTCGGCCGCAGCCGCGCCTGGGGCGTGCTCGCGGCCGGCCTGCTGTTCGGCGCGCTGAAGGCGGGCAGCTTCACGATGCAGATCTCTCAGGACATCCCGGTCGACATCGTGCTCGTCGTGCAGGCGCTCATCGTGCTCTTCATCGCGGCACCGCCGCTGGTGCGCGCGATCTTCGGGCTCGGGCGCTTCGACCGCGCGCAGGCGCTGCAGGCGAAGGGGGCATGAGCATGAGCGACATCACCGTGCAGCAGCGCGAGGCCGCGGGCGGGCCCCAGCAGGGGGCGTCGGCCGAGGCCGTCCGGCGCCGCAGCCTGAAGGGCCCCATCGCCTACGCCGTCGTCGCGCTCGTGGGCCTCGCGCTCGCGTTCCCCGGCGGTCGCAGCGGCGAGAGCACCTTCCGCCTCGCTGACCGCACCTCGTCGTGGAACCTCGCCGACGTCGTCGTGCCGACCTCCCCCGCCGTCACCGTGTGCGCGCTGCTGCTCGTCGTCATGACGGCCGCTGCATTCTGGTACGCGCTGCGATATCGGCCCGTGCCGCTGTGGCTGACCTCGGTCTTCGCGATCATCGGCATCTTCGAGTTCCTCACCTGGTCGGCGGCGGGCGGCATGGTGCCGGTCACGGGCCTGCTCTTCGGCGCGCTGTCGCTGTCGGTGCCGCTCATCTTCGGCGCCCTCGGCGGCGTCATCGGCGAGCGCGTCGGCGTCGTGAACGTCGCCATCGAGGCGCAGTTCCTCTTCGCCGCCTTCTCGAGCGCGCTGATCGCGTCGATGACGGGCAGCTACGTCGCAGGCCTCCTCGGCGCGATGGTCGCGGGCGCGCTCGTCGCGTCGGTGCTCGCCGTGTTCTCGATCAACTACTACGTCGACCAGGTCATCGTCGGCGTCGTGCTGAACGTGCTCATCACTGGCCTCACGAGCTTCCTGCACGGCGCGCTCATGCAGCCGAACGCGGCCGCGCTGAACAAGCCGCCGCGCTTCCCGCGCTGGGCGATTCCCGGCCTGAGCGAAGTGCCGGTCGTCGGGCCGGTGTTCTTCAACCAGACGCTCATTGTGTACCTCGCCTACATCATCGTGCCGCTCGTGACCTGGGCGCTGTACCGCAGCCGCTGGGGCCTGCGCCTGCGCGCGGTGGGCGAGCATCCGCAGGCCGCCGACACCGTCGGCATCAAGGTCAACCCCACCCGCTTCCTGAATCTGCTGCTCGCCGGCTCGATCGCGGGCATCGGCGGCGCCTACTTCACGCTCGGCGCGGTCGGCTCGTTCGACAAGGAGATGACGGGCGGCCTCGGCTTCATCGCCCTCGCGGCCGTGATCTTCGGCGGGTGGGATCCGTGGAAGGCGACGCTCGCGGCGCTGCTCTTCGGCTTCTCCACGAACCTGCAGACGCTGCTGAAGAATCTGGGCTCGCCGATCCCTGGCGAGTTCATGTCGATGCTGCCGTACGTCGTGACGGTGCTCGCCGTGGTCGGCTTCGCCGGGCGCGCGAGACCGCCCGCCGCGAACGGCAAGCCGTACATCAAGGGGTGACGATGATCGAGCAGAGCACCGCACCGGACGTCGACTGGGGGCTGCTGCGCGCGAGCGCGGTCGCGGCCCTCGACCACGCCTACGTGCCCTACTCGCGCTACCCGGTGGGTGCGGCGGCGCTCACCGACGACGGCCGAATCGTGTCGGGCTGCAACGTCGAGAACGCCTCGTACGGGCTCACGCTCTGCGCCGAGTGCGCGCTCGTGTCGGCGCTGCACATGACGGGCGGCGGCCGGCTCGTCGCGTTCGTCTGCGTGAACGGCGCCCGCGAGACCATCATGCCGTGCGGGCGCTGCCGGCAGCTGCTCTACGAGCACTCCGCCGACGGCATGCTGCTCGAGACCGTCGCCGGCGTGCAGACCATCGACGACGTGCTCCCGCACGCCTTCGGGCCCCGCGACCTCGAGCGCGCGGCCGCCACGCACGACCCCGAACCAGGAGCCTGACGACATGACTTCCGCCCCCGCACCCTTCGAACCGTTCGACGCCATCGATGTGATCCGCGCCAAGCGCGACGGGGGAGCGGTGCCCGAACCCGAGCTCCGGTGGATGGTCGACGCGTACACGCGCGGCTACGTCTCGGATGCGCAGATGGCGTCGTTCGCGATGGCCGTGTTCCAGCGCGGCATGGGGCGCGACGAGATCCGCGTGCTCACCGACGCGATGATCGCGTCGGGCGAGCGCATGAGCTTCGCCGCGCTGTCGAAGCCGACGGTCGACAAGCACTCCACCGGCGGCGTCGGCGACAAGATCACGCTGCCGCTCGCCCCGCTCGTCGCGGCGTTCGGCGTCGCCGTGCCGCAGCTGTCGGGCCGCGGGCTCGGGCACACGGGCGGCACGCTCGACAAGCTCGAGGCGATTCCCGGGTGGCGCGCGGCGCTGTCGAACGACGAGATGTTCGCGCAGCTCGACGGGCCGGTCGGCGCTGTGATCTGCGCGGCCGGTTCGGGGCTCGCGCCGGCCGACAAGAAGCTGTACGCGCTGCGCGACGTGACGGGCACGGTCGACTGCATCCCGCTGATCGCGTCGAGCATCATGTCGAAGAAGATCGCGGAGGGCACGGGCGCGCTCGTGCTCGACGTGAAGTTCGGCGACGGCGCGTTCATGCGCGAGTTCGAGCTGGCGCGGGAGCTTGCGCAGACGATGGTCGCCCTCGGCGAGGATTCGGGCGTGCGCACCACCGCGCTCCTGACCGACATGAACCAGCCGCTGGGGCTTGCGATCGGCAATGCGAACGAGGTGCGCGAGTCGGTCGAGGTGCTCGCCGGCGGCGGGCCCGCCGACGTGCGCGAGCTCACGGTCGCGCTCGCCCGCGAGATGCTCGCGCTCGTCGGGCAGCCCGGCGCCGACGTGGAGGCCGCGCTCGACGACGGCCGCGCGATGGACGCGTGGAAGCGCATGATCCGGGCGCAGGGCGGCGACCCCGATGCGGCGCTTCCGGTCGCGCCCGAGACGCACGTCGTGACAGCGCCCGCGGCAGGCGTGCTGCAGCGCCTCGACGCGCTCGCCTTCGGCATCTCGGCGTGGCGGCTCGGGGCGGGGCGCGCGCGGGCCGAGGACCCGGTGGTGCACGCGGCAGGGATCGACCTGCACGCGAAGCCGGGCGACACCGTGACGGCCGGGCAGCCGCTCTTCACGCTGTCGGCCGATGACGCGGCGCGCTTCGACCGGGCGCTCGAAGCGCTCGACGGCGCGTGGGGGGTAGGCGACGCCGCAGTGCCCGAGCGGGCGCTCGTGCGGGAGCGCATCACCGCCTGAATCGGGCCGGCGGCCGTTCAGGGCTTATAGTTGCTTCGGCCCTGAACCGACCTTGGAGTACCCGAATGGCGACAACCCTGCGCGAGCAGTTCTTCCGTGTGAAACCCGTACCGACCGGCGACGGCGGCGGCCAGCTGAAGCGCAGCATCGGGCTCTTCCAGCTCACCCTCATCGGCGTGGGCGGCACGATCGGCACGGGCATCTTCTTCATCCTCTCGGAGGCCGTGCCGATCGCGGGCCCCGCGGTGATCTGGTCGTTCGTGATCGCGGCGGTCGTCGCCGGCCTCTCGGTGCTCTGCTACGCCGAGCTCGCGAGCAGCGTGCCCGTGTCGGGCTCGTCGTACTCGTACGCCTACTCGACGCTCGGAGAACTGCCCGCCATGGGCGTCGCGGCCTGTCTGCTGCTCGAATACGGCGTCTCGACGGCGGCGGTCGCCGTCGGCTGGTCGCAGTACGTCAACCAGCTCGTCTTCAACGTGCTCGGCGTCGAACTGCCGCACGCGCTGCTCTACGCTCCCGAAGAGGGCGGCATCGTGAACCTGCCCGCCGTCATCCTCATCGGCCTCTGCTGCATGCTGCTCATCCGCGGCACCTCGCACTCGGTGCTCGTGAACACGATCATGGTCATCATCAAGGTCGCCGTGCTCCTCTTCTTCATCGCCGTCGGCATCACCGGGTGGAACGTCGACCACTTCGCGAACTTCGCGCCCTTCGGCTTCGCGGGCGTCATGACCGGCGCCGGCCTCATCTTCTTCTCGTTCATCGGTCTCGACGCCGTCGCCACGGCCGGCGAAGAGGCGAAGAACCCGCGCCGCAACCTGCCGATCGCGCTGCTCGCCGCCCTCGTCGTCGTCACCACCGTCTACGTCGCGGTCGCGCTGACGGCCCTCGGCGCGCAGAAGACCGACGACTTCGAAGGCCAGGCCGCCGGCCTCTCGGCGATCCTCGAGAACATCGTCGGCGCGAGCTGGCCCGGCACCGTCGTCGCGGCAGGCGCCGTCATCTCCATCTTCAGCATCACGCTCGTCGTGCTCTACGGCCAGACCCGCATCCTCTTCGCGATGTCGCGCGACGGCATGGCGCCGAAGATCTTCCAGAAGGTGAACCCGCGCACCATGACCCCGGTCGCGAACACCATCATCGTGTCGATCGTCGTCGCGATCCTCGCAGGAGTGCTGCCCATCAACTTCCTCGCCGAGATGACCTCGATCGGCACGCTCGCCGCCTTCCTCGTCGTCTCGATCGCGGTCATGGTGCTGCGCCGCCGCGAACCCGACCTCGAGCGCGGCTTCCGCGTACCGCTCTACCCGGTCGTGCCGATCCTCTCGATCATCGGCTGCCTCTGGATCATCAAGGACCTGCGCCTCGTCACCATCGTCGTGTTCGCGGTCTGGACCGTGATCGTGCTCGTCTGGTACTTCTTCACCGGCCGCAAGCACTCGGAACTCGGCAAGGAGATCGCGGCGGCCCGCGCCGCGGAGCTCGCAGGGGTCTCGGAGGCCGGACGATGAGCATCGTCGTCGGCGTCGCGCCCGGGCACATCTCCTCCGCCGCGATCGCGGCCGCGGTGCTCCTCGCCCGCACCGAGGAGCGCCGGCTCGTCGTCGCCGCTGTGAACGCGGCCGCCTGGCCGCCGAGCCACTCGATCGGGTACCCCGACCACGAGTTCCAGGCGTTCGTCGCGGGCGAGACGCAGGCGGCGCTCGACGCGGCGCGCGCGGCGATCCCTGCGGAACTCACCGTCGAGTACGTCGTGCACCGGGCCTCGAGCGCCCGCCGCGGCCTGCTCGAGGTGTGCGAGCGGCACGGGGCGACGCAGCTCGTCGTCGGTGCGAAGGGCGAGTCGCGCGATGGCGAGACCGAACTCGGCTCCGTCGTCACCGGGCTGCTGCAGAGCGCGAGCGTGCCCGTCGTGATCGTGCCGAACGGCTACGACGCCGCCGGTGCCTCGCGCCTGACCCGGGTCACCGCCGCCTACAGCGGCTCCGAGACCTCGGGAGAGCTCGTGCTCGGCGCCGCCGCGCTCGCCGCCGAGGCCGGGTGCGCGATGCGCATCGCGTCGTTCCACACGAGGCCCCGCGGCCTCGCCGAGTCGGGCGTCGGCTTCGATACCGAGAACGACGTGATCGCGGCGTGGGAGAACGTGATCCGCGAGCACACCCGCGAACTGCACGACGATATCGAGCGCTTCGCGACGCCCCCCACGGCCGTCGAGGTGGTCGTCGGCGCCGGACGCGACTGGCACGCCGCACTGCGCGCGGTGCCGTGGGATGCAGGGGAGGTGCTCGTCGTCGGATCGAGCAGCCTCGGCCTGCTCGCGCGCATCTCGCTCGGCTCGCACGCCGTCAAGATCGTGCGGCACTCGCCCGTGCCGGTCGTCATGGTGCCTCGGAGGGCGACGGGTGGCTACGCGGCGCGGGCGGGCGGCAAGCAGGGCTAGCGGTTCACGGCCCTGCCGCCGGGGCGCATCACCAGAGGTGGCCCTTGTGGCGCCACCAGAGGAAGCGTGGCCGCTGGCTCTTCTTGCCCCATTCCGGGTGTCTGACGAGGCCGGGGTCGGCGACGCCGCGCCACGGGTTGTCGGCGTCGACCATCGACTGCTTCCACTGCGTCGCGCCGTCGAGCACCGGCCGGTCGAGCGTCTTGCCCGGAGGCCATCCGGTGATCGTGCCGTGGCCGTTCGGCGCTTCGGTCGGCGTGCCGTAGTGCGGCTGCTCCCAGTGGTGCTGCACCGCTTCGTCGTACTTCCGGGTCGTCGTGACCTTCGCTGTGTGTCGCATCTCACACCTCCTCGATGAGGGCGTACTTCTACGGTACGCCTGTTCGGCGGGAGCGGTCGGGACTCACAGGAAGTGCGGGGCGCGCCCGGGGGCCGCGGCCTGATTTGTACTTCCGGTGAGGCGCGGGTAAAGTAATCTCCTGGTGCCGAGCTCTTCGGAGCGAGGATTTCCGCTATTGGGCTATGGTGTAATTGGCAACACTACGGTTTCTGGTACCGTCATTCTAGGTTCGAGTCCTGGTAGCCCAGCCACAGTGCGAGCCCCGATATTCCCCGGAAGATCGGGGCTTTTGCGTTGCCGCCGCTGTCTGCGCCGGTGCGGCACGAGGTGGAGCGGGCCGGCGCGGGGCGGCGCGGGCCGGCCCGCGGGCAGCGAGCGCCCGAGGGTGCTCGAGGGGCGAGAAATAGCCCATTTCTGCATGGATCGCCGCGAAATCTCGCCCCTCGAGGCGTGCGCGGGTGAGGCCCCGCCAGTGTGCAGTCGAATGACGAGCGTGCACCTGGAACACCGTGATCTCGCTGCACGCTCGTTCAGCGCCCGTACGCTCGCCGGCCTGCCGCCCAACGCGCCACGGCCCGTACGATAGACCCCATGACCGATGCGATGCCGCCGCTGCTCACCCTGGCCGATACCGCCGCGTGGCGGGCCTGGCTCGACGCGCACGAAGACGACTCCGACGGGGTCTGGCTGGTGCTCGCGAAGAAGGGCACCGTCGAACCGACGACCCTGAACTACGCCGAGGCGCTCGAAGAGGCGCTGTGCAGCGGGTGGATCGACGGGCAGAAGGGCCGCATCGACGACGCCACCTTCCGCCAGCGCTTCACCCCGCGCCGCCGCGCGTCGATGTGGTCGCAGCGCAACATCGGCATCGTCGCCGAGCTCATCGCCGCGGGCCGCATGCGCCCTCGCGGCCAGGCCGAGATCGATCGGGCGCAGGCCGACGGCAGGTGGGATCGCGCCTATGCCGGCGCCGCGAACGCCGAAACGCCCGACGATCTCGCGGCGGCGCTCGCCGCATCCGAGCGTGCGGCGGCGACCTACGCCTCGCTCAACGGCGCCAACCGCTACGCCGTGCTGCATCGGCTCATGACCGCGTCGAACGCGACGACCCGCGGCAACCGCCTCTCGCGGATCCTCACCATGCTCGAGAACGGCGAGACCCCGCACCCGCAGTGAAGCGGCGCCCGGGCGGACCGGGCGCACCGGGCGCACAGGGCGCCGGCGCCTCCTGGCGGGGCGTGCGCTATGACCTGGTCTCTGACGGCTCTGCCGGCCCACCCGGTCCGGCCGACACGGAGGGGTCGGGAATCTCTTCCGGCCGGTAGCGGGGGAGGCGCGATGCGGGCAGCGCGGCGATCGCGCTGAGGCCCGCGAGCACGAGGAACCCGAGCTTGAGGGTGCGCAGGCGCTGCTCCTCGTTGATCTGGACGGCCGCGTCGATCTGCGCATAGGTCGCGCTCGTCTCGGCGAATTTCGCGCGCAGCTCGTCGTTGCTGATGAAGTTCACCTCGTCGAGCTGCACCTCTTCCATGATCTCGGGCGGCAGCTCGTCGTGATCGGTCACGGCCTGCGTGAACCCGAGGCTGAGGGTCGTGACGAGCAGGGCGCCCATGACCGCGGTGCCGACGGCGCTGGCGAGGTTCTGGGTCGTGCCGCGGATCGAGCCGACGTCGCCGGCGAGCTCCTTCGGGGCGGCCGTGACGAGCACGTTGAACACGAGGGTGACGAGCGCGCCCTGCCCGATGCCGAACACGATCAGACCGAGGATCGTGGGCAGCGTCTCCCAGTTGTTCGTCACGACGAAGGCGAGCCAGACGAGGGCCGCGGTCGTGAGGGCGAACGAGAACAGGGCGATCGTGCGCGGGCTGTACCGGTGGTAGAAGCGCACGATGAGCGTCGCGGTGATGAACACGGTGAGGTTGAACGGCATCATCGCGAGCGACGTGTCGAGGGGAGTGCGCCCCTGCACGACCTGGATGTAGGTCGGCACCGTGAAGTTCACGGAGGCTTCCATCGCGACGATGATGAACATGGCGTAGATCGCCGCGCGCTCGGTGGGCTCCTTGAGCACGCCGAGGTCGACGAGCGGCACCTTGCCGAGGCGCATGCGCCTGCGCGTCCAGCTGAAGAACAGCTGCCCGAACACCACGCCGAGCACCACGAACACGGGCGCGGGCGACAGCCCGAGCACCGAGAACGGGGCGCCGGGTTCTGCGAGCAGGATGCCCCAGCCGTTGAGATTGTTGAAGCCGAGGGTGAGCAGCACGATCGCCGCGCCGATGAGCACGGAGGCGACGAGGTCGATGCGGATGTTCGGGTTGCCGCGGTCGCCGCGCAGCTTGAAGCTCAGCACGAGCACGATCGCGGCGAGCCCGAGCGTGACGAAGAACACCGGGCGCCAGCCGACGAGCGTGCCGAGCGTGCCGCCGATGAGGAAGGCGCTGATGCCCGAGAATGCGCGCGCGGAGCCGAGGGAGCCGACGGCCGTGGCCTGCTGGGCGCCGCGGTAGTTCTCGGCGATGAGCGCGACGAGCGCGGGCACGATGATCGCGGCCGAGGCGCCGGCGAGGATCTGGCCGCCGATCGCCCAGGTGATGCTGCGCGAGAAGATCATCATGAGCGAGGAGATCGCGAACACGGCGACGACGATGCGGAAGATGAGCACCCAGCCGACGCGCTGCCCGAGCTTCGCGCCGGTCATCACGAGGGCGGCGACCGCGAGGCCGTAGACCACGATGGTCGTGCTCGCCGTGGTCGGGGGCACCTCGAAGTCTTCGACCATTCCGCCGAGCGAGATGGGCAGCGCTGCGACGTTGAACGACATGAGCACCTGGGCGAGGAACAGGCCGACCATCGGCGCCCAGGAACGGCGCTCCTCGGGCATCGGGTCGACGGGGGCCGGTGCGGTCATCGGGACGCTCCTTCGCGGTCGGGGGACTGGAAGGGATCGGGGCCGGGGTTCGGCTCGATGTCTGCCCGCGGCGCGGAGGCGAAGAGGTTGAGGCCGAGGGAGCGGGAGAGGTAGGCGCAGGCGCGCTGCCCGCGCACGCTGTTGCCCGCGGAGTCGAGCGGAGGCGAGAACGCGCCGACGGCGCCCTTGCCGGGCGAGATCGCGACGATGCCGCCCGAGACCCCGGACTTCGCGGGGAGGCCGATCTCGTACAGCCATTCGCCCGAGCGCTCGTACATGCCGCACGAGGCGAGCAGGGCGAGGGTGTCGCGGCTCGTCTCGGCCGAGACGACGCGTTCGCGGGTGAGGGGGTTGATGCCGCCGCAGGCGAGAGTCGCGCCCATCACCGCGAGGTCGCGCGCCGTCACCGCCAGCGAGCACTGGCGGGTGTAGAGGTCGACGGCCTCGTCGGGGCCGATGGCGAGACGGTCGTAGCTCTGCAGCAGGCGGGCGAGCGCGTGGTTGCGGTAGTTGGTGAAACTCTCCGACCGGTACACCTCTCCGTCGAGCAGAAGCGGTCGCCCGGCGAAGCGGCTCAGACCGCTCCGGATCGCGTCCCACCGTGCGTCGGAGTCCTTGCCGGGCATGAGGGCGGTCGTGGCGATCGCACCGGCGTTCACCATCGAGTTCATGGGGCTGCCGCCGTTGAGTTCGATCGCGACGACGGAGTTGAAGGCGAGCCCGGTGTTGTTCACGCCGATGACGTCGTGCACGGCCTCGTGGCCGAGCGCATCGCAGACGAGCGCGAACACGAATGCTTTCGATATCGACTGGATCGAGAACGCGATGCCGGTATCGCCCGCGTTATGGCTCGCGCCGTCGGCGGCGAAGAGCGAGAGCCCGAACCAGTCGGCATCGGCCCGGGCGAGGATCGGGATGTAGTCCGCGACCGCCCCGTCGCTCGCGTTCGCTCCGGCGTATCGCTCATGGGCCTCGGCGACGAGTTCGCCGACCCGGTCCTGTTGCGGCAGCGCACCCGTCGAGCTGTGCTGGGCGATATGGGCGACGTCTGCTTCGAACATGCTCTCATCTTCTCTCGGAAGGGCCCGCTCGGCTAGGCCCCGGGGGATCCGGGGCGACGACGGGCACCTCGACGCACCAGGTCTTGATAGGGGACGCATGGCAGTTGCACAGACATCGTCTAGTGCCGCATCCTCGGCGCACCGCCCTACTAAAATAGTGGGAATGAACGCACCTGCGCAGCCCTCCGTGCTCGGCAAACCCTGGTACTGGGTTCTCATCGGCCTCGGCGTCGTGCTCATGGTGGTGCTGCTGGTGCTGACCGTCGCGAATCGCGCCGGCGCACACGGCGCGGCGGCGCAGGCTCCCGCCGCCGCGGAGGCCTCCGAGTCGCCCGAAGGCCCCGGGGCCGCCGAGGGGGAGGCCGTCATCGAGTACGGCGACGGCTCGGATTTCGAGCATCCGCTGCCGCCCGGCACCGACGCGACGATGAAGTACTTGAATCTCGACCATTCCGAGCCCATCGAGACGCGGCCCATTCAGAACGAGGCCACCGTGCGCGTGACGGGCGTGAACTTCGACGCCACCGCCGAGGCGCTCGCCGAGGACCCGTGGGCCGATCTGATGCTCGAAGACGATGAGAAGCTCGCCATCGTCGACTTCGAGGTCATCAATCACGCGAAAGACCTCAACCTGAGCGTCGATCTCATGGGCATGATCGAGCTCGAAGACGAGGCGGGCAATCTCTACCCGGTCGATATCGTGCAAGTCGCGCTCGACCAGCCCGAGATTCCGAACACCGACTTCCCCGAGGGCGAGACCGTGCGCACGGTGGGTGTCTTCTACGTGCCGAAGAGCGCGAACGCGTCGAACACCATGGTGCGCCTCTTCGAGTCTTCGGACGTCGACCCTGAAGGGTCGGGCGCGCCTTCCGACCCCGACGCCTTCATGCGCACCTACCGCTACATGGCGACTCAGTGAGTCGTCCGCCCGTATCGCCGATCCGCCGAATCCGAGGAACGAAATGAACTCCGTGCAACCGGGATGGTACCCCGACGACACCGGTACGCTGCGCTGGTGGGACGGCCGGCAGTGGACCGAGCACACGCACACCCCGGAGCCCGAGGTCGCGGCCGCTCAGCAGGTGACGACACCGCAGGTGCCGCAGATGCAGGTGCCCCAGGCGCTGCAGGCGCAGCAGCCGCAAGCCCAGTCCACGGCGCCTCAGGGGGCGCAGGCGCTGCAGGGATCGCCGACGCCGAAGCTGCGTCACGCGGGCGTCGCGTGGGCGATCGCCGGCGCGGTCGCACTCGGCGTCGTCGGCTCGGGCATCGCGTTCGGCATGAGCCTCGCGACCCACTCGCCCGCGGAGGCCGGTGGCGCGGAGACGGCGCCCGGCCAGTCGTCCGAGGAGGGCGAGGGCGGAGGACGGTTCGCGCCGCTCGTCGAGCGCACTCCGGTGGACGCCGAGCAGGCGAAGCGGCTCGAGTTCGTCGTGCGGCAGTTCAACGAGGCGTACGAGAAGCAGGACTGCGCGCTCTACGACGCGTCGACGAGCGCCGCACTGCGCGAGGAGCGCGGCGAATGCTCCCCGGAGATGTTCGACGGCCTCACCGTCACCGACTACCGGTCGACGACGCTCGAAGCGTCTCAGGCCCGCGACGGTCTCTACGACCTGCGGGTCGAGGAGTCGTACACTTACAACGGGCAAGCGGTGGAGGGGCGCCTCGCCTATATCCTCGTCGACGACCCCGAGACCGGTGAGCCCGTCATCGAGATGATCATCGACCGCAACTGAGCGCAGGGCCGCAGACGGGGAGCGGTGCTCGTGCATCCGCGCTGCAGGTCCCGTGCAGGCCGCGCGGGACCTCTAGGATGGGGTTTGCCGCACCGTATGCGACGTTGCCGGCCCACTTGAACGGAGAGGTTGGTGCACGTGAGCCCCGAGGCGACGCCCCCAGCTGACTGGTATCCCGACCCCGAGAACCCGAGCCAGCTGCGCTACTGGGACGGGACGGCGTGGACCGAGCATCGCGCTCCGGTGCCGCAGGCTCCGGAGCCGGCCCAGGCCGCGGCGCCGATGCAGGTGCAGCACACTGCGCAAGCCGAGGCGCAGTACGCGCAGCAGCAGACGGCACCGTACGCCGCTCAGCCCGGCCCGTACGCGCAGCTGCCGGCCCAGTACGCGGCCCAGTACGCGGCCCAGCCGGGTCAGTACGCCCCGCAGCCCCTCGTGCCGCGTGGGCCGAGCGCCTGGACCCGCGGCACGATCATCACTCTGGTGGTGTGCCTCGTGCTCGTGTTCGGTGCCGCCGCGGGAGCGGTCGCGTTCTTCAACCACAGCAGCACAGCGCACGAGCGTCAGGCGAACGAAGCACTCGAGGGCTTCGTCTCGAACTCCGTGAAGGGCGACGCGAAGTGGCGCGACTTCGCGAACCAGAAGCTGCTCGACAAGGTGGTGCTCGGGTCTCCGATCCTCGGCGAATCCACGACGGCGAAGGCGCTCGACCTGAAGATCGATTACGAACTCGGGCCGCTGATCTTCCAGTCCGATCTGCCGAATCTGCCGGCCGATCTCGCGCATGCGAAGCTCAAGCTCACATACACCTTCTCGCTCGACGGCGTGGAGGCTACGAGTACCGCCTACCAGACGGTCTGGCTGTCGCGTCCTTTCTACTACGGCGACGACGTGCCCGCGCGTGCGACGGGCCAGGAGCCGAGCGCGATCGGCCCGTGGCGCGTCACCAGCCTGGTGCTGCCGACCGACGGCGAGAGCGGGGGCAACGAGGGGACCGAGTACTTCAAGACCGACATCGAGGTCCCGTTCATCGAGGATGTCGACGACACCTACTGCTTCGCGGCGCCCGAGCTGCTCGAAGACGTGTCGACGGCTTCGCGCACAGAAGCAGAGGTGCGTTCGTTCTGCTTCTGGGACGAGGGGTCGATCGCGCTCGGTGACAATGTCGACCTCGATGACATGGCGATGAGCTTCCCGCCGATCGATGCGATGCAGGCTTCCCAGATGCCGCCCGAGTTGGTGCAGCTCGATCCGGGCATGGCCTACCAGTCGGCTCCGCCGTTGCGCGAATACCTCATTCGCGGGGCGAGCGGCACCTATGTGCTCACGCTCATCGGGGTGCAGGTCACCGGTGATGCGGAGCAGACCACCTCCAACCGCATCGTGAGCATCCAGATGATCGAGGAGGACGCATCGTGACGAGCCCCGAACCGCAGAGTCGCAACACGAAGGCCCGGGTCGCGAAGATCATCATCGCCGGTGCGACCGCTCTGGCGCTGGCCGGTATCGGCGGTGCGACGGCGCTGCTGCTGCCGAACACCCCGGAGGGCGAGTTCGCCGAGCTGCCCGCCGAGTACATGTACGACTCGCTGCCGGCGGCCGATACCGGCCTGGGGTCGCTCGCCTGGGCATGGGAGGCCGGCATCAGCGAAGCCATGCAAGCGGGGGACAAGGAGGCCTTCCTCGCCTACTCGAGCGGTGCGGCGAAGGAGAAGATGTCGCGCTGGTGGGACAGTACGAAGGCGATCGGCTGGGATGTCGGCTTCGCCACCGCAGGGATCGGCGAGAACGACCAGCACGTGCTGACGCTCGGCGTGCAGCTCGCGTTCTCGTCGCACCCCATCCGCGGCAGCGGCTCGCCCGACTCGGGCCTGATGCTGACCCAGAACTTCCCGTACTCCCTGACGGTCGAGGGCGACGACGACGATCTCACCATCACCGATTGGGAGCCGTTGTTCCCGATGCCGTGGGATTTCGGCGATATCTATGTCGCGAAGCGCGATCATGTCGTGCTGTACGGGCTCGCGAACGAGGCGGCGCTGGTCGATGCGAACATCGATCTCGCCGAGCAGTCGGCCGAGCTGACGCTCTCGACGCTCGCGAACATCGGGGGCACGTCGCCGGTCGACGGCTTCGTCGCCGTCATCACCGACGACGAGCAGGGGTTCAACACCTGGCTCGGGAAGGACGAGCTGGATTGGACGATGGATGTCGCGGGCTTCGCGCGCTCGACCCAGCGGCCCGACTATCCGAGCGACACGATCCCGGCAGGGGTGGCGACGGGCAGCACATCGTCGGGCTCGCTCGTCGCGATGGGGCCCTCGAGCGCCGACCAGCGGCAGTCGACCTTCGTGCACGAGTTCGCGCATGTGCTGCACGAGGCCGCGGTGCCGTACGACTACTGGGGCTATCAGGAGCCGGCACCGGCGGAGGGCTTCGCCCGCTATTTCGAGAACGCCGCGGGAGTGGGCCGCGACTACTTCGAGTTTCAGGAGGTCGGGCAGGCGATCGCCGCGAACGGGGAGTACGCCATGAGCGAGGAGGCGCTGCGCAACCAGGATGCGTGGATCGCCTACGCGGCGGCCGGTTCGTTCTACCAGTACGTCGCCGATTCGGGCGGCTCCGCGTGGCAGCTCGCCCTCGACCGCGACAACGGTTTCTCGATGTCGCTGCGCGCCCGCCTGCAGAGCCCGGAGTTCAGCGAGGCGGGCTGGCAGGCCTGGGCCGCCGGGCATTGAACGGGGGCGATCCCTGTCGAGAGCCTGTGCAGCGCCTCGACAGGGATCGCTGGGCCGTCAGATGATGCTGCGGCCCTCCTGCTTCGCCCGGCGCGCATCCTTCGCGAACGCGCGCACGATGACGGCGAGGGTGCCGATCACGATCACGGGCCAGGCCAGTACGTAGACGGTGAGCAATAGCGTGGTCATCGGTTCTCCTTCTCGGTGAGCGTCGAGCTGCCGGTGCGCAGCACCTGTTCGAGCTCGGCGGTGTCGACGTTCGGGTGCTCGAGCGATGCGGCCCGGGGCGCCGGGTCGAACTCGCCCGTGCGCTCCCGGATGAGTCCGAAATCGAACCGCCGCGTGCGGTTCGCGAGGGTGAGCGCGACGCACACGATCGTGCTCACCGCGTAGGCCACGAGCGACCCCGCCAGCACCGGGTAGGTGTGGAGGAAGCCGATCGCGAACGGCGCCGACGCGAGGGTCGCGACCGTGCCGACGACGAGCGCGACCCGGGTGCCGAAGAACCCGAACGCCATGAGCCCGAGCACCACGCCGATGCCGATGACCGAGAGCACGTCGACGACGACGCCGAGGCCGCCGGCGAGCGGGATCCATTCGAATCGCACCGGGATGAAGCACGCCAGTGCGGCGAGCACCGCGGCGCTGAACGCGAGGTTCGTGACGCGGTTCCAGTAGAAGCTCGCGATGACCGGGAACACGAGCGCGCCCCAGAGCGCGCCGACGAACACGAGCAGGTCGAGGATGTTGAACTGCATCGACGCGAAGCCGAGCGCCGCCGCGGTCGCGCCCACCATGGTGAGCCGCCCGACGAGCAGCATCGTCTTCGGGTTCGCGTTCTTCTTGCCGGCGATGTTCTGCCCGTAGATGTCGGCCATCGTGATCGACGCGAGTGCGGTCATATCGGCGTCGGCGGTCGACGACAGCGACCCGATGATCATCACGAAGAACACGCAGATGAGGATCGGGCCGAGGTAGGTCGACGCCATCTGCGGGATGAGGTTGTTGACGTCGCCGCCCATCGGCTCGATTCCGGCGTACAGGGCGATCACGCCGAGCATGCCGATGCCGATGATGGTCGCCCCGTAGCCGACGGTCGCCGTGATGAAGGTCTTCTTGATGAGATCCTCCCGCACCGCGAACAGGCGCTGCGCGATGGTCTGGTTGCCGATCGCATAGGCGAGCACCGCAGCGATGTAGGGGGCGCCCTGGTTGAAGAACGCGTCCGACGAGAAGAAGTCGCCCTGCTGGGGTGTGAGGTGCTTCGCGCCGACCTCGAAGAGGCCCGGCCCGCCGGCCGCGAAGAAGATCACCGGGATGATGATGGCGACCGCTCCGAGCATGGCGATCACTTGCGCGAAGTCGGTGAGCACCGAGGCGCGGAACCCCGACCACAGCGTGTAGGCGAGCACGCCCACCGCGATCGCGACGATGCCCTGCGTGAAGCTGAACGGCGACAGCATCGAGATGAGCGCCCCGCCCGCGATGAGGTTCGAGGTGAGGCTGATGAGGCTGCCGAGCACGTTGGAGCCTGCCAGCATGAGCTGGCTGGAGCGCCCGTGGCGTGCGAACATGACCTCGGCGATGGTGTGCGCATTCGGCGCGACCTGGCGGATGCGGCGCCCGAAGGGGTAGATGAGCAGGATCATCAGGGCGCCCCAGAGGCCGTAGTGGATGGGGCCCGACAGGCCGTAGGTGTAGCCGGAGGTCGCGGAGGCGTACATCGAGGCTGCCCAGATCCAGGTCGCCGTCATCGAGGCGGCCGAGATGCCGAAGCCGATCTTGCCGCCGCCGGTCATGTATCCGTCGGCGTTCTCGCGCTTGCGGGAGATGCGGATCGACATGAAGAGGCTGCCGCCGAAGAACAGCAGCATGAGCAGGACCGTGACCGGCCCTGACAGGGGGTGAAGATTTTCCACCGGGAATGTCTCGCTTTCTGATCGTTGAAGAACCGGGTGCTGCGGTGCATGCCGGTCGTGGACGAGAAGAGCGAGTCGCTAAGTGGGCGGGGTGAAGTTGTAGTCGGAGATGGAAGTGGTGAATCGAACGGTGTGCATGGATTGCGAACCTGGGCCACTGGGGGCGCACGGTCGTGCGCCGGCGAGAGGCCCGGGGTGCGTCTCCTTTCCAGTTTTCGGGTGCCGCGAATCGCCGGCATCCATGGCGAATCGTCGGGATGTCTTCGTCGGGCGCGCACGCGAGGGCGTCGCCCGGCACCCCATGCGGGCATGAGGGCCGTGCTCATAGTAGCAAGCCCGGGCCGTTTCGCACCCCGGCTCGAGAAATGAGCGGACCGAGACGCCGGTGCGCTCGCCGAGCTACGATGATTCCAGCGAGGTGGCATCTTGACCGCAGGCACGATTTTCACCATCGGGCACTCGAATCACGAGCTCGACGAGTTTCTCGAGCTCGTGACCGGCCACGGCGTCGATCGGGTCGTCGATGTGCGCAAGCTGCAGGGGTCGCGCCGCTACCCGCAGTTCGACGCCGATGCGCTGCAGGCGTCGCTGGCCTCGATCGGCGTCGGCTTCGGCCGCCTCGAGGCGCTCACCGGGCGCCGGCCCGTGAGCCGCACGGTGCCGTTCGAGGTGAACGCGTGGTGGCAGAACCGCAGCTTCCACAACTACGCCGACCATGCGCTGTCGCCGGAGTTCGCGACGGCGCTCGCGGAGCTGCGCCGCGAGGGCGCCGCGCGCCGCACGGCGGTCATGTGCTCGGAGGCCGTGTGGTGGCGCTGCCACCGGCGCATCATCGCCGACCATCTGATCGCCGCGGGCGGCACCGTGCGCCACGTGATCGGGGCGGGGGAGGCGGCGCTCGCCGAGCTCAGCGGGGGCGCCGTGATCGGGCCCGGAGGGGCCGTGACCTACCCCGGTCAGGGGGCTCCGAAACAGTAGTTGCTTTTGGCAACTATCGGCGTATGCTGAGGGTATGCACCAGCACGAGTCGGCCGCCGAAGCGCTGCGCGCGGGCGGGGGAGCGACGCCCGCCGAAGAGCTGCTCGGCGCCATCGTCGCCCTGGTCTCGTCGTGGTCGTCGACCGAGGTGCAGTCGCGCATCGCGCACCGCATCGGCCTCGACATCGGCGAGAGCGATGTGCGCACGCTGCACACCATCGGTCGATTCGGCGGCGGTGCGCGCCCGGCGCAGCTCGCCGACGAGCTGCAGGTGACCCGGCCCACGATGAGCAAGAGCCTCGCGCGCCTCGCCGCCGCCGGGTTCATTACGCGTACGCAGGCCGCGCACGACGGCCGCGCCACCGACGTCGCGCTCACGCTCGCGGGCGCCCGCGCATACGAAGCGCTCGTCGACGCCGGCGTCGAGATGGTGCGGCGCGCGCTCGACGCGGCCCCCACGAGCGACGTCGCCTCGATCATCGCGTTCACCCGCGCCCTGCGCGCGTCGGGATAGAGCCCCGGTGATCCCTGCAGAACCGGGATCGCCCCCCCAGACACCCTGCACCCCAGGGATCCACCACAGGTATTCACCACCATGAAGGAGCACCCCATGACACGCACCTATGTCGTCACCGGAGCAGCCTCGGGCATCGGCGCCACCACCGCCCAGACCCTGCGCGATCTCGGCCACACCGTGATCGGCGTCGACCTGAAAGACGTCGACGTGACCGCCGACCTCTCGAACGCCGCAGGCCGCGCCGAGGCCGCCGCGAAGGCGAGCGAACTCGCCGGCGGCACCGTCGACGGCGTGATCGCCTGCGCCGGCATCTCGGCCCCGATCGCGAAGACCTTCGCGATCAACTTCTTCGGCGTCACCGAGTTTCTCACCGCCATGCTGCCCGCGCTGCGCGGTTCGTCGGCGCCTCGCGCGGCGACCATTTCGTCGATGGCCTCGCTGCAGCCCGTGTCGGCCGACCTCGTCGAGGCCGGTCTCGACGGCGACGAGGCAAAGGCCCTCGAGATCGGTGCGGCACTCGAAGCGCAGGGCCCCGAGTCCGGCTACCTCAACTACCCGTCGTCGAAGCGCGCCGTTTCGCGCTGGGTGCGCCGCGAGTCGATCAGCGAGGCGTGGGCCGGCAGCGGTATTCCGCTGAACGCCGTCGCCCCCGGCACCGTCATCACCCCGATGACCCAGGGGCTGCTCGCGACCCCCGAGGGCGCGGCCATGGTCGATGGTGCGGTGCCGATGCCGCTGAACTACCACCAGTCGCCGCAGACCGTCGCCGACCTGCTCGTCTGGCTCACGAGCGAGCAGAACTCGCACATGGCGGGCCAGACCATCTACCTCGACGGCGGTGCCGATGCGACGCTGCGCGGCGACGACATCTGGTCGTGGAACGACGCGCAGTAGTCCTCTTCTGACAGTCTGACCAGCGCGAGCGCGGGGCCGCTGCATCCCGAGGGATGCCGGCTCCCGCGCTCGCGTCGGTCATTCTGCGTGCGAGCCGCCCAATTGGTCATACTGCGTTCGCACATCGAATCGCAGAATCCATCAGCGCCTCCGGGTGCTACTTCCGTTCGCGCACCGGGTGCTGGCTCAGAATCGAGATGCGGTTGAACGCGTTGATCGCGGCCGCGACCCACTCGGCGGCGACGAACGCGTCATCGCCGAGCACGTGACGGGCTCCGGCGAGGTCGGCCGACGCCTCCTCGGTGATCGGGAGCGCGGTCGCGGCCTCGGCGATGGCGAGCACCGCCCTGTCGCGTTCGGTGAAGAGCGCGACCTCGCGCCAGGCGGGCAGCAGGTCGAGCTTCTGCTGCGGCACCCCGGCATCGCGCGCTTCTTCCGTGTGGAGGTTCAGGCAGAAGGCGCAACCGTTCATCTGCGAGGCGCGCACCTTCACGAGGTCCGACTCCTCGGGCGTGAGGCCGCGCTGCAGCGCCTCCGTCCGGATCGTGTTCGAGAAGACGCCGGCGGCCTTCCACGCCTCGGGTATGACCTTGTCGAGATACGGGCGCATGGGGCTCCTCACCGGGTCTGCGATTCACTGCCTGTAGTTCTTCGGGTCGCGATGCGCCCGTCTCAGGGCAACTCTACGTTGCGGTCGGGTATTCCGTCTCGGCAGCCCGCCCGGTGCCCCGGAATACGCCGCACGGCGCCGATGTTCCACCGGATGCCGCCGCGGCCGAACGCCTGCAGCAGCGGGTGCGCGAGCACGTGCATCCCGACGAACCCGGCGGGCTCCACGAACCCGGCGCGCTCCACGAACCCGACGAGAGGTCGACCCATGCGCAGTCCCGATGGCACGCCCCGTGAGGCAGCGCGCGAGGCGGCCGTCGTCGTGATCGGGGCCGGTCAGGCCGGGCTCTCCGCCGGGTACCACCTGCAGCGCCGCGGCTACACGAGTGCGCTCGAAGCGGGAGCCGATCCGCGCCGCTCTTTCGTGATCTTCGACGCAGAGAGCGCGCCCGGCGGCGCCTGGCAGCACCGGTGGCAGTCGCTCACCATGGCGACCGTCAACCACATCTTCGACCTGCCCGGCTTCAGGCAGACCGAAGTCGACCCGGCGACGCCGAGCCGCGAGGCGGTGCCCGCGTACTTCGCCGCCTTCGAGCGCGAGATGCGGCTGCCGATCGTGCGGCCCGTCGACGTGCTCGCAGTGCGCGATGACCCGGCAAGGGAGCGGGGCGGCGATGCTCCGGGATCTCTGTCGATCGAGACCAGCATCGGCCCGTGGCGCGCGAGCGCGATCATCAACGCGACCGGCACCTGGACGAACCCGCTCATGCCCGAGTATCCCGGCGCCGAGACCTTTCTCGGCCGGCAACTGCACACGCAGCAGTACGTGTCGCTCGACGAATTCGCGGGGCAGCGGGTGGCCGTCGTGGGCGGCGGCATCTCGGCGCTGCAACTGCTCGAGGAGATCTCGCGGGTCGCGACGGTCGCCTGGTACACCCGGCGCGAGCCCGTGTTCCGCGACGGCGACTTCAGCCCCGAGGTCGAGGGGCGCGAGACCATCGAGAAGGTGACTGCCGATGCCGAGGCCGGCAACCCGCCGCGCAGCGTCGTGTCGTACACCGAGCTCGCGTGGACGCCGTACGCGCGAGCGGCGAGGGATCGCGGTGCGCTCGTACGCCGCCCCATGTTCACCGCGATCGAGCCGCACGGCGTGCGCGAGGCCGACGGCTCGTTCACCTCGGTCGACGCGATCCTGTGGGCGACCGGGTTCAGGCCCGCGCTGTCGCACCTCGACCCGCTGCACCTGTGCAATGAGCGCGGCGGCATCGAAGTGCGGGGCACGCAGGTCGCGGCCGATCGGCGCGTGCACCTCATCGGCTACGGGCCGTCACAGTCGACCGTCGGCGCGAACCGGGCCGGGCGCGATGCCGTTGCCGCGCTCGAGAGGTGGCTGCCGGCCCTTCATTCCGCTTTGGCTGGCATGAGTTCTTCCTGACCCATAGGCGCACGTGCCTGCGAGCTGTTCTGAGTACCGGCGGCAGCCCCGAACGTTTGCATAAGCAATGCAATGAGTACGAATCATAAACACTGGTATCTTGCTCAGCATAGGCACTTTCAGAGGAGGGCTGACTCTTGTCGCGCGGCTTTGTAATTCTTGATTTCGAGACCACGGGCTTGGCACCAAAACGCGGTGATCGAGTCGTGGAAGTCGGTGCCGTGTATATGAGCCCATCTCTGCAGCTCAATGACGGGCTTGAAACCATTGTCAACCCCCAGAGAGATGTCGGGCCGACGAGTGTTCATGGGTTGAGTGCGCGAGATGTCTTCGATGCACCTACGTTTGACCAAGTGGCTCCGTCGCTTCTGAAAATGCTCGAGGGGCGAGTCATCGTCGGCCATAACGTCTCGTTTGATTTGCGGTTCCTTGCCGCTGAGCTCGAACGTGAAGGGTTCGATGTGCCCGAGTTCGTAGCGATTGATACCGTTCAGGCAGCGAAGGGCCTGCTCAAATCGAACCCGCCGCGGTCCTACAAGCTGGGCGATGTGGCAGCGCACCTCGGAATCAACGCGGCGGAGGTTTTCAAGTTTGTCGGGCTCGAGGAGCGACCTGAACATAGCGCGTTTGGCGATGCCATGGTTACCTCATTCGTGTTGAGCGCACTCATTCAGATGGCGCCAGATTCTGCGTATTGGCGCACGCATTTGGATCAGGCCGAAACCGTGGTGTGGCCTGAGTACGTGCCATGCGACGTGAACGGAAAGCAACGCGGTCAGACTCCCGAGCAGCCCGCGCCGGCTCCTATCTCTGCAGATTCGGCGTCAATGAAGGATGTCCTCCATGCGCTCGGCACCCAGGCTCCGACTCAGCCCGAAACTGAAGAGTATGCGCGGCTGCTCGAGAGTGCGCTTGCTGACCGTGTACTTGATGCGACAGAAGTTGATGCACTCGTGGAAACTGCGCGCTCACTCGGTCTTGACGGAGTGACGCTCGGGTCATTGCACCGGGGACATTTCGAAGATGTGGTGCGAGCAGCGTGGGCTGACGGCGTGTTGACCGCCGACGAAAAGGCTGACATTGAACAGCTGGCGGGGCTGCTAGGGATAGATGGCGATTCTGTGAAGGCGGCACTCCATGGATCCAAGACCAGCAATGCAGGCTTGGCGTCATCACTTACGGGTCCTCAGCTGGCTGAAGCGCTTCCCGCCTCTGCAATCGTTGTGCTCACCGGTGAAATGACCGTAGATCGGGTGACGATCGAGACCGAGATCATTTCCTCCGGTTTCCTGGTGGCCAACAACGTGACAAAGAAGACTGCTCTCGTTATCGCCGCCGATCCGTATACTCAGTCGGGCAAAGCGAAGAAGGCTCACGCTTACGGTATTTCGATTCTTGGAGAGGCTGAAGGCTTGGCGCTGATTCGGCGCAGCGCGGCGCAGTAGACGAGGGCTGGCGAAGTCACTCGATGATTGCTGACAACCATTTGCCCCTGTACTACAGTGCACTACACGTTCAGGTCAGCTGGTCGAATTGCTGGGCTTGTTGGAGTGGCCCTGACCATTCAGATCAGTTGAGGATCAACTGTGTGGCTTGAACAGGCTGGGGTGCCCTGGTGGTATCCGGTAACGTGAGAAGGGCGAATGATGGATGAGAAGCTTCGCAGACTGTTGGAAGAAGAAAGTGTCGAGATCGAGGCGAACCCCGATTCTGTGCGAAATCCGGATAGTCATCCCCGCCGCCCGAATAGACTGCGCGTGCTGCAAGTGCGACTGACTGAGGCCGAGTTTGAGGAGCTGCAGCAGGATGCGGAGTCACACCACCTCCCTGCTTCGACGTACGCGCGGACGGTGCTGCTCGACCGACGTGGCGCGGCGTAGGAGTAAGTGGGGAAGTGATGAACCCGAAGAGGTCGATGCCTTCAGGTGTTCACTGATCCGCCTCTCGGCGAGTCGAACGACCAGCGATCCGGGCTGCGGTCTCCGACGTCGCTCCATGAATCTACGTCCCAGGTGAAGCGGGCGACGGCGCACGTCGGCATATGCGGAATGCCCCCGCCCGAAAGTCGGAACGCGAGCTCCGTGAGACCCGGGTCATGGGCGACGATCATCACCGACGAGTCGCCGGCTGCTGCCGCCTGCTCGAAGAGTTCATCGTCAGAGGCGAGGTAGAGGCTGCCGCGCTGCTCGACCTCGATGCCTAGGGCTTCCCCGAACTGCGCCGCGGTCGTTCGGGCTCTGAGCGCCGTGCTTGAGAGGATGCGTTCCACCTGGGCGCCGGACCTGACGAGGCGCTCGGCCATGGCTGGCGCATCACGCAGACCGCGAGGGTTGAGCGGGCGATCATGGTCGGTGATGCCCGGGTCGCCCCAGTCGGATTTCGCATGACGGGCGAGAATCAGTTCGACCACGGTGCACCTCCTGGTGTGGTGATGCTCATCGTATGACGGGGTCGCGTGAACAGCAATGGGCCCCGGCGAGAGTGCTCCCGCCGAGGCCCATGTGCGTGGACGTTTGTTTACGCCTCCGAGACCACGACCTCGGACGAGTCGACGCCCGCCGGGGCACCGGTCGAGACCTGCACCTTGCGCGGCTTCGCCCGCTCGCTCACCGGGATGGTGACGCTGAGCACACCGTTGTCGTAGTTCGCGGTGATGCGCTCGGTGTCGATGCCCTGGCCCAGGTTGAGCTGGCGCAGGAAGCTGCCCGGGGTGCGTTCGCGGGTGATCCACTTCACGTTCTCGGCCTTCGGCAGCGTGCGCTCGGCGCGGATGGTGAGCAGCTGCCCGTCGATGTCGATGTCCACCGAGCCGGGGTCCATTCCCGGCATGTCGGCCGTCAGCAGATAGTTGTCGCCGTCGCGGTAGAGGTCCATGGGCATGCGGCGCGGGCCTCGGGTCGATCCCTCGAGCAGCGCGTCGGCGAAGCGTTCCATGTCGCGGATCGGGTTGTACGTAGCCATTTTGCATCACCTTTCGACTGTGTTTCGGATTGATCTGAAAACTTGAGCCTAGGTGGCTCAACTTGAGATTAGATTAGCACTCGCGCATGGGGAGTGCTAATGCGTTCGCCGAGGGCAAACGGTGATACCGATCGGCTCCCGTCGCCCTCGTGATCTCGGTGACGGGCATTGTGGCGTGCGCGGTACGGACCGGCAAGGCCCTGTGGCAGGGCGAGGCATCGGCGTAGTTTCTGCGTACGAGCGGGATAGGTGGCAACGGGAGGGGCGCAGCAATGGAGACGGCCGGGGTTCGGGGCGCATGAGGCTATCGCTGCGGCGGCTCGCGCATCGTGCGCGCCCGGTGCACGAGCGCGCGAAGCAGGAAATGCGACGCTTGGCGCGGCGTTCGCGCTGGGTGCTCGCGCTGAAGACCGCGCTCGCCGCCGCGCTCGCGTGGGTGCTGGCTCCGTTCGTGCCGTTCGCCGAATCCGAGTATTCGTACTATGCGCCGCTCGGTGCGCTCGTCAGCGTCTACGCGACGGTGCTCGATTCGGTGCGTGCGGGCGTGCAGGTGCTGATCGGGCTCGCGCTCGGTATCGCGCTCGGCCTCGGGGCGCTCGGGCTCGTTCATGCGGGGGCGCCCTCGTATGCGGCGATCGCCGTCGTTGTGGGCATCGGGGTCGCGCTCGGCGGGCTGAAGGTGCTCGGCGCCGGAGGCGACTGGGTGCCCATCGCGGGAGTGCTCGTGCTGCTGCTGAGCGGGCGCGAGGGCGAAGACTTCTCTGTCTCGTATCTCGTGACCATGGCGTTCGGCGCAGCCCTCGGGCTGGTCGTGCAGTGGGTAGCGGTGCCGCCGCTCTACTTCGCCGAGGCCGATGCCCGTCTGTCGGATCTGAGACGCGCGATCACCGAGGCGCTGCGCGGGACGGAACTGTTCGTGCGCGGCGAGGGAGACGAAGGCAGATTTCGACCCTCCGTCGCGCACCTCCATGTTGCGCGCGATGCGGTGGCTGCCGATCTCGACGAAGCCCGCCGGAGTGGACGGGCCAATCCCCGGGCCCATCGGCATCACGCCCAGCGCGAGTCGCTCGACGAGCGGTTCGCATCGCTCGATCGATGCGAGTTTTATGTGCGCGCACTCTCCGATTTCGTCGGGAGGAGTGCGGAGGGGGACCGTTCGAGGGAGGGCCTCGGTGATGCCCTCGAAGCCTGCCGTGCCGTGGTCGACGCGAAGCCCGGGAGCGATGAACAGCGAGCGGCGCGGGAAGCCGCGCAGTATGCGGTGGACCGTTATGTCCACCTCGCTGCTGAAGCGGTAACCCAGGCGCCGGCCGCATCGGGAGCGGTCCCGTCATCGGCGGTGGCCATTGGCGTGTGCCTCAGGCGCATCCTAGAAACTCAGGACGCAGACGACGCGTGAGGCATGGTGGTGTCGACGCGAACACCGTGTCCGGTCATCGCGGTCCACTGCTACCGTGTTTTCATGACGACGATCCATGCCACGGGCACCGGTGAAGCCCACTTGCTCGCCGAACGCGCCACGATCACCGTGAACATCTCGGTAGCTTCGCGCGACCGGCGCAAGAGCATCGAGATCGCGACGCGCAACCACAACTGGGCGGTGCAGCGGGCGCAGGAGCTGCGTGCGAACGGCGATGCGACCTGGCATGCCGCCGATCCCATCAGTACTTGGAGCTACAAGACCTATGCAGAGGGGAAGAACAACCAGACCGTGATCGAGCACCGCACCGCGAGCCGCGTGCGCGTGAAGCTGTCGAACCTGTCGCTCGTCGGCGCGCTCGTCACCGAGTTCGCCGAAGCCGGGCTGACGGCGAGCGTCGACTGGACCCTGACTGAAGCGACCCGACGGGAGAGCGAGCGCAGCATGTGTAAGGCCGCTGTCGCCGCGGCACGAGCTATCGCCGACGACTACGCCGACGCGCTCGGTCAACGCATCGAGAGCGTCACGAGCATCTCAGACACGGCCGCCGGCCAGCCCGGAGCGGGGCCGATGCTTGCGCGAGCGAGCGGCTCCGCCGGTGCGGCGGAAGTCACCATTCCCGAGATCACGGTCTTCTCGACAGTGAATGGCGTCTACGAGGCCGCGTGATCCTTACGGCAGCTGGTGCGTGCCGACCGCGGAGCTGAGCGATACCCCGTTGAGTTCGAGGAAGAGCGTGCCCTCCGTCACGGAGAGCGACATCTCGTTGCGGCGTTCGAGCGCTCGTGTCGCGTCCTCGATGAAGCGAGGGTCGAAGCTGTGCAGCACGATGTCTTCGGAGCGGTGGATCGTCTTGCCGCTCCACGACGCGAGCACCTTCTCGGGGTCGCGATGCGTGTACGCGGTGGCATAGCCGGCGAGCTTGCTGCCGTGATGCATGCGCGCCGCGTCGGGTGCTCCGACTTCGATCCAACCGGTGATCGCCCCGGTGAGATCGCGCACGATCACCGCCGGCTCATCGGTTGTGGAGACGCCGGCACTGAACTCAATGCCCTCCCGATATTCGAGGCAGTAGGCGAGTAGGCGCGTCATCATGAAAGCGTCGGTCTCCGACGGGTGGCGCGCGACCCGCAGCGAGAAATCCTCGTAGACACCCCGGTCGACATCGGCGAGCTGCACCGCGAACACGTGAATCGTCGAACCGATAGCCATGATCTCGATCGTAGTGCGTAGGGGAGTGGCTACACTGCCAAGCATGAGTGATGCATCGACAGGGGTCGAGGCGCTGCTCGTTTTGGAGCGGCAGCACGCGCTCGAGCGCGTCGCGAAGCTCGAGGCCGACCTGGATGCGCTGACCCGCGCTCGCCGAAGTGAATCCGACGATGACGAGCACGACCCGGAGGGGGAGACGCTCTCGGCGCAGTGGTCGCTACGCGCCGGGCTGCTCGAGGACGCCCGAGCGACGCTACGCCAAGTCGATGCTGCTCTGGAGCGTCTCGCCGCAGGGTCTTATGGCGTTTGCGTTGTGTGCGGCAACCGGATTCCGGAGGGGCAGCTCGAAGCCCGACCATTCCGGGAGCAGTGCGTGAAGTGCGCGTGAAGGTGGGCGCTGCACTGATCATGCTGACGGGGAGTCAGTGCTTCTTGGGTCATTTCAGAAGCAGGCACCGCTGAGATCGTTGAAATTCCGCGGCAGAATCGCCTATCCGTTCACCACTTGTCGACCGGGTTTTTGGTAAAAACACCGCAATCAATACCAAAAACCCCGATACGAGGTCGGTCATGACCGCGCCGAACCTGCGGGCGCTGAGCGCCGCAGGGAGCTACCGGACGAGAGCGCAAGTTGTGCACCTGCCTGGCATGGAACAGCACACGAACTCAGAACCACAGTCCGTATCGCCCGTCTTTCTCACCTCGCGCGAAGTTGCGGACATGCTCCGCATCCCCGTGCGCACGGTCGAGGATTGGCGGCTCACTCGCTCCGGCCCGCCGTGGGTCAAGTTTGGTCGGCACGTTCGCTACAACCAGGCTGAACTGCTCGACTGGGTCGAAGGGCATCGCCGTGCCTAGACCGAAACTCGCCGCAGGCGAGATGGGCTCCGTGCAGATCACGAAACTCTCAAACGGCAAGTTCCGTGCCAGGGCACGCGCCCGAGACGATGCTGGTGACCTGCATCAGCTTGTCACCGTCGCCGAAACCGAAGAGTTCGCGCGTCAAGACCTCGACAAGAGGAAGCTCGGCCTGAGTACCGGATCGAGTTCCGGCCTCACCCGCAACGACACTATCGCCGACGCTGCGAAGGCGTGGCTCGAACAGGTGCACACCCGCGCAACCGTCGGGTCGCTCTCGTTCTCCACCTACGAAAACTACGAGATTAGCGTGCGCTGCACCCTGCTGCCTCGTTGCGGCGGCATCGCGCTCGGAGCGCTCACCGTCGGGCGATGTGACCGCATCATCCAGGCGATTCTGCTCGAACGCAGTATCTCGGCCGCACGCCGGGCTCGCAGCGTCTTCAATATGATCTGCGCCTTCGCCGTGCGCGACGATGCCATCCCCTTTAATCCAGTGCGCGACGTGCAACGCTTGCCGTTGCCGCCGAAGAAGACCTCGATACTCACCCCCGAGCAGATCGCGGGCATTCGAGAACTCATGGCGCACTGGCAAGAGATACGCAAGCGCGGCGGCCCCCGCGCCGACTACCGCGCTCTCGTTGACGGCATGGACATTATGCTCGGCACCTCCGCACGAATAGGGGAGTGCCTCGCCCTGCGTCGCCGCGACGTGGACATGACCACGAACCCGCCCACGCTCTCGATCAACGGCACGAATGTCGACCACCGCGGCAAGGGCACCTCGCGCAAAGACTCGCCGAAACGCACCCGCCAGATTCGCAGGGCTGCGCTGCCCGCAATGGCCGCAACTGCCGTGCGGCGCAGGCTCGCGCTCGCCGCAAGCGGCCCGGACGCGCTGCTCTTCCCGACCCGCACCGGCGCACTCTTCAGCGTGCACAACTATGAACGACTGTTGCGCTCGTTCATCGACGAGAACCGCGAGGCACTGCTGAAGCTCGAGGTAGAGGTCGATGAGTATTCGACGCACATCTACCGTCGCACTGTTGCAACCCTCATCGAACGCAACGCCGGCATCACGCTGGCGTCGAGGTTGCTCGGTCACGCGAACGAGCAGATTACCCGCGCCAGCTACGTCGTGAGTCAGGAACAGGTCGACCCGGTGACCGTGGACATTCTCGATGCGGTGTTCGGGAGTTGAGGATTGTGAGCGGTACTTTCAATCATTGCCGTACCGTTGTTTTCGTTATACATTATTGTCATGAATGCGCGCGAAACGATCAATGGTGTTCCGGTCACGGAGGAACAGATTGTTGCTTGGGCTGCTGAGGCTGAAGTTGGCTATGACATTGCTGCGCTGAAGAAGCGCGGCCGGGGAAGGCCAGGGCGTGGCGCCGAGCCGTCGCAGGTGGTTGCGCTCCGTCTCACGCTCGAGGAGATTGCAGTGCTCGATGAGCGGGCGGAACACGAAGGTAAGACTCGTTCCGACGTGATCCGTGAAGCATTGCACCTCACAGCTGCATGAATGTTCACGACTCTGCGAATTGGTTATTCACGCGATGAAAGCCAGGCCGCAGATGATTGACCTGTTGCCATAGTCCGACAGGCCGAGTTCGCCTGCTGAGAGTTTGTCTCACCTCGCGTGCAGAATGAGTAAATTCCGAACGGGGATGGCGTTGTCGGTGGTGCCACGGCGGCACGACCGTGGGCTGCCGCGATGTCGGTTAATTTGGCTGCTGAAACCGTGTGGTTGCGGCTTCACGGTGCCGCCACGGTGGCGGCACCGTGGGTTCCTGCTGAAAACGACAAAACATGATTCTCCCGTGTTGAACAGCAGCTGTATCGCCACCTTTCGATTCTGAACAGAGCTGTCGCCAAGATTCCCAGCGGTCACCCTGAACCCTGTTCTCCTGCTTGCTGAACAGGTGCACACCGCGTGCCTGACCAGAGCGACCACGCCTCTTGCAGAACGAGGTTTTGGTGCTTGTCGCAGATCAAGCTTTGCGTGCGGGAAACGGTGCTGGCGGGAGTTGCGCACCTCATCTGCAAGACGCGTGGTAGCTCGAAAGGAGGACGGAATACGAGGGCACGACTGTCTGCTTCATATGTCAGAAGGTAAAGCGCCGGTACGGTAGTCACATAACCAAGAAATAGCTAATCGCGCATATGCGCGAAGGAGAGCAAAGCAGCATGACCACACCGCTATATATCCCCATCGGTAACTCGATCGCGAGGGTGGCGGCGTGACGATGGCTCTCAAGAAGTCTGATCTCTACAGTTCACTCTGGGCAGGGGCGAACGAGCTTCGTGGCGGCATGGATGCCAGCCAGTACAAGGACTACGTCCTCACGCTGCTCTTCATGAAGTACGTCACCGACAAGGCGAAGTCCGACCCAGACAGCCTCATCGAGGTGCCCGAGGGCGGTTCGTTCGATGACATGCTCGCAGCGAAGAGCGACAAAGAGATCGGTGATCGCTTCAACAAGATCATCGGGAAGCTCGCCGAAGCCAACGACCTCCGCAACGTTATCGACCAGGCTGACTTCAACGATGGAGAGAAGCTCGGCAACGGCAAGGAGATGCAGGATCGCCTCTCCAAGCTTGTGACCATTTTCAATGAGCTCGACTTCCGTGGCTCGCGCGCTGAAGGCGATGACCTGCTCGGCGATGCATACGAGTTCCTGATGCGTCACTTCGCCACTGAGTCCGGTAAGAGCAAAGGTCAGTTCTACACTCCCGCCGAGGTCTCGCGTGTGGTGGCACAGGTCGTGGGCATCAACAGTGAAACCCGCCAGGATGAGACCGTCTATGACGCAGCCTGTGGCTCGGGATCGCTGCTCCTCAAAGCTGCTGCTGAAGCTCCTCGTGGCATGACGATTTATGGCCAAGAGAAGGACAATGCAACTTGGGCGTTGTCTCGCATGAACATGATTCTCCACGGCAACGAGACCGCTGAGATCCACAAGGGCGACACGATCACCAGCCCGAAACTGACTGACGGCAATCGCCTCAAGACATTTGACTATGTCGTGCTGAACCCGCCGTTCTCGGTGAAGTCATGGTCGAACGGTCTCGAGAACGACTTCGGTCGCTTCGAGTACGGCATGCCACCAGAGAAGAACGGTGACTATGCCTTCTTGCTGCACGCGCTGACGTCGCTCAAATCTGACGGTAAGGCCGCAGTCATCCTGCCGCACGGAGTACTATTCCGTGGCAACGCCGAAGCCAACATTCGCAAGGAACTCCTCAAGCGCGGCTTCATCAAAGGCATCATCGGCCTGCCTGCGAACCTGTTCTACGGCACCGGCATCCCCGCCTGTATCGTCATTCTCGACAAGGAGAACGCGGTCGGGCGCACCGGCGTCTTCATGATCGACGCGTCCAAGGGCTTCATCAAGGACGGCAACAAGAACCGCCTGCGTAGCCAGGACATCCACAAGATTGTCGACACCTTCAACAAGCAACTCACGATCGAGCGCTACTCACGCATGGTGCCGATGGGCGAGATTGCTGATCCGAAGAACGACTACAACCTCAACATCCCGCGTTATATTGATTCTTCCGAGCCGGAAGACCTGCAGGATCTCGACGCGCACATTAACGGCGGTATTCCTGACCGGGATCTCGATGCACTCGCGGAGTACTGGGAGCCGTTCCCGCAGCTGCGCAGCCAGTTGTTCAAGCCCAACCGTCCCGGCTACAGTGACCTCGCTGTTGACGTGAATGAAGTCCAACAGACCATCCTCGATGCGCCTGGCTTCGCTGAGCTCCAAGCGCAGGTTCGTGGCATCGTGAGTGATTGGTTCAATGCGCACCGCAACAAGCTCGTGGGGATCGACTCATCAACAAATCCTGCTGCCTTGATCGCGGAACTGAGCGAGGACTTCCTAGCTCGGTTCAAGGATGTGCCGCTCCTTGATGAATATGACGCCTACCAGCGGCTAATGAGCTATTGGGACGTAGCCATGAATGATGACGTCTATCTCGTCATGAATGAGGGCTGGCTTGAAGCATCTCGTCCGCGCACCACGATCGAGGATAAAGAGCGGAAGCTCACTGAGGAGCCAGATCTAGTTGTTGGGACAGGGCGCAAGAAAACGAAGTACAAGATGGATCTTGTGCCGCCTGCACTCATTGTGGCGCGCTATTTCGCAGATGACCAGGCAAACATCGACAGCCTGAACGCAGATCTCGAAGCAGCTACTGCCGCACTCACGGAGCACGCCGAAGAGTACGGAGCAGACGAAGCTCCGCTCGCTGAAGCCACGAACGACAAGGGTGCATATACGAAGCAACTTGTGAGTGCTGCGATCCGGGAAGCGGAGAACTTGAGCGACAGCGAAACGCTGAAACTTGCACAGGAAGCGCTCGCGCTAGTGAACGAGGAAGCAGCGCTGAAGAAGCAAGCTAAGGAGGCGCAGGCTGCTCTCGACGATCTTGTACTACGAAAGTACGGTGAGCTCACAAATAATGATGTGGAGGCACTTGTACTTGATGATAAGTGGTGTGCCTCTGTCGCTGTGAGTCTTGACAGTGAGGTGAACTCACTGACGCTACAGCTAGTTGGTCGTATCGAACAGCTCGGGAAACGATACATAGACACTGTCAGTGACATCGCTGATAACCTAGCGAGCTTGGAAACCAGAGTCGCGGGACATTTAGCTTCTATGGGAATTGAGCTATGACAGCGCAGCACGTCAAAGATTGGTCGGAGAAGCGCCTGGGTGACCTAGCGACGATGAAAAGCGGGGGTACACCGTCTTCAAAAGTTCCCAAGTACTACGGTGGTGGTATCCCCTGGGTTTCCATTGCCGATATGACGGCAAATGGTAAGTATGTCAAAATCACAGCGAAGACCCTCAGTGCAGTAGGGCTATCGGCATCAGCTGCATCAGTATACGAACCCGATGTCGTTCTCTACGCTATGTATGCATCGCTCGGAGAGTGCGCCATTGCAGTTGGGGCTGTTTCGTCCAGCCAGGCAATCCTGGGGATCAACGTAGGAGCAGAGCTAGATCGAAACTACTTGTACTACTTCCTGTCATCGATCAAGCGTGAGGTCAAGATAACTGGCCAGCAGGGTACACAGGCGAATCTGAATGCGGGAATGGTGCGTGATTTTCGTATCCCTCTGCCTCCGCTCGAGGAGCAGAAGCGGCTCGCTGGAGTCTTGGCCGATACAGACGATCTGATCTCCACACTTGAACGCCTCATTGCCAAGAAGCAGGCAATCAAGACCGGCATGATGCAGCAGCTACTCACCGGGAAGACGCGACTACCCGGACACGATCGCATCTGGACTGATACGGCAGTTGGCTCAATTGGTCGCGTAGTTGGCGGAGGCACACCGTCGACACGTGTTAGTTCTTATTGGGGTGGCGACATACCCTGGTTCGCTCCGGCAGAAATCAAATCTGAAGGATCAGGGGTTGTAACCAAGTCTGAGCGCACGATCACAGCTGCAGGTCTTTCTGGATCAGCGGCTGCTATCCTGCCTGCCGGTTCGGTGCTGGTGACTTCTCGAGCCAGTATCGGGAACTGTGCAGTTGCCGGTAAACCTGTATCGACAAATCAGGGATTTACTTCGCTCATTCCTAACGATCTGCGTTCCACTTGGTTTTTCTATTACTGGGTGCAGCTAAACAGGAGCAAGTTTGAGTCTCGTGCTGCCGGAAGCACATTTCTCGAGATCAGTGCAAGCAAAGTCAGGGATTTGCCCATCCACCTTCCTCCACTCGAAGAGCAGGAAGCAATTGGAAATGCGATCAAAGATGTCGATGCACAACTCTCAGCGTTGCAAGATCGACTTCGTAAAGTTAGAAACATCAAACAGGGCATGATGCAGCAACTCCTCACCGGACGTACTCGCTTGCCAGCGGAGGCAACCTCATGAGTGGCCTAGATCGAGACTGGGCTATTGAGCAGCTCAATACATTCATCCATCTCACTGAGTATGTTCCTTCGAGCCGCCCCAACGTGATCGGCTCTTTCATTCGTGGCAAGAATGAAGAAATTGCGGGTCAGGCACATGTTGTTGAGCAGATTCTTGGACGAGTACTACCTGGATGGAAGTCCGACCTTAAAGAGACCAAGCGTCAAAGGGACGGACTCCGGGAACTGGCAAGTCGGGCGCGAACTCAGCTTCAGCGGGAACAAGAACTTCAAGAAAAGCTCAGAGACGATGCGCCTCGCATTTCTGCGACAGGCTTGCATCCCTGGATTTGGAGTGGAGCACGCTCGCTCTGGCAGTCAGAACATTTCGTGCAGGCAGTTCGTGACGCTGCAACGAAACTGAACGCCGAGACCCAGAACAAGGTCGGTCGACGCGATGTCAGCGAGACCGATCTCTTCAAACAGTCCTTCTCACTCGACGAATCTAAACCTGGAAAGGCGCGACTTCGCCGCATGTCGCCAGACGACAGTGACACCTACAGATCGATGCAGCGCGGAGCCATGGCCTTCGCTGAAGGTGTGTTCGCTGGCATCCGCAATCCGCTGTCGCATGAGGCGGATCAGGAACTGTCTGAGCAGGTCGCATTGGAATATCTCGCCGCGTTAAGCGTGCTCGCGCGATGGGTGGATGAATCAACAGTGGAGCGTGCAGGAGAATCCTCATGAGTACGGTTGGTCAGATTGAACGTAAGACGCAGGAACGCGTCGTTAAGCTCTTCGGCGACCCCGAACGGCTCAACTACGAGTATCTCGGTGACTGGCACGACGGTAACCGCACCAACGGCATTGAGACCGATCTCCTGACGCAGAACCTGCGTGCGCGTGGCTATGACGATGTGCTTATCAGTCGGGCACTCGACAAGCTCGAAAAAGCTGCAGCGGTTGGCACCGGCCACAATCTCTTCGAGGCGAACCGTGACGTTTACCAGCTGCTTCGTTATGGCGTGAAGGTGAAGGCCGGTGTCGGTGAGCAGACACAGACGGTCTGGCTTATCGACTGGCAGACACCGACCGCGAACCACTTCGCCTTTGCCGAAGAAGTGACGGTGCTCGGACAGCACACCAAGCGCCCGGATATCGTGCTCTACGTCAACGGTCTCGCGCTCGGTGTCATCGAACTGAAGCGTTCCAAGGTCTCGGTGAGTGAGGGTATTCGCCAGTCGATCGGCAACCAGAGTAAAGACTTCATCCGTCCGTTCTTCTCAACCGTGCAGTTCCTCTTTGCGGGTAACGATGCCGAAGGTTTGCGCTATGGCGTTATCGATACTCCCGAGAAGTACTGGCTGGAGTGGAAAGAAGATTCCAACGCCTCCTCACCGCTCGACCGCGCGCTACTGCAGATGTGTTCCAAGGATCGCTTCCTTGAGCTAATCCACGACTTCATCGTCTTCGACAACGGCGTCAAGAAAGGCCCACGCCACAACCAGTACTTCGGTATCAAGGCAGCGCAGGAACGAATCGAGAAGCGCGAAGGTGGCATCATTTGGCACACCCAAGGTTCGGGTAAGAGCCTCACGATGGTGTGGCTTGCTAAGTGGATCCGCGAGTCCCAGGTCGGCACCGACCCTCGCGTGCTTATCATCACCGACCGCACCGAACTTGACGCTCAGATCGAGAAGGTGTTCAAGGGTGTTAACGAGCAGATTTACCGCACCAAGAGCGGCGCTGACCTGATCTCAACGCTCAACAGTTCCGAAGAATGGCTCATCGGTTCCCTCGTGCATAAGTTCCGTGGTGTCGATGACGACAACGCTGACGCTGACACGGATGACTTCATCAAGGAACTCAACGCTGCACTGCCGAAGGACTTCCGCGCGAAGGGCAACATCTTCGTCTTCGTGGATGAAGCGCACCGTACGCAGTCAGGCAAGATGCACCAGGCGATGAAGCAGCTACTGCCCGACGCGATGTTCATCGGTTTCACCGGTACGCCGCTGCTCAAAGCAGACAAAGCCACCAGCATCGAGACCTTCGGCTCGTTCATTCACACGTACAAGTTCAACGAAGCGGTGGATGATGGTGTCGTGCTCGACCTCAAATACGAGGCACGAGATATCGATCAGGATCTGACCTCACCAGCCCACGTCGACAAGTGGTTTGAAGCCAAGACTAAGGGCATGACTGATCTGACTCGCGCTGAGCTCAAGAAACGCTGGGGCACGATGCAGAAGGTCGTCTCGAGCAAGTCTCGTGCCGAGCAGATCGTCGCAGACATTCTCATTGACATGGAGACCAAGCCTCGCCTTATGGATGGCCGTGGTAACGCCATGCTTGTTGGCTCGAGCATCTACCAGGCCTGCAAGTTCTACGACCTCTTTGTCGCCGCAGGCTTCCAAGGCAAGTGCGCCATCGTCACGAGCTACGAACCAAACATCACGGAGATCTCCAAAGAAGACGCCGGGGCTGGCAAAACCGAGAAACTTGCTCAGTACGACACCTACCGTCGGATGCTCGCGGACTATTTCGACGAGGACGAAGATTCGGCGATGAAGCGCGTCGAAGAGTTCGAAGACGCCGTCAAGAAGCAGTTCATTGAGGATCCCGGCCAGATGCGTCTGCTCATCGTGGTCGACAAGCTCCTGACTGGCTTCGATGCTCCGAGCGCCACCTATCTCTACATCGACAAGAAGATGCAGGATCACGGTCTGTTCCAGGCTATCTGCCGCGTCAACCGTCTCGACGGTGACGATAAGGACTACGGCTACATCGTCGACTACCGTGACCTGTTCAACTCACTCGAGAAAGCCATCGGAGACTACACCTCGGGCGCATTCGAGAACTACGAAAAGCAGGACATCGAAGGTCTGCTTTCTAACCGCCTCGATACTGCACGCGAGCACCTCGACGATGCGCTTGAACGCATCCGGGCGCTCTGCGAGCCGGTGTTGACTCCTCGTGGCACCGACGAGTACCGTGCGTATTTCGTCGCAAAAGATGCCGGGAACGCGGAGCAGATCAAGGCCAATGAACCACGACGCGTTGAGCTCTACAAAGCGGTGGCTGCGGTCACCCGCGCATTCGCGAACCTCGCCAACGATATGGAAGAGGCTGGTTACAGCCCCGCCGACACCGAGAAGATAAGACGAGAGATCGCTCACTACAGCGATGTGCGCGCTGAGGTGAAGCTGGCTGCTGGTGAAGATGTCGACTTCAAGGCGTATGAAGCTGACATGCGCTTCCTCCTCGATACTTACATCAAGGCAGGTGCTTCGGAGGTTGTCTCGAATTTCGAAGATGCTGGCCTGATCGACCTCATCGTCAAGCTTAGTCATGACGCGATCGACAAGCTGCCTGCTGGAATCCGGAAGAGCCGGGAAGCGGTGGCAGAGACCATCGTCAACAACATGCGTAAAGTCATCATTGACGAGCATGCACTCAACCCGAAGTTCTATGACCGGATGAGCGAACTACTGGATGCGATCCTTGAAGAGCGCCGACAGCAAGCCATCGAGTATGAAGAGTACCTCGCGAAGATCCTCGAGGCCGCTCAGCAACTCGGCAACAAAGACACGGGGCGAAGCTACCCATCATGGGTGAACCATGCCGGGCAGCGAGCGCTCGTTGATTTCTTCTGGCCGGATGGCGATATCGCTCTAGAGATTGACTACGCGGTTAGAAACGCCAAACTGCACGGGTGGAAGAACAACAAACTCAAAGAGAAGAAAGTACGTTTGGCGATCGCTCGTGAGCTCGAAGCTAGCGATGAACGGGTCAGCGCAGTTTTGGATTTGGTGAAAGCGCACGATGACTACAACTAGTGCGTACCTCACCGTCGGTGGCATCGATATTGACGTCATCCACAAAGACATCAAACACCTCCACATCGGGGTATACCCACCGCTTGGTCGTGTCCGTGTCGCGGCACCAGAGCGCTTCGATGATGAACAAGTGAGGCTTGCGGTTGTGCAGCGCCTGGCATGGATTAAGCGCCAGCGGAAGCGACTCCAGGCTGCGCCACGCCAGACCGAGCGTGAAATGGTTACTGGTGAATCGCACTATGTCTGGGGCAACCGGCTCCGCCTGAAAGTCGTTGAACGACCAGGGCGTGCAAAGGCTGAAATCGACGGCGATCGTCTCGTGATCTACACCGCCCCTGATTCCACTGCAGAGTCTCGCCGCGCAGCACTCGAGTGCTGGTACCGCGACCAGTTGCGCCAGGCACTCGCTCCGCTGATCGAAAAGTGGGAGAACAAACTTCAAGTGACTGTTCCGAAGTGGACGATCCGACGCATGAAGACGAAATGGGGATCGTGCAACCGGGAAAGCCGTCACATCTGGTTCAACCTCGAGCTTGCAAAGAAGCACCCGAATTGCCTCGAGTACATCGTTGTCCATGAGATGACGCATTACGTCGAGCGCAAACACGGTGAACGCTTTATCAAATTGATGGATGAGCGGCTACCTAATTGGGAGTTGCGCCGCAGTGAGCTGAATGGGTCGCCCCTCGCTAGCGAAGAATGGAGTGCACTCGAGCGATCACTCGAAAGGCAGGGAGGGCTAACGGATGTCTGAATTTGAAGTCTCTGGGATCCTTGGCCTTCTAGTGAAGGTCATTCGTATTGATCTTGAGAACCTCACCGTGCACTACCGAATGCACGAAGGTCAAGCTGGGCGAGTTTCCGGTCTATCCAATCTCGAGAACATACGAGTGGGTGACGTTCTAATTTTGGGTTCAAACGGCTGGGAGCAAGCCCCGGACGATGTTTGGAATGAATCTAGATCTGTTGCTGTCGTGAGGAAAGTTATCGACGACGGTGACTCGTTTATTGTCGATACCGAAATGCGGCTCAAGACCATCAAGAACCCCATGGGAATTGATGCTAGCGCGGGAAACACCATCGAGTACAACGAATATGATGGTGCGCTTCGCGTAATCTCCGCGACCCCCATCCGAAGTAACTCACTCGGGCAAGAGACCGAGGTTGAAGACATCCGCAAGGAGTATTTGTGGGACCCGAAGAGTCTGGGAGCAGGCTTTAGTGACTTTGGAGGGTACCCGCACGTAAAGGAACGCGCTCGGGAACTGATTGAAACGCAGTTAGAGCGGCGAGGGAAGTTGGAGAAGATCGGCGCGCGGCCCGTGAAAGGTGTGCTGTTCACTGGGCTGCCTGGAACTGGTAAGACTCACCTCGCTCGCATTATTGCAAAAGAGTCAGGAGCAGACTTCTTCCTTGTGAGCGGCCCATCCATCGTGAGCAAATGGGTCGGATCTTCGGAAGATAATCTTCGGAAGATTTTTGAAGCAGCCGCAGATAGTAAGTCGGGTAAGGCAATCATCTTCTTCGATGAGATCGACAGCGTTGCCGAGCGGCGTGGTGGAGACTCTCACGAGTCCTCGCGCAAGCTCGTTGCCCAGTTCCTGACGCTCATGGATGGCTTTGACGACAGTGGAAAGAACGTCGTAGTCATTGCAGCTACGAACCGCGTTGAGTCGCTTGATCCCGCGCTGACGCGCCCCGGTCGCTTTGACTGGGAGATCGACTTTGGCCTCCCAAACCGACAAGACCGACTTGAGATTTTGCAGGTGCGTGCAAGCCAGCTCGAGACCTCAGACGAGCTGCCATTGGAAGACGTCGCAGTGCTTACCGATGGATGGTCGGCTGCCGAACTGACTGCAATCTGGACTGAAGCGGCACTGGTTGCCGCCGGAGACGACAGGGAGGCGATTTCTCCAGAAGACCTCGCCATGGCATACGAGCGAGTCGCTCGGAGGCCGAGACGAGAGCTTGTAAAGGAGAACGCAGAATGAGTATCAGAAGCTGGTGGCAGAACCGCTGGGGCAAGCCGAGGAAGCAAGCACCCGAAGCTAAGCCCGAAGAGGTCAGTAAGGACAATCTGCGTGAGTTCGTCTACTTGGATGAAGTGAGCCTTCGAAGCCTGTTGTCTTCACTCAAAGGAGATCTAAGGGACGGCACTTCCGAAGGCTTCAATGATGCCTACGAGATTGAAGCTGCGACCTCTGTTGAGGCGAGTAATCCGCTCGTAGGCAAGGCAGGTGCATCTTCTCGATTTCAGACATCCAACAGCACTTCTATTCAGACCTCACGTAAAGCAACGGTGCAGTCTTGGTTCCGAGACTTCCGTGCTCTTAACGGCATCCGTCTCGTGGAGAAAGCTTTACCTGAAGCGGCTGCCGTTAGCGTCGAGACGCTAAAGCGAACTGATGAAACATCACTAATGGTCTCGTCTGACGGTCTCGCGCGTGGTGAATTGGTTGAGTTCCGAGTCGAACTCGCGGCAGACCCGGTGTACCACATGAGCACGGTCACCTCCGAGCTTGCAGGTATGGCAGAAGACTACCCAGAGATGTTCACAGCAGGGGGCGGAGCCGGTGTGCTGCAAGATTTCGCTCCGGTCAGAAAGGTACTCGAGCGTCTTCTTGCTGGGCTCGTCCCCATCCGTGCCGTCGCGTTGGACTACGTCGTTATCGAGTTGGATGAGACCGAGTACGTCGTGCACAAGGATTTGATTCAAGATCTTGACCTGAAATCTGAGCCGTTACAAATCGTTGGCGTGACGGAGTTGCTTGCCTATTGGAAGGACTTGCGACGCGTTCTTTTCTCCGAGGCAGAGTTCACCCTGCTCGCACGCATCTCTCGCACGGGTATTCAGCCGTCCTGGACTCCAGTGAAACTCGCGGATATCTTCCGGGAAATGGTGCCAGAGCTTGTCCCGCAGATTAACGCTGCTGGGAAAGTGCCATTTGCTCCGCAGGCCGATACGGCCAGCCCTGCCATGCAGAAAATGCGAGAAGCGCTAACTCATTACGCGTCTCACGCTTTAAAACTTTCGGGAACAACGCTCGAGTGCGCGCAACACGCAGAATTGGAGCAACTTATCGAGAAGCTTCATGTGCGTGTTGCTTCGGTTTCCGACCAGCATTCTGCATTCAAAGTTCTTCATCAGTGGATAGAGGACCATGCTGATGAATCGATCACGTCCGAGCAAAGCCATGACCTCCGTGAGAACGCGCGCGGAGAGACAGGGCTCACACTGTTCCCGACGCTAGAGGCATCGTTGGCTAATGCAACGAGCCAGGCGAGTCTTGAACAGAAAACGAGGGCGGAACGAGAACGGCTTCTGGATGTCGAGATTATCGCGATCTACTGGTGAGAATTTCCGCCAGTCGCCAGTATCCCTATGCGTTACTCCGGGTCTGCAGGGTCAAGTCCCGTGGAGTGGTGTAACGGTGTTGGAGTCCTTCGAGGAAGTTCCGGTCTAGCTTTCGAGGTGCTGGTAGATGCGGTCGCGTAGCTCAGCGATTGTGTGGATGATCTCGGGGTAGCAGCCTCCTTCCACGCCTGGGTAGACGACCTCGGCAGCGTTCTCGATCGCGACCCGCTCAGCGATACTCGCGGTGTGGTGTTGAGCACGGTCTCGAGACCAGCAAGGAAATCGTTCGCGTTGGACAGCAGTCGCCCGGCAGCGGTGTCGTACGGGGTCATGCTGCGACTTCCAACGCTGGGTGAATCGTGTCGTGTTTGATGGAGAGTAGAGATTCCCGGAAGAACCTACCCCATGCCCAGGCAACACCCCGCAGAGCTCCGCGAACGCGCGGTACGCCTCACGCGTGAAGCCCAGCAGGACTCCGAGGCCCCGCCTATGGCGCTCCGGCCCGGAGCGCCCGGCAACTCGGCATCAACCCCGACACGCTGCGAGGCTGGCTCAAACAAGCCGAGATCGATGACAGCACCCGGCCAGGTGTGACGACGAACGAAGCAGCCCGGATCACTGAACTCGAGCGTGAAGTACGAGAGTTACGCCGCGCGAACCAGATATTGAAGCAGGCCTCGGCTTTCTTCGCGGCGGAACTCGACCGCCCATCCCGGTGAATGAGCGCGTAGTGTTCGTGGCCGAGCATCTCAACATTCTCGCAGCACGCGAGAGCCGCGGGCGGGGGCAACCGTGGTCGCCTCGCAGTTCGATCCGCAGGACTGGTACAAGGCCCTGCATAACGCGGTTGTCGCGGTGTCCATCCTGAACCGGATCGTGTTGGGCGCGGAGCTCGTGCAGCTTGACGGGCCGAATATGCGCCGCTACCTCGCCGACACCACGATGGGTTGAAAACCGGCGGCGGGCGCGGGGCTGCTACCGGTTACCCGCGCCCGCTACCACTACGACCCGCGCGCTACCAATCAAGTCAGCTAAACAGGCCATTGTTGAGATGTGCTTCCGACAGATTTGGCTCAAGAACGAAGAAACTCGACATCAAGCTTACGAAGGAAGCCTATTGCGGTGCTCGCAATCCTGGCATTGTCCGTTCGGGAAAACACTATTTCCATTCCATTTGTGTGAATATTGAAGCCAGAATGTAAGCGTTTCCGAAGGTCTAGATAAGTCTTAACAGACTTCGCCTGCAGCGGTGTGATCCGCCCATTTCCGTGCATGATCGCGTTTCGTAAATCGATCAAGGTAAAGAAATCCTGTGATAGTTGATCACCGAAAAAGTCTTGGGAGGTGGCTAATTTGATCAATCTCTTGCGGCCTTCCCATGTGGAAAGCAAGCCGGATAGGTTCTCCTTAATCCAGAACTGGCCAAGTCGGGTTTGCGCGCTTTCATCCCTATGGGTAAAGGATCTCAGGCGAATGTCCACATGGCTCTCTACTTCGGGAACTACGCTCAGAACTAGTTCGCGACCAAGCGGAATATTCGCATGGGCTTGAATGATTCTTGCGATCGCCGCTTCAACTTCTTCGGTCATGACCTGCTGATTCGTCACTGTCGCGCTCCCCATTCGTATGCGGTGTGATTCTGAGCAGAGTCGTTCTTGATGGCAGTGAGTGAATTACTTGAATCAGTTTGAGACAGTTTTCCCGCCACGGCCGCGATCCCTGCCTCTGTAATCTGGGTTGCCCGAAGGTATACGTTTTGCAAAGCGTCTGAAGAAAGCTGCCCTGCCTCGGCGAGTAGCCATGCTGCTTCTGCACGTACGGACTCAGAAGCGTCATGTTCGACCCACCCCGCTGCACGTTCAAGGAAATCATGCTTACATGCCGAGTCACTGGTTAGGGACTTCATTGCGAGTTGTAGGAGCCAGAGCCGGTGCCACGGAGTATTCCGCTTCTGTTTCTGAATCAGTTCGAGCAGTTCCCAGTTCTCGGATTCGGAGGGGCGGCTCCTTGCATACTCCACAACTCTTCGGAGGCGAATTGGTTCCTTGTCGACGAGGCCCGCGAGTAGCTCGTTGGGAACTCGTTCGGGGAGATCTCGAGCGACTGTGAAAACTGCTGACCCGGCGTGTGCCAAGGCGCTGCTTCGGGGGTTGTTTGGGTCGCCCCAGTCTGAAATCAGTTCTTTTACTGCCTCGAAGTTCACCTTGTCCGAGCTTGGCTGTTCAAGCTGGACGTCCCAGTCCTCGTACCCTACTTCGATTAGAACTTCTTTGGTGAGTGCTTCTGAGACCCGCTCCGTGTATTCATTGAACAGGGTCTGCTGAGCTTCTAAGGTGCTCGCAAGTTCGGCGCTGCTCACAACTTCAGACTTATGCTCAGCGAGAGCCAGATGGACGCGGCGCGCTTCCTCCATGGCAACCTCAATTGCCTGATAAGCGTCCTTTTCGTCGTTGAGAATCAGCTTGAAGTCATCCGCATAGCGCATTACTTCAAAGCCTTTTCGAACCAATCCACGTTCCATTCTGTTGAGATAAAGATCCGCAAGGCGATGACTCGAATTCACGCCTTGTGGAAGCCCGATAGGGCGAGTGAACAACGATCCGAGGAGGAGGCGCGTGAACTCTGCCTGCTCGACGGTTGCTCCTTGGAGCATTAGTTCCTCTGCGAGGAGAGCATGATCGATGAATTCGTAACAGGCCGCGATATCAAAGCTAGCCACCCACTGAGCGTGGTCCGACGTACCAAAGGACTCGAAGGCTTGAAAGTCTGTTTCTCTGGTCGATGGCGGGAGCGTGTTCTTCAGTAGGTCCACGAGGGCTTCGAAGGTAACTCTAGAGGTCGGCGAAAGCACTGCTAACGGCCGATTTCCCTTGCTCTTCTTCGGCATTGCGAGAAGCTCAGGCGTCGTTACGAGCCCGCTCCCTAGGCTTATCCGAGTAATATCAGCTAGAACTTGGTCATTATCGAAAAATGCACGCTCGGAGATGAGCTGTGGTAGATCAAGAAGCGGTTTGGAAACGACAAGCTGTGCAGCCCGACCAAGATTTAAGGAAGAGATCAGGCTCTGTGGTGCGAGAATGGTACGCACGTTCTGAAGCTTACCAAGATGCATAGCGGTAACTTATCGTCTTTGTTCAATGTCTGGTGCTGATGCCGGTGTAATGGTCGTATGATCTCTCCTTGATGTCAGCTACGGAAGGTGGGTGACACAGGGTGATCCGCATGGCTTGTGCCTGACCGTGGACGGCACGTCTCGGATAAAAAAATCAATACCAAAAACCCTAAGAACACCTTCCGCAAGGCCAGCACCACCCGCTAAACTGACCTCATGAAAACCGCAGAATCATGCGGAGTTTCATGGGTTTTCAGCAGTTGCCATGAATTGCTTATGGCCTTCAGTTGTTCTTGGTTCGAGTCTCAAGGGCAATGAGACTAGTGGAGCCTGTATCCCAGATGCTCGCGCAGGGTCGCCCCCGTATATCCGGTGCGGAATATGCCGCGGCACTGCAGCTCCGGTACGACGCCCGCTACGAAGTCCTCGAACGATGAATGGTAGAGCGCCGGGAAGACAATGAAGCCGTCGGCCGCACCGCTGAGGTACAGATGCCCGAGGCGATCGGCGACCGTTGCGGGGGAGCCCACGACCTGCGGATGCAGCTGATTCAACGCCTGCTCGATCGCGAGATCCGCCACCGTGAATCCGCGCTGCGTGCTCACCGCCGCCAGCATGTCCTCGAACCCCATGCTCCCCGTCGCGCCACGATGCGCCGCGAGTACGTCGACGGCCAGCGCCTGTGGGTCCAGGTCATCCGCATGCAGCAGCCGGGCCAGCTTCACCAGCGCCTCGGCCGGATCGATGCGGTTGCGCAGCATCCGCAGCTTCGCCTCCGCATCGGCATCCGTCCACCCCACGACCGGCTGCACGCCCTGCAACACCCGGATCGAATCCGGGTCGCGGCCATGATCGACACGTGCACGCTCGCGCAGCTCCTCGCGCAGCGCGCGCATGCCCTCCTCCGAATCGCCGACCGCGAAGACGACCTCCGCCCACCGCGCCGCGAACGCCCGCCCTCGCGGTGACGACCCCGCCTGCATCAGCACCGGATGCCCCTGCGGGCTCCGCGGCAGCGTCAACGGACCGCGCGACAAGCCGTCCGCAACTCCGTCGCCGTGCGCACCGGGCAGGCGCAGCTCCTCGCGCACACGGTGCACGCGGGAGGGATCCGCGAAGAGGCCCGACTCCCGGTCGTGCACGAGCGCGCCGGGCTCCCACGAGTTCCAGAGATCGATCACCGTCTGCACGACATCATCGGCGCGATCGTAGCGCGCTCCCGGCGGGTCGATGCTCTCGTGGCCCATGTTTCGGGCCTCGGCATCCGTCGTCGACGTGACGATGTTCCAGGCGACGCGGCCGCCCGAGAGATGATCGACCGACAGCAGCTGCCGCGCGATCGCATATGGCGGCACGAAGCTCGTCGATATCGTCGCACCGAGCCCGATGCGCGTCGTCGCGCCGGCCGCGAGCGAGACCGTCGTGATCGGGTCGAGGTAGATGCTGCCCTTGCCCGCCGTACGCAGCGTCGTGCCGTAGTCGCCGTCGCCATCCTCGGGCACGGCGAGCGCATCGGCGAAGAAGATCATGTCGAAGCAGCCGCGCTCGAGCGTGCGCGCAAGATCGGCGTAGAACCGGCCGCTCAACCAGTCGGAGCGCCCGAGCGGGTCGCGCCAGTTCTCGGCGTACTGGCTCGTCGGCGGGTTCACCATGCCCACCAGATGCATCTGCCGACCGGCCTGCTGGCTCATGACGGGCCCGTGCTCAGTCGGCGATCGGCGACGGGCTGTTGATCGACACCGTGAGATGCGTCGCCACGTGCTGCACGGCAGCCCCCACGCCGATCCACGCATTCGCCGCCGTCTGCAGCACCGCCGCGAGATCGCCGTCGAGGCGGGTCGCGTAGTGATCGGAGCCCGAGTACACGCCCTCGGCCTTCGCCTGCTCGATCGCCGCGTAGATCGGCGTCATGTGGTCCGGTGCTTCGGCAGTCGTTCCAGCACCGTCGAGCAGCGGATACAGCGACCAGTGCGCCCGCGCCCGCACGCCGGTCTCGGGAAGCGAGATCGGCACCGCACCGAGCGCCGGCACCCCTTCCGGCAGCGCGCACTGCAGCTCGCCCGGGCAGCCGCGCGACAGCAGGATCGCCGCCGATAGATGCGCCCCGCTGCGAGCCGCGGCTGCGATCACGTCGGCGATGAACGCGACGACGCGCTGCTCGGGGCCGGTCACGAACGTCGAGATATCGTTCGTCTCGATCGTGAGCCCGCTCGCGTCGGCCTCGCCGAGCGCACCGAGAATGATGCGCACGTAGTCGGAGTCGTACACCGACAGCGTGAAGCGGGCGCCGACGCCGTACTGCTGCGGAGTCATCAGCGCGGCGGGGTCGGTCGTATCGACGGGAGCGAGATCGGTGGGCTGGGGGTTCGGCTCTGCAGTCACGCCACCACCATAGGGGAACGAGTCGGGCTCGGTGCAACAATTCGAGATCGTCAGCGCGAACGGGCTAGCATGAGAGGCACACGGGAGTCCGGTAGGCCGGGCTGAGAGGAAGGTACTCAACCTTCGACCGTCGAACCTGATCTGGGTCATGCCAGCGCAGGGAGACACTCACCGAACCCGTGCCCCCTCACACACGAAAGGGCACGCTTTCATGCGACGCACCATTATTCATCGATCATCGACCGACACCATCGCGACCCGCGCCACCATCGCGACCCGCGCCACCATCGCGACCCGCGCCACCATCGCGACCCGCGCCACCATCGCGACCCGCGCCACCATCGCGACCCGCACCACCATCGTGGCCCTCGCCGCCGGAGCGCTCGCGCTCACCGGCTGCGCGAGCAGCTCCGGCGACACCGCCAATGCATCGAGCCCGGGCGGCGACCTCGCAAAGGTCTCCTTCGCGCTCGACTGGGCACCGAACACCGGCCACGTCGGCCTCTACGTCGCCGACGAACTCGGCTACTTCGAAGAGGCCGGCCTCGACGTCGAGATCCTGCCCTACGGCTCGACCCCGGCCACCCAGCTCGTCTCGGCGGGCGAAGCCGACTTCGGCATCGGCGGCCAGTCGCAGGTGCAGATGGGCCGCACCTCGGGCCTCGACCTCGTCTCGGTCTACCGCACCACCCAGACCGACACCGGCCGCATCGTCACCCTCGCAGGCCGCGATGACATCACCCGCCCCGCAGACCTCGACGGCCTCGTCTTCGGCGGCTTCGGCGCCCCGCTCTACACCGCCCTCGCGAAGGGCACCATCGAGGGCGACGGCGGCACCGGCGACTTCGAAGAGGTCGCCCTCGACACCGGCGCCTACGAGGCGCTCTCGCAGGGCCGCATCGACTTCACGCTCTCGGTCTCGACATGGGAGAACGTGCAAGCGAAGCTCGACGGCCACCCCTACCAGGAGTTCCGCTACCAGGACTTCGGGGTGCCCGACCAGCAGGGCGGCGGCATCGTCTCGAGCGAGGCCTACCTCGACGCGCACCCCGACGAAGCGAAGGCCTTCGTGCACGCGATCGCCCGCGGGTACGCCTACGCCGACGAGCACCCCGACGAGGCGGCCGAACTGCTCCTCAAAGCGAACCCCGACACGCTCGGCAAGTCGAAGGAGCTCGTGCGCGCGAGCATGCAGCTCATCGCCGACGAGGGCTACTTCCGGGCCGACGGGCTCGAGATCGGGGCCGCGAACCCCGCCTTCTGGGACGAGTTCGGTACCTTCCTGCTCGACGGCGGCTTCCTCGTCGACGCGAACGGCGAGAAGCTCACCGAGCAGCCCGACTGGAGCGAGTACTACACCGACGAGTACCTCGGGTGAGCGAAGCGGCCACGCTTCCGCGCGGGCGGGCGAGGGCCGGCGTCATCGTGCCGCCGATCCTCGCCTTCGTCGCGCTGCTCGCGATCTGGCAGGCCGTCTCGACCGCGGGGCTCGTGCCCGCCGACATGCTGCCCGCGCCCACCCGCATCGCCTCCGCCGGAGCAGCCGAGAGCGACGTGCTGCTGCGCCACGCCATCCCGACCCTCACCGCGACGATCACCGGCTTCGCCCTCTCCGTGACGGTCGCGTTCATCACAGCGACACTGCTCGACTTCTCGCTCGTCATGCGCCGCGCGCTCCTGCCGCTCCTCATCACGAGCCAGACGCTGCCGCTCATCGCGCTCGCCCCGCTCGTCGTGCTCTGGTTCGGCTTCGGTCTGCTGCCGAAGGTGCTGCTCGTCGCGTTCGTCACCTTCTTCCCGATGGTCGTCGGGTTCTTGCGCGGCTTCGCGTCGGCCGACCCCGAGGCCGAGCATCTGCTGCGCTCGATGGGGGCCGACCGGGGCAAGATCTTCCGCATGGTGCGCCTCCCGGCCGCGACCGACTCCTTCTTCTCATCGCTGCGCATCTCGATCACCTACGCCGTCGTCGGCGCCATCTTCGCCGAGTACGCGGGCGCTGTTTCTGGCCTCGGCGTGTACATGCTCACCATGAAGAACGTCTTTCGCACCGACCTCGTGCTCGCCGCGGTCGTCGTGAGCACCGTGCTCACGCTCGGGCTCTACGGCACGGTCGCGCTCATCGAGCGTCTCTGCGTGCCGTGGCTGCGCATCGAACGGAGGGGCGCCCGATGAGCGGGGCCGGCATGGTGCGACAGGGATCCCTGGCGTCGGCCCACACGCGACCCGGGCCGGGGAGCCTCGAGGTGCGCGGCATCGCGAAGAGCTTCGGGGCGCGGCGCGTGCTCGCCGACGTGTCGCTCGAGGTCGCGGCCGGCGAGATCGTCGCGCTCGTCGGGCCGAGCGGCAGCGGCAAGTCGACGCTGCTGTCGATTCTGACCGGGTCGCTCGCTCCCGATGCGGGGGAGCTGCGATTCGCGGGCGAAGCGGTCGCCGGCCCGTGCCGGCCCTTCGCCTACATGCCGCAGAGCGACGTGCTGCTGCCCTGGCGGCGCATCGTCGACAACGCCGCAATCGGGCTCGAGGTCGCGGGCCTCCGTCGCGCCGAAGCCAGGGCGCGCGTCGGCGAGCTGCTCGAGCCCTTCGGTCTCGCCGGCACTGAGCGGCTCTACCCGCGCCAGCTGTCGGGCGGCATGCGGCAGCGCGTATCGTTCCTGCGCACCGTCGTGCAGGATCGGCCCGTGCTGCTGCTCGATGAACCGTTCGGCGCGCTCGACGCGATCACCCGCGACGAACTGCAGCAGTGGCTGCTGAAGATCTGGGGCGAGAACGGCTGGAGCATTCTGCTCATCACCCACGACATCCGCGAAGCGGTGCGGCTCGCCGACCGCGTGCTGGTGCTGCCGCGCGAACCCGGCCCGCTCATCGGAGACGTTCGGGTGAGCCGCAATATCGCGCGCGGCGACGGCTTCGTCACCGATCCGCGCGTGCCGCCCCTCGAAGCGGAGTTGCAGGGGCTGCTGCGGAAGGCCTCCGGGCGCGCGGGCTGACCGGCCTACTGCGCCCGGAGCTTCGGCTGCTCGGCCGCCGCCCCGACCTCCGGCACCGGTGGTTCGGCGACTGCGACTGCGGCCTCCTCCGGCCGCACCATACGGGCCGATGCGTAGGCGTCGGCCTCGTCGCGCAGCGGAACATCGAAGATGCGGCTCGGGCCGTCGCCGTCGGTGTCGCGCGGCCACCCCGGGTAGCCGTCGCGGCTGAACCGCACGATCGCCCCGTGCACCGCGTCCGCCAGCCGCTGCGGCGGAGCCGGGCCCGCGACGGCCGAGACGCCCGGGGCGTCGAGCCGATCGAAGACGAACGGGATGTCGATGCAGTGCCCCGCGTACGGAGGCTTCTCGCCATGCCACGAGAAGCGGTAGCTCCAGGTCGGGCCCGCCTCGGGCGTCTGCTCGCGGGCCGTCGCGATGCGCGGCACCCACGAGCGGAAGAACACATCCGTCACATAGCGGCCGAGCATCACGGCGGTGCTCGTGAACGCTCCCGTTCGCGGGTGCTCGAGCCAGTGCGCGGCCGACTGCGACGATGCGCCGAGTGCGCGCAGCAGCATGCGGCGCGGCAGGTGCTCGAGCGGCCCGCCCGGCTGCAAGAGGCCCGTCAGCTCGTCGTCCGCCGTGCCGATCACGAGCGGCACGCCGGCACTCGACCCCCGGGACGCGGCCGTTTCGACGTCGCTCAGCACGACCTCGCCGTCGGCGACCGGGCCGATCATGAGCCCCTCGCGCAGCAGCTCGTGCAGATCGTGCAGCAGGTGCGGCATCGCGGGCGACGCGACCCTGCGCTGCAGCTCGAGCACCCGCGACTCGGGGATGGAGAGGAAGCCGGCCTCGTCGGGCGCCACCGCGGCGAGCTTCGCGAGACGTCGGCCCCGATCCTTCGCAGCAATGAGCGACGCATCGGCGATCGCGGGCGACATCGCGCACACGCCGTGGAAGAGGCCGGCGGCGTACGGCACCCCCATCAGCGTGAGCGCCGCGCTGCCGCCCGCAGATTGGCCGCCGATCGTGACGCGCCCCGGGTCGCCGCCGAACGAGGCGATGTGACCCTGCACCCACTGCAGGGCGCACACCCAGTCGAGCACGCCCCGGTTCGGTACGGCGCCCTCGGTCCACCCGAAGCCGCGGAACCCGAGCCGGTACGACAGCGTCACGAGCACCACACCGTCGCGTGCGAAGGCGCGGCCGTCGTACCAGGGGCTCGCGGGCGACCCCGAGAGGTACCCGCCGCCGTGGATCCAGACGAGCACCGGCAGTGCGGCGTCGGGGTCGAGCGTCGGCGTCCACACGTTCACGCTGAGGATGTCGTCGCCGGCGATCGACTCCTCGGGAATCAGCGTCATGCCCACGTGGCCGCGCATCGGCGTCGGCCCGAACCGTGTCGCCTCGAGCACGCCCTCCCACGGGCGCCGAGGCCTGGGCGCGGCGTACCGGTGCTCGCCGGTCGGTCGCTCCGCATATGGGATGCCGCGGAACACCGCGACGTCGGTGCCTACCGCATCGGCATTCGGATCGGCACCGGGGCTCGCATACTCCCAGACTCCGCGCACGCTTCCCGAGGGAGTGCGCGCGATCGGGGGACCGCTATGCTCGCCCGCTCGGCTCATATGCACACAGTAACAGTGCGCACTGCAGTGCCATAGGGATCGCGAAGCGGCCGATGCCCGTGACGTCGTCGCGGAATAGCGGGTGCCGGCGATACGTTCACGGGAAGAGAACGCCGAACCGAAGGAGTGCGCCCATGCGAGCCGCCGTCTACGACCGCTACAGCGAAGATCTCGACACCGTCGAGGTGCGCGAGGTCGCCGAACCGAAGCTGATGGCGGGCAGCGTGCTCATCGAGGTGCGCGCCGCTGCGGTGAACCCGGTCGACTGGAAACTCATGGCGGGCGGCCTCGACGGCATGATCGACGCGAGCTTTCCGGTGATTCCCGGATGGGACGTGGCCGGCGTGGTGATCGGGCTCGGCCCCGATACCCCCGAGTTCTCCGTCGGCGACGAGGTGCTCGCCTACGCCCGCAAGGACGTGCTGCAGCACGGCACCTTCGCCGAGCGCATCGCGGTCTCGGCGCACGCCGTCGCCCGTAAACCCGCGAGCCTTTCGTGGGAGCAGGCGGCCGGGCTGCCGCTCGCCGGCGGCACCGCATTGCGCGCGATCGATGCGCTTGGCGACGTCACGGGCCGCACGGTGCTCGTACATGCGGCGGCGGGCGGCGTCGGCGGATTCGCCGCCCAGATCGCGGTCAGCCGCGGCGCCCGCGTCATCGGCACGGCCTCCGAGCGCAATCACGACTACCTGCAACGCCTGAACATCGCACCCGTCGCCTACGGTGACGGCCTCGCCGAACGCGTCATCGCCCTCGCCGGCGGCCCGGTAGATGCGGTCGCCGACTTCGTGGGCGGCCAGCTCGAGACGACACTCGCGGTGCTGCGCGACGGCGGCCCGCACGTCTCGGTCGCCGACCCGACCGTCGCCGCTCACGGCGGGCGATGGATCTGGGTGCGCCCCGACGGCGCGGAGACGGCGCGGCTCGCCGCCCTCGCCGAGTCGGGGCAGCTGTGGGTCGAGATCGCCGAAGTGTTTCCGCTCGAGCGGGTCGCCGACGCCTTCCGCGCGAGCCGGACCGGGCACACGCGCGGCAAGCTGATCGTCGTACCGTGACGGGTGCCCTCGCCCTCTCGCGGATGTCGGCGCGAAGGCCTATCGTGGCGGGTATGAACGCTCTCGAGGTACTCATCGATGTCGCCGGCCGGCCGAAGTTCGCTGCGGAGATGCTGCGGGGCCGCCTGACGCCCGAGCTGCTGAACGCCCACCCGCACCACGACAACTCGATCGCCTGGCTGCTGTGGCACTCGGCTCGCGAGATCGACGAGCAGCTCGCCGACATCACGGGCGGCGAGACCGTATGGGTGCGAGACGGCATGGCCGACCGGTTCGGCTTCGCGGTGGAACCGGGGGAGCACGGCTACGGGCACAGCCCCGAGCGCGCCCGTCAGATCGTATGCGACGACGCCGACCTGCTGATCGACCACCTCATCGCCGTGATCGACGCGCAGATCGCCGTACTCGAGTCGCTCGACGAGGCCGAGCTCTCGCGCATCGTCGACGAGCGGTGGGACCCGCCGGTCTCGCTCGCGACGCGCATGACGAGCATGTCGCTCGACGCGCTCGAGCACGTCGCTCAGGCGATGTACATCGCCGGCATGGGCGCTGACGCGTTCGAGTAGGGTCGGGGATCTCCCGGCTACCTGCGGAGAGCCTCGACCGATGATCCCTGGACGCATGCACCGTGCGCATTGCAGACTCATCGCATTTGCAATGGCGCGACCCCGCACCCAGTGTGGAACGTGGTAACTGCTGACCCGAAATGACGGAGTTGATACTTGTGAGCTCAGACGAGCACACCGATTTCCAGGCGTTCCCGGACCATCCGGACCTGCCGGAGACCGTGCATCTGCACGAAGCCGTGCAGATCGCCGACGACGACAGCGACGAGCGGATCAGCGCGAAGCTGCGCACGCACGGCGTGCACATCGGCCGCGGCATGATCTCACCGCGCGTCTTCTGGCCGGCGCTCATCGTCATCGTCGCCCTCGTGGCGTTCGCGATCCTGCTCCCCAACAGTGCCGAGCGCACGTTCAGCGCGGTGCAGGGCTGGATCGTCACGAACCTCGGCTGGTACTACATGCTCGCGGTGGCTCTGTTTATCGGTATCGCGGCCTTCATCGGCTTCTCGCGCCTGGGCCGCATCCGCCTCGGTCGCGACGACGATACGCCCGAGTTCGGCCTGCTCTCGTGGTTCTCCATGCTCTTCGCCGCGGGCATGGGCATCGGGCTCGTCTTCTACGGCGTCGGCGAACCGCTCACCTATGCGACGGTCTCGCCGAAGCCCGGTTGGAGCGGCGACCAAGCCGAGATCTCCGGGCTCGCCATGGCGCAGACCTTCGTGCACTGGGGAATCCACCCCTGGTCGATCTACGCGGTCATCGGTCTGGCGATCGCCTACGCGATCCACCGCCGCGGGCGCCCCGTCTCCATCCGCTGGGCGCTCGAGCCGCTCTTCGGCGAGCGCGTGAAGGGCTGGACGGGCGACATCATCGACATCCTCGCCGTGCTGGGCACGATGTTCGGCGTCGCGACCTCCCTGGGCCTCGGCGTGCAGCAGATCTCGGCGGGCATGGCCGAGATCGGCATCGTAGACCGCGTCGACAACACGATCCTGGTCGTGCTCATCATCATCGTGTCGCTGCTCGCCATGCTCTCGGTGATCAGCGGCATCGGCGCCGGCATGAAGTGGCTGTCGAACATCAACCTCTCGCTCGCCGGCCTGCTGCTCGTCAGTCTGCTGCTGCTCGGCCCGACCCTCTTCCTGGTGCAGAACTTCACCGAGTCGATCGGGGTCTACCTTGCGAACTTCATGGGCATGACGTTCGACGTCGGCGCCTTCCAGCGCGGCGAGGCGACGAGCTGGTTCGAGAGCTGGACCATCTTCTACTGGGGCTGGTGGATCTCATGGTCGCCGTTCGTCGGCATCTTCATCGCGCGGATCTCGCGCGGACGCACCATCCGCCAGTTCATCGCGGGCGTCATGCTCGTGCCCACCCTCGTCGGCATGCTCTGGTTCTCGGTGCTCGGCGGCACCGGCATCTTCCGCCAGTTCTTCGGCGAGGGCGATCTGGTCACCGATGGCGAGGTGAACGTCGACAGCGTGCTGTTCAAGATCCTCGGCGACCTGCCGTTCGGCACCATCTTCTCCGTCATCGGCATTCTGCTCGTCGCCATCTTCTTCATCACCTCATCGGACTCCGGCTCGCTCGTCGTCGACATGCTCGCCTCGGGCGGCCACCCCAACCCGCCGACCTGGTCGCGCGTGCTCTGGTCGCTGCTCGAGGGCGCCGTCGCGATCGCCCTGCTGCTCGCGGGCGGGCTGAAGTCGCTGCAGGCCGCCGCACTCGCGACGGCCCTGCCGTTCAGCGTGATCCTCATCCTCATGGGCGTCGCGACGATCAAGGCGCTGCGCATCGACGACCAGGTGCTCGAACGCTTCGAACGCAGGCAGCGCCTCGAACGGGTGACCGAGCACATCACGTCGCACTGGGCGAACACCCTCGGTGACCTGCCCGAAGTCGAGAGCTACGTCGACGACCGCATCGACTACCGGATCTCGAGGTCGCGCGGACTCTTCGCGAACCGCAGCGCATCGAAGCATACGACGCAGAAGCCCACGCCCGAGAAGTAACGCGGCGTTCGCAGCGCGCTACTCGGCGCTCTCGGCCTGTTCGGCGGCGAGAGCGTCGAGTGCGTCGGCGATCTGCGCGATGACCGCTGCGGCGGTCTCGGCTTCGGCGTTGTCGAAGCGGTCGATCTGCTCGACCAGTCGCGCATGGTGAGCCCCGATGGCGCGGTCGATCTGCTCGACGCCCGCCTCGGTCGGTACGAGAATGCTGGCGCGACGGTCGGTCGGGTGCTTCACGCGCTCGACGTAGCCGCGCTTCACCAGGCGGTCGATCACGTTCGTGATATTCGCGCTCGATGTGCCGAGCATCATGATGAGCGCCTTCGCTCCGATGCTGCGGTCGTCGCGCTGCGCCTGCACGAGGTAGCGCAGGGCGCGCAGATCGAGATTCGACAGCGTCGACGAGGTGATCCAGCGCTGCTCCTGCTGGTGCTGCGCTCGGCGCAGATGGAGCACCGCCGCGGCGAGATCCTTCCCCGCATCGCTGCGCGGGGGAGTCGCGTACAGATGCTCCTGCTCGTGGCGAACGATCTTCTGCGGCATCAGGCCCTCCGGTGCGGCTTATTCGCGGGATGCGCCCGCGGCCCGGGTCTGCGCCTGGGCGAGTGTTGCGAATTCTCCGAGGTGGCGGTGCACTGCGTCGAAAGCGACGAAGCGGCCATTTCTCGACTCGATCGTGCCGAGAAACTCGCCGGCGTCGTTTCCGGCCCAGAAGCCGGGTTCCACCTCAGTCCATGCCGGTGGGCGCACAGCCGATTCGGGGCGATATCGGTCTGCAACGATCAACGTCATTTCGAATCTCCAGTGTAGAGCTTTGCGAACTGGGCCAGTCGGAACGTGGCCCAGTTCGTGAAAGATTTCGCGCATAGGGGGCATGAGGCGTCTGCCCCACGCCCCCTATGTTTTGAGTTGCAGCCGCGGGCCTCGTCGCGGGCGCTTCGCGATCAGTCCCGGCGGCGACCCACGATCATGCCGTAGATCAGCAGTACGACGATCGAGCCGGCGATCGCGACGAGCCACGTCTGGATCGAGAAGAAATCCTGCAGCGGCGCGCCGAACAGCAGGCTCCCCAGCCATCCGCCCAGCAGGGCACCGAGAACGCCGAGCACCAGGGTGGCGATCCAGCCGCCGCCCTGCTTGCCGGGGAGGATGGCCTTCGCGATCGCGCCCGCGATCAGACCCAGCAGTAGAAATCCCAGAAACCCCATGATCTTCTCCTTCAGTACGGTGATGTTCGTGCCGTCGTGCCGTCGGGCGGTCGAGCCCGAGCGAGCGGCTACTTGCCGAATGCGTCCTTCGCGGCATCCTTCACGTGCTCTGCCGACTGTTTGAGCCCGCCCTTCGCCTGCTTGGCCTTGCCGGCGACGACCTTCCCGTCGTCGCCGGTGGCTTTGCCGATGATCTCTTCCGTCTTGCCCGCGACCTTGTCCATCCCGGCCGAGATCTTGTCTGCTGCGCTCATGATGACTCCCATCGAAGCTCGAATAATCTGACTATGAAGTAAGACACTCAGTAAGTAGTTTATAAAGTGTCTTACTTTTTATAACAGGAGTATCGCCGGGCGCGCAACCCGAGCGCGCGAGAGTTTTCTGAGAACTACGCCGGAGTCAGGCGAGCCCGTTGGCTTCGAGCCAGGCCTTCGCGATCTCGGCCGGCTGCTGCTTGTCGGCCGTGCTCCGCACGTTCATCTTCACGAGCTCCTCGGTCGTGAGCTTCGCGCTGACCGCATTGATCGTCTCCGAGATCTCATCGGCGACCTGCGCACTCGCGATCGGCACGACGTTCGACGACAGGATGAGCTGCTTCGGGTCGTCGAGCGCGACGAGCTCGCCCGACTCGAACGCCGGGTCGGCCGAGTAGATATCAGCCACCTGCACCACGCCGCCCTGCAGCGCCTCCAGCGTCGTCGGGCCGGTCGCAGAGAAGGCGAGGTCGACGCCGTACGCCTGCTTCGCGGCCGCGGGGCCGTACGGGCGCTGCTCGAACTCGGGCGCCGCCCCGATGGTGAGCGGTTCGTCGACCTGCGCGAGGTCGGCGATCGAGGCGAGCCCGTGCTCATCGGCGAACGACTTCAGCACCGTGTAGGTATCCTGATCGCTCGCCTCGGCGTAGTCGAGCGCCACCAGGCCCTCGGGGAGGGCCTGCTGCAGCTCGGTGTACACGTCTTCGGGGCTCGTCGACGACGTCTCGCCCTCGAGGAACTCGAGCAGGTTGCCCGTGTACTCCGGAAACAGCCCGATGGCTCCCGATTCGACATCGGGCATGTACGCGTCGCGCTGCCCGATATTGAACTTGCGCTCGACCGTCTTGCCGTCGTTCTCGAGGGCCTGCGCGTAGATCTCGGCGATGATCTCGTTCGAGTAGTACGCCTGCGACCCCACGACGATGGTGCCCGAATCGCTCGAGGCTTCGGGTGCTGCGGTCTCGTCGAGCGGATTGCTCGACCCGCAGGCGCTGAGCGCGAGGGCGAGCGCGGCGGCCGAGCCGAGCGCCGCCAAGCTGCGCAGGCCGGTGCGACGGGTGGTGCGATGAGTGGTCATGGTGATCCTCGCTTCGATCGGTTCAGACAGTGGCTTCGGTACGGCGTGCACGGGGCGCAGGCGCGAGCCCCGCGGGGACGGTGGCGCGCTGGGCGAGCGCGAACAGCAGGTCGACGATGAGCGCGAGCAGTGCGACGAGCAGGGCGCCCGCGAGCACCTGGTCGAATCTGCGCAGCGGGATGCCCTGGATGATGGGCCAGCCGAGCCCGCCGAGATTCACGTAGGCGGCGATCGTCACCGTCGCGATGACCTGCAGCGTCGCCGCGCGCAGCCCGCCGATGAGCAATGGAAGCCCGAGCCTGAACTCGACCTTCCAGAACACCTGCCAGCGCGTCATGCCCGTGGCGACGGCGGCATCGATCACGCGCCGGTCGATCGCCTCGATGCCCGTGTAGGCGCCGGCGAGCAGCGACGGGATGGCGAGCAGCACGAACGTCGCGAGGGCGGCCGCGGGCACCCGCAGCACGCCGAAGAGCAGCACGAGCAGGATCAGCAGCCCGAAGGACGGCACAGCGCGCGCGGCCCCGGATACCGCGACGGCGATCTCGCGGCCGCGCCCCGTATGCCCGATCGCCCAGCCGGCCGGCACGGCGATCAGCGCCGCCACGAGGATCGAGGCCGCCGTGTAGGCGATGTGCTGGCCGAGCAGCACCGGCAGCGCATAGGCGCCCGTCCACTGCTCGGGGGCGAGCAGCCAGGCGAGAGCATCGGCGAAGAGGTTCATGCGGCGCCTCCGAGGGCGGCCCGCGCGGGGGAGCGGCCGGGGCGGTGCGCTCGCTGCCAGGGCAGGAGCAGACGGCCGAGCAGCACGAGCGCGAGGTCCACCAGCAGTGCCAGCACGACCGTCGCGAGCACGCCGGCGAAGACCTCCTCGATGAGGCGCCGGTCGAGCCCGTTCGTGAACAGGTAGCCGAGGTTCGTCACGCCGACGAGAATGCCGACGGTCGCGAGCGCGATCGTGCTCACTGCCGCGATGCGCACCCCGGCGAGGATCACCGGGCCTGCGAGCGGCAACTCGACCGCCCAGAACCGCCGCGTCGCCCCGTACCCGGTCGCGGTCGCGGAACGGCGCACGTCTTCATCGACCGAATCGAGGCCGTCGGCGACCGCTCGCACGAGAATCGCGACGGCGTAGATCGTGAGGGCGACGACGAGGTTCGTCTCGCTGAGCGCCGAGTAGCCCGCGATTGCCGGCAGCAGGATGAGCAGCGCGAGCGAAGGGATCGTGTACAGCAGCCCCGTGAGCACGATGATCGGCCCGCGCACGAGCCGATACCGCCAGGCGATGCGTCCGAGCGGAATCGAGAGCGCCACTCCCAGCACGAGTGCGATGAGGCTCTGCCGCAGGTGCACCGCGGCGAGCTCGACGATGAGCCCGACGTTCTCGATGATCCAGTTCATGTCACGCGCCGCCCTCGGCGAGCACGCCCTGCGGGCGCCCGGCCGCGTCGACGACGATGGTGCCGTGAGGGGTGCGCTCGAGCCTCAGCTCGCGCTTCCCGTGATCTGCGCCGATGAAGGCCGCCACGAAGTCGTCGGCGGGGTTCGCGATGATCTCGCTCGGCGTGCCCTGCTGCACGATGCGGGCACCGGTGTCGAGGATGACGATGCGATCGCCGAGCAGGAACGCCTCGTCGATGTCGTGGGTGACGAAGACGACGGTCTTGCCGAGCTCGCGCTGCAGCCGCAGCAGCTCCTGCTGCAGCTCGGCCCGCACGATCGGGTCGACCGCGCCGAACGGCTCGTCCATCAGCAGGACGTTCGGGTCGGCGGCGAGACCGCGGGCGACACCGACGCGCTGCTGCTGCCCGCCCGACAGCTGGCTCGGATAGCGGCCCGCGAGCCCCTGATCGAGCCCGACCGTGTCGAGGAGTTCGCGCGCACGAGCGTGCGCCTCGCGCCTCGTCGCTCCGTTCAACCGCAGCACCGTCGCGACGTTGTCGATGACGGTGAAGTGAGGCATGAGCCCGGAGTTCTGCATCACATAGCCGATGCTGCGGCGCAGCGCCACGGGATCCCTGCCCTGCACGCTCGTACCGTCGATCTCGACGACGCCCGACGTCGGGTCGACCATGCGGTTGATCATGCGCACGAGCGTGGTCTTGCCGCAGCCCGACGAACCGACGAGCACGGTCGTCTGCCTGGCCGGGATGACGAGGCTGAAATCGTGCACCGCGGTCGTGCCGTCGGCGAAGGTCTTCGATACCGATCGGAACTCGATCATCGCGCGGAGCCCCGCCCGTACTTCTCGAGCAGCCGCAGCCACACCTCGCTGAGCGTCGGGTACGCCGGCACCGCATGCCAGAGCCGCGAGATCGGCACCTCGCCGACCACGGCGACGGTCGCGGCATGCACGAGCTCGGCGACGTCCGGGCCGACGAACGTCGCCCCGAGCAGCACCCGGCGCTCGTCGTCGACGACGATGCGGGCCCGGCCCCGATAGCCGTCCGCGTGCAGGGCGGCGCCCGCGACCGACGAGAACTCGACATCGACCGCGGTGACGCGGTGCCCGGCGTCTCGCGCCGCGGCCTCGGTGAGCCCGACCGAGGCGACCTCGGGGTCGGTGAACACCACCTGCGGTACGGCGCCGTGGTCGGCCGTCGCGGCCGTCGATACCCATGCCGCGTCGAGCCGGGCGCCCTGCTGGTCGGCCCGGTCGCCCTGATCGGCCCGTGCGCGGGCCACGATCGCATCGCCTGCGGCGCGCGCCTGGTACTTGCCCTGGTGCGTCAGCGGTGCGCGGCCGTTCGCGTCGCCGACGACGTACAGCCAGTCGACGCCCGCCACGCGCAGCGTGTCATCCGTCTCGAGCGAGGTGCCGCGCTCGCCGCCGGCCGCGATCCCGATCGTCTCGAGCCCGATATCGCCGGTGCGAGGCGCCCGGCCGGCCGCCACGAGAATCTCGGCGGCTCGGATCTCGGTCTCGGCGCGGCGCTCACCGTTGCTGCTGTCACCTCCACGGTCGCTGCCGCTGCCGCTGCCGCTGACCGTGACGACGACGCCGTCGTCCGTGCGCTCGACCTCTTGCGTCTCGGTGCGAAGCCGCACGTCGACGCCCGCGGCCCGCAGACCGCGCGCCACCTCCTCGCCCGCGAACGGTTCGAAGCCGCCGAGCAGCCCGCTGCGCGCGATCAGAACGACCCGGCAGCCGAGCCCGGCGAACGCCGTCGCCATCTCGACTCCGACGACGCCGCCGCCCAGCACGACCAGCGATTCGGGGATCTCGTGGGCGCTCGTCGCCTCCCGGCTCGTCCACGGGTTCGCCTCGTGCAGGCCGGCGATCGGCGGGATGACGGCGTCCGAGCCCGTCGCGATCGCGACCGCCCGCCGCGCGGTCAGCACGGTCTCCTCGCCCGACTCGTCGGCGACGGCGACCTCGCGCTCGCCCGCGATGCGGCCGTGCCCGCGCACGAGGTCGATGCCCGCGCCGCGCAGCCAATCGACCTGCCCGTCGTCGGACCAGCGGCTCGTGAAGTCGTCGCGCCGCTCGAGCACCGCCGCCGTGCCGAGGGCGCCCGTGACGGCCTCCGCGCTGCCGGCGACGTCGCGCGCAGCCTGCAGCGCTCGGATCGGGCGCAGCAGCGCCTTCGACGGCATGCAGGCCCAGTACGAGCATTCGCCACCGACGAGCTCGGCCTCCACGACGACCGCGGTGAGGCCGCCCTGCACCGCCCGGTCGGCGATGTTCTCGCCCACGGGCCCGCCGCCCAGCACGATCAGATCGTAGGTGTCGGTCATCGGCCGCTCCGCCTCTCCGGTTTGCTTCGTCGGGCTGACCCCGTCGGGGCGCCCGTGCTCGCGTGATCTGCTTCCACAATTGCAGAGTCGAGCGGGCAATGTGAACCCCATTGCGCGATGCTGCCGAAACAGTCAGGGTTCGCCGCGGCTCGGCTCGGGCCATGTGAGCGGCGGGTCCGGGCGTCCTGTTCCCTGGCCGAATCCGCGAATCCGAGTACACTGGCTGCATGGGTGCACTGTTTCTTTAGAACGGGACATCGCGTCGAGGCCCGCCTCCGCGATGCGTCCTAGGCGTGCCGCCGCCCGCACCCGATAGCCGTCTCGACGACACCGGTGCCGGTCTCGGCGCGAGCTTCCCGTTCACCTGCCCGTGCGTCCGCTGCGACCCGGGCGATCATGCGGCCCGGAGATGCCTCTCGCGCGGGCCGTGCAGAGGAGTAGGCCATGACCGCCATACCGAACCCCGAACCCCGCACCGCACCGATGCGGCCCCGCCCGCACCGCGCCTGCGAACTGCGCGGCGCGACCGTCAGGTTCGCCGACCGCACAGTGCTCACTGACATCGATCTCGTGGTCGGCCCGAAAGACCGCATCGTGCTCATCGGCGACAACGGCGCCGGGAAGACCACCCTGCTGCGCGCGATCGCCGGGCAAGTGCCGCTCGCTTCGGGTGAGCGTCGGGTCGAACTCCCCGGCGGCATCGCCATCGCGGCGCAACAGCCCGAATTCGCACCTGGAGCGACCGTCGCCGAAGCCCTCGACGAGCTACTGCACGACTTCCGCGACATGGAAGGCGAGATGCAGACGGCCTCGGAGGCACTCGCCGCCGCCCCGGCCGGGGAACAATCCGGCCTGCTCGGCCGCCTCGGCGACCTCACCGACCGCTTCGAAGCCCGCGGCGGATACGACATCGAGCGCCGCGTCGAAGCCGCGCTGGACCGGCTCTCGCTGGGCGGTCTCGATCGCGGTCGCCCCGTCGCCGATCTCTCCGGCGGGGAGCGCGCCCGTCTCGCCCTCGGCGCCGCCCTGTCGGCGGAGGCCGAACTGCTGCTGCTCGACGAGCCCACCAACGATCTCGACGACGCGGCGGTCGTCTGGCTCGAGGAGATGATCGCGCGGCATCGTGGCGCCTGCGTCATCGTCTCGCACGACCGGGCGCTGCTCGAACAATTCGCGATCGACATCGTGCACCTCGAAGGCGGCCGCGCCGCCCGTTACGGCGACGGATACGCCGGATACCTGCGCGCCCGCGCCGCCGAGCGCCGCCGCCTGATCGCCGAATACGAGGCCTGGCGCGCAGAGCTCGCGCGCAGTACGGAGCTCGTCGAAGCGAACGCGTTCCGACTGCGGGCGATCCCGCGCAAGATGGAGCGCGCAGTCTTCGGCCATGGCGCGTTCCGAGCCCGCGGCCGCGACCACGGGGCGGTGAGCCGAATCCGGCAGGCGAAGGAACGCGTCGAACGATTGCAGGCCGATCCGGCCGTGCGCCCCGCCGACCCGTTGCGCTTCACCGCCGCGGTGCTCGGAGCGGATGGTGACGCGAGAACCCGTGCGAATGCCAGTGCGGTCGACCGTGCTGCACCCGAAGCCCGGATGGCCGCGGAGCCGCTGCTGGTCGCTCGGAGCGTGCGCCTGGGGCCGCCGGGCCCGCGGCTCTCGCTCGCCGAACTCGACGTGCACGAGGGCGACCGGTGGATCGTCTCGGGGCCGAATGGCGCCGGCAAGACCACGCTGCTGCGGGTACTGGCAGGGGACACGCCGGTCGAGGGCGGTCTCGACCGACGGCCCGGCCTGCGCATCGCCCGGCTCAAGCAGGAGATGATGCCGGTGCCGGAGGGGAGCGCGGTCGCGCGTCTCGGCCTGCTCGACGCCTACGCCGCGGCGCTCGGCGCGTACCAGGACGACGCGGCCGAGACGCTGCTCGCCTTCGGGCTCTTCCGCCCCGCCGATCTCGAAGTGCCGCTGCACGGATTGTCGATCGGGCAGCGCCGCCGACTCGAGCTCGCCATCGCGCTGTCGGCGCCGAGCGAGCTGCTGCTGCTCGACGAGCCGACGAACCATCTCGCCCCCGAGCTCGTCGACCAGCTGGAAGAGGCGCTCGTCGACTACCCGGGGGCCGTGATCACGGTGACGCACGACCGCCGCTGGCGCGAGCGGGCTCCGCGCGGCGGCAGACTCGAGGTGCGCCCGGGCGGCGCGGTCGTGCGGGTCAGCGAGGTTCGAGCGGGTCATTCCGGGTCGAGCGGATAGGCGATGCGCGAGCGTGCACCGAACGCACCGTTATCGAGCTGCACGCTCGTGCTTTACCTGTACGACAGCGCCAGGGATCGCGCCCCCAGGCCGGCGAAACCGAGTGCGTTGGGCAAGTCGGAGGTCAGAACCGGAGCCGTAGCGCCGCGATCTCGCGGGCGAGGTTCTGCCGGGCGCGCGCCTCCCACGCCTCGCGGGCCGTCCCGGTGCGGTATACGCGCGGGCGGCCGAGATAGCCGGAGAGGATGTCGGCCCGGGCCTGCGCGAACACCGCGTCGGGCACGTGCGCGTACTCCTCGCGCACGGCGGCCGCGTACTCGTCGTAGCGGTGCGGGGGAGCGGCGAAGATCGCGAGGTCGGCGTCGAGCAGCTGCGCGAGCGCGGTGCTCGGGCGCTCGACCGCGCGCGCGGGCTCGGTGTCGGCGATCATCGCGCCCACCTCGGCGATGAGGCCGGCGTCGAGCCCTGCGCGCGCGAGGGCCTCTGCCGCGAGCGCCGCCGAGGCGGCCTCGTCGGTCTCGCCCCCGGCACCTGGGCCCGCCCGCCCGGTGTACACGGCGTCGTGGAACCAGGCCGCGAGCAGCGTCGACGGCTGCAGCGTCTCGCCGCGCACCGCGAGCTGGTCGAGCGACAGCAGTACGTCCTCGAGATGCCGCTCGTCGTGGTAGCGGCGGTGCGGTTCGTTCCAGCGCGCGAGCAGCTCGTCGCCGAGCGCCCGCCACTGCGCCCCGGCATCAGCCCCGGCACCCGCACCGGCACCCGCACCGGCCGTCGTCTCAGCGCCCGCGATGCCGGGCGCCCGGCCGAGCGCCTCCCATTCGCCCTGCAGGTACTCCCGGCGGCGCACGGGCGTCATGAGGCCGCGGTCGATCTGCCGCACCCGCAGCCCGCTGCGTCGCAGCCGGCGGGCCAGCTCTTTCGCCCCGACGGGCTCGGCCCCGAGCGCGATCGCGCGGGCGTGCAGCGACGCCGGCACGTCGTAGTGGTCGAGGTCGAAGCTGCGCCGCGGCACGGGCAGCCGTTTCGCGAAGGCGTGCACCTCGGCGTAGTCGGCATCCGAGACGAGGTGCGACCACAGGGTGCCGTGCGCGGGCCACATCGGCGGGTCGATCAGCACGGCCATGGTCAGCGGCCCCTTCCGTGATGCGCGACTTCGGCGATGCGCTTCGCCGCCGGCTCCGCGATGCGCGCGAGCACCGGGCCGCACACGGCCATGATCATGACGTACGCCGCGGCCAGCGGGCCGATGCCCGCCACGCCCGCCGAGGTCGCGAGGCCCGCGATGACGATGTTGAACTCGCCGCGGGGCACCATGATGGTGCCGGCGCGGATCTGGCCCGGCCTCGCGACGCCCGCGCGCTTGGCCGCCCACATTCCCGTCCAGATCTTCGTGGCCGCCGTGACGACCGCGAGCACGATCGCGATGCCGAGCACCGCCGGGATCTCGCGAGGGTCGGTGCGCAGCCCGAAGAACACGAAGAACACCGCGGCGAACAGGTCGCGCAGCGGTGTCAGTACGGCGCGGGCGCTCTCGGCGACCCGCCCCGAGAGCGCGATGCCGACGAGGAAGGCGCCGACCGCGCTCGACACCTGCAGCTGCTCGGCGACGCCCGCGACGACGAGCACGATGCCGAGCACGCCGAGCAGCAGCAGTTCGTCGTTCGGCGAGAAGACGATCCGGTTGATGAGCCCACCGAAGCGCAGCGCGACCAGCATCGCGAGCGCGACCGCCGCGACGGCGACGCCGACGCTCAGCATGCCGCCCCACACGCCGACTCCGGCGAGCAGCGCCGTCAGCACGGGCAGGAAGATCGCCATCAGCAGATCCTCGAACACGAGCAGCGACAGCACGGTCGGCGTTTCTCGGTTGCCGAGCCGGCCGAGATCGCCGAGCAGTTTCGCGGCGATCCCTGAACTGGTCGCGTAGGTGACGCCCGCCATCGCGAGGATGCCGGGGCCCGAGAACCCGAGCGCCCAGCCCGCGAGCGCGCCCGGTGCCGCGTTGACCACGAAATCGATGAGGCCCGAGGTCGAGTTCGCCCGCAGGTTCGTGATGAGCTCCTCGGCCGAGTACTCGAGCCCCAGCAGGAGCAGCAGCAGGATCACGCCGACGTCGGCGCCGGTCGCGATGAACTCGTCGCTCGTCGCCAGCGGCAGCAGGCCGCCGACGCCGAACATGAGCCCGGCGAGCAGGTACAGCGGAATCGGCGAGAGCCCGATGCGGGCGGCGAGGCGCCCGAGGATGCCGAGCACGAGAATGGTGCCCCCGAGCTCGAGCAGAGTCCTGGTGGACTCCACGGGTCTAGCGTTCGTCCAGGATGGCGCGCACGAGGGCGAGAGCCTCGCTCGTGCCGACCGTGATGATCCGGTCGTCGCCCTGCAGCACGAATGCGGGGGTGGGCGAGGGGATGGCGTCGCCGTGGCGCAGCACCGCCACGATCGAGGCGCCCGTGCGGCTGCGCACCTGCATCGCGCCGAGAGCGGCGCCGTCGTACTTCGCGCCGCGCTCGATCTCGAACTTCTCGGTCGCGATGCCGTCGACCTGGTCGGAGAGGGCCGACAGCCGCTCGATCACGCGCTTCGTGCCGAGGAACTCGGCGAGTGTGTCGGCCTCGCCCGCCGAGAGCGAGATCGTCTGCGCGCACGCGTCGGGGTCGTCCTCGGCATATACGAGCAGGTCGCGGCGGCCGTTGCGGTGCGAGATGACGCCGACGCGCCTGCCGGTCGCGGTGAGGAAGTCGTCGCGGATGCCGATTCCGGGGAGCGGGGATTCGCTCACTTCGATGGATTCGTCGCCGTCCATGCGCTCTCGATTCGTTCGGGCGTCATCGCACCCGATCAGGTGCGGTTTCAGTATCGCACGAGCCCGGAGCTGTGGTCGCGCGCATCAGGATGTGGGATGCTGACAGCATTGCGCCCGCCCGCACCGCTCGAAGGAGGAGACGCCATGCCGCACCCGTACTTCGACCGCCCCGAACGGCCCCGCATCATCGCGCATCGCGGTTTCGTGCCGCCTGCGGCGGCGGCGCGCGGCATCGCCGAGAACACCCGGGCCGCGTTCGCCGAGGCGCTCGCCGCCGGCGCCGACTGCCTCGAGTCCGATTGCCACCTCACGAACGACGACGTCGTCGTGCTCTTCCACGACGACGATCTCGCCCGCGTATCGGGCGACCCGCGGAAGGTCGCCGAGGTGTCGCATCGCGAGCTCGCGCAGATCATGAGCGATCGCGGCGGGCTCCTGACCCTCTCCGAGCTGTTCGAGGAGTTTCCGGAGGCACGCGTGAACCTCGATGTGAAGGCTGCGGCGGCGGCCGACCCGGTGGGCAGGAGCATCGCCCCGCACGCGCACCGCACGCTCGTCACGAGCTTCTCCGACGAGTTCCGCCTGCGCGCCCTGCGCTCCGCTGCATGCGCCACGGGCAGCGAACGGCCGGCGACCTCGGCGGGGCGCGGCACGCTCATCAAGCTGCTGCTCGCGGTGCAGGTCGGGGCGCGGCGCCGTGCCGCACGTCTGCTCGAGGGTGTCGATGCGCTGCAGATTCCCGAACGCCAGGGATCGCTGAGCGTGTTCACGCCGCGACTCGTGGACGCGGCGCACGATGCCGGGGTCGAAGTCCATGTCTGGACGGTGAACGACCCCGACGACATGCGATCCCTGGCGCGCCGCGGCGCAGACGCCATCATCACCGACCGTACCGACCTCGCGCTCTCGACGCTGCGCTGAAGCCGCCCGGGGCCGCACCCGACGGGCGGCACCCCGGGCGACCACGCTAATAGTGGGCGGGCGGGTCGCTCACCGGGAAGGACTCCTCGCCCCACTCGTCGGCGAGGGCATCGGCGTGCTCGCGCTCCACCTGCGTCGAGCCGGGTCGTTCGGCGACATCGCCCTCGTGCCCGTGCGCGCGCTCGGCCCCGCCGTCGGAGCGCCGCTCGCGGTAGTCGCCCGGAGATGTGCCTTCCGTGCGCGGCTCGTCCGCGTGCTCGTTCGTCTGCTCGTTCGTCTGCATGCTGCCTCCCTCGTCTGCGTGGCGAGCGCGGTGCACAGTGCTGCGCCGTCGGCGCCGCTCAGCACCGCGCTCGGTGAGCAAGCCTAGAAAGCGGTCGTCGTGGCGTCGAGGGGGTTGCGCATCGGCGGCGCCATCGATTATCGGCCGGGGATCACCAGAACTGGTGCTGCTGGCGGCGCAGCAGCACCCGCGCATCCTCGCCGTAGGCCTCGTGGAAGGCCCGCGTGAACCGGGTCACGTTCGTGAAGCCCCAGCGGCCGCCGATCGCCGCCACCGAATCTCCCGGCTCGGCATCGAGCAGATCGGCGCGCGCGCCCGAGAGCCGAGCCCGTTTCAGTTCGGCGCTCGGAGTGGTGCCGAGCGCCCGCCTGAACGCCGCATGCAGGCCGCGCGTCGACATGTGCGCGGCGCGGGCCACATCGTCGATCGTGATCGCCTCGTGCGCGTGCTCCTCGATATATGCGACCGCCTGCCGCACGGCTCTGGGGGCGGCGAGCGTCTGCGCCGAGCGTTCGGCGGAGTCGCCGAAGGTGGTCGCGAAGCAGGCGAGCGTCGCCCAGAGCGCGTACCGCTGCAGGCCTGCCGACCAGAGCTGCGACGACTCGAACTCGAGCGCCCCCGACTCGTCGGTCTCGATCTGCAGCGCCGTCATCAGGTGGCGGAAGGTCGCGTCCCAGCGCCGGCTCGCCGCCTGGCCGATCGCCTCGGGCGATCGTGTCCGGAGCACGAGCCGGTCGTCGCCGGTGATCTGGCGCGCGAGCCGCTCGGCGTACCCGAGGTCGAACGCCATCGCCTGCACCCGGGCCGATCCCTCCCACACGGCGTCGACCGGGCGCCCGTCGGTGAGCCAGGGGCGGCCGGGCGGGAAGCTCGTGCGCTCGCTCCACATCTCGGCGCTCGGGCTCGTGAGCCGGCATGCGAAGAGCTGCCCCTCGGGGGCGACCGAGGCCCGGACATCGGCATGCAGCTCGTATTCGATCAGCGACAGGCCGGGCACCGACAGCGAAACCCACTGCAGCCGGCACTGCTGCTCGTCTGCCCGCAGCAGTTTCGCCGACGGTGCGAAATCGTTCCACACATCCTCGACCTCGGCTACCGAGTCGGACTCGACCCGCAGCAGTTCGGGAGCGGCCGTCATCCGCGCTGCTCCCGGTGCCGATGGCCTCCATGATTCCGACGTTCCCCCATGCCGCGAGCCTAGCGAGCGCAGCCGTGAAACGGACCGTATCGGCGCAGTCGGTGCCGATACTGTCAGGTTCAGCGCGTGTCCGAACGGGGCACGAACGACGTCGGCCGAGGTCTGCCACACTCGGCGATATGGGCTATCTGCTGCACGGAACATTGGAATACGAGTTCGAGGATCGGCTGCTCGCCCATCTGAAGACCGTCATCGGACAGAAGCTGAAGAAGCACGAGGGGTTCTACGTCAGCTGGACCAAGTCGGTGCAGGAGGGCGGCGGCAGGATGGCCCTCTGGGTCTCGACCGCGACGCAGCTCGGATTCCGCTTCTCGGGCAGTCGCCCGCCCGAGCTCAATATGCTCTGGATCACGGTCATGCTCGCCACCTCGCACGGAAACCGCGGCGTGCTCGTGATCCCGGAAGCGGAGGCGGAGTCCTTCGCCCGGAAGAACCCCGACCTGATCTGAGAGCGGGCGCCCGCAGGGCCTCCGCTCGCTAGGCTCGAACCATGCCGCCTCCCGCCGACGTCCTCGCGTTCTTCCGCATCGACCCCGCTGCCGCAGCGCCGCCATCGCAGCAGGTGCACGACGCCGTCATCGGAGCGGTCGCGGACGGCCGCCTCGTGCCGGGCGCGAAGCTGCCCACGACCCGGGGTCTCGCCGCGCACCTCGGCATCGCCGTGAACACGGTCGCCTCCGCCTACCGGCAGCTCGAAGCGGCGGCGATCGTCGAAGGGCGCGGCAGAGCGGGCACCTTCGTGCGGCTCGATGCCGGCGGCGACCCGGTCGAAGCGGAGGCGCGCCGGATCGCCGGCGACGCGGCCCGTGCGCTCGCCCGCCTCGGAATCGGGCGGGAGCGGGCCGCCGCGCTGCTCGGCGAAGCCTTCGCCGCCATCGACTGACCGCGAACCGGCGCCTTGTCAACGGGGTGATGCGAGGCGCCCGGGCCCTCTACCGTTTCGGCCATGACCACCGAGAACCCGACCCCCGAGACCATGACCTCGCTCTGGCGCATGACCGGGCCCCGCATCGAGACCGATGACTGGCGCGACGGGCGCGCCGACACCGTCGTCGTCGGCGCGGGCCTGACCGGGCTCGTGACGGCGGTGCTGCTCGCGCGGGCCGGCCGGAAGGTCGTCGTGCTCGAAGCGCGCACCGTCGGCGCGGTGACGACCGGCGGCACGACCGGCAAGCTGAGCCTGCTCCAGGGCACCGTGCTCTCGGACATCCGCGCCCACGACGGCGACGACGTGCTCCGCGACTACGTGGCGGCCAATCGGGAGGGCCAGGCCTGGCTGCTGCGCGAGCACGAGCATTGGGGCATCGACGTGCCGCGCCGGCGCGCGATCGTCTACGCGGCCGACCCGTCGGCCGTCGACGCCCTCGACGAGGAGCGCAGCGCCGCGCTCGCCGCCGGTCTCGAGCTCGGCACCACTCGGTCTCCCGATCTCCCGTTCGAGACGCACGGGGTGCTGACGCTCGACGGTCAGGCCCAGCTGCACCCCCTGACGATGCTCGCGGCGTTCGCGCGAGAACTGCGCGAGCGAGGCGGTCGCATCGTCGAGCACCAGCGGGTGCGCGACGTCGACGTCGATTCCCACGAGGTGGTCGTCAGCGCGGACGGCGGCATGCTCGCCGCCGAGAACTGCGTGCTCGCGACCGGCACCCCCATTCTCGACCGGGGCATGTACTTCGCGAAGATCGAGCCGTCGCGCTCGTACGCCGCCGCCTACCGCGTGGCTCCGGGAACGGCCCCCAGCGACATGTGCGTCTCGGTCGGCGACCCGCCGCGATCCCTGCGCACCGCGACCGGTCCGTCGGGGGAGGAGGTGCTCGTGGTCGGCGGGGGCGGCCACGTCACCGGCCGCTCGACCGATACCGCGGCCGAAGTCGCCGAGCTCGACGCTTGGGTGCGCGAGCACTTCTCCGTGCGCGAGCGCGTCGCGCTGTGGGCCGCCCAGGACTACCGCAGCCATTCGCGTCTGCCGTTCGCCGGAGAGATGCCGTGGGGGCGCGGCCGCGTGCATCTCGCCACGGGGTACAACAAATGGGGTATGACGAACGGCGTCGCCGCCGCGCTCGCGATCACCGCCGAGATGCTCGGCGGCCGTATGGACTGGGCGCGCGCCTACCATCACGACACGATCGGGCTGCGCACCGTCGCCGACACGTTGGAGGTGAATATCGGTGCAGGCTTGCATGCGGTCGGCGGCCGCGCCGCCGCGGCGCTGCAGCCCGAGAGCCCCGAGCCGCTCGGCGAGGGCGAAGGGCGGGTGCGGTACGGCGGCGGCAGGCCCGTCGCCGTCTCGCGCGTGAACGGCGAACTCTGCGCGGTGTCGGGGGTCTGCACGCACCTCGGCGGGGTGCTCAACTGGAACCGTGCCGAGCGCAGCTGGGACTGCCCGCTCCACGGCTCGCGCTTCACCGCGACCGGCGCGCGGCTCGAGGGCCCGGCGATCGCCGACCTCGAATGGCGCCCGCTGCCCGATGCGGAGGGCGGCGAATGACCCGGCAGGCCGCGCGGACCGCGGACGCGGGCCGGCTGAGACGCGCCATCACCGGGCCGCTGCTCTTCGCCTTCATCCTCGGAGACGTGCTCGGGGCGGGCATTTACGCGCTGATGGGAGTGCTCGCGGAGGAAGTGGGCGGGCTGCTCTGGGCCCCGCTCGTCGTCGCCCTGCTGCTCGCGCTGCTGACGGCCGGCTCGTACGCCGAACTCGTGACGAAGTACCCGCGTGCGGGCGGGGCCGCCGTGTTCGCGGAACGCGCGTTCCGCAGCCCGCTCGTGTCGTTCCTCGTCGGCTTCGCCATGCTCGCGGCCGGCGTGACCAGCGCGGCGGGTCTCGCCATCGCCTTCGCGGGCGACTACTTCAGCACGTTCGTCGACCTGCCCGTGCCCGTCGTCGCCATCGTGTTCCTCGCGATCGTCGCGGCGCTCAACGCCCGCGGTATTCGCGAATCGATGGGGGCGAACCTCGTGATGACCCTCGTCGAACTGAGCGGACTCGTCATCGTGATCGTCGCTGTCGCCGTCTTCGCGACCGGGGGCGGCGGCGATCCCTCGCGCGCCCTGCAGGCCCCGGCGGGCACGGGCACCGCAGGCGCCGTGCTCGCGGGCGCCATCATCGCCTTCTATTCGTTCGTCGGCTTCGAGACGTCGGCCAACGTCGTCGAAGAGGTGCGGCGCCCGTCCCGGGACTACCCCCGCGCCCTGTTCGCCGCCCTCGTCACTGCCGGAGTCGTCTACGCGCTCGTCGGGTGGGCGAGCGCCGTCGCGCTGCCGCCCGATGAATTGGTCGCGTCGAGCGGCCCGCTGCTCGCGGTCGTCGAAGCGACAGGGATCGGCGTGCCGGCATCGGTGTTCAGCCTGATCGCGCTCATCGCCGTCGCGAACGGCGCCCTGCTCACGATGATCATGGCGAGCCGCCTCGCCTACGGCATGGCGGAGCAGGGCCTCCTGCCGTCGGGCCTCGCGCGCGTGCTGCCGAAGCGCCGCACGCCGTGGGCCGCGATCGTCGTCACGACGGTCGTCGCGATGCTGCTCGTGCTCGTCGGCGACCTGGCCACGCTCGCCGAGACGGTCGTGCTCCTGCTGCTGTTCGTCTTCCTGAGTGCGAACGTATCGGTGCTCGTGCTGCGGCGCGACCGCGTCGATCACCCCCACTTCCGGGTCTGGAGCTTCGTACCCGTGCTCGGGGCGCTCTCGTGCATCGCGCTCATGACGCAGCAGCGCGGCGTCGTCTGGGCGTTCGCCGGAGTGCTCGTGGTCGTCGGGTGCGCGCTCTACGCCCTCGCCCGCTGGGGCGTTCGCCGCGAGCGGCGCTCCGCCCTAGCGGCCTCGGAGACCGCCCGTCAACCCCGGTGACGCACGGGCGACGGGCTCGTACGCTCGTGAGACACACGCCGGCGCATGCCGGTTCACGCCGCGCGACCCCCGTTCGCGCATCGCGCGGCCGAGAAGAGGAGGGCGGCGCCATGGCCGAGATCTGGGAGCAGAACGAGGAGGTCGACGAGGAGCACGAGCTCGTCGCGACCGACCACCGCGATCGCGACGAGGAGCTCGTCGACGCCGACGCAGAGCAGGAGGTCGAGACCGACGCCGACGACCCCAGAGACGCGCTCGCCGAGCTCGGGGAGGACGTCGCCTCGTCGCCGGCGCGGCGTGGGCACGACAACGACACGGACGACGAGGGCGACGAGAATGGGGACGGCCATGGATGAACGGCGGAACGAGCCGCGCAGATTCGGGGTCGAGGAGGAGTACCTGCTGCTCTCCGAAAGCGACGGCGCCCCCGTGGATCGCGCCGAGGAGACGATCGGCACGCTGCCCGAGCACGGCGACACCGCGTCGCGGGAGTTCTTCGCCAGCCAGCTCGAGACCGCGACCGGCATCTGCACGAGCGCGGCGCAGGCCGAGCACGAGCTCCGGGAGTTCCGCCGCACGGCCGCGGCCGCGGCGGCCGCCCGAGGGGCGATCGTCGCGGGCAGCGGGCTGCCGCCCGTCGGCGGCGACGTCGTCGGCACGGTGACGCCCGAGACGCGATACCGCGCGATCGACCAGGAAATGCGGGCCGCCGGGGCCTACCAGTACGTCACCGGCACGCACGTGCATGTCGAGGTGCCGTCGCGCGACGCCGGTGTGGCCGTGCTGCGGCACCTCGCCCGCTGGGCGCCCGCCCTGCTCGCGATGACTGCGAACTCGCCCGTCTGGTGCGGGGAGGCGACGGGGTTCGCGAGCTGGCGCTCGATCATGAGCCGCAACTGGCCGCTCACGAGCTATCCGCCGGAGTTCTTCGACGGCGCGGACTACGATGCATCGATCGCGGCGCTCGTCGAGAGCGGCGTGCTTCTCGACTCCGGTCTCGTGACGTGGCTCGCGCGCCTCTCGGAGCGCTACCCGACCGTCGAGCTGCGCATCGCCGACGCGCAGCTCTCGCCGCGCGAAGCGGTCGACTTCGCCGTCGTCGTGCGGGCCCTCGTCGAGCGCGCACTGCACGATATCGAGCACGGACTCGACCATCCGCGCATCGCACCCGGCCTGCTCGACGGCGCCATCTGGAACGCGGCCCGCAACGGCCTCGAGACCACGCTCGTCGACCCGGTAGCGGGGGAGTCGCTCCCCGCTTTCGACCTGCTCGAACGAATGATCGAGCAGGTTCGACCCGAGCTCGTGAGATTCGGCGACATGCCCCGAGTCGAGCACATGCTCGTGCGCCTCCGCGAGGAGGGCAGCCCGGCACGCCGCCAGATCGCCCGCTTCGCCGAGCGCGGCATTGCGGGGCTGCTCGAGCTCTACCGCGAGGGGTCGGAGTCGCCCCGCCCGCGTGCGCCCGAGCCGGAGGTCGAACCGTCGCTCGGCGCTCCGTAGCAATCGCGCCCGCGTGTCCGGTCGGCGGGGAAGCCGAGAGTACCCGCAGCCGCCGGCGTTGTCGAGGGGGTGCCGCGAGTCCGGTCGCGGGGCTACCGTCGATGCGAACCGAATATCGGAAGGAGTCGCCATGCCCACGCCCCAGCTGAAGGACGAAGAGCTCTACGAGCGTCTGCGGGAGGAGGGGAATTCGAAGGAGAAGGCCGCCCGCATCTCGAACGCCGCCGCGCGCGACGGCCGCCGAGCCGTCGGCAAGCGCGGGGGAGAGGCCGAGGATTACGACGAGCGCACGGTGCCCGAACTGCGGCAGCGCGCGAAGGAACTCGGTCTCACCGGCTACTCCAAGCTGCGCAAGCAGGAGCTCATTCAGAAGCTGCGCGAGCACTGAACCGCCGGCACTGGGCGGTCCGGACCGCTCCGCTCGCATCACGTCGACCGCCGACCCGAAGGAGCCATCGACGATGTCACCGAATCTCGACCCCCGTACCAAGCATCCCCGCCCGCCCTTCCCCGAACAGCGGCAGGACGGCCAGCCCGGCCTGACCGGGCGCATGCGCCCCGTCCCCGATCACGGCGAGGAGGAATACCGCGGCAATGCGAGGCTCGAGGGCCTCCGCGCCCTCGTCACGGGCGGCGACTCCGGCATCGGCCGCGCCGTCGCCATCGCCTACGCCCGCGAGGGCGCCGACGTCGCGATCAGCTACCTTCCCGAGGAGCAGACGGATGCCGACGAGACGCGCCGGCTGGTCGAGGAGGCCGGTCGCCGATGCGTGCAACTGCCCGGCGATCTGCGCGACGAATCGGTCTGCGTCGCGGCCGTCGCCGGCGCGGTCGACGAACTCGGCGGTCTTGAGGTGCTCGTGCTCAACGCGGGCACCCAGTACGAGCGCCGGCCCGACGTCGACATCACCCGCGAGCAGATCATGGAGGTGTTCGAAACCAACCTCGTCGCCCCGCTGCTGCTCATGCGGGAGGCCGCCCCGCATCTGCGCCCCGGCGCCTCGGTCATCGTCACCGCCTCGATCCAGGGGTTCTCGCCGAGCCCCGACCTGCTCGACTACGCCATGACCAAGTTCGCGCTCGTCGGGTTCACGCGCGCGCTCGCCGATGAGCAGGGGCGCCGCGGCGTGCGGGTGAACGCCGTCGCGCCGGGGCCCATCTGGACGCCGCTGATCCCCGCGACGGGCTGGGACGAGAAGCAGGAGCAGTTCGGCGGCGATACCCCGCTCGGCCGCCCCGGGCAGCCGGTCGAGGTCGCGGGGGCCTACGTGTACCTGGCCTCCGAGGACGCGTCGTACGTGTCGGGCATCGTGCTCCCCGTGACCGGCGGCAAGCACCTGTAGCTCAGTCGGCCGGAGCCATCGGCAGGATGTCGCGCAGCACCGCCGAGTTCAGGCCTCCGCGACAACGGATGCGTCGACGGGTTCGTCGACGCATCGCAGACCGCCCGCGGAGTTCGCGAGATCCCTGAGCTTCTCGAGCCAGGCGCGGTTGAGTTCGGGCGTCTCGGGCATGTCGAACTCGAAGTGCAGCGGGACGCTCGGGTGTAGCCAGACGCTGTGCTGCGTCGTCTCGGTATGCCAGGTCAGCGCGAGGGCCTCCTGCAGGGCGAATTTCGAGAGGATCACCGTGCGCAGATGCGTCAGCAGCCGGTCGTCGAATTCGAAGCTCTCGCCGAGGCCGTAGTGCAGATGTCCCATTCCCGTTCCTCCCTTGCATCGATGCGCGTGCGACCGCGCGGCTATGTCCTGTTCTTGCGGGCGTGGGCAGCGGCTTCCTCCTCCGACACCACGATGAGCCCGCGCGGCGTGTGCGAGAACTCGTGCAGCACCTCGAGCCACTCCTGATTGAGGGTCGGGCTGCGGCTGCCGGCGAAGCGGAAGGTGAGGGGGATGCTCGACGAGACCCAGATCGAGACCCGGCCCCCGCCGCGCTCGGCGGGGTTCACCCAGCTCAGCAGAAAGCTCTCCTGGCGGCGCAGTTTGCCCGTCATCACGATCTTCAGGTGCGCGAGCGTGCGGTCGTCGAACTCGAACTCCTGCCCGCTGCCGTAGTTCAGATGCCCCATGCGGTCATCGTGGCAGGCGAGGGTGTGAACCGGGTGTGAAGGGCCGACGCGCGCAAAATGAGAAAGTTCGCCATGGCGAACTTTTAATATGGTTGAATCGAAGTCAAGATGATCGGGCCGCAGTCGAGGCGGCATCGAGACCACCGGAAGAACCGGCGGGGTCTCTGCGGAAGGGGAGCGGGAATGATGAACGGCAGGGCGCGGACGACGCGCAGAAGCGGCGGGCTCGTCGGGCTGCTCGGGCCCGCATTCGTCGCGGCGATCGCCTACGTCGACCCCGGTAACGTCGCCGCCAACCTCTCGGCGGGGGCGAACTACGGCTACCTGCTGGTGTGGGTGCTCGTGCTGGCGAACGCGATGGCCGTCGTCGTGCAGTACCTGTCGGCCAAGCTCGGCCTCGTGACCGGTCAGAGCCTGCCCGAAGCGCTCGGCGCACGACTCTCGAGACCGGCACGACTGCTGTTCTGGGCGCAGGCCGAGCTCGTCGCCATCGCCACCGACCTCGCCGAAGTCGTCGGCGGGGCGCTCGCTCTCTACATCCTCTTCGACGTGCCGCTGCTGCTCGGCGGAGTCATCGTCGGCATCGCGTCCCTCGCGATCCTCGCGATGCAGCGCGCCGGGCAGCTGACCTTCGAACGCGTCATCCTCGCACTGCTCGCGGTCATCACGGTCGGCTTCGTCGCCGGTCTCGTCATCAGCCCGCTCGACTGGGGCGGCATCGCGGCCGGCATGATCCCGCGCTTCGAAGGCACCGCGACCGTGCTGCTCGCCGCGAGCATGCTCGGTGCGACCGTGATGCCGCACGCGATCTACCTGCACTCATCGCTCGCCAGGGATCGCCACGGCCGTCAGACGGACCCCGCACGCCTCGCGGGCCTGCTGCGCGCGACCCGGTGGGACGTCGGGCTCGCGCTGCTGCTCGCCGGCGGCGTGAACATCGCCATGCTGCTGCTCGCGGCCTCCTCGCTGCCGGGCGTCGCGGGCACCGACACGATCGACGGAGCCGCCGCGGCCATCACGGCGCACCTCGGGCCGGTGATCGGGGCGCTTTTCGGTATCGGGCTGCTCGCCTCGGGGCTCGCCTCGACGTCGGTCGGGTCGTACGCGGGCGCCGAGATCATGCGCGGTCTGCTGCACGTGCGCATTCCGCTCTTCACCCGGCGCCTGGTCACGCTCGTGCCGGCGCTCGTCGTGCTCGGCGTCGGGTTCGACCCGACGCGCGCACTCGTGCTCAGCCAGGTCGTGCTCTCGTTCGGCATCCCCTTCGCACTGATCCCGCTCATCGGCCTCACGAGCCGGCGATCCGTGATGGGGCGGTGGGCGAACGGGCCGGTGCTGCGCACCGTGGCGATCGCCGTGGCCGTGGCCATCGTCGCCCTCAACGCGCTGCTGCTCGTGCTCACCGCGCTCGGCGAGGCGTGAGGTCCGCCCCGGGCGCGTGAGCTCCCTCGGAGATGAGAGCTCACTCGGATGGATTCGTGCGGAAACGTCCGAACGAACTCGCAACTCTGAACGAGCTCACGCCCCAGGCCGAGCTTACGCAGCCGACCGAGCGCACGGCGCGGTTCAGGGCCCCGGCCCCGAACCGCGCCGAACGGATGACGGGTCAGCCGCGCTCGGCGATCGACTTCTCGAGGAAGTCTGCGAAGTCGCCGTCGCGCGCGAAGACGAACTCCTCGCCCGAGACGATCGCCGTCGGGGTGCCGGTGAGCTTCTGCGGCTGGTCGGCGGGCTGCAGCTCGCCGCCCGGGCCCTGCAGCTGCGCGCCATCGGCGAGCCCGACGAGACCGACCTGCGTGAAGACCGAGGTGTTGGTGCTGAAGAAGCCGCCGTAGGCGACGTTCTCGACGCAGGAGCGCAGCGGCCCTGCGGTGTCGGCGCCCGCATCCGCCGCGACCTGCAGCAGCTCCTCGTCATCGAGGCCGGGAGTCTGCTCCTCGGGCTGCACGGCGTCGCTCAGCAGTGCGGTGTGCACGGCGAGCGCCGCATCGGGGGCGTTCTCGACGGTGCAGGCGAAGAGGTTCGCCGCGCGCGTGGAGTAGTTCGTGCCCTGCGACATCGAGTCGAGGAAGTTGAGGGGCACGACCTGCAGCGTGATGTCGCCGGCATCGACGGCGGTCTCGAGGTCGTCGCCGTACTCGCCCTCGAACGCACCGCAGATGGGGCACATGTAGTCGACGTAGATCGTGACATCGACGGGGTCGCTGGTGCGATCGACGTCGAACGCGACGCGCTCGTCGCCGCTCGTCGACCCCTGCGAGATGAGCTCGCCGCCCGCGCCGAAGACGGCGCCGCCCGAGGCCATGCCTTCGGGGCCGTCCGTGGAGGCGGGAGCGGAGCCGGTCGGGCCGGGAGCGTCCGCGCCGGCGGCGGAGCCGGAGCCTGCGGGCGCCAGCACGATGAAGACGATCACGGCGATGACGGCCGTGATCTGCGCTGCGAGCACGACGTAGCCGATGATGACGCCGGCGAGTGCGAGGCCGCGCCCGCCCTCGCCCCGGCGCTTGATCTGCGACAGCGCGATGTGGCCGCAGACGATGCCGACGAGAGAGATGAAGAATGAGCCGACGAGCGCGATGATCGCGAGCGTGTTCGTCTTGCCGCGCGGCGGCTGCGCGTACGGGTGCTGCGGCGGCAGGCCCGGTGCGGGGGGCTGCGGTGCGCCGTGCGGGGCGGGCCGGCCGTCGGGAGGGGCGGCAGCCCCCTGCTGCGCGGAAGTGGGCTCAGCAGGGGGCTGCGTCGGGTCGAACGTCATGTCGGAGTCGCCTCAATAATCTCTAGGGGTGGGAAAATCGCGCGAACCCGAGTTCGCGTTCGGTCAGTGCTTGTGGTCGCCGCCGGTCGCGGGGGCCTGGCCCGTCGCCTCGGCCTGGGCGCGCAGCAGGTCGCGGATGTCGCTGAGCAGCTCCTGCTCGGTCGGCACCTCGGGCTCGTCGCTCTCGGGCTCGGGCCTGCGCATCTTGTTCATGGGCACCACGAACACGAAGTAGACGACGGCCGCGATGATGACGAAGTTGAGCACCGCGCCGATGACGGCGCCGAGGGCGAGCGAACCGCCGCCGGGCAGCGCGATCATGAGCGCGCCGTCGAGCGAGTCGGCCTTGAAGACCATGCCGATGATCGGGTTGATCAGCGAGTCGACGACCTTCTCGACGACGGTGTTGAAAGCTGCGCCGATGACGACGGCGACGGCGAGGTCGACGACGTTACCGCGGAGCAGAAATTCTTTGAATCCTTTGAGCATGCTTCTGCGTGTCCTTTTGCAAGAGTGTCAGTGTATCAGTGGGTATCGTCTGCGATGACTGTGCGTTTCGCCGACGAATGCTAGAGGCATTCCATCGAGTCGTCGATCGTCGCCGACAGCAGGTCGAGCATGCCGGTGGCGACATCGGCCTCGCTCGCGCTCGAGTCCTTGGCGAGCGCGAGGTAGTCCTGGTAGACCGACTGGTTGGGGCTCTGGTGCGACGCGAGCTCCTCGACCGCGTCGATCACGGCCGCATCCTTCGGGTCGGAGGAGCTGCCGCTCGCGCTGAAGTAGTCGTCGAGCGCGGTGCAGAACTCCGCAGTGTACTCGCCCGAGGCAGTGCCCGAATCGCTCGTGCTGCCCTCGGTCGACGAGGCGTCAGCGCTGCCCTCGATCTCCATCTCGCTCGAGAGCTCATCGAGCTGCGAGCTGTACTCGTCGATGGCGCTGCCCGCCTGCGAGAAGGCGATGCTCCACAGCACGATGGAGGCGATGCCGATGAGCACGGCGACGCCGCCCATGATGAGGCCGGTGAGCGACATGCCCTTCGACTGGCGCTTGTTCAGGGCGATGAAGCCGAGCACGACCGCGGCCGCGCCGACGAGAATCGTGATGATGCCGCCGACGAACGGCAGCCAGCCGAAGATGAGACCGCCGACGACGCCGACGATGCCGAGGATCAGCGCGGTGATCGCCAGCCCCTTCGAGGCCGCCGGTGCGGGGCCGTACGGGGGGCGCGGGGCGCCGGGACCGCCGGGCGCGCCCGGGGAGCCGGGACCGCCCGGGGCCTGCGGAGCGCCGGCGAATGCGGGTGCCGGCATCTGCGGTGCGGCGGGGGCCTGGGGCGCCTGCGGTGCAGGCGGCTGCGGAGCCTGGTACTGCGGGGCGGGAGGCGCTGCGGGCGCCGCCGGGGGCTGCGGTGCACCTGCGTCGGGTGCTGGCGCGCCGCCCTCGGAAGGCATGTTCTGGGCGCCTTCGTCGGTCGGGTTGTTGTCAGACATTTCCGTCTCCTCAAAACTATTGCGTACTCTCCCCGTCGGGCGCGGGACCTGCGGCGGGGCGGGCTGAGTGGGACGGACGGGAGCCGCCGCACAGTTCAATCCTATATATCGGAAAAACGCCTGAAGCGAACCCCGGGCCCGGAACGGCTAGTTTGGAAACATGGAATTCATCGGTGCGCAGCCCTCGGTCGACCTCACCTATTCGGACGTGTTCCTGGTACCGCGGCACTCGGAGCTCGGCAGTCGGCTCGCCGTCGATCTCGCACCGCGCGACGGCACACCCGCCACGGTGCCGCTCGTCGCATCGAACATGAACTCGGTGACCGGGCCCCGCCTCGCGGCCGTGCTCGCCCGTCGCGGAGGCCTCGCGGTGCTGCCCCAGGACCTCTCGCTCGAAGGCACCGAGCGGGCCATCCGGTGGGTCAAGGAGCAGCCGGCCGAGGTCGACACCCCGATCGCGCTCGGCGAGGCGCAGACCGCGGCCGATGCGCTCGGGCTGATTCCGCGCGCCGAGGGGCAGAGCGTCGTCGTCGTGATCGGCGACCCCGCCGAGACCCCCATCTCGGCCGAGCGGGTGCGCGGCATCCTCTCGTCCGAGCGGCTCGCGGGCGTTCCGGCCGACGCGCGCCTCGGCGATCTCATCCAGGGATCGCCCGCGCTGCTCGACGCATCGCTCGTCGCGGACCCGCGCGAGACGTTCGACGCGGTCGACGCCGCCCTCTCGGGCAGCGCGGACGGCGCCGTGGGCGTCGTCGACGGCGGCGCGCTGCTCGGCACCCTGTCGCTGCGCTCGGCACTGCGGCGTTCGATCTACCGCCCGGCGCTCGACGGCGATGGGCGGCTCGCCGTCGCGGCGGCCGTCGGCATCAACGGCGATGTGGCGGGCAAAGCGCGATCCCTGGCCGCCGCCGGAGCCGATGCCCTCGTCGTCGACACCGCCCACGGCCACCAGGCGGGCATGCTGCGCGCGCTGCGCGCCGTCGCCGAGCTCGACCTCGGTCTGCCCATCGTCGCGGGCAACATCGTCACCGCCGACGGCGTGCACGACCTCGTCGAGGAGGGCGCGAGCATTCTCAAGGTCGGTGTCGGCCCCGGTGCGATGTGCACCACCCGCATGATGACCGCAGTCGGCCGCCCCCAGTTCTCGGCCGTGCTCGAGACCGCGCAGGCCGCGCGCGAGCTCGGCGCCCACGTCTGGGCCGACGGCGGCGTTCGCTACCCCCGAGATGTCGCGCTCGCCCTCGCCGCCGGTGCGGCCTCGGTCATGATTGGCTCGTGGTTCGCCGGTACCGCCGAGTCGCCCGGCGAGCTGCTCTCCGACGCCGAAGGCCGCCAGTACAAGGAATCGTGGGGCATGGCCTCGACGAAGGCCGTGCAGGGCCGCTTCGGGGGTCTCGAGGCATTCGAGCGGGCACGCAAGGAGCTCTTCGCCGAGGGCATCTCGTCATCGAAGATCTACCTCGACCCGCAGCGGCCGAGCGTCGAGGATCTCGTCGACATGATCACCTCGGGAGTGCGCTCCTCGCTCACCTATGCGGGGGCCGCGACGCTGCAGGAGTTCCACGTGCGCGCGCACGTCGGGCTGCAGTCGGCCGCCGGTTACGAGGAGGGCAAGGCGCTGCCCGTCTCCTGGTAGCCCGCGCACCGCCCCGGGGCCTCGCCCGAGCTCAGAGCGCGGCCGCGCCGACCCCGAGCGCGATGGCGACGATGGTGCCGAGGGTGAACTGGATGACCGTTACGAAGATGCCGATGTAGAACCCGGCCATCGCGAAGCCGACGCCGCGCAGCCCGCGATTGCCGATCTGCTTCGACGCGATGAGCCCGAGCACGACGCCGAGGATGCCGATGAAGAACGACGAGATGAACGCCCAGACCGCCATCCGGCTCATCGGCGGGCGCACGCCCATCTGCTGGTACGCGTAGGGGGAGTACATGGCGGCCTGCGGAGGCGGCGGCGTCTGACCGGTGAGCCCGCCCGTCGGCTGCAGCGGCGTGTGCCGGGGCTGCATGTAGTGCGGCAGGAGTTCGGGCGCCGTGTACTGCGGCTGGCCCGTGGGCACCTGGGGCGGCGCCGGCTGCTGCGCGTACGGCTGCTGCTGGGGGTAGGGCTGCTGAGCGTACGGCTGCTGCTGGGGGTAGGGCTGCTGCGCGTACGGCTGCTGCTGGGGGTAGGGCTGCTGAGCGTACGGCTGCTGGCCCGGCTGCGTCTCGTCGCCCATGCCCGGTGCTCCTTCTGGTTCGCGGTCGTCTCGGAGAGACAGCCTAGAACACCGGGCTCCGCTGCGGCGGGAAGCTGAGTGCATGCCGTGCCCTCTATCCTTGTTTGTCGGCGGCACCTGCCAGAATGGATGCAGGTTCGATACAAGGAGTGTTCGGTGAAGTACATCTCGACCCGCGGCGGCATGGCCCCCGCGCCCTACAGCGCGATTCTGCTCGAGGGGCTCGCGACCGACGGCGGGCTCGTCGTGCCCGAGACGGTGCCGCAGGTGGATTCCGAGCAGATCGAGTCGTGGCGCTCGCTGACGTACCCCGAACTCGCGACCGAGGTGCTGAGCTTCTACGCGACTGATATTCCCCGCGACGACCTCGCCCGCATGTGCGCGGCGGCGTACGCGCCGGCCGGATTCGTCGCCGAGGAGATCGTGCCCGTCACCGAGCTCGAAGACGGCATTCTGCTCGTCGGCCTCTCCGAAGGCCCGACGCTCGCGTTCAAGGACATGGCGATGCAGTTCCTCGGGCAGTCGCTCGAGTACGTGCTCGCGCGGAGCGACCGTGCGCTCAACATCATCGGCGCGACGTCGGGCGACACCGGCTCCGCCGCCGAGTACGCACTGCGCGGCAAGGCGGGCATCGGCGTGTTCATGATGTCGCCGCAGGGCCGCATGAGCGATTTCCAGCGGGCGCAGATGTACTCGCTCACCGACGACAACATCCACAACATCGCCATCGATGGCGTCTTCGACGACTGCCAGAACCTCGTGAAGGCGCTCTCGAGCGACCTCGAGTTCAAGCGCGCGCACGAGCTCGGCACCGTGAACTCGATCAACCTGGGCCGCATCTCGGCGCAGATGGTCTACTACTTCTGGGCGTGGCTGCGGGCGACCGACGCCGTCGCCGAGGGCGATCGCGCCGCCTTCGAGGTGTCGGTGACCGTGCCGTCGGGCAACTTCGGCAACATCCTCTCGGGCCACCTCGCGAAGGCCATGGGGCTGCCGATCCGCCGCCTCGTGCTCGCCGCGAACGAGAACAACGTGCTCGACGAGTTCTTCCGCACCGGCATCTACGCGCCGCGCTCGGCCGCCGACACGCACGCCACCTCGAGCCCGTCGATGGACATCTCGAAGGCTTCGAACCTCGAGCGCTTCATCTTCGACCTGCTCGGCCGCGACCCCGAGCGCCTCGCCGCCGCCTGGCGCGAGCTCGATGAGACCGGCCGCATCGACCTCTCGGCAGAGCTGCCCCGCTTGGAGACCGAGTTCGGATTCCAGAGCGGCACCAGCACGCACGCCGACCGCGTCGCCACCATCCGCTCGGTGTACGAGGCGAGCGGCACGCTCATCGACCCGCACACCGCCGACGGCGTGAAGGTCGCGCGCGAGCACGTCGAGGCGGGCGTGCTGATGCTCGTGCTCGAAACGGCGAAGCCCGAGAAATTCCCCGAGATCGTGCTCGAGGCGACGGGGCAGCGCATCGGCATGCCCGAGCACCTCGCCGGGCTGCTCGATCTGCCGCAGCACGTGACCGAGATGAACGACGACGAGGCCCAGCTGCGCGCATTCATCGCGCAGCACGCCGTACAGAGGTAGCGGGGCACGGCGCACCGCGCAATCCGAACACCGAGACCGAGGAGTTCCATGAGCGAGCAGCACCACATCGAACATCCGAACACCGCGCAGCCGAGCCGGGCCCGTTCGCTCTGGGTCGACGGATTCGGGATGCTCGCGACGCGATCCCTGCAGATTCTGATCGTGCTCGCGCTCACGGCGCTGCTGATCATCGGGCTGCGCGAACTCACCACCGTGGTCATCCCGATTCTGCTCGCCCTCATCTTCGCCAGCGCCTTCGCACCCGTCATGCGCGTGCTGCGCCGCCGCATGCCCGCCGCGCTCGCGACGGTCGTCGTGCTCGTCGCCATCATGGTGCTGCTCACTGCGATCGGCTGGCTCATCGTCTGGGCGGTGCGCGACCAGTGGGACGACCTGTCGTCGCAGGCTCAGGACGGTTTCGCGCAGGTGCTCGACTGGGTGAAGACCCTGCCTTTCGCGCCCGACCACGACCAGCTCATGGAGTGGCGCAACACCGTCGTCGACTTCCTGACGAGCTCGAAGTTCGGCTCGGGCGCGCTCGCCGGCGCCGGCGTCGTCACGAACTTCGTGACCGGGCTCGTGCTCATGGTCGTCGTGCTCTTCTTCTTCCTGAAAGACGGCCCGCAGCTGTGGAGCTTCGTGCTGCGCCCGTTCACCGGAGAGGCCCTGGCGCGCGCCCGCCGCGCCGGCGCGAAGACCGTATCGACGCTCGGCTCGTACGTGCGCGGCACCGCGGCCGTCGCCGCCGTCGACGCGATCGGCATCGGCATCGGCCTCATGATTCTGCAGGTGCCCCTCGCGCTGCCGCTCGCAGTGCTCGTGTTCGTGCTCGCGTTCATCCCGATCGTCGGCGCGACGCTCGCCGGCACCCTCGCGGCACTCGTCGCACTCGTCGCCAACGGCCCGGTCAGTGCGCTGCTCGTCATCGGCGTCGTCGTGCTCGTCAACCAGCTCGAGGGCAACTTCCTGCAGCCCGTGCTCATGGGGCGCGCGCTGAAGCTGCACTCGCTCGTCATTCTGCTCGCGCTGACCATCGGCACCGTGCTGAGCGGTATTCTCGGCGCCGTGCTCGCAGTGCCGATCGCGGCGGTCGCGTGGGGCATCATCCAGGTATGGGAGCCGCCGGAGCGCACCGCCGTCACCGCGGACGGCGCAGAGGAACCGGGGGATTCCGGCGACGACGCGGCCCTCGGGTCGCCGGCGAAGCCGTTCCGCCCGCACGAGACCGCCTGAGGCGCTCGAACGATGCACGAGCCGGCGCCGGTGCTCTCGGCCTCGAACGCCGAGGTCGTGATCGATGGCGCCGTGCTGCTGCCGCCGACCTCGATCGCCCTCGACGCGGGCCGCAGCGTCGCGGTGCGCGGGCCGAACGGGGCCGGCAAGACGACGCTGCTGCGCGTGATCGCGGGCCGACTGCGCCCGAGCGGAGGCACGGTGTCGCTCTTCGGCGGCCGCCTCGACGACCGCGACCCCGCCGTGCGCACCCACATCGCGGCGCTCATCGAGCCGCCGGTGCTCTACCCCGATCTCACGGTGCACGACCACCTCGCGCTCATCGAGGCCGCCTGGGAGGCCGCGGGCGCGGGGGCCGGGCCGGCACCCGCGTGGCCGGGCCTCGGCTCGACGGCGCTCGACCGCTTCGGGCTGACGGGGCTCGCCGAGCGCTTCCCGAACGAGCTCTCGAGCGGGCAGCGGCAGCTCGTCTCGCTCGCGGTGACCTTCGCGCGCCCCGCAACGGTGCTGCTGCTCGACGAGCCCGAGCAGCGGCTCGACCTCGACCGGCGATCCCTGGTCGCCGATGCGCTGCTCGACGCCCGTACGCACGGCGCCGCGATCGCGTTCGCCTCGCACGATGCGGCCCTCGTGGCGCGCGTCGCCGATGCTGAGACCGTGGTCGGCGAGCCCCGCGCACGCGGAGGCGCGGAGGCCGCGTGAATCGCGCACGCGAGGCGGGGCCGCGGCCGGAAGCAGGCGGCGGGACCCGCCGGGGGAATGCTGCGGTCGACCGTCGGCGCATCGCCGGTGCACGGCGGGTGCTGCGCGGGCGCGGGCGCCGCTTCACGGCCTCCGACCTCGCCTACCGCCTCTACATGGGGGCGCTGCTCGCGCTGATCATCGTCGCGCCCGTGGTGCGGGCCGGCGTGCTCTGGCTGCAGCGCGAGCTGCAGCAGCCGGATGCGGGGGCAGGCACAGAGGTCGGCAGCGCGGCGCTCGCCGATGCGGGCGCGCTCACCTCGTTCGGCGCGCTCGCGCCCGCGCTCACCGCCGCCACCGTGCTGCTCGTGCTCGCCGGGTCGCGCATCGGCCCCGCCCGCGCGACGCTTCCGCAGCTCGACCTCGTCTTCGTCGCGCCGATCTCGCGCGCCCGCCTGCTGCGCCCGACCGTCGCGCGCTGGCTCGGTCTCGGCGCCGGCCTGGGTGCGATCGTCGCGGGCATCGGCATCGCCGCCCGCGCACTGCACGAGCCACCCGGCTGGGGCGAGGCGCTGTGGCTGCTGGCCGCCTGCGCCTCGGCGGGCATCCTCATGGCAGCGGCCCCGCTCGCGGGCCAGCTCGGGCGGCGCACGCGCGCCGTGGCAGCGACTCTGCTGCTCGCGCTGGCCGCGACCCAGGCCTGGCTCGCGGCGCAGGGGTGCCCCGGCCTGCTGCACGATCCCTGGTCGCACGCCGCGGGCCTGCTGCTCGGAGGCGCCCCGCAGCCCGTCGCCGGTCTCGGGGCGGTGCTCGCGGCAGCGATCGTCGCCGTGCGCGCGCCCGCGGTCGCGGCGCGTCTGCCGTGGGAGCAGCTGCGCACCGCGGCACTGCAACTCGACACGGTGCAGACGCTCGTGCTCTCGGGCGACCCCGGAGCAGGCCTCGCGCGTCTCGGCGCCCCCGTGCGGCTCGGTCGTCGCGTCAGGCTGCGAGTCGGCGGCTCGCGCCCGGGCGGTCTCACCGCCATGATCCTCACCAGGGATCTCCTCGGCATCGCCCGCACCCCCGGTCGCAGCTCGCTCGGCGCCCTCGGCATCTTCGCCGCGGGTGCGCTCTGGTCGGCGGCGGTCGGCAGCCTCGCCGCGGGCGTGCCCGAGACCGGCGAGCGGTTCCTCCTGCCCTACGCCGCCTCCGCGCTCCTCGGTGCCGTCTCGATGCTGCTCGCCTACCTCTCTGCTGCGCCCTGGTGCCGGGGCCTTGCCACCGCGGCGCAGGGGAGCGGGTTGCCGCCCCTGCTGCCCTCGTCGCCCGCGCTGCTGATCGTTCGTCACGCAATCGCGCCCGCCGTGCTCGCGGTCGCCGCCCTCGGCGCGGGAGCGCTGGCCGCCTCGGTCGCGCTCTCCGGGGACACGAATGCAGTGGCGGGCGCCGACATCGCCGCGCTCGTCGTCTCTGCAGCGCTCGCGGCCACCGTCGCCGTCGGTCTGCGCGCCTCGACGGCCTTGAAAGGGCCGATCCCGCTGCGCCTGCTCGCCCCGGTGCCGACGCCCGCCGGCGACGCGTCGGGCATCAACGTGCTGCTGTGGACCCTCGACGGCCAGTTCTTCGCGCTCTTCCTCGGCGCCGGCCTCGCCGTCGTCTGGGCGCTCACCGTCGCGGGCGTCGTCGGATTCGCGGCAGCGCTCGTCGTCTCGGCCCTCGTGCTCGCGGGCGTCGTGGTCTCGGCCGCCGTGCGCCTGGGGCGGCCCGCGAACGCGGCATAGGGCGCGGGCCCGGCGGGCTCCGTGGCACCCCGGAAACAGCGGTCGAATCCGGGCGAGAAGCGCGGAATCATGCGGAACACTCCCGGGGTGCGCAGCCCGATTTTGCAGGATTCGCGGGGGTGTGCCAAGATATATGAGTTGCCAGCGCGGCAGAGAGATCTGAAGCGCAAAACAACAGCTCCGGCCCCATCGTATAGCGGCCTAGTACTCCGCCCTCTCACGGCGGCAACACGGGTTCGAATCCCGTTGGGGTCACCGGAACGAAAGCCTCACCTTCGGGTGGGGCTTTCGGCGTTTTCGGGCGGGGGCGGGATTCGAACCCGTGCCACGGGTTGCGGGCCGGTGGGCCCGCCGCGGTGCGCGCCGAAACGCTGTTCGCGTTTCGTTGCGTGCGCATCGCGCCCGTTGGGGTCACCGGAACGAAAGCCTCACCTTCGGGTGGGGCTTTCGGCGTTCCCGGGGCATGCACGGCGCTAAGCTGGAGGGGTTGCGCCCGGGATATCCGGGGCCGTTGCCAGCAGAACACCGAAGAAGGAGCGTTCAATGACCCGCACCATCAAGCTCGCCGTGATCCCGGGCGACGGTATCGGCGTCGAGGTGACCGAGCAGGCGAACCGCGTGCTCGACGCGGTGCTCGCGGGCGGCGATGTCGTGCTCGACCGTACCGAGTTCAAGCTGGGCGCCGAGCGCTTCCTCGCCACCGGCGACACGCTGCCCGCAGCAGAGCAGGCCGCCATCGCCGAGCACGAGGCCATCCTCTTCGGCGCGGTCGGCGGAGTGCCCGGCGATCCTCGCCTCAAGAACGCGAACATCGAGCGCGGTCTGCTGCTCAAGCTGCGCTTCGACTTCGAGCACTACGCGAACGTGCGCCCCTGCGCCCTCTTCCCCGGCGTCGAGTCGACGCTGAAGCACCCGGGCGAGGTCGACTTCGTCGTCGTGCGCGAGGGCACCGAGGGCCCGTATGCGGGCAATGGCGGCCGTCTGCGCGCCGGCACCCCGAACGAGGTTTCGACCGAGGTCTCGGTGAACACCGCCTTCGGCATCGAGCGCATCGTGCGCCACGCCTTCTCGATCGCCGAGCAGCGCGACCGCAAGAAGCTCACCTGGGTGCACAAGACCAACGTGCTCGTGCACTCGGGCGCGACCTGGCAGCGCATCGTCGAGACCGTCGCGGCCGAGCACCCCGGCATCGCGGTCGACTACATGCACGTCGACGCCGCCACGATCCACATGGTGCAGAACCCCGCCCAGTTCGATGTGATCGTCACCGACAACCTCTTCGGCGACATCCTCACCGACCTCGCCGGCGCCATCGGCGGCGGCATCGGCCTCGCGGCCTCGGGCAGCATCAACCCCGATCGCACCTTCCCGAGCATGTTCGAACCGGTGCACGGCTCGGCGCCCGACATCGCCGGGCAGCAGAAGGCAGACCCGACGGCCGCCATCCTCTCGGCCGCCCTCATGTTCGACCACCTCGGCCTGCAGGCCGAGGGCGACCGCGTACGCGACGCCGTGCGTGCCGACCTCGCCGCCCGCGGCACTGCGGCGCGTTCCACTCCCGAAGTGGGCGACGCGATCATCGCCGCCATCGCGCCGCGCGCCTGACCGGCGCGCCGCACACGCCACGCGCGCCCTTCGCGCACCGCCCCGAGCGCAGCTGCATCGACGAAAGAACACCGCTATGACCCCCACCTTCACCGTCACCGAGGCCGACCGCCTGCCCGCCGCGGAGCGCGAGGCGCAGCTCGAGAACCCGGGCTTCGGCAACCACTTCACCGACCACATGGTCTCGATCAGCTGGACACGGGAGGCCGGCTGGCACGACGCCCAGGTCGTCCCGTACGGGCCGATCCAGATGGACCCGGCCTCGTCGGTGCTGCACTACGGGCAGGAGATCTTCGAGGGCCTCAAGGCGTACCGCCGCCCCGACGGCTCGATCGTCACCTTCCGCCCCGAAGAGAATGCGCGCCGCCTGAACGCGAGCGCCGTGCGTCTCGCGCTGCCCGAGCTGCCCGTCGAGGTCTTCGTCGAGGCGGTGCACCGTCTCGTCAGCGCCGATGCCGACTGGGTGCCGAGCGGCGCCGACCAGAGCCTCTACCTGCGCCCGTTCATGATCGCCGACGAGAGCTTCCTCGGTGTGCGCGCGGCCCATCGCGCCCGCTTCATGATCATCGCGAGCCCCGCCGGTGCCTACTTCAGCGGCGGTGTGAAGCCCGTCTCGATCTGGCTCTCCGACCACCTCGCCCGCGCCGGCCACGGCGGCACCGGAGCTGCGAAGTGCGGCGGCAACTACGCCTCGTCGCTGCTGCCGACGAACATCGCGGCCGAGAACGGCTGCGCCCAGGTGCTGTTCACCGACTCGCAGACCGACGACACGATCGACGAGCTCGGCGGCATGAACCTCTTCATCGTGCGCTCGGACGGCACGCTGCTCACGCCGCAGCTCAACGGCAACATCCTCGACGGCATCACTCGCAAGAGCCTCATCGCTCTCGCCCAGGATCGGGGCCACGCGGTCGAAGAGCGCGCCGTCACCGTCTCGGAGTGGCGCGACGGCGTGCAGAACGGCACCATCACCGAGGCCTTCGCCTGCGGCACCGCGGCGGTCATCACTCCGATCGGGCAGCTGAAGGGCGAGGCGGGCACGATCGTCGATCTCGGCGAGACGCCGGGAGAGCTCACTATGTCGCTGCGCGAGGAGCTCGTCGGCATCCAGACCGGCCAGCGCGAGGATCGCCACGGCTGGCTCGACGTGATCGTGGAGGCATAGTCCGATGAAGGTCGCACGGTTCCAGGTCGACGGCGAGATCTCGTACGGCGTGCTCGACGCCGCCGAGCAGGGCGAGGGCATCGAGGTGGTCGAGCTCTCCGGCGACCCGATGGTCGCCGGATACGACACCACGGGCCGCCGCTTCGCGCTCGAGGGCGTGCGGCTGCTCGCGCCCGTGATCCCGCGGTCGAAGGTCATCGGCGTCGGCAAGAACTACGCCGATCACGTCGCCGAGATGCGCAGCGAGACCGGCGGCGACGTGCCCGCCGAGCCGCTGCTCTTCCTCAAGCCGAACACCGCGGTGATCGGTCCGAACGAGTCGATCGTGCTGCCGCAGATCTCGGATCGCGTGGAGTACGAAGGCGAACTCGCCCTCGTCATCGGCGCGGTCGCGAAGAACGTCTCGGAAGCGGACGCGCTGAAGGTCGTCTTCGGCTTCACCTGCGGCAACGACGTCACGGCCCGCGACCTGCAGATCTCGGACGGCCAGTGGGCCCGCGCGAAGGGCTTCGACACCTTCTGCCCGCTCGGCCCCGTCATCGAGACCGACCCCGACCTCGGCGCACTGCGCGTGATGACGCGCGTGAACGGCGAGCTGCGGCAGGACGGCAGCACGGCCGACATGATCCACTCGATCTCTCGCATCATCGCGCACGCCTCGGAAATGTGCACCCTGCTGCCGGGCGACGTCATCCTCACCGGAACGCCCGCGGGCGTCGGGCGCCTCGCCGCCGGCGACACCGTCGAGGTCGAGATCCCGGGCATCGGCATCCTGCGCAACACGGTCTCGTAGCGTCGTCATGCGCTGCCGCGCCCCGATAGTCTAGGCTCGTCGGGCACGAGCAACCGCCGGCGAAGGGCAGGTCGACTATGACCCGAAACCGAACGGACGCACCGCATTTCGGCGTGGAAGAGGAGTTTCTGCTGCTCGACGCCGCAACGGGCATGCCGAGCGATGGCGCCGACGACATGGTCGCGGCTCTGTCGGGGCTCCGCGCCGAGTACGAGTTCTTCCACAGCCAGCTCGAGACGGCGACGCCCGTCTGCGACACCGCCGACGAAGCCTTCGCATCGCTCGGCGAGTTCCGCGCCGCCGCATCGCGCGCCGCCTCGCAGCACGATCTCGTGCTCGCGGGCACCGGGTCGCCGCCGATCGGCGGCGAGATCCCCGGCCGCGTCACCGCGAACCCGCGGTACCACGACATCCACGCGACCATGCGCGGCATGGTGCACCGCTACTACTCGACCGGCACCCATGTGCACGTCGAGGTGCCGTCGCGTGACGCCGGGGTCGACGTCATGAACCGCATCGCGCAATGGTCGCCGGTGCTCGTCGCCCTGACCGCGAACTCGCCGCTCTGGTACGGCGAGGATTCGGGATATGCGAGCTGGCGCTATCTGCAGCTGCAGCAGTGGCCGAGCTCGGGCTACCCGCCGGCGTTCGATGACGCCGCTGCCTACGAGCAGGTCGTCGACGGCCTCGTGCGCGAGGGCGCGCTCATGGACAAGGCGCTCGTGAACTGGTCGATCCGGCTCTCCGAGAAGTTTCCGACGGTCGAGCTGCGCACCGCCGACGCCCAGCTCGAAAGCGGCGACGCGGTCGTATTCGGGCTGCTGCTGCGCGCGCTGGTGCATCGGGCGCTCGAGGAGCGCGGGGCGGGCGCCGCGCCGGTCGTCGTGCAGCGCGATCTGCTGCGCGGCGCGCACTGGGTGGCGGCGCGCAACGGCCTGCGCTCCGAGCTCGTCGACCCCGCGGCGAGCGAGCCGCGCCCCGCCTTCGATGTGGTCGACGCATTCGTCGACTACCTTCGGCCGTCGCTCGAGGCGACCGGAGACCTCGCGCACGTCGAGGCGTTCATGGCGAAGCGCCGCGCCGACGGGGGCGCCGCCGCGCTGCAGTTGCGCGCCTGGGAATCGGGCGGCATCGAGGCGCTGCTCGAGCTCTACCGCCGCGGGTCGCAGGCCGCCTGACGCTGCGCCCCGCTCTGCCAGCGACGTGCGGTAGCATCCCAGGCACGGCGGCCCGCAGGCGGGCCGCGACGAGCCCGGAGCGCTGCAGCGCCGGGCGGGCGCGAAGGAGGGCCGGTGGCGAGCCAGTGGCGTGCGCTGCGCAGCGGCGAATCGGCGCAGGAGCGCCGCCTGCAGCTGGCCCGCGCCCACGACCGATTCACCGGCGACGGAGCGCTCGTCGACGACCCCGAACAGCTCGGCGCCTTCGCGGCGCAGGCCGGCATCAGGCCGGCGGTGCTCCGCTCATGGGTGCGCTCCCAGATGCTCGCGATCGACCCCGGCACGGCGATCGAGCAGCCGGCGCTCGGCGCCGACGAGCTCGCCGAGCTGCGTCGCACCCACCCCATCGCCCGGGTGCTGCCCGTCGTCGAACGGCTGCTCTTCGAGGCCGCGGGCGACGCCGGGCTCATCGTCGCGGTCGGCGATGCGGCCGGTCGCCTGCTCTGGCTCGACGGCGAAGCGCGCGTGCGCTCGGCCGCCGAGGAGATGGGGTTCCGCGTCGGCATGGACTGGTCGGAGTCGGCCGTCGGCACGAGCGCTCCCGGCAGCGCCCTCGCGCTCGACCACGCGATCCAGGTGCTCGGCGCCGAGCACTACAACCGGGCCGTGCACCAGTGGAGCTGCACAGCGGCCCCCGTGCACGACCCGCTGAGCGGGGCGATCATCGGCGTCATCGACGTCACCGGGGGAGACGCGGCGGCGTCGCCCCACATCCTGCCCCTCGTCGAGGCGACGCTCGCGGCGGTCGAGGCCGAGCTCAAGCTCGAGACGCTCAGATCGCTCATCGATCGGGAGCGCCGGCCCGCGAGCACGGCCGCCCGCCCCCGACCTGCGGGCGCGACGGCCCCGGTGCGGCCGGCTCCGCGGCTCATCGTGCTCGGCCGCGACCCCGCGCTCCTCGAGGGCGACGGGGGATCGCTGCCCCTCACCGGGCGCCACGCCGAGATTCTGCTCGCGCTCGCGAACCACGCCGGCCTCGGTGCCGCCGCCCTCGCCGAGGAGGTGTACGGCGACGCCGAGTCGGTGCGCACGCTGCGCGCCGAAGTGGTGCGGCTGCGCAAGGCGCTCGCGCAGGGTGAGGCGGGCATCGACCTGCTCTCGCGCCCCTACCGCCTCGACCGCCCGCTGCGCGTCGACGCCGTGGAGAGCCTCGAAGCGATCGCCCGCGGTGCGCACCGTCTCGCCCTCGCCGCCTACGAGGGGCCGGTGATGCCGCAGTCGACCGCTCCCGTCGCCGAACGGCTGCGCGACGAGGTCGACGCGACGCTGCGCGAGGCGATGCTGCAATCGGCGGGGCCCGACGCGCTGTTCGACTACGCCCAGAACTGGGGCGGCGACGACGCCCAGGTATGGCAGACGCTGCTGCAGGTGCTGCCGCCGCTCTCGCCCAAACGGGCGCGCGTCGTCGCCCATCTCGACGCGCTGCGGGAGACATGAGGCCGAGACCCTGCACCGCGAATCGGGCGGCCTCGCGCCGTGCGATCCCGAGCCCAGCGGCCCCGAGCCCTGCGGCCCCGAGCCCTGCGGCCCCGAGCCCTGCGGCCCCGCCACCCGATGCAACCTTGATGCAACCTCCGTTCGCCTAGCCTCTGAGGCACCGGGGCGAGACACCCTCGACGTGCACCTCGTCGGCGCACGGCCCCGGACCGGACAACGATGTCAAAGGAGACCCATCATGGTCGTATACGCAGCCCCGGGCCAGCCCGACTCGCTCATCACGTTCAAGAGCCGCTACGAGCACTACATCGGGGGTGAATGGGTCGCCCCCGTGAAAGGCCGGTACTTCGAGAACATCACACCGGTCACCGGCAAGGCGTTCTGCGAGATCGCCCGCGGCACCGCCGAAGACATCGAGGCCGCCCTCGACGCCGCCCACGCCGCGGCCCCCGCCTGGAACGCGACGAGCCCGGCCGAACGCGCCGTCATCCTGAACCGGATCGCCGACCGCATCGAACAGCATCTCGAGATGCTCGCCGTCGCAGAGACCTGGGACAACGGCAAGGCCGTGCGCGAGACCCTGAACGCCGACCTGCCGCTCGCGGTCGACCACTTCCGCTACTTCGCGGGCGCGATCCGTGCACAGGAGGGCGGCATCTCGCAGATCGACGAAGACCTCGTCGCCTACCACTTCCATGAACCGCTCGGCGTGGTCGGGCAGATCATCCCCTGGAACTTCCCGATCCTCATGGCCACCTGGAAGCTGGCGCCCGCGCTCGCCGCAGGCAACTGCGTCGTCATCAAGCCGGCCGAGCAGACCCCGGCCTCGATCCTCGTGCTCTTCGAACTCATCGGCGACCTGCTGCCCGCGGGCGTCGTGAACATCGTCAACGGCTTCGGCGCCGAAGCGGGCAAGCCCCTCGCCTCCAACAAGCGCATCCGCAAGATCGCGTTCACGGGCGAGACGACGACCGGCCGGCTCATCATGCAGTACGCCTCCGAGAACATCATCCCGGTGACGCTCGAACTCGGCGGTAAGAGCCCGAACCTGTTCTTCGACGATGTCATGGCGCAGGACGACGCCTACTGGGACAAGGCGCAGGAGGGATTCACCATGTTCGCCCTCAATCAGGGCGAGGTGTGCACCTGCCCGTCGCGCGCCCTGATCCAGGAGAGCATCGCCGACGACTTCCTCGACGCCGTCGTCGCACGTACTGAGAAGATCACCCGCGGCAACCCGCTCGACACCGACACCATGGTCGGCGCGCAGGCCTCGAACGACCAGTTCGAGAAGATCAGGTCGTACCTCGATATCGGTCGGCAGGAGGGCGCGCAGGTGCTCACGGGAGGCGAGGTCGCCGACCTCGGCGGGGAGTTCGCCGACGGCTACTACATCCAGCCGACCATCTTCCGCGGCGACAATTCGATGCGCATCTTCCAGGAGGAGATCTTCGGCCCCGTCGTCTCGGCGACGACGTTCACGGATTTCGATGACGCCCTGCGCATCGCCAACGACACCCTCTACGGCCTCGGCGCCGGCGTCTGGAGCCGCAACGGCAACACGGCGTACCGTGCGGGCCGCGCCATCCAGGCCGGCCGCGTCTGGGTGAACAACTACCACGCCTACCCGGCTCACGCCGCGTTCGGCGGATACAAGTCGAGCGGCATCGGCCGCGAGAACCACCTGATGATGCTCGACCACTACCAGCAGACGAAGAACCTGCTGGTCAGCTACAAGGAGGGCGCCGACGGGTTCTTCTAAACCGGAACCGCCGCTGCAGGGATCGCCGGGGACGGCGACCGGCGATCCCTGGAGGGGAGCCCCCGGGTGCCGGGCGTACCCTGGAGACAGAGCACGGGACGACTTCGACGGAGAGGTGAGCACGATGGGCGAGCAGACGATCGACCAGGAGCCGGGCGCGGTACCGGCCTGCGACATCACGGCGAGCGGGGTGTCGGTGCCGATCGCCGGCAGCGTCGACGCGCGGCCCGAAGTCGCGGGGGAGACCGAGAGCCGGCTCGCGTTCGCGCCTGCCGCGCTCGCCCTCATCGACGAGCTGTGGGAGATGCACGGCCCGCTCATGTTCCACCAGTCGGGCGGCTGCTGCGACGGCAGCGCGCCGATGTGCTACCAGGAGGGCGAGTTCAAGACGGGCGGACAGGATGTGAAGCTCGGCACGCTCGTGCTGCCCCCGCTCGCCTCGAACCCGGAGGGCGGGCCGCGCGAGATCGCCTTCTGGATGTCGCGCGAGCAGTTCGGCGTCTGGGCGCACACCCACCTGACCGTCGACGCGGTGCCCGGGCGCGGCTCCGGGTTCTCGCTCGAGGCGCCGGAGGGCAAGCGGTTCCTGATCCGCTCCCGCCTGCTCTGACGCCGCCCGGGCTCGTCGGCGGGCTCCGCGAAGCTCCCGATATCGGCCGCCCCCGGCGCGGGCGGCGCCTGCTGACGGTTCTCGGCCGCAGATGAGACAATGGACGGCGATGGATCCGAACAAGCTCAACCACGACACCGACCCCGATGCGCCGAAGTTCATCAAGACGCGGCCGCGCACGGGCGGTGCGTCGCGCCCGCAGATCAAGCCGAAGGCCGAGGGCTGGCAGCAGATCACGAACCCCGACGGGCGCCCGACGCTGCAGTTCGCGTCGCCGCGCGTCAAGCAGCCCGCCACCCACCTCGCCGACATGACGCTCGCCGAGCGCGAGGCGAAGATGGTCGAGCTGGGCCTGCCCAAGTTCCGCGCCAAGCAGATCTCGAAGCACTACTTCGAGCACCGCACCACCGACCCCGAGCAGATGACCGATCTGCCGAAGGGTCGCCGCGCCGAGATCGCCGAGGCCTTCTTCCCGCCGCTGCTCACCGAGGTGAAGCGACTCGTCACCGACGACGGCGACACCGTCAAGTTCTTGTGGCGCCTCTTCGACGGCGCGCTCGTCGAGTCGGTGCTCATGCGGTACCCCGGCCGCATCACCCTCTGCGTGTCGAGCCAGTGCGGCTGCGGCATGAACTGCCCGTTCTGCGCGACCGGCCAGGCGGGCCTCACCCGCAACATGTCGACCGCCGAGATTCTCGACCAGATCGTTCAAGCCAACCGCGTCATCGCCGAGGGCGGCCTCGGGCATCGGCGCGACGCGGGCAACGGCGCCGAGCCCGAGCGCGTGAACAACATCGTGTTCATGGGCATGGGCGAACCGCTCGCGAACTACAAGCGCGTCATGAACGCGGTGCATCGCATGATCGCCCCCGCGCCCGAAGGGCTCGGCATGTCGGCCCGCGGCATCACGGTGTCGACAGTGGGCCTCGCACCCGCTATCCGCAAGCTCGCCGACGAGAACATCCCGATCACCTTCGCCCTGTCGCTGCACGCCCCCGACGACGATCTGCGCGACGACCTCATCCCGGTGAACAGCCGGTGGAAGGTCGAGGAGGTGCTGGACGCCGCGTACCACTACTACGAGACGACCGGCCGCCGCGTTTCGATCGAGTACGCGCTCATCAAGGACATGAACGACCATGCCTGGCGCGCCGACCTGCTGGCCGACAAGCTCAACCAGCGCGGCCGCGGCTGGGTGCACGTGAACCCCATCCCGCTGAACCCGACGCCGGGTTCGATCTGGACGGCATCGACGCGCGACGTGACCCGCGAGTTCGTCGATCGGTTGAACGCCGCAGGCATCCCGACGACCCTGCGCGACACCCGCGGCAAGGAGATCGACGGCGCCTGCGGCCAGCTCGTCGCGACGGAGCAGGATAAGGCGGACGCGGCGCTTGCCGCCGCGTCGGTATAGGCACTGCGTGGAAGTCCGCGCGTTGCGGAGCGAGGCGCGGACGCGGCGCTCGCCGCCGCCGGCTGAAGTCGGTCAGTCGCGCGCGAGCGCGTCGAGGCGCCAGCCTTCGAGGCGCTCGACGCCCTCGGTGCGGCCGAGCTCCCGTCGCCGCGCCTCGGGGCGGGCGAGGTACCAGCGCAGGGCCGAGTAGAGCGCGTCGGTCGGCACCGTGTAACCGTCGGCGTTCAGCAGCTGCGCATGACCGGCGATGCCTGCCTCTGCCGAGACCGAGAGCCTGATCATCGGCACGGGGTGGCGCCGGCCCGGCATGAGCACGGGCTCCGCCGAGCGGATGTGCTCCCAGAAGATCTCGGCGTCCCTGCCCGGCACGCGGACGCTCACCGTGCGCTCGCCGAGCGCGACGCCGCTCGGGCGGGCGCCGAAGCGGCCGTTCCGCCATCTGCGCGCGAAGTTGAGGGTTGCGAGGAAGCCGCTCGCGGCGGTGAACGCGAGCACGATCAGGAGTGCGAAGAGGAACGCGCCGGTCGTCGTATTCGGGTTCATGCGCGGCATCGCGCCGACGAGCTGCAGCACACCGAGTACGAGTGCCGCGAGCATGGCGAGCGTGAAGAGCGCGTTGCAGATGAGCAGCGGCCAGGGGAGCGGCTTCGTCGGCGCGACGTGCACCCACGAGTCGACCGGCGCTCGCTCGGCGCGCGTCATCACGACCGCGTTGATGAAGCGGAACCGCCCGCGGGGTCGCTTGCCCATGAAGCCGATGCCGATGCCTCCGAGGCCGATGATGAGCCCGGTGAGCACCATTGCTCCGGTGACGAACAGGTCGCCCTCGCGGTAGTTCGCCCAGGCCGACCAGCCGCATGCGGCGAGCACGAAGACGCCTGCGAGCGGGCCGAGCCGCGTCGGGAAGTTCGACGCGCTGGGGTGGGGGTACCGTTCGAAACCGTCTGACATGCCGTCAGCCTAGTGCGCGGCCCGCCAGGGCAGCGGCGGGTCAGGGATCAGCGCCGAGCCGGGAGTCAGCGGCGCCCGAGCGCCTCCGCGAGTGCCGCGACATCGCCCGCATCGTTCCAGAGGTGGAAGGCGATGCGGGCGTTGCCGGCGCGGCCCGATGCGGCGATGCCCGCATCGCGCATCGCCGCGAGCGCGCTGCCGTCGGGGTCGGGCCAGGCCACGATCGCCGAATCGGTGGGCTGGAGGCCGAGCATCTCTCGGGCGGCGTTCGCGAGCCCGACGTCGTGGGTGTGCGCCTCGGCGATGTCCAGTTCGGCGAAGAAGCGCAGGGCGGTCTCGGTGCCGGGCACCGACGGGAATGCGGGGGAGACATCGAAGCGGCCCGCGCCCCGGGCCAGCGGCATGTGGTGCGAGTAGCACGAGCCCCACACCTCGTCGGCCGAGTACCAGCCCGCTGCGAGCGGAGTCAGCGCATCGTCGAGACCTTCGCGCACTGTGAGGAACGCGGTGCCGCGCGGCGCGCAGAGCCACTTGTAGGCGTGGCAGACGGTGAAGTCGAAGCCGGAGGCGTCGACGGGGAGCCAGCCCGTCGACTGGGTCGTGTCGGCGAAGGTACGCGCGCCCGCGGCGGCCGCGGCCCGTGAGATCGCGGCGTGGTCGGCGACCTCCCCGGTGGCCGATTGCACGAGCGAGAACGCCACGAGGGCGGTGCCGGGCCCGATCTCCGCGGCGAGCCGGGACACCGGTGCGTATCTCACGCGCACTCCGCGCCCGGCGAGCTGCACGAACGGGTGCACGAGCGAAGCGAAGTCGCCGTCGGCGCACAGCACTTCGGCGCCATCGGGCACCGACGTCGCGACGATCGAGGCGAACTGCGAGACCTGCGAGCCGACCGCGACCCGGTCGGGCGCGACGCCGGCGACCTCGGCGTAGAGCGCGCGGCAGCGCTCGATCGTCTCGCCGAGTGCGACGGCGTCGAGGCGGCCCGCGGCCCAGGTGTCGGTGAACGCCCGGCTCGCGGTGACGGTTTCGAGCGTCGGCAGCCCCGCGGTGCAGGCCGAGAGATATCCGCGCGTCGACGGGAAGTGCTGGCTGAACGGTGAGTGCGGGGCGGTCATGCCGTCAGACTAGTGAAGCCCGGGCCATAATCAAACAGAATCATTCTTATCTTTCACTTCATTTCTGGTTATGCTCGGCGTAGACTCATCCCCATGAACACCCAACGCGGCAGCGACCCCCTCGGCTCGATCGATTCGACAGAGCTGCGCATTCTGCACGCCCTCGCGACGACCGGGTCGCTCACCGCGGCCGCCGGCAGCCTCGGGCTGAGCCAGCCCGCGGTCAGCCAGCGCATCAAGCGCGTCGAGACCCGCCTCGCGGTGCCGCTCATCGAGCGCTTCGGCCGCGGCATCCGCCTCACCCCGGCCGGCCGCATCCTCGCAGACCACGGGCGCACCGTCGTCGCCGAGATCGACGCCGCGATCGCGGCGATCGACGACCTGCGCGGCGAGCGCGCCGGCACGCTGCGCCTCGTCGGGTTCCCGTCGGCCTCTGCGACCATCGTGCCCGCCGTGATGCGCATCCTCGCCGAAGAAGCGCCCGACGTCGCCCTGCAGTACCGCGAGGCGGAGCCGCCCGAGGCCGCGCAGCTGCTGCGCGACGGCGAAGTCGACTGCGCGCTCATCTTCGTCTACGAGGGCTCGACCGAACTGCCCGCGGGCAGCGCCTTCCAGCCGATGTGGACGGAGGAGGTGCGCCTCGTCGTCTCCGACGAGCGGGCTGCGGGGGCGCAGTCGCTCGACCTCGCCGACTTCGCCGCCGAGCACTGGATCGCCGGCTGCGAGAAGTGCCGCGGACATCTGCTTGATGCCGCGCACCACGCGGGCTTCGAGCCCGAGATCATCCAGGAGACCGACAACGTGCCCGCCATGCTCGCCATGGCGGCCGCGGGAGGCGCCGTCGCCCTCGTGCCGGGACTCGCGCTCTCTGCGGCGCGCACGCTTCCCGACGACGCCTGCGCCCTGCCGCTCGACCCGCCGCGCTACCGCACCATCGGCCTCGCTTCGATGGTCACGGCGAACGAGAGCCCGCAGGTACGGCTCGCGAAGCGACTGCTCGACCACGTCGACGTCTCGCGCTGGCGTCTGGAGAAGGCCGCGTGAGCGCCGCTGCGACGGCCGCGGCCGCCCCGCCGCGGTACGAGCGCGGCGGGGCGCTGCAGCGCCGCACGCTGTGGGTGCTGTCGATCGGCACGATCCTCGGCGGGCTCGGCGTCGGCGCCTCGCTCTCCGTCGGCGCCCTGCTCATCGCCGAGGTCAGCGGCAACGACGCGATCTCGGGCCTCGCCTCGTCGGTGTTCAACCTCGGCGCCGCGATCGCGGGCATTCCGCTCGCGCGCCTGGCGGCGAAGCGCGGTCGGCGCCGCGCCCTCGTGACGGGCAGCGCCGTCGCCATGGTCGGCGCGTTCGTCGCCGTCTTCGGCACCGTCATCGACCTGTGGTGGGTGCTCGCGGGCGGCATCGCGATGATCGGCGTCGCGAGCGCCGTGCAGCTGCTCGCGCGTTTCACCGCCACCGACCTCGCCCGACCGCGGCATCGCGCCCGCGATCTGTCGCTCGTCGTCTGGTCCATCACGATCGGCGCCGTCGCCGGCCCGCTGCTCATCGGCCCGGGCGAAACGGTGGGCCTGCTCATCGGCGTCACCCCGCTCGCGGGCGTATTCGTATTCACCTTCTTCGCGCAGGTGCTCGCCGCGCTCGTCAACCTCTTCGGGCTGCGCCCCGACCCGCTGCTCGTCGCGCGCACCCTGCCCGATGACGAGGAGGAGGTCGTACGGCCCGCTCCGGGCACCGCGCACCCGCACGAGCACCGGGTGCCCCTGCATTCGCGGCGCAACCGTGTGCTCACCATCATCATGATCGCGATGGCGCAGGCCATCATGGTCGGGCTCATGGCCATGACCCCGCTGCAGCTCATGCACCACGACGGGACGGCGGAGATCGTGGGCGTCACGCTCAGCATGCACATCGCCGGCATGTACGCGCTCTCGCCGGTCTTCGGCATGCTCGCCGGTCGCTTCGGCAACCTGACCGTCATCGTGCTCGGCTGGCTACTGCTGCTGCTCGCGATCATCACCGCATACTTCGCGGGCCCATCGCACCTGCTCGTGCAGATCGCCATGGTGCTCGTCGGCCTCGGCTGGGGGGCGGTGACGGTCGCCGGCGCGGCGCTGCTCACCGAGCTCACGCCGCTCGCCGAACGGCCGATCTGGCAGGGGCGCTCGGACACCACGATGAGCGCTGCGGGCGCGATTGCGGGAGCCCTCTCGGGTGTCGCTTTCGCGTTCGGCGACTTCTCGTTCCTCGCCCTCACGACGGGAGTGCTGCTCGCGATCGGTGCGACGGCATCGCTGCAGCTCGGGCTGCGCACGCGCATGCGCGGCGTCGTGCAGGACGCGGCCGGCACCGAGTAGACTGGAGTGCGATGTCCGACACCATTGCACCTCAGTTCTCGTCCGCCACCGGCAGTGATATCCGGGTACGGTTCTGCCCCTCGCCGACGGGTACGCCCCACGTCGGCATGGTGCGCACCGCGCTCTTCAACTGGGCGTACGCCCGGCACACCGGCGGCACCTTCGTCTTCCGTATCGAAGACACCGATGCCGCGCGCGATAGCGAGGAGAGCTACACCCAGATCATCGATTCGCTGCGCTGGCTCGGCCTCGATTGGGACGAGGGCATCGACGCGGGCGGCGAGCACGGCCCGTACCGCCAGTCCCAGCGCGGCGACATCTACCAGGACGCGATCGCGCGCCTGCGCGACGCCGGCTACCTCTACGAGAGCTTCTCGACGTCCGAGGAGATCGACGCGCGCAACGAAGCAGCCGGTCGCCCGAAGCAGCTCGGCTACGACAACTTCGACCGCGACCTCACCGATGAGCAGCGGGCCGCCTACCGCGCCGAGGGCCGCGAACCGGCGCTCCGCTTCCGCGTGCCCGACACCGACCTCTCGTTCACCGACCTCGTGCGCGGCGACATCACCTTCCCGGCGGGCTCCACGATCGACTTCGTCGTCGTGCGCCCGAACGGCAAGCCGCTCTACACGCTCGTGAACCCGGTCGACGACGCGCTCATGGGCATCACCCACGTGCTGCGCGGCGAAGACATCCTCTCGTCGACGCCCCGCCAGATCGCGCTGTACCACGCGCTCATCGAGGTCGGCATCGCGAAGGCCATCCCGCACTTCGGCCACCTGCCCTACGTCATGGGCGAGGGCAACAAGAAGCTGTCGAAGCGCGACCCGCAGGCGAACCTGCTGCACCACCGCGATCGCGGCTTCATCCCCGAGGGCCTGCTGAACTACCTCTCGCTGCTCGGCTGGTCGCTCGCGCCCGACCGCGACGTGTTCACGAGCGCGGAGATGACCGCCGCGTTCGACATCGCCGACGTGAACCCGAACCCGGCCCGCTTCGACCAGAAGAAGGCCGACTCGATCAACGCCGACCACATCCGCCTGCTGACCGAAGACGACTTCGGCCGGCGCATCCTGCCCTACCTCATCGCGGGCGGCGCCCTGCCGATCGAGCCGAGCGCCGAACAGCTCGCCACCGTGCGCGCCGCGGTGCCGCTCGTGCAGAGCCGCGTCGTCGTGCTCTCCGAGGTCGTCGGCATGCTCGGGTTCCTCTTCACGAGCACCGACGCGCTCGAGTACGAGGCCGACGCACTGAAGTCGCTGAAGGAGGACGCGCCCCAGGTGCTCGAGGCCGGCCTCGCAGCGCTCGAGGCGATCCCTGCAGACGGTTGGAACACCGAGGCGATTCAGACCGCGCTGCAGACCGCTCTCACCGACCCCGAGCAGGGTCTCGGGCTGAAGCCGCGCGTCGCCTTCGGCGCCCTGCGCGTCGCCGCATCGGGCCGACGCGTGTCGCCGCCCCTGTTCGAATCGTTCGAGCTGCTCGGCCGGGACGAGACCTTCGCGCGCCTGCAGAAGCTCCAGGCGCACCTCAGCGCCTAGTCGCGAGCGAGGTCTGGAGACGTGGACGCAGTGAACGCCGAGGCGCCGGTCGGAGTCGCCATCATCGGAGGCGGCCCCGCCGGGCTCTCCGCCGGGCTGCAACTCGTGCGGGCCCACCGGCGCATCGCGATCCTCGACAGCAACCGCCCGCGGCACTCCGCGACCCTCCGCTCGCACGGCTTCCTGACGCGCGACGGCGCATCCCCGCTCGAACTGCGACGCCTCGGCCGCGAGGAGTTCGAGGCATACCCGACCGCGATCTTCGCCCAGTCCATCGGCCGGGAAGTGATGCGCCTGACGGCGGACGAGGCGCTGGCCGCTGGTTTCCCCGACGGCATCGGCTTCCGCGTGCGCGGCACCGGCATCCGCGGCTCGGCCGACGTCGAGTTCACGGCCCGGCGCGTGCTCATCGCCGCCGGCCTCACCGAAGAGCTGCCGCCCTTCCCGATGATCCGCGCCTACTACGGCACCGCCCTGCACAGCTGCGTCGAATGCGACGGGTTCGAGAAGACGGACAAGCCGCTCGTACTCATCGGGGAGACCTCCGACCTGTTCGCGCGTGCGCTGCTCATCAGCCGCTTCAGCTCCGACCTGATCGTGTTCACGAACGGCGCCGACACGGTGCGCGCCGACCAGGAGGCGCAGCTGAACGCGATCGGCATTCGCGTCGAACGCCGCCCCATCGACGACATCGTCGGCGAGAAGGCCGAGATGACGGGTGTGCGGCTCACCGACGGCGAGGTCGTTCCCCGCGTCGGAGGCTTCGTGCGCCCGCGCTGGCACGCCCCCGTCGAGTACCTTGGCGACATCGATATCGCACGCGACGACTGGGGTCTCGTCGAGGTCGACGTCAACGGCGAGACCTCCGCGCGCGGCATCTACGCCGTCGGCGACGTCGTGCCGCCGGGCCCGCAGCAGCTCATCATCGCTGCGGGGAGCGGGGCTCGTGTCGCAGCACGGCTCAACATGGACATGATCAGAGGAGCGCTCGGAGTGGGCAGAGTCGATGAATAGGATCGAGGAGAATCGAGTGGACGTCTCACCGGACGCCGCAGGCGCGCGGCAGTACCTGACGCCGGGAGCGCAGGCGGCAGGGCGCGGATCGCGCTACGCGATGGTGTCGGCCGTATTCGTCGGCATCCTGCTGATCTCGAACGTCGTCGCGGTGAAGCCGATCGCGTTCGGCGCCGTCGCCATCGGCGGTTTCGAACTGCCGCTCGTGTTCGACGGAGGAGTCTTCCTCTTCCCGATCGCGTACATCCTCGGCGATGTGCTCGCGGAGGTATACGGGCTGCGCGCATCGCGCCGTGCGATCTTCGCGGCGTTCGCGCTGGCGCTCGTCGCCTCGCTCACCATCCTCATCGTGCAGATCTCGCCGCCCGCCGACGGGTGGGAGAACCAGGAGGCCTTCGCGGCCGTGCTCGGCTTCGTGCCCCGCATCGTGGCGGCGAGCCTGACCGGCTTCCTCGCCGGCCAGCTGCTCAACGCCTGGGTCATGGACCTCATGCACCGCCGCACGGCCGGACGCCTGCTGCGCACCCGGCTCATCGTGTCGACGCTCGTCGGCGAGCTCGCCGACACGCTGCTGTTCTGCACGATCGCCTTCGCCGGCATCATCACCGGCATCGACTTCGTCATGTACGTGGTGCTCGGCTACGTCGTCAAGGTGCTCGCCGAGGTCGTGCTGCTGCCCGTGACGACACGGGTCATCCGGACGGTGCGGCGTGCGGAGGAGCGGGCGGCCGCCGCGGAGCCCCGACCCGAGGCGTAGCCCGGCTCGGGCCGCCGGGCGGCTCCACGGCTCACTCGGTCAGCGGGAGACCCGCACGCCCGCCCTCGCCGCGCGGGCGGCCTCGGGGCCGTAGAGCCGGCCGAGCGTCTCGTCGCGCATCTCGGCGAAGTCGCCGTCGATGATCGCCTGGCGGATCCGGTCGACGAGGCGCACGATGTAGCGCTCGTTGTGGATGGTGGCGAGCGTCGACGCGAGCATCTCCTTCGCCTTGAAGAGGTGATGCAGGTAGGCAGCCGTGTAGTTCTCGCACGTGTAGCAGTCGCACTCTGGGTCGAGCGCCTCGAAACGGCGGCGCTGGCCCGCCGCCTTCGCGTTGATGCGGCCCGAACTCGAATACATGGTGCCGCCGCGGGCCTGGCGCGAAGGCGCGACGCAGTCGAAGGTGTCGGCGCCTGCCGCGATCCCTGCGAACAGGTCATCGGGCTCCGAGATGCCGAGCAGGTGGCGCGGCCGATCCTCGGGCAGTTCGTCGGTCATCCACGCGCAGATGGTGCCGAGCTCGGTCTTCTCCAGCGCACCGCCGAGCCCGAATCCGTCGAAGACCTGCGACTCGGTCTCGGCGCCGGTCATCTCGGCGAGCCCGCGGGCCGCCTTCCGGCGCAGATCCTCGTACTGCGCACCCTGCACGACGCCGAAGAGCGCCTGGTAGGGGCGGTGCGAGCGCTCGGCAGTCTGACGTGCGTGCTCATCGAGGCACCGCACAGCCCACCGCGCGGTGCGGTCGACCGAATCCTCCTGGTAGGCGCGAGTGTTCATGAGCGTCGTGCACTCGTCGAACGCGAAGATGATGTCGGCGCCCAGCTGATGCTGGATGCGCATGGAGATCTCCGGGGTGAAGCGGTGGCGGTCGCCGTTGATGAACGACTTGAACGTGACGCCGTCTTCGTCGACGTGCGCGAGCCGCTCCTTGTTCTTCGCGATGACCTCGTCGCTGCGATGCGCGTTCTCATCCATCGAGATGACCTTCTTGAAGCCGACCCCGAGCGACATCACCTGGAATCCGCCCGAATCGGTGAACGTCGGACCGTGCCAGTTCATGAACTTGCCGAACCCGCCGGCCTCATCGACGATGTCGCTGCCCGGCTGCAGGAACAAGTGGTACGCGTTCGCGAGCACCGCCTGACCGCCGAGCTCCTCGACCGTCGCCGGCAGCAGGGCCTTGACGGTCGCCTTCGTGCCGACCGGGATGAAGGCAGGCGTCTGGATATCGCCGTGCGGGGTGCGGATCGTCCCCGCACGCCCGAGCGGGCGATCGCCGGTGCCGGATGCGCCGCCCGATTCGAGCCGGTGTTCGACCTCGAAACCGAAATCGGTGGGGGAGGGGGCAAGCGCTGGAGCGGCCGATGAAGAGGCAACTGTTTCGTTCACCCGTCCATCTAAGCATCGCTGCAATGACGGCCGGCCGGGAGCACCGCAGTTGCCGCATGGCCGCGAGCCGGCGCGAGCTCCCTCGGCCACCGGTCTCCGCCCCGCAACGGGGTGCGACACGCCTGCTTGTCGCACTGGGGGCGAAGGCCATTTCTGGCCTTCGCGTGCGGG